>JBBISF010000044.1:0-23058 GCA_037441425.1 Verrucomicrobiia bacterium
CATCATGAAGGCTTACAAGAAACGTGATCGCCTGTTAAGCGGACATCCGTGAATTAGTAGATGTAAATCGGCGATTTGTACCTGCTTTTCGGTGATTTGAAGTAGTGAATCACGCGGTCCTGTGGCGTTACTCAGGCTGACAAGTGGTTACATGGTAGATAGTTAGCCAAGTTCAAGTGGCCATTACTGCGGGCCCCCTAGCTAGACAGGTGGACGCGTTGACCGACGCCAACAATCCGCCGACGACCATCCGCGGCCGGTTCCGGGTGGACATCAGTGCCGGGTACGCCACGCACGGCCAGACGTTGACGTTTGTCGTCCGCAAGGCGGAGTACTACAAGCTGCACTTCAGCGGGTCCGGTGTGACGGCGACCTTGGATGCCGTCGCCGAGTTCCCGATCAATCTGTGAGCCCGGTTAACGGCTCCGGTGTTTGAACGACGGATGACGCGAAAGTGGAGTCAGACGACACGCCGAGGGGTCATGGGCGGCAACCACTGATGATATCCGGGTGATCCGCGTCATCCGTGGTTAAGGCTCTCCGTTACCTCCTGTGAAAATCCGGGCCGGTGGTTCAGATTGAACCTTCTGCCGGTGATTGATAGTCTCCCGGCGTGATCGCCGCCATCACCTTCGAACATGCGACCGCCACCTGGGTGATCATTGCCGGAATCGTGGCCGCCGTGGCGGCGGCGGGGTTTTGGTTCTGGCGATACTTGTCGGTGCGCGGGGCGGATTTGTTGTTGCTGGCGTTGCGGATTGGTTTCTTGCTCCTGCTCGGTTGGTGTCTGCTCCGGCCGTCCACGAAGGTCGCGGAGAAATCGGTGTTGAAACCGAAGGTGGCGGTGCTGGTGGATGATTCGGCCAGTATGCAGCGGTCGGTGAAGGAAGGCGTGCCGACGCGGTGGTCGGTGGTGAAGGAGGTGCTTGGGGCGCGCTGGTGGAAGAATCTGGCCGGCAAGGCGGACGTCGAAGGTTATGCGTTCGCGGGCGAGGTCGGCACGAAGTCCACACCCGCCGATCTTGAAAAACTCAAGCCGGACGGCAAGAGCACCCGGTTGCACGACGCGCTGAAGACGGTGATCGAGCGTTACCGGGGCCAGCCGTTGGCCGGGATTGTGTTGTTGTCGGACGGCATTGACACGCGCGAACCGGACGAGACCTGGGCGAAAGAAGAATGGCCGTACCCGATCTTCGCGGTGCGGTTGGAGCCGACGGTCGCCGCACAGGAAATTCCGCCCGACGTGCGCGTGACCAAAGTGGATACGCCGCGCCGGGTGGTGGTGGGCTGGGACAGCAAACTGACCGCGGTCGTTTCCGGGCAGGGGACGAAAGGCGCGACGTTGACGGTGCAGTTGCTGGAAAATGGATCGGTGCTGCAGGAGTTGCCGACGCAGTTGCCGGCCGATGGGGCGGCGCGCGAAGTGGCGTTTCAGCTTCAGCATCCGGCGGTCGGCAGTTTCACGTACACGGTCCACATCCCGCCGTTGCCGGGCGAGGTGATCACCAACGACAACAGCTACGCCATTGCCGTGCAGGTGGTGGACACGAAAAACCGGCTGATCTACGTCGAGGGCACACCGCGGTTTGAATCGAAATTTCTCACCCGCGCGCTGGAAGCCAATCACTCCATCGCGCCGCTGGTGTTCCTGCAAGGACCGAACCACCAGTTCCTGACCGTCGGCCAACGCGGCGGTATGACGACGGATCTCACGCCCGAACAACTCACGCAGGTGAAGATCGTAATCTTCGGCGATCTCGACGCGGAAACGCTCGGCGAAGCGCGGGCGAACGCGTTGGTGAAATTTGTCGAGGACGGCGGCAGTCTCGTGTTGCTGGGCGGACCGAAGGCGTGGGGCAACGCCGGTTTTGCCGCCACGGCGCTGACGAAACTGTTGCCGGTGCATCGGCCAGCCGCGTTGCCGGCCCGGCAGGGTCGCTTCCCGGTCCGGCTCACGGCGGAAGGCCGGGCGCATCCGGCGTTTGCCGCCGAGTCCACCGCCTGGGAAACCGCACCGCCGGTGTTGTCGGTCTTTCCGGGCTGTGAACTCGCGCCCGGCGCGGCGACATTGGTCGAGACGACGAGCGGCGATCCGGTGGTGGTCACCGAACGGTTTGGGCAGGGCAAAGTGGCGGCGTTGCTGACGGATTCGCTCTGGCGCTGGCAACTCGAACCCGGCAAGAGTGAGAGCTACGCGCGGTTTTGGAATCAAATGATTGAATGGCTCAAACCGGCGGAGAGCGAGTTGCAGCCGTACGAACTCGATTTGTTCGCCGACACCGACCAGTTGTTTCTCGGCGACAAGATCGCGTTGCGCGCCCGGCTGGGCGGCCGGGAAGAAATCCGCCCGGCGGGGCTGGCGGTCACGTGCGAGATTCATTCGGCGAGCGAGAACCGGACGTTGAGCTTCCCGATGGTCGAGCAGCCGGTGACAACGGCGACCGGTAAAACGTATCCCGGCTTCGGCGTGGAATACACGGCGCAATCTCCGGGCATGCACACCGCCGTGGCGACGGTGGAGATTGACGGCAAGAAAGTGCAATCACCCGAGCACTCGTTTTTCGTGAAAGCGTTCACGCCGGAGAACAGTCCCCTGCCGGCGCAGCATCATCTCCTGGAAACGTTGGCGACGGCCAGCGGCGGGCGGTACGGCGAACCCGCCGACATCGAAGCGACACTGATGAAGATGGATTTGACCGGCAAGACCGAGGAGCGCAGTGTTTACTCGACCCTCTGGAACTCGTGGCTGGTGCTGGCTTGTTTGGTGGCGTTGTTGACGGTCGAATGGGCAGTGAGAAAGGCGCGGAATCTGGCGTGAGCGTCCCCGCAAGGAGCACTGCTGTCCAACATGAGCCAGATTTGGATCGCTACTTCGGTGCCCGCCGGCGTATCAAACGGCGCGTCGATCCAGCGCCACAGATCGCGGTAATCGTCTGAGCACTCCAGTGTAATTGATTGGTCACCAGCACCAGCGTTTTCTGTTTGTCGGGCACCCACATTTCGATCCGGCCCGCCCGGTGTATTGTCCCCGACGCTGGATTTCAAAACGGTCTGGCAGGATGACCGTCCCGGGCGTCCGCTCCGTGATTGTTACTATTACCTGCGGGCGCGCCAGACCGGCGGTCATTGCGTGTGGGTCAGTCCGATGTGGATCGATCTGCCGTTGGAGTGAACGCTGCCTGTTGCCTTCGTCCTGTTGCAAATTCGGTTGAACCGTACCCGCTCCTCCGTTACCCTTCCTCCGTCATGGCTCCAATCCAGCGCGCCCTCATCAGCGTTTCCGACAAGACCGGCCTGGCCGATTTCGCCCGTGAACTGCACACGTTGGGCGTGGAGATCATTTCCACCGGCGGCACCGCCAAGGCCCTCAAAGATGCCGGCATTCCCGTCGTCGAGATCAGCCAGCACACCGGCTTCCCGGAAATGCTCGATGGCCGGGTGAAAACCCTGCATCCCAAAGTCCACGGCGGCTTGCTCTACATCCGCGGCAACGCCGACCATGAAAAACAGGTCCGCGAACACGGCATCAAGCCCATCGATCTGGTGGTGGTGAATCTCTATCCGTTCGAGAAGACCGTCGCCAAGCCGGACGTGAACCTGCATGACGCCATCGAGAACATTGACATCGGTGGCCCCAGCATGCTCCGCAGTGCTTCGAAAAATTACATCAGCGTCACGGTCATCGTGGATCCGGCTGACTACCCCGCCGTGCTGAAAGACATGCAAGAGCATGGTGGTAACACGTGCGAGATGTTCCGTTGGAAACTGGCAGTCAAAGTTTTTGAAACGACCGCCCGCTACGATGCCGCCATTGCCGGCTACCTCGCCGAGCAGCGTTACCAAGCCAAAGGTGAACCCGCGCCCAACTTCCCGGACAATCTCAGCGTCTTCGCGAAGAAGGTCCAGCCTCTCCGCTATGGCGAGAATCCGCACCAGCAAGCGGCGTTGTTCGGCAGCTTCAAACGCTGGTACGAACAACTGCACGGCAAAGAACTTTCCTACAACAACATCCTCGATCTTACCGCCGCCACCGGGTTGATCACCGAGTTCGAAGACCCAACCGTCGCCATTCTCAAACACATGAACCCCTGTGGGGTCGGCAGCGCCTCCAGCCTGCGGGTCGCGTGGGACTTGGCCTACGCGACCGATAAACAGGCGCCGTTCGGCGGGATCATTGCCGTCAACCGGCCGCTCGACGAACCGTGCGCCGAGGCCATCGCCGAAATCTTCAGCGAAGTCATCATCGCCCCCGCCTTCACACCGGAAGCGTTGGCCATTCTGCAAAAGAAAAAGAATCTTCGACTGCTGAAGACGAATTTCGAGGTCGCCAAGGTGGGTTGCCCGGTTGAGATGCGTTCGGTGCTGGGCGGTCTGCTCGTTCAGGAACGCGACACCCGGCTGGTCTCCGCCGACGACTTGAAAACCGCCACCAAACGGCATCCGACGCAGGCCGAACGGCACGCCTTGTTGTTTGCATGGCGCGTCGTCAAGCACGTGAAGTCCAACGCCATCGTGTACGCGAGCGCTGCTGGTCAAACCGCGCGCACGCTCGGCATCGGCGCGGGACAGATGAGCCGGGTGGACTCGTCGAAGCTTGCCGTTTGGAAAGCCGGCGAGGCGAAGCTCGATTTGAAAGGCAGCGTCGTCGCCAGCGACGCGTTTTTCCCGTTTCCGGATGGCGTGCTTGCCGCGGCCGATGCCGGCGCGACGGCAGTCATTCAACCCGGGGGCAGCGTGCGCGACCCGGAAGTCATCGCCGCCGCCGATCAACGGCGGCTGGCGATGGTGTTGACCGGCATCCGGCATTTCCGGCATTGATCCCATGAAAAACCAAGCCAAAATCCTCGTGGTGGACGACGAAGAAGCGATCCGGCAAATCGAGGCGGAAGTGTTATCGGCGCTCGGCCATGAAGTCCTGCAGGCTGCGGATGGCCGGGAAGCCTTGATGCGCGCCCGCGAACACAAGCCGGACCTGATTCTGTTGGACGTGATGATGCCCGGTCTGAACGGCATCGAAGTCTGCCGCCAATTGCGGGCGGATAAGGCGACCCGGGACATGCGGATTATCGTCGTTTCCGGGGTGGACGCCCAGCAAGCACTGGAGGAGAGCATCATTGCCGGCGCGGACGACTTTCTGGAGAAGCCGATCAAATCGCTCGAGTTGACTGTCCGGGTTCGCTCGATGCTCCGGGTCCGCAACATTCATGACGAAGAGAAGCGCGTCGAAGCGTACGTCGCGAACCTCCAACAGTTGCGTCCCAAGAAAAACTGATCGGGTCGCCGCCCGCGCCCGCTGGTGCCTGTGGAAACACCTGTCGAACCCTTTGCTGTGCCCCCCTCCCCGGCTGATGACCGGGGCGGCGAACTCCGTCCACCCAAACGGTGAACCCGCCATGACCCCCACCGCAATCCGGGAACGGCTCACCGCGCTCAACCTTCGTCCCAGCAAGGCGCTCGGCCAGAATTTTCTCGCCGACGGCAACATCCTGCGCCGGATCATCGAGCTGGCGGATTTGCGCCGGGATGAAACCGTCTTGGAGATCGGCCCCGGGTTGGGCGCGCTCACCGCTGAATTGATGGCCGCCGCCGGCAAGCTCATCGCCATCGAGAAAGACGCGCGGCTGTGCGCCTACTTGCGGGACCGATTTCCCGGCCTCGACCTCGTCGAAGCGGATGCGGTCACCGCCCCGTTGCCGGTGGTGGATAAAGTGGTGGCGAATCTGCCTTACTCCATCTCCACGCCCATCCTCGAACGCCTCGTGGAGGCCGAGCAAAAACCACGGGCGCTGGTGTTGACGCTCCAGCGCGAGGTGGCGCAGCGGTTGGCAGCCGCACCCCGCCACAAGGATTACGGCGCGCTCACGTTGTTCACCCAACTTCACTACCATGTCGCCATCGAACATGTCATCGCGCCGCGCTGCTTCTTCCCGGCTCCGCAAGTGGAGAGCGCCGTCGTCGTGCTCCTGCGGCGCGATCCCCGGGTGAAATTGCGCGCCGGCGCGCCGTTCCACGAGATTATCCGGCAAGGCTTCAGCCAGCGCCGCAAGATGTTGAAGAAACTACTCGCCCGGCAATACGACGCCGAACGCGCGTTTGCGGAAGTCGGGATTCCCGGCAAAGTCCGCGCCGAAGAACTCAGCCTGGAGCAGTGGATCCGGCTGGCGAACGCTGTTGGATGATCTTCAGTTTGTTGCGCGCGGCTTTGGCTTCTTTGCCGCGCGGCCAGCGTTTGGCGACGTGCTCCAGCAGTTGTTGACCGAACCGCAGTTCCTCGCCGGTGCCCTCGGAGAAATGGAAACCGGTATAATACAGATCGTCCGCATCCAGCGCCTTTTCTTTCTTCAGGCGATCCAGCAGCCGGAAGCCTTTTTCCTGCAACAGCACCTGGAATCCGCGCAACGCGTGGTCCTCCACCCGCAGGTGCGGCGCGACGTCCTGCGGCGATTCCTTGAGATTGCAGATGCTCAGCTCGAAGCGCAATTCGTTGTCAAACCCGTCGCTGCGCACCAGTTGCTTCAGGCAATCCACCGCTTTGGCGTATTTCTTTTGCTTCTTGAGCCGCAAACCGGTTTCGCGCAGAACGTTATCGGCCAGCTTCGGGTCAATGTTACGGAGAAAATACAACAGCGCTTCGTGCCGGGGCTGGCCGGCTTCGAGATCGCGACCCGTCAACGCCACAAATTTCTTCACCGATTTCCGGTCCACTGATTCGCTGTGTGGTTTGAGAATCTTGGCCAAGCGCCAAGCCGGCTCGCTTTTGCGCTCCCGCGCCAAGGCGTCGAGCAGGAGTTTGGTCGAGCCTTTGTGACGCGCCAGCGCGCCAGCCGCAATCTCGCTGATCTGTACGTCCTCGTGCGCCAACAATTGCATGAGAATCCGGTTGGTGGCGGCGTTGTCGGTCGCGGCCAGCCGGCGCGCGGCATAGGCGCGGACGTTGGCGTGCTGATTTTGCAGCAGCTTGCGCCACTGGGCGTCGTACGCCTTGGATAACGGCAGTTTCTCGATGATGTCGAGTGCCGGCTGGACGATGTTGGCGTAATCCGGCTCGTTCAGGTACTTGAACATCTCCCGCGCCGTCTGGTTGACGACCGCGCCGGTAAATTCCTGACTCTTCAGCCCGACCATCGCGTTGCGGCGGATGAAGCTCGGGTTGCGCGGTTGCGTGTACTTCAGCAAAATCCTGCGGGCATCCGGCGCGCCGATGTAACCCACCAACAACAGCGCGTGCATCGTGACCCGTTCATCCTTGCGGACGCGGGCGCTGGCGATGAATTTGACCACCTGTTTGTGCATCGCCGCGCGTTCTTTCGGCGTGGCGTCGGTGATGTGCCGGCGGACAGCTTGGCAGGTTTCACCGACCAACTCGAAGTCGGCGTCGAACAACGTGTCCAAAATCAATTGCAGCGCCTGCCGGTCGTGGATGCGCGCCAGAATATCCACCAGCACCCGCTTTTGTTCGGGGCTGGCCTTGGCAAATTGCCGGGCCAGATCGCCGACCATGTCCCCGCCCACGCGGGCCACGATCCGGGCGGCGCGCAGTTTGGTTTCGACATCGCCGGAATCCAGCAAGGGCAACACGAACGGCACAACCGCGCGGGTGCCGATAGCTTCAAACGCTTCGAGGACGTACCGGGTGAGCAACTGGTTGGCGTCGGTCAGGGCCGCGCCGAGCGCCTTGACGGCTTGGGCGTCTTTCGGTTTCAACTCGCCCAAGACCATGGCCGCCGCGCACCGGCGCATTCCGTCCGGGCTTTGCAGCATCCCGCAAATGATTGGAAGCGACTTGTCCATCCGCGCGCCGACAGTATCAAAACGGGTTGGGGCTTGCAACGGAAGTCGCCGTTTTGCTATGGTTTCCACCGATTTTATGCCCCATTCCATCACGCACGACACGCCGCAAGTCGCTGGCCCAACGTCAGTTGGGACAACGCTGGCCCCAATTGAAGAAATCTATCACCAACCATTTTTTGATCTTATCCAACAAGGCCGTCAGGTCTATCTCCAGCACTGGAAGAACCACGAGATGCAGTTGTGCAGTTTGCTCAGCATCAAGACCGGCGGGTGCAGCGAAGACTGCGCCTACTGCGCCCAGAGCGCGCGTTACGAAACCGGTTTGGCCAACGAAAAATTGATGTCCCGCGACGAGGTGCTGGAGATTGCCCATCACGCCAAAGCCAACGGCGCGACCCGGTTTTGCATGGGCGCCGCGTGGCGCGGCGTCCGGGAAGGCACCCAGCAATTTGAATCGGTCCTAGAAATCTGCCGGGCGGTCAGCCAACTCCACATGGAAGTCTGCGTGACGCTCGGCGAGTTGACTCCGACTGCCGCCCGGCAACTCAAAGAGGCCGGCGTCACCGCCTACAATCACAATCTTGATGCAGGCCCGGAATTTTACCCGAAAATCATCACCACGCACAGTTTTGAGGATCGGCTGCAAACCATCCGGCATGTCCAACATGCCGGCCTGTCGGTGTGCTGCGGCGGCATCGTCGGCATGGGCGAGACCGTCACCGACCGGTTGCGGCTGCTGGACGTGCTGACGAGTTTCAATCCCCCGCCCGAGAGCGTGCCGATCAACTGCCTGATGCCCATGCCCGGCACGCCGCTGGAAAACCTGCCGGCCGTGGACGTGTTTGAGCTTGTGCGCCTCGTCGCCACCGCGCGGATTTTGTTTCCGCGGTCGAAGGTGCGCTTGTCGGCGGGACGCTCACGCTTAACGCGGGAAGCTCAAGCCTTGTGTTTCTTTGCCGGGGCGAACTCGATCTTCTTCGGGAACAAGCTGCTCACCGCCAACAACCCGGAAGTCGAAGCGGACCGCGCGTTGTTGACGGAACTGGGCTACACGCCGCAGCTTCCGTTTACCGGCAAGTAACGCCAACATTTGCTTTCTTTTTGGCCGGTGGACGCTTAAATTCCCCTGCAGACTGGTATATGTGTTGCGGCGAAAGGGTTCGTCTATGACCCTTGAAGAGCTCCGAGTCATGCGGATTGTGCAGGGCATTCTGGTGCGGAACTACGTCAACACCCAGAAGCTCGACGTCCAAGTCATTGGCAGTTCCGTGTACATCGAGGGCGAGTTGGAGATCTTCGAATATCACACTAAACGTCCCGACCCCGTTGAACGCGACTTAGAAACCGCCCGCGCTTTATTGTGCATCGAAAAATTCATCCGCATGATTGGCGAGATCAGCTACATCGAATTCAAGCTGCGCAACTGGCAACGCCTGGGAACGCGCTGGGCGCGCAAACACGTTTATTGATACCGTCGCCCGGTAAATCACGCGCCTGGCGATTGCGCAGCGTACTGACTCCCGTAAATCTCGACTCCAATGCTCCCTGAAAAGCAAAACGGGGAAGGCCAGAAAGCCTTTCCCCGTTTCGGGAACAACTTGCTTGAGTTAAGCGATTACCTGACTTTCACGCTTTTGACGATGCCATTCTTGATCACCGTGGCGCCATCCTTCCAGATGCCGTTCAGCCTAGCAACGACCGTATCGTTGGTCGTTCCATGACTCACCTTGTGCGCGGCGACTCCGGAAACCAGCAATGCCGCACCGGCGAGATTGGGGTCGCGACCGGTATCACCGAACGCCCCCATGAACGCGCCGTGGCCCAAGTCAACCTGTGCGTTCTCTTCCAAGAGAACTACAGCGTTTGTCAATTGGCCCGATGCCACCCCGACACTCTTGGCGATCAAGACGGCGGGATTCGTCGTGGCGCCCTCAATGATATCCACGTTGAGAATCGCGAGCGGCCCTGTTCCAGCCAAGTTCGCGTCCGTGACTTTCGTGTTATCGCTAAGCATTGCCTGCAACGTTACGTTCATTTGCTTCGTCACGTTGGTTACGGTCTGGGCCTGGCTGCTGACCGCCGCCGCCAAGACTCCCAATACGACAACTGCCACTGACTTCTTCACGATTTCCTCCTTTGTTAGAGTTTTGTTGTGATTCGTTTCTCGAATCCTGTGTTTGACATCAAACTTACGGAATCGTTCAAAACCTCGCCTACTTCGCGGCGACCGCCGCTAAAACCTAACCTTTTCAGCTTAAGAACATAACGTTGATCATGGACATCGGGGGTGGATTTCGGTACGGCTGACCGGGCCGACACGTTTACGGAAATCGTTGTTCGGCAAACCACTCGGTCGGCAACTGCGCGTCGTATTGGCCCTGGTAAATCTCCAGCCGGGACCGCTCCTGCGACGGCAAAGCTTGATCCGCCGGCACGAAATCAAAATCCATCCCCCGCGGCACATAGATGTCCCCAACCCGCAAAATGCTGGTCAGCATGTAGCGTTTCACCAATTGATCGTCGGCGTTGTACATCTCCGCGCGCAACACAGCCCGGTACTCGCGATCAATCCACATCTTCACCCGCTGATACGGTTCCCCAGCGGCGCTCACTTCCACCACATCACACTTGCGGCCTCGGGTCTCGTCTTCAGCCACCCACTTCGGATTCGGCCAATGCAGGAAACCAAATCCCAGATCGTAATAGGCAATGTGCGAACCCCACACCCCGTCCATCTGTTTTGCCCCGCGCAGTTCGCCCACCCCCCGCAGATAAAACCGCGGCGCGGCAGCCCGCGGCTGCACCACCAGCAAATCCAAGTCTTTCCCCCGGTAGATCGTGCGCGTTTCCGCCGCGGTGTTCTTGACCAGAATTTCCAGCGGACGCACTTCATCCCGGGTGATGAACAACCAGGCTTTCAACGAAAAATCCTTTGTCGGCCGGTGGGCGAGGACTTGCTGGAGGATGGCGGCCCCGCGCGCGGTCGCGTTCCCGGAATCCGCGCGAACAATCGCCGCGAAGCCCACCGCGAGACAGATCGCCAGCAGCGATTTCATTCCCGGGTGCTCGCGTCGCGGGTGGAGACGATCCGGTTCTTCGCGTCGAGAATCACGATGCGGGCTTCGTGGCCGGCCACGTCGTCGTCGCCCAGTACGGCGTAGGTCAGGAGAATGACCTTGTCGCCCACGTTCGCGTGGCGCGCGGCGGCGCCGTTGAGGGAAATCTCGCCTTTCTTCCTGGCCGGGATCACATAGGTTTCCAGCCGTCCGCCGGTGGCGACGTTGAGCACGGATACTTTCTCCAACGGCTTAATGCCCGACGCCTTCAACAGGTCCGGCCCCAGTCCGCAGCTTCCTTCGTAATGCAGATCGCAAACGGTGACGCTGCCCCCGTGCAGTTTGGCGGAAAGAAATTGGCGCATTCTCATGAGCGGCGCATGGTAGTCTCGTCGGCCGCCGGAATCAAGTCGCGCCTGACAAGGATTCACGCGACGCTTGCCGACAGGCCGCACCCGTGGCATAACCAACGCGTCATGCTCCGGGTCTGCGTCGTTCAACACATCGAGATCGAAACGCCTGGCCTCATCGGCGACGCGTTGCGGGCTGCGGGCTTTCAGACCAGGCTGTTCCTCAAGAACCCGCCGCCGAGTCTGGCCGGGTTCGACGCGCTGGTGATCATGGGCGGAACACAAAGCGTGTACGAACAGGACCAATTCCCGTTCCTGCGCGACGAACTCCGGCTGATCGAATCCGCGCTCACAACGAAGAAACCGGTTCTCGGGATTTGCCTCGGCAGTCAACTGCTCGCTGCCGTGCTCGGGGCGCGGGTTTATCCCGGCAAACAAAAGGAGATCGGCTGGCATCCGGTCACGTTGACCAAGAACGCCGCCACGGATGCGTTATGGAAAGGCGCGCCGGCCACCTTCACCCCGCTCCATTGGCACGGCGACATCTTCGACCTGCCGAAAGGCGCGGTGGCGTTGGCCTCATCCGAACTGACGGCTGTGCAGGCATACCGGTATGGAACGAACGCGTACGGCTTTCTTTGCCACTTGGAAATCACCGACCGGCACGTTGCGGAGTGGGTAACAATGTTCGCGGATGATATGCATCAAGCCGGCGTCGATGCGCGCGCCATTCTCGCCGGCGCCAAGAAACATTTGCCGTCACTGGCCAAAACCAGTAGGGGAGTATTTCAACAATGGACCCAATTGATCAACGTCTCCTGAACATCCTACAAACCGCCGTGCCGGTCGTCGAACACCCGTTCGCCGCGCTCGGCGAGCAAATCGGCACGACCGAAGCCGACGTGCTCGATCGCATCCGCCGGTTGAAATCCGACAAGATCATCCGGCAAATCAGCGCCATCTTTGACACGCGCAGTCTCGGTTATGCCTCCAGCCTCGTGGCGGCGAAATACCCGGCCGACAAGGTGGACGCCGCCGCCGCGATTATCAGCCAACATCCCGGCGTCAGCCACAATTACCTCCGCAATCACGAGTTCAATCTTTGGTACACCCTTGCGGTTTCGCCATTAAGCAAGTTGGGTTTGGAAAAGACAGTCGAGATTCTTCACCGCGAGTCGGATGCGCAATCCACCCGGTTGTTGCCGACACTAAAGCTCTTCAAGATCGGCGTGAAATTCGATTTCGGCGGCGAATCGGACGCGCCGGCTTACAACGAAAAGAGCCGCGGCGACATCGTGCCGCTCACGCCGCGCGAAATCGAGTTCGTCCGCTACCTGCAACGCGACCTGCCGGTCATGGCAACGCCGTTTGCCGACGCGCCGGTTCCGCTGGCGGACATGCACCGACAATTTCTGGAGTCCGGACGGATGCGCCGGTTCGCCGCCGTGCTCCATCATCGCAAAGCCGGTTTCAGCGCCAACGCGATGGGCGTGTGGGCCGTGCCGGAAACCGAGACCGACCGGGTCGGCGAAGAGATGGCGCAGTTCCGCGCCGTGAGCCATTGCTACCGGCGACCGAGTTATCCCGATTGGCCCTACAACATCTTCACCATGATCCACGGCAAGAGCCAGGACGATTGCGAACAGACGTTGCGTTCCCTCGCCGAGAAGACCGGCATTCGCGAGTACTCCGCTCTTTATTCCACCAAGGAATACAAGAAGGTTCGCGTCCGCTATTTCACCCCCGATGAAGCGGAGTGGGAACGCCCGCGCGCCTGAGATCTGATTCTGCTAATCTGCCGGCATGTTCTGGCTCGCGCTCATTACCCTGTTGCTGCTGGTGGCGTGCCTGATTGAGTTCGGCATCGGCCAGCGGCGCATCCGTCAACTGACGGAGATCGAACCCGTCAACGACGCCGATGCGCCGCGCGTCTCGGTGATCGTGGCGGCCCGGAATGAGGCGCGCAAGATCGAGGCGGCACTCCAATCGGTCCTGAAACAGGATTATCCCAACCTTGAAGTGATTGTCGTCAACGATCGTTCCACCGACGAAACCGGGGCGATTCTCGACCGGCTGGCACAGACGAATTCCCGGTTGCGCGTCGTGCCTCTGCGGGAACTACCGGCCGGCTGGCTCGGGAAGAACTTTGCGCATCATCATGGGGCGGAATCAGCCACCGGTACGTGGTTGTTGTTTACCGACGCCGACGTGGTGATGGCCCCGGAGACATTGCGGCGGGCGATGAGTTACGCGGTGCGCGAGCGGTTGGATCATTTGGCTGTCGGACCGCGGTTGGCGATGCCGGGGTTGGTGTTGGAGATGTTCGGGGGCGCATTCATGCTCTTCTTCACCTTCTACGCCAAGCCCTGGAAAGCGCGTGACCCCAAGAGTCCCCGGCACATCGGGATTGGCGCGTTCAATCTCGTGCGGACGGAGGTTTACCGGCAAATCGGCGGTCACCAGCCGATTGCCTTGCGGCCGGACGACGACATGAAGCTCGGCAAACTCATCAAGAAACACGGCTACCGGCAGGACGTGGTCTTGAGCGGCCCCTTGCTGACGGTGGAATGGTACGGTTCGCTGCGTGAATTGATGCGCGGGCTGGAAAAGAACTTGTTTGCCGGCGTGGAGTACAATCTCGCGGTGCTGGTGATGGCCTCGGTGCTGCAACTGGCAGTGTTCGTCTGGCCGTTCGTCGCCGTGTTCGTGACGGGTGATGCGACGCGCTGGTTGAATGCCGGGTGCGTCTTCGCGATTGCCGCGCTCTATGCCGACAGCGCCCGGCCACACGGGCTGCCGCGCTGGCATTGGATCGGTTTTCCGGTGATGGTGCTGCTATTCCAGTACATCCTCTGGCGGGCCATGCTGAAAACGCTGATCAACGGTGGCATTGATTGGCGCGGCACGCACTACGCGCTGAAAGATCTGAAAGCCAACCGGGTGTAGCTGCGGATCGTTTGACCTTCCCGGCGGACTTACCGGCGGTCACGGAGGGGGGACAGGGGGTAATTTGTCGCCGCAGCGATGCTCCGTTTTCTCCGTTGGCTCCTGTCACCAGCCGATTCTTTCACGACACCGGAATCAAGCACCCCGGATTTACGGTAGGGAGAGTTGTTCGATGTAGCGGTCTTCGAAACCGGGGTCGAGGTTGAGCTCCACCATTTCGATGCCTTTGGCCAAGCGGGCGATTTCGTCGAGCGCGCCGCAGTCGAGCAGGCCGAGGTAGGCCCCGGCCAAGGAGGTGTTGCCGACCACCTCAATCTGTTCGGGCTTGAAGCCCGGCAACAGACCGCAGGCGATGGCGTTGGGAATATCAATGTGCATGCCAAACCCGCCGGCGAGGTAGAGTTTCTGGATGCGGGCCGGCGTGAGGTGGGACCGTTCGAGCAGCGTCAGGATGCCGGCCCCGATGGCGCCTTTGGCTTGCAGCAGGTGGGCAACGTCGGTTTCCGAAATCAGGATGTCGTGTTGGCCCTGGCCACGGGCCACCCGCAACGCCCAGCCGTCTTCCATCTTCTGCAGCGCATCGCCGGCGCCACGTAACGCCGCGTGATGGAAGCGACCAGTCGGCGTCAGGATGCCGGCCCGGCGGCCTTCGGCAAGAAAATCCACGTAGGCCGAACCGCAGATGCCAATCGGCTTCGTCTGGCCAATGACCTTCGCCTGGACGTTGAACGGCGAATTGGTCATGCGAATTGTTTCCACCGCGCCCTGCCCGGCCCGGATGCCATTGGTCAACCCGGCGCCCTCGAAGGCCGGTCCCGCCGCCGTGGCGCAGCCCAGAACGTGGTTCGGCGTTTTCAGAATAATTTCGCCGTTGGTGCCGACGTCCACGAGGAGGCTCGGACCGTCGTCGTACGCGAGGCCGCTGGAGAGCACACCGGCGGTGAGGTCGGAGCCGATGTACGCGGCGGCGCTCGGCAGGAGATGGATCGTGGCATCGCCGAATTCCGGGAGTTGAATGATCCGGTGGTTGAGAAACCCGGGCGTGAACGGGTAGTAGCCCATCGGCGACGGATCCACCCCGGCAAACAAGTGCAGCATCGTCGTGTTGGCCGTCACGCTGAGGCAGGCGACCCGCCCCTCCGTCGCGCCCGCCTGACGGAGACAGGCGTCGAGCAAGGGGCGGATGGTCTGTTGGATGATCGCCTCCTGCAACTGCCGGAGCATTCCGGGCGTGGCGCACAAGCCGATCCGCGTCGCCACATCATCGCCGAGGTGCATCTGTTTGTTGAAATCGGAAGCGCGGGCGAGAATGGCCCCGGTGCACAAATCCACCAGCAGGACGACGACGGTGGTGGTGCCGATGTCGATCGCCCCGCCGAGCGCGCAATCCGGTTTTTTCGGGCGCAGGTGGGTGACCAACCAGTGATCGTCCCGGTATTCGAGCGTGGCAAAACTCGGTCCGGTCGCGGCCGGGACGCCGCTCCCACCCGCGATCCGAATCGGGCGGCGGCGCTTGGTTTGGCGGGCGATGGCGGCTTCGATGGGGCCGTCGGCCGGCACCTCAATGATTTGCCAGACCGGGTCGTGCGCGCGCGGGACGTTGAGTCGAAATTCGCTGACCACCTGCGGTTCATACGCCAGGAGCGACCGCACCGGAATGCGGAGGCGGACATCGCTGTCGCCCAAGTGATATTCACAGCCGCGAATGGACTGCGGTTCGGGCGCGGCCGGCAACGGTTGGCCGGTGCTGGCGTGGACGACCGTGCCGGCCAGCAGTTCGACAATGCAACCGTCGCAGAGACCGCGCTGGCCGCACCGGGTGTTGAGCGGCAGATTCTCGCGCCGCAACAAGTCGGTGAGGCGGCGTTCCCGGCCCTGCGCGACGCGGATGGTTTGCGGACCGCGCGGGGATTCGACGTCGAGCTGGACGGCGGTGCCCATGTTCGTGAGGTTGTTAGTTAATGGATTGACGCCCGGAATGCAAGGCTACCAGACCGGCGGCACCGGGACGCGGACGACCGGGCTGATGCGGACCGGCGCGCGCGATCCCAGTCGTAGCGATCGGTCATCCGGCGGCGCGGTGGTGCTGTTGAATATGGGACTTGATCCCATCGAACAGGCGACCATCCAAATCCGCGCCCCCAAAACCACGGTTCATTTGTGCATCGGCAAGGGCCTACGAAGACTGCCGCTGCGAACGATCCGCAGTGGATGCGTCGTCCAACTGGGCCGCATCGAACCGTGGCCAACGATGGTGCTGCTATTCGGCGAACTGCCTGGCCATCGCATCAAATTCTGTTAATGCACATCAGACCCGGATCGCGTATGACCAACCGAAAGGACTAAAAACTATGGCCAAGATTACTTTTATGGGAGCCGGCAGCACGGTGTTCGCCAAGAACGTTCTGGGTGATGCGATGCTCGTGCCGGCCTTGCACGATGCGCACATCGCGTTGTACGACATTGATCGGACGCGGCTCAAGGAATCGAAGTTGATGCTCGATACGCTGAACCGCAACATCAACAAGAGCCGCGCAACCATCACCGCGCACCCTGGCATCAACAATCGCCGCGCGGCCCTCAAGGGCGCGGACTACGTGATCAACGCCATCCAAGTCGGCGGCTACCAGCCGAGCACCGTGATTGATTTCGAAATCCCCAAGAAGTACGGTCTCCGCCAGACGATTGCCGACACGCTTGGCATTGGTGGCATCTTCCGCGCCTTGCGTACGATTCCAGTCATGCTCGATTTCGCCCGCGACATGGACGCGATGTGCCCCAATGCGTGGTTTCTGAATTACACGAACCCCATGTCCATGGTCACCGGGGCCATGCTGCAGGCGACTTCCATCAAGACGGTCGGCCTGTGTCATTCGGTGCAGGTCTGCGCGGAGCACCTGCTCCAGCACCTCGGCCTGCTGGATTCCGCGAAGGAGTTGCAGTGGAAGATTGCCGGGATCAATCACCAGGCATGGCTCCTCGAAGTGACGGATGGTGGCCGGGATCTTTATCCCGAAATTAAACGCCGCGCGGAGAGGCTGAACCAGCAAGCCCGACGGAAAGGGGCGCAGAAACATCATGACATGGTGCGGTTCGAAATCCTGCGACACTTCGGCTACTACAACACCGAGTCTTCCTTGCATACCGCCGAGTATTCGCCGTACTGGATCAAGAGCCGGTACCCCGGATTGATCGAGGAGTTCAACATCCCGCTCGACGAGTATCCGCGGCGCTGTGTGTTGCAGATCGAAGACTGGCAGCGGCGCCGGGATGAGATCGTGAAAAACCACGACCTCAAGCACACCCGTTCGCACGAGTACGGGTCCTACATCATGGAAGCGATGGAAACCGACATGCCGACACGCATCGGCGGGAACGTACTCAACCACGGCTTGATCACCAACCTTCCCCGCACCGCCTGTGTGGAAGTGCCCTGCTTGGTGGATCGCAACAGCGTCCAAGGCTGCCACGTCGGCGACTTGCCGGAGCAATGCGCCGCCTTGAACCGCACGAACATCAACGTGCAACTGCTCACCATCGCCGCGGCGCTTACCCGGCGGAAGGACAAGGTTTATCAAGCGGCCATGCTCGACCCGCATACCGCCGCGGAACTGACTCTCGATGAAATCCGCGCCCTGTGCGACGACCTGATTACGGCCCACGGTCGGATGTTGCCGAAACTTCGGTAACTGCGAGATTCATCCCTCGGAGACAACCCCGGTCGTTTACCCGAACAAATCCGGCGTGTCATCCCGCGCGGGGCGGGCGGCGACAGGTTTTGCGCCGGCGAGCAGCGGGGCGAACTTGTTGTAGAGGGCACGGAGTTTGTCGAGGTAGTAATCCACGTTTTCGTCGCGACGCGCGGGATCGAATTCCGTGACGAGCTTCGCGTTCTCGTAGGCGTTGACGTTTTTCTTTGCGCCGGTGATGTAGAAGCTGATCCGGTCGCCGGGCTGGCCGTTCCGGCCGGACTGCAGTGCGAGTTCGTACGGCGCGCTCCGGTGGCGGGCGCTCTGGGCAATCTTTTGCCGGTAAACATCGAGCGTGTCCTGCAGCGTGTCGGTCTTGGCGAGCAGTTCAATGGCCAGTTCGTGGCGCTCGATCTTCCGGCAATACTCTTCATACAGGGCCGGGACTTTCTGGGCGTCGCCCCGGAGCGTGAGCGTGAGCAGCTCTTCGAGAAACTGGCGCTGGAACTTCTCCAGTCCGCGCGACCGGAGCGCGGAACCTTTGACGTGCAGCCGGCCCGCGGCGTCCAGCAGCGCGTAGTTCTTCATCTTGTAGCTGAACATCGCCGGGTACTGACCATCGATTTCCACGTCCACACCTTTGGGCAGGGTGTGTTGTAGTTCCGCTTCCAACGTCCCGGGTTCGCTGCCGGGCGGAGGAACGAAGTACAGACCGTCGGTGTCAATCTCGATGACTTTGGCGCCGCGTTGCTGAAGCCCGTCGAGCATGGTCTTCAGAATCTCCCGGCCGCGCGCGGTGACTTGTTCGGCGGCGTTGAAATCGCCGAAGTGCGCCTGGCCGAAGCCAAGGTAGCCGTAGAATGAGTTGATGAGGATTTTGAAGGTTTGTTGAAGCGCGGCGGCGTGTTGCCGGGTGGATTCGTCGGGCGCGGTGCGGGCGGTGGTCTTGGCTTGGAGCCGAAACTCGCGCAGGTCGCGCAACAAGGAGGCGAACAGATTCAACTCGTCCCGGCGCGGTTTGATGTCGAACGCGAGGATCAGCGAGGGGTAGAGCGATTGGGCGTCGCAGTGCCAGACGTTCTGGAGTAAGCCTTCGTGGAAGATGTCGGTGTACCCGCCGGCAAAGAAGCGAGACTCGCCCAGTTGCGGGATGGCGCGGCGTTGGTGGAGGTATTCGCGAAGGAGCAGGGCGTCAATCTTGGTGGCGTTGCCGCGGACGACAACGTCCTGGTACCGGTACGGGAAAATCTGGGCCTGGATGAAGTAGCTGGGGCTGAGCAACTCGCTGATGCGGGCGACCTGTTGCGGGGCCGGGAGATTGTTCAGCCCGAAGTGTTCCGCGACGGAATCGAGATCGAAGTCTTCGAGTTCCCGGGTGGACACGTCGTAGAATTGAGTCAGCAGAAACGTGTCCACGATATGGCGACCGTGAATCTCGTACTTGGGGTACTGGATGGTTTTCTCGGCGATCTGGATGCGGGACTGACGGCTGGTGATGGCCGAGCCATCCCGTCCCAGTTTCAACGCGCTCCGTGTGCCGGCAAGCTGGGGAAAGATGTGCCGGAAGATGTCGTGACCTTCGATGACGTCCGGGTCGCGCGCGCGGATGGCGGCGACTAGTTCTTCCGGTTTCTTCACTTCCGCTTGCCAGCCGGTATTGTCGGCCAGGCGGATGGTGGCGCCGGCCACGGCGATTTGGAGCCGGTGGAGTTGCTCGAAGCGCATGGTCTTGAAGTGGGTCTGGCCGGTCCCCATGAGATACTGTTGGGCCGGATCGTTGAGGGAGAATGCGGGCGCGTCGCGCAGGAATTGCCGGGCGGCCTGGAAATCTTTCCACGAATTGAACCGGGCAAGGAATTTGAATTCACCGCCGCCGTGGAGCGGGGTGAATTCCACCTTGCGGTCGAAACCTTGGAGATAAATCTGTTCCGGGATCCACAGGAACGGCTGGAACGGCCGTCTTTCGGTGACGGTCCGGTCGGCTTCGCGCCGGTAAAGGGTGATTTCGCTGTCGCCGGTCAGTTCGACAGCGGTGATCTGCGGGGTAGCGTCGCGTCCAAACAGTTCCGCGGCCGGTTTCATCGCCGGTATCTTAACAAAAACGGCCTGCCGGGAACAATCCCGGCAGGCCGCTCCGCTTCAAGCGGTCAACCGACTCAATGCTGGCTGGACCAACAAAAGAGCAATTTGTACAGGTCGTGCAAGAAACGTCCGAGTGACTGGAATACGCACTCAATCGGTCCCAATGGATGTGGGTTGCCGCCTTGGATATCGCCGCCGGCTTGGATCAGGTCAACCTGCGCCGCCAACTGTTGGAGTTGGGCGTCGCTGAGTTGCGCCAGCCGGGCATCCACTTGATCGCGCGTGATGCCCAGTTCAGTCAGGCGTTGCGCCACGGCCTGCTGGCTCAGAAACGCGTCGATCTGCTGGATGGCGGTCGTGGCGCGGGCCGATTGCACCGATTCAACCGGCGCGGCGCGGAGCGGCACGACACTGACGCACAGCGCGACTATGAGGGGAACGATAGAAAAACGGAAGACATTCGCATTCATGACGGTAGCCTCCAAACTTGCTAGCGAACTATAGCGCAAGCGCCGCCTCACTCAAGCGAAATTTTGCGGCGCACCCAATTCAGTTCCTGAGCGATGTTGTCCACCAGCGAACCACCCTCCCGCAGTTGTTCGGGCCACGTGTAGGTTTCGATGATCGCCGGCATGGAAGCAGGAAGCGATGGCAGGGTGGAGGACAGGAAATGCTCGACCGCGCGCAGCGTGGACGGCATTTCCGTGGGGAACACGGGCAGGTGGTAATGGACCCGGAACTTCACGATGCCCGCTGGCGGCGGTTGCGTGGGCCAATCCAGCGAGAAAAAGGCCCGCCGGCCCGCCACATCGACGCCGCAAACCTGATGCAGATAGATCGAGTCGCGATAGAACGGTTGCAGCGGGGCCGGCAACTCGGCGGCATTGGAGACGTGGAGTTTGGCGATGCGGACGCCGTGGTTCTGCAATTGGACGATGGAGTCCGCGAGGTTTTCGAACGCGACCAGTTGGTGCGCCAGATCGAAGTTCACACCGAGGTATGGACGAAGCGCGTCCGGCACGAACCGCTCGAAGAACTCCACGACTTCGCCCGTCGTTTCCACATTGAGTCCGGGTTCGGGTTCGAGCGCGACAACGCAATGGATGCCGGTGCGTTCCCGCAGCCGGCGCGCGTGCTCGCCGCAACGCAGAATGTTCGGCGCGATCGCGTTAAGCGGCACCGGCTTCAACGCGCCAAAGGGCGCGCTGACCGATGCGGACTCGATGTCCGAAGGGGCCAACTGCGCCAGCAGGTCCAGCGAATCGCAGGTGAACCGCGCGCGCGCATCGGATTCGTGCCACGCCGGCAGATACACCTTTTCTTTGACCGCCGCGCCGTGGAACCGGGGCATGACGAAGGCGTTGACCGTCACCAGCGCGAGATCGTGGGTGTCGAGGAAGTATTTCAGCCGGGCGACTTGGTCGCAATCGCGGGCCAGTTCGCGGACGAGCGGTTCGGAGAAACGGAGTTCGATCGGGAAGCTGCCGTCCGGGAACGCGCGCGCCTTCAGGGCGAGCACGTCGGTTGCCAGACACTGCCAGAGTTCCGGCAGTGTGTGGTACGGAAAAACGTTCAGGGCGTAGCCGACGGCGCGGGCGTGGTGGCGGTGAGCTTCTGACATGTCGCTTCGAGGAATTGCCGGGATCGGCGCGCCACCTCGGGGGCGCGATGGCTGTCGCGGGAGAGTTCGACGTTGATGAGGCCGGTGTATTTGTTGTCGCGGATGACGCGGAGGATGTTGACGAAATCCAGTTCGCCTTCGCCGAACATGAGGTGCTCATGTTTGCGTTCCCGGATGTCTTCGAGGTGGATGTTGCGAATCAGGTTGGCGAACTTGCCGAAGACCTGCCGGAATGGCGCGGTCTCGGTGCAGAACACATGCCCCACGTCCAGCGTCAAACCGAACCGCGCGGTGGTGAGATGTTTCTTGAGAACTTCAAACTTCGCCATGTTGTCCACGAGCATGCCCGGCTCCGGCTCGAATGCCAGTTGCACGCCACGGCGTTTGGCGTGTTCGGTGAGTTGCAGACAACCGGTGACCAGCCAGTCCCACGCCTGATGTTCCGGTATGTTCTCCTCCGCCGCGCCGGACCAGAAGCTGACGCACTCGGCGTTGAGGGTGGCGGCGATGTCGGTCGCGCGGCGCAGGAACTCCAGCCGAATTTGCCGGCCTTCGGTGCTGACGAGGGTGGGATAATGTTTGCGCTGGGAGTTTAACAGAAACCGCGCGCCGGTTTCGATGACGCAGCGCAGCTTTAGTTTGTCGAGCAATTCGCCCAGACGCTTGAGGTCCGGCGGCTCGACGGTGAACGGGTTGCAGTGATACGTATCCAGCGTCAACGCCACGCCCGCATAGCCGGCATCGGCAATGATCTCCAGCGCATCCTCCAATTTGTGATGCGCAAATCCGTTGGTGTTGTAACCGAACGCCAGATTCATCTCGCCTACCGGGGGCCGAAAATAACGTTTCGCTTAGCGTTCGTCCAGCAACAACCGGCAAACCAACAGCGCCAATTCAGTGGCCTCAACGGTCTTGCTAGACGGGGCGGCGGCAGCCACCTGTTCATCCAGCACCAACGTCGCCCAACTGGACGCGGCGGCGTCCACGCGACCATGACTGCCTTTCACCAAGTCCGGGTCGGTGGCCGTGGCGATCTTGAACGTGCGGGCCATCCGTCGGTAGTCGAACCACAATTCGCACGGGTCGTAACCGGGTTTGCGGTGAATATCCACCGTGAACGCGAACTCCGGCGCTTTCAGCCAATCCGCCCACCAATAGTACGCAAACCACTTGTCCACCGGTGCAACCGCGACCAACTCCCCGGCCCGCGGGTGCGGGATGGTTGTGAATTCTATGTTGCCTAACGCCGCACGCGCCGCCGCAACGGCGTCCGGCTTGCAGTAAATGTGGGCGACTTGATGATCCACCATCGCAAAGGCGTCGCTCAACTCGCAGTCGAGGTGCTCCTTGCCGGCAATCTCGCGCACGCGCAGCAAGCCGGCTTGGCGCAATAACCGGTTGGGGTAAATCGCCCCGCTCACCGGTGTGAGCGAGTATTCGCTGCAGACAATGGTGGGGGCATTCAGCTTGAGCAACTCGCCGACCACCGCTTCCAGCGGCTCGCCGTTGCGCGCGTAGAGCCG
>JBBISF010000045.1:0-22499 GCA_037441425.1 Verrucomicrobiia bacterium
TTCATTAAACTATAACCAATTGTTGCTCTGGCCTTTATGAGCGGACACCCGTGGCTTTCGCCATCAACTCCTCCTCGCCCTACGAACTGGCAGTGTAGGCTTATCGGCCAGAGGCGACAAGCGCGGAGTGAAACGGAACGCGGGATTGTCAGCGCGCGCCGGCGGTGTTACAAGTAGGCGTGCCGTTGGCCGGCCGACATATCCGCGGCGGGGGGTTCACGTTGATCGAGCTGCTCGTCACCGTGGCGCTGATCCTCGTCATGTACGTGATGTTGTACGGGCCGTGGACGCAGAATTATCAGCGGAAACAACTCCGCGCCTGCGCGCAGAATCTCCAATTGATCCACGTGGCGCTCCAGATTTACGCGGATGAGTACCGGGGGTGGTATCCCGCCGTGGCCGAAGCCGGGACGGCGGATGTGCCGTTGAGTTTGTTGATCCCGCGGGACACGGCGCAGACGGCGTTGTTCATTTGTCCGGGCAGCCGCGACGCGCCGGTGCCGGACGCGCAGCCGTTTGCGGGCCGGGTCATCAGTTACGCCTATTACATGGGCCGGCAACGCGGCGGCGACGCGGCAACGGTGTTGCTGGCGGACCGGCAGGTGGACACGCAACCGAAAGTGGCGCAGCAACTGGTGTTTTCCCCGGACGGCAAACCGCCCGGCAATAATCATCGCCGGTGGGGCGGCAATCTGTTGCGTGAAGATGGCGCGGTGGAAGAGAGTCCGCCGCTGGCCGGGCGCGATCTGCCGGTGCCGCCCGGCGTGATCCTGCTCAACCCGAGACGCTGAGATGAAAATCACCATCGAATGTCATTGCGGACAGCGGTACGACGCGGAGTTCGAGCCGGCCGCCGGCCGCGTGCCGCAGCCGATCACGTGTCCGGGGTGCGGGACCGACGCCACGGCCACGATCAACGACGCGTTGGCGCCAGTGCCAGCGGCGGCCCCACCCCGCCCCCCACTGCGCAAGGCGGAACCGGTCCCGACAACGGCATCCCCTGCCCCGGTCGCGGCGGAAGCGCCGGCGCGTTGTTTCCGGCATCCGGACCAGCCGGTGGAAGTGTTTTGTTTCGTGTGCAAGAAGCCGATGTGCGCGGCGTGCATGGAGCTGTACGGGTTTGTCTGTTCTCCGTACTGCCGCCGGCAGGCGAAGGAGCGGGGTCTGGAGATCCCGGAGTACGAGAAGCAGCGGGATGTGGTGGCGCGCCAGCAACAGAAACACGGCAAGCGGGTCGCGCTGGCGGCCACGTTGGGCGTGGTGGCGTTGGGCGGTCTGTGGCTCTGGTATGCGTTCTGGGGGTCGCAACCGCACGTGACGCACACGTTCGATCTGGGTCAGGGCGAAGCGCAGTTCTGCCAGTTCGTCGGGCCGCATCAACTGCTGGTCGCCAACGGGACGCGCGTCGCGCTGTTCGATACCGGACGTTACCGGCCGCTTTGGAAAACCGATGCGCCCGGCGCGGCCGGCCGCGCCGAGCCGGGCGCCGGTCCGTTCGTCACGCCCCAACGCGTCTGGGTACAACGCGGTCCGGCGTTGATCCAGATCGACCGGGCCACCGGCCAGACCAAGGCGACCGTGTCCGTGCCCGGACAGATCCGGCGGGTGGCGCAGCACGCAACCTCGTTGGTGGTCGAGTCGGCCGACAATCTTTTGGCGCAGCGCCCGGCTAACCAGGAGCATCTGACCTACATTGATCTGGCGACCGGCAAGGCCGCGTCGCAGGTGGTCACGATCCTGATTCCGCCGCCCCCACCGGTGCGGCGCGCGGATAACGAGCCCGGCAGCGGCGCGGAGGAAGAATTGCAGAAACCGCGGGTGATCGAAGCGCGCACGGAGTTCATCCCGGTGGAGAACGGCGTGCTGCGGTGCGACATCACCATCGCCCGCACGAACATCGTCAGTTACCAGGCGATCAAGGCGGGTCAACCGCTGGCCGACAACGAAATGAGCGTGGCCAATTCCGCGGCGATTGCCGCGCAGGTGGTGAACGACATGACCCGGCAACGCACGGGCGGCATCCGTTACGCGGATGAAAGCGTGTACCGCGTGACGTTGCAGCGCGTGTTGGGCGGCCCCGCGACAAACTGGACGGGTGAAGTGACCGGTCCGCCGGCGGTGTTTCCGCTCACGACGCTGAATCTGTTGATCGCCGGCCGGGAGTTGATCGCGTTGGATCAGCAGAACCGGAAACTGTGGGCGAGCAAGCTGCCGTACCCGGTAGCCCCGGCCTTGTTGTCGCCGGAAATCGGCGACCAGATCAGCCCGGCGCTGGAGGATGGCGACACGGTATATGTGTTCGATCAGGGCGTGCTGACGGCATTCGCGCGGGCGACGGGCGACGTGCGGTGGCGGTTGGCCAGCGTGGGCGTCACCCAGATCGGCCTCGACGCGCAGGGGATGTTGTACGTGACGACCAGCACGGCCAACCCGGAAGACATTCAATACACCCAGCAGTTCAAGCTGGGCCGGCGCGTCGAAGCCGTGATCATGAAGGTGGATCCGCGGACCGGCAAGACGCTGTGGCGCATGCAGCAATCCGGCGATCATTTTTATCTGGCGGATGGGGTTGTGTATTGCACCGAGTCGTCGGGCTCCGGGCTGCAGGACTTCGCGAACATGGCGGGCGGCCACCCGGTGACGGGAAACTTCCGGATCTTTCGGATCGCGCCGCGGAGCGGCAAACGGCTCTGGGAATATTACCGGGCTGGCGGCCCGGAGGCCGTGGCGTTCCAAGGCGCCACGATCGCGCTGGTCAGCGACGGTCAGTTGGAGATTCTGAAGTACCTGGCGTTCTGAACCCGGCCGGCGGGCAACCGGGTTTTGCATTGCTATTGGAGGTGTTGATTTTATACTTCCCCCACCGATGAGACGGATCATCATTCTGACGGTGGCCGTGGCCGGCATGGCGTGCGCGGCGCGCGCGATGAGCGGACCGGTCGTGCCGTTCGCCGTCGGCGAGAAGTTGTATTACCGGATTTCCTGGGGCCCGTTGCCGGTCGGCGAGGCGTGCCTCGAAGTGGCCGGGATCGAGAACATTGACGGGCACGATTGCTATCACCTCATCGCCAAGGGAGGCACCTCAGGCCTGGGGCGGTTGTTGTTTCCCGTGGACAGCTACTCCGAGAGCTGGCTCGACAAGAAGCTGTTGTTCAGCCGGTTGTTCAAACAGGATTACCGCGAAGGCCGCCGCACCCGGCAACAGGAAACCGAGTACGATTACGATCACAACGAGATGATCACCAAGAATCTCAAGAACGGCCGTGAGAAGCGGCTGGCGCTGAAGGGGCCAATGCAGGACATCGTTTCCTCGTTGTACTACGCCCGCACGCAGCCCTTGGCACTCGACCAAGCACAGAAATTCATGGTCAACGTCAGCGACACCAATTACGCCGTCAGCTTCCAGCCCGATCAACGCCGGGACATTGACGTCCGGCCCGTCGGCGAAGTGCCGGCGCTCCGCGTCGAGCCTAAACCCACCCTGAAAATCGTCGCCGCCAACAACGGCCGGATGTGGTTCTGGATCAGCGACGACGCGCGGCGCCTGCCGTTGCTGTTGAACTCCACGATGAGTATCGGCAACGCCCAAATGGTGTTGTACAAGATGGAGTTGCCGGGCGTCCCGCAGTACAGCGCGCTGCCGGCCAATCCGGCCACCAACTGAGCATGGATTTCCCGCCCCTCGATTTCCGGCGCATTCGCACCTACCCGTTGCGGGAGCGCGACAACAAAGTCCGCCTCCGCCAATTCGCCCGCGCCTGGAACAAAGGCGATTCGTTCGCCGCGTTTCTCGACGGGCTGCCGCACATTCTGGTCGGCGAAGATTTCCGCGCCGTCGTCACTGCCACCGTCGCCGCCGTGCGCAACGGCCGGCCGGTCACCGTGATGATGGGCGCGCATCCGATCAAATGCGGGTTGAACCCGGTGCTTGTGGACCTCATGCACCGCGGCGTCATCTCCGCTCTGGCCGGCAACGGCGCCATGGCCATCCACGATTTCGAGTTGGCGCTCATCGGCGCGACCAGCGAGGACGTCCAGCACGGCCTCGACGACGGCAGCTTCGGGATGATCGATGAAACCGGGCGGTTGATGAACCAGGCGCTCACCGACGGCGTCCAGCAAGGCATCGGCGCCGGTCGCGCACTCGGCCAGGCGATCCTCGCCGGGAAATTCCCCCACCGGGAACTCAGCCTGCTCCACCAAGGCGTTGCCGCCGATATCCCGGTCACGATTCACATCGCCATCGGCACCGACATTATTCACCAGCACCCGGCGGCCGACGGTGCCGCACTGGGCGAAGCCAGCTATTTGGATTTTCAGAAGTTTGCGTCCGTGGTGGCCCGGTTGGAAGGCGGCGTGGTGCTCAATATCGGTTCGGCAGTCGTGATGCCGGAAGTGTTCCTCAAGGCCCTGACCATTGCCCGCAACCTGGGGCACCCCGTGGAGAATTTCACCGCCGTCACGTTCGACATGAACCGGCATTACCGGCCCACGGAAAACGTCGTCCGTCGGCCCGTCGCGAAAGGCGGTCGGGGCTATTACATCATCGGCCACCACGAACTACTCGTGCCGTTGTGGGCGGCCGCCGTGCTGGAGAATCTCCCATGAACCTCGCGCGCCTGAAGAAGCTCTTCACCGCATTTCCCCAACACGACATCCTCGTCGTCGGCGACGTGATGCTCGATCAATTTCTCTGGGGCAAAGTGTCGCGCATCTCGCCGGAGGCGCCGGTGCCGGTCGTCGAGGTGACCAAGCAATCCTGTTTCCCGGGTGGCGCCGCCAACGTCGCGCGCAATCTGCGCGCGCTCGGCGGACAGGTGAAAACGCTCGGCGTAGTCGGTGATGACGAGGCGGGCCGGCAGTTGCGCGATTTGTTGGACGCACAAGGCGTGGATACCGGGGGCTTGATCGTGGATGAGGACCGGCCGACAACGGTTAAGAGCCGGATTGTCGCCCATCACCAACAAGTCGTGCGGTTCGACCGCGAACAGGCGGCCCCACTCCCACCCCCGCTCGCCGGCCAGTTATTGGAATATCTGGCGCACCACATCGACCGCATTTCAGCCGTGATCTTCGAGGACTACGGCAAAGGCGTGTTGTCACAGTCGTCGCTCAATGCCATGCACCGGCTCGCCCGGCACCGGCGGAAAATCACCACGGCCGACCCGAACTCCCGGAGTCTATTGCGATTCAACGGGCTGACGGTGATCACGCCCAACCGGGCGGAAGCCTTTGCCGCGGCCGGTCGGCCGTTCGCTGAGCCGGGTGCTGATGTTCTGGCCGACGCTGCCCTGCTTGGCGTCGGCGAAACTCTGCTGTGCAAGTGGAAACCGGCCAACCTGCTCGTCACTCTGGGCGAACAGGGCATGTGCCTGTTTCGAACCGGGAAAAAACCGCATCACATCCCGACCGTTGCCCAGGAGGTGTTCGATGTCTCCGGCGCGGGTGACACGGTGATTGCGACTTTGACGCTGGCGCTGGCGGCCGGTGCAAACCCGGTGGAGGCGGCGGAGATTTCCAATCACGCGGCCGGGGTGGTGGTCGGCAAAGTCGGCACGGCGACGTGTTCACCGGAAGAACTGTGCGCCAGCTTCGCGCGCACGCGCCGCCGCTAACTTTCCACCGGGGCGACCGCCTCTTCCGCCAGTCCGCGTTGTTTGTTCAACGCCGCGAGTTGGGGACGAATGACCTTGTCGTAGCAGTCGGGACAGATGCCGTGGCTGAACTGGGCATCGGAGTGTTCCGTGAGGTAGTGTTCGACCTGTTGCCAATAATTGCCATCGTCGCGAATCTTCTTGCAGTAGCAACAGATCGGCAGCAAGCCCTGTAACAGCTTCACGTTAGCCAAGGCGGCTTCCAGTTCCCGGACCCGGTCGGCCAATTCCGTTTGCAGTTGGACGATGCGCACACCCGCGTTGAGCCGGGCGCGGAGTTCCTCTTTATCGAAGGGTTTGGTCAGGTAATCATCGGCCCCGGCCTGCAGGCCGGCCACGATGTCTTCCTTTTGCCCTTTGGCGGTGAGCAAAATGATGTGCGTCCGGCGCGTATGCTCCAAACGGCGGGCGCGCCGGCACACTTCCACGCCGTCCATCTCGGGCATCATCCAGTCCAGCACGGCCAGCGACGGCACGTCGAGTTGCTGCATGGCTTGCCACGCTTCCTGACCATCGCAGGCGACCACGACTTCGTGGCCCCATTTGATCAACATCGTCTCCAAGACGCGCCGCGACACGGCGTCGTCTTCGGCAATCAAGATACGCATGAGAGTTCTTCCTTTCGCAAGGCATCCAAGGCGGCTAACAACGCCACAACGCCATCGTGAAGCCGCCGCGCCAGACCCGCGGCTTCCGCCAGTTGATTCGCCCGGCCAAGTTGTTCGAGAAGCTTGGCGATCTCGTACAATTCCTGTGCGCCGAAAATCGCCACCGAGCCCTTGAGCTTGTGGGCCACCCGTTCCAAATCATGCGGTTGCTGATGTTCCAGCGCCGCCGCGATGGCGTCCAACATCCCGGGCGCGTCGCGGATAAACAACTCCGCCACCTCGCGCAACAAACCTTCATCGCCGTCCACCTGCGTCAGCGCCGCTTTCCGGTCAAACACGAACGCCGGCGGCACCATGGCCGCGGCGCTGTCCACGGTGATCGCGGCCTCCGGCACGAGCCGCGCGATTTCCTGAAACAGTTTGGCCACCTCCAGCGGCTTGGCGACATATCCGTCCATGCCGGCTTGCAGGCACCGTTCGCGGTCGCCTTCCATCGCATGGGCGGTCATGGCAATGATGCGTTGATGACCGCCTTTGGTCTGTTCGGCTTCCCGGATGATCGCCGTGGCCTCAAAGCCGTCAATCATCGGCATCTGCACATCCATCAGAATCACGTCGACACTTTCCTTCTCCAGCGCGGTCAACACCTCCCGGCCGCAACGCGCGACCGCGACATGATGACCGTGCTTTTCCAAAACACGCAAGGCCAACTTCTCATTCACCGCATTGTCCTCGGCCAACAAAATGCGCAACGGTCGCAACGACGGAACCGCCGGCTTCTCGACGCCCGCCGCCACGTATACCGGGTCGGATGGCGGCCGGTGGTGGACGGCTTCCATGATCGCGTTCAGCAAATCGGATTGCCGGACGGGCTTGGTCAGACACTTGGCGATGCCGGCTTGGCGGGCTTGCTCCAGCAATCCTTTTTCCTGGGAAGACGACAACAGCAGCGACGCGGTGTGCGCCAAGGCCGGGTCGCCGTGGATTTGCTCGGCCACGGCCACGCCATTCATGCCGGGCATCATGTAATCCAAAATCGCCAGTGCAAACGGCCGGCCTTCCTGGGCCGCTTGCTGCATGACCGCCAACGCCTCCAGCCCCGCGGCGGTGAGCGTGGGTTTCATCCGCCAACCCCGCAAGATTTGTTCGAGGATGCGCCGGTTGGTGGCGTTGTCATCCACCACCAGCACCGGCAGGTCCGTCAGTTCCCGCGGTTTCACCGCCGACGGATTGGCCACCGGTTGTGTCGCCAAACCGAATTGCGCCGTGAAATGGAACGTGCTGCCTTGCCCCTCTTCGCTCTCAACCCAAATCTTGCCGTGCATCATCCGCACCAGTTGCAGCGAGATGGATAACCCCAAGCCGGTCCCGCCGTACTTCCGGGTCGTCGAACCGTCGGCCTGCTCAAACGCTTCGAAAATTTTCTGTTGTTTGTCGGCGGGGATGCCGATTCCGGTGTCCCGCACCGCGAAGTGCAGAACCACGCCCGCCTCGGTCGCTGGCTCGCGCTCAACCGTCAACGCCACTTCGCCCTGCTGCGTGAATTTGATGGCGTTCCCGATCAGGTTGACGATGATTTGCCGCACCCGAATCGGGTCGCCCACCAGACTATCCGGCACGTCGGGCAGCACCTGTCCGGTCAGTTCCAGGCCTTTCTGGTGCGCGCGGAACGCCAACGTGCCCAGCGTCCGCTCCATGCAATCGCGGAGACTGAAATCAACCGGGTCCAGCCCGAGTTTGCCGGCCTCGATCTTCGAGAAATCCAGAATATCGTTGATGATGGACAATAGCGTGTCCGCCGAATCCTTGACGGTCAGCAGATAGTCGCGCTGTTCGGCGGTCAACTCGGTATCCAACGCCAACTCCGTCATGCCGATGATGCCGTTCATCGGCGTGCGAATCTCGTGGCTCATATTCGCCAGGAACTCGCTCTTCGCCTTGGTGGCGCTCTCGGCTTTCTCCTTGGCGGCGCGCAACGCGGCTTCCTGTTCCCGGATGTGATCCAACATCCGGTTGAATTCGTCCGTCAACACGCCCAACTCATCACTGCTCCGTTTGTTCGCGCGGATTGAGTAGTCGTCGTTCTGGGCCACGGCCCGGGCTGAATTGACCAATTCCTCAATCGGCCTGGACACCACGCGCTGCAAACGCACCGATAGAACGAACGCCACCAACGCCCCGGCCAACATGATGATCGCCACCAACCGCGCGTATTCCCGGAGCCGCCCGTACATATCCGTCAAATCCGACTGCACGCACGCCGTGCCGGCAATTTTACCGGACGCCAGAATGGATTGACTCGACAACAAATATCCGCCTTCAATCCGGTCACCAGCGGCAATCTGAAACCGAGGCAGGGACCAATGTTTCCCCAAGTCCTCCCGCACGTAGGTCAGCACCGGCATACCGTCCCGACCGTAAACCACGGCGGCGGCGATTTGCTTCTTGGTGCGCAACCATGCCTCCACCTCGCGCGTCACGGCGGGATTATCAATCTTCAGCCCCGCCATCACGTCGTTGGCAATGATTTCGGCCATGACCGTGAGTTCGCGATTGGCGCCCTGCCGGAACTGCCACACCTCATAGCCGGAGAACATCAAGCAGACCGCCAGCGCCGAGCCAAAGCTGGTCAACATGATGATCCACATCAACTTCTGTTTGATGTTGGTGATCTTGAACAAGTCCGCGATCATGATTTGGTTGCGCTGTGAGTTAGCAATGCCGGTGCCACCGCGTTGGCACGCGGGCCGGCCACCTTGCGGATCGCCTGCCGGAGCGCGGCTTGCGTGACGGGTTTACCCACGATCAAATCAGGGCCGGACGGCGCGCCCGCGCCCTCCTCCAACATGTCGCCAAAACCGGTCACCATGATGACCGGCATCTGCGGCGCGGCCCGTTTGATCGCAGTCGTGAGCTGCTCGCCGTTCATTTCCGGCATCGCCTGATCGGTCACGACCAGATCGAACTTGCCGGCCAGAAACTTCTCCAATGCTTCACTCCCGTTCGCGGCGGTTTCGACCCAATGGCCGTCGCCCGTGAGGTACTCCGTTTCGATGTCGCGCAGGATCAACTCATCTTCCGCCACCAGGACGCGCAACGACTGCATCCGGGTTTCGACGACGGTCGGCGCCGCCACCGGTTGGGATTCCGCGCCCGGCGGCAAACTGAGCACAAAGGTCGTCCCCTGACCCCACGCGCTTTCCACGTGGATTTGGCCGCCGTGCCGCTGCACGATGCCGTACACGGTTGCCAACCCCAGCCCCGTCCCCCGCTCGCCCTTGGTGCTGTAGAACGGCTCGAAGCAATGCCGGCGCACTTCCTCGGTCATGCCGCCGCCGGTATCGCTGATCCGCAACATCACCCGCCCGGCTTCCATACCGGTCCGCAACGTGATCGCGCCATCGCGCTGCGTGCTCACAATGGCATCCACGGCGTTGAAAATCAGATTGGTCAAGGCCTCCCGCAGGTCAGCCTCGTTGCCGGCCACCGGCGGCAGCGCGCCCCCTTCGGTGTGCATGGTCACCGTCACCCCATTGGCCTGCGCCTGTTGCCGCCACTTCGGCTCGGTCAACCCCACCGCTTGCTGGACGACCACATTCAGATCCAGCGGCTGGAACACTTCGGTGTCATCGCGTTTCCGGTAAAACTCGCGGAGCCGTTTCACCACGTTGGTCGCGTCGTGCGCGGCGATATTGATCCGATCCAGGTAACCTGTCAGCTTGACCGGATCCGTCAGCTTGCTCGGGGATGACATCAGCAGATCGGTGAAGCCGATAATTTTGGCCAGCGCGTTGTTGAAATCGTGCGCCACGCCGCTGGCCAGTTGGCCCAACGCCCGCAACCGTTCCTGTTGAACGACCTGCTGCTGGGTTTGCCGCAACTCGGTGACCATCTGTTCGAGTTGCCGGTTGGTCTCCCGTAGCGCATCTTCGGCGGCCTTGCGTTTCGTGATGTCCTCCACGGTACCGACGTGACCAATGCGTTCCCCGCGATCCGTCACCATCACCGAAGTCCGGATGTGCACCCAGCGCGTCGTTCCCTGTCGGGGACCCACGCGGAATTCCCGGGAGAACTCCCGGCCCCGGCGCGCGCACACGGCCCACCGGCGACGCACACCCCGCCGGTCTTCCGGGTGGATCGCCAGTTGCCAGCCTTCGCCGAGCGCCTGCGCCAACGACAATCCCAAGGTGTCGCGCAACCGGGGATTCGCGTAAACGCAGCCGCCATCCACATCCGTCAGCAAAATGCCCATCGGGGAGGACGAACTCAGACAACGGAAACGCTCCTCGCTTTCACGGAGAACCTCTTCCATGCACTTGAGCTGGTTGATGTCGTGAATGATGCCGCTCAGCGCGTTGACGCGCCCGTGCTCGTCGCGCAGCGCCACCGCCTGGTCACGCACCCAGACCGGCTCGCCTTGCCGGGGCAGCAGCCGGTACTCACAAGAAAACGGTTCATTGGCCTGAAGACAACGCGTTTCCTCCGCGATCACCCGGTCCCGGTCTTCCGGATGAATCTGCCGCAGCCACAGTCCCGGATCCGCCAACCACTCGGCGGGCGTGAATCCCAAAATCGTCTCCACCTGCGGGCTGATATATTGCCAGCGGCCACCCGCGCCCGGCGCTGCCACGTAGGTGATCGCCGGCAACCGTTCCACCAGAGTACGGTACTTGGTTTCCGCTTCACGCAGCCGGAGCGTGCTCTGTTGGACGGAGGCCGCCATCTCATCGAACACTTCCTGCAACTCGCCCAATTCGCCCGGTGAGCGTTGCGCGCCCGCCCGCGCGGCGAGGTCGCCCTGCGTCAAGCGCGTGGCGGCCGCCGCCATCGCGCGCACCGGCCGCAGAATGAATTTATTCGCCACCACCGAGGTGTCCAGCAACGCGAGCAACACCACGATGCCCAACCAGGCCAGATTGCGCCAAAACACCCAATCCGCGCCCGCGTAGGCCGCCTTCGCCGGTATCTCCACGCAGACAAACACGTTGCGGAGGCCGCCCTCGCCCGTCAGCGGCGTAAACGCAAACAAACGCTCCCTTCCATCCGCCCCCACGCCCTGCGCCCATCCGTGACCGCCCTGCTCCCGGATCGCGCGCAGCCTCGCGGCGTCAGGATCGCTTCGACTAATCCATTTGCTGGGATTGGGATACCGGGCCAAAATCGTGCCGTGCAGATCCACCACCGAAACCACGGCCCCGGCCGGCAACCCGGCATTCGTCGCCAGGCGGCTCAACCAATCCAAGTCCAATGCCGCAAACACCACCGCCCGCACTTGTCCCGTTTCGTCCACGACCGGATAAGCGAAATTCAGCGAGATCTGTCCCGTGACCCGCCCGACTTGATAATCGCCCGACGCAAAGTCGTACCGCGCCAGCGCCCGCTTAAAATAAGGGCGATCCGCGATATTGACCGGGCCTTTCGGCGGCACCGCGCTGCACACCAGGCGGCCATCCGGCGCGGCAATGCCCAAATTGAGATAACGCTCATTCTGCAAGCGCATCCGCTGTAAAATCTTCGCGCACGCCGCCAGGTCGCCCGCGCGGACTTCCGGCAGGGCCGCCAGACCGGCCAGCAGTTGCCGGGTATCGCGCACCGCCTCGGCCTGTTGCGCGGCCGCCAACTGCGCCAGACGCAGCGCCTCTTCGTGCACCCGCGCCGCCGCCTCCTGGCGTTGCTGCACGCCCGAATAAACCGCCAACCCAAACAGCGGCGATATCGCCAGCATCACGACCAACGCCACGCGCCCCCGCAGTCCGGAAAACAATCCGCGCCCGCGGCCGGTCGGGTTGGCGGAGGCTGGCTCGGGAACGGTAGTCATTACCTCGAAAAACAGAGCGTTCCGCGTGCCGGGAGGCATTGACGCCATCTGTCCACCGGGCTGACAACACCGGGGCCATCGTCCTGGTCAATTTTGAACACGGTTGTCGCAGGGTTGCACACGCCTTGACTTGTCCAAAAACCTCATGCCATAGTCCCGCCCACTATGGCGGAGAAAAAACAGGCTGGATTGATGGAGAAAATCGTCGCGCTCTGCAAGCGACGCGGGTTTATTTTTCAATCGTCGGAAATCTATGGCGGGTTCAACGGTTTTTGGGACTACGGTCCGGCCGGCGCCGAACTGAAACGCAACATCCGCGACGCCTGGTGGAACGACGTCGTCCGCAGCCGCACGGATGTCGTCGGGATTGACGGTACCATCATCACCCACCCCCGAGTGTGGGAAGCTTCCGGCCACGTCACCAGCTTCAAAGACCCGATGGTAGAGTGCCTGTTGACAAAGAAGCGTTACCGGGCCGACCAAATTGAGCCGCAGACTGGCCTCGCTTATTGGTATACGGGCGCCGAATCCCGACAAACGGGGTGGAAGCCGGAGAAGCAGTTCGGCATCCTCCTTAAGAAGGGAGAGCATCCAGATAAGGCACGGAAACTTGCCCGACAGTTCTATGCCCAAGGATCTGTAGATGCCGCATTGGGAACTGCGGATCAACTTGAGCTGAAGGGTGAGACTACCGAGCAGGTTGAAAAGTCCACACGGTTCAACCCAGAAAACGGTGCATTACTTAGCGAGGCGCGCGGATTCAATTTGATGTTTAAGACCCACTCCGGCCCCGTCGAGGAAGACGCCAGTGTCTGTTACCTCCGTCCGGAAACGGCGCAGGTCATCTTCGCTCAATTCCAAAACGTCCTCAGCGTTTCGCGCCAGAAGATCCCGTTCGGCATCGCGCAGGTCGGCAAAGCGTTCCGCAACGAGATCAATCCGCGCAATTTCACCTTCCGCAGCCGGGAGTTTGAGCAGATGGAACTGGAGTTCTTCATCAAACCCGGCACCGACGCCCAGTGGCATGAGACCTGGGTCAAAGAACGCCTCAAGTGGTACGAGACCATCGGCCTGCCGGCATCCAAACTCAGTTGTTACACGTACAAAAAGGAAGAACTCGCCCACTACGCCAGCGCCTGTGTGGACGTGATGTTTGAGTTCCCGTTCGGCGTGCAGGAACTCGAAGGGATCGCCGCCCGTGGCGATTTCGACCTGAGCCAGCACGCCAAGTTTTCCGGCAAGAGCATGGAATACTTCGACGACGAGACGAAAGAGAAGTACATCCCGCACGTCGTCGAACCGAGTGCCGGCGTCGACCGCATTTGTCTCGCCCTGATTTGTTCCGCCTACGCCGAAGAAGAAATCGCGCCCGGGGATACGCGCATCGTCATGCGGTTCGCGCCGCGCATCGCGCCGGTCAAGGTGGCGGTCTTTCCCCTGCTCCGCAACAAACCGCCGCTCGTTGAAAAGGCCAAGGAAGTCTTCCGGCTACTCCAACCGCATTTCACCACCGAATGGGACGACCGCGGCAACATCGGCAAACGCTACCGGTATCAGGACGAACAAGGCACGCCGTGGTGCGTCACGATCGACTTCGAGACGCTCGGCGAAAAAGGCCCGGAACTCCAGGACACCGTCACTTTGCGCGACCGCGACACGATGAAACAAGACCGGGTCAAAATCGCGGAGCTTGTGCCGTTGATCAGCCAGAAACTGCGCGATTAGGTTTTACGGGATCGGTTGCACTTTGCCGAGGCGGACATCGCGCGGACGGCAACCGTATCGCCGGCGAAAGACCCGCGAGAAGTAGTACGGATCATCGCCCCCCGTTCCGGTAACGCGTACACCCAGTTGGGCGTGGTGAGCTGCGCATTCAACAACGGCGACACCGTCAGGAAATGCACCCAATCCACCGTCAACTCCGGCGTGGCCGGTGGCGTGACTGGGGACGGCACATTCTACCGCGACCTCACCCGGTATGCCGCGAGCGGGGAATTATTCTGGAGCGCGTATCTCAAGCCCGGCACCGATCCCGTCGGCGAGTACACGAAGATTGACGGCTGCGACCCGACCGCGACGTTAGTGATCGAGGCCGGTTAGCGGTCAAAGGCGCCCTCTATCAGACATTCTTGTGTTTACCCGCTGACAGCCCCAGCCGTCTCTGTTAAACTTCGACCCGATGAAGCGTTGGCTTGGCCTGGTCTTCTTGCCGGTTTGCCTGGCTTTTGCGGCCACCAATCCGGAAGATCAGTTCTTCGACGCGGCCAGCCTTTCCCGCGCGGGCGATGCTGCCGAGGCGAAGGCCGATTGGCCCAAGGCATACGCCACATACGAAGCCGCCATCCAGACGCTCCAACAACTTCGCGCCGCGCACCCGGACTGGAACGCCAACGTGGTCGAGTTTCGTATTCGCACGTTCACCGAGCACCTCGACCAACTGAAAGCCCGGCTGCCGGCCGCCGCGCTCACACCACCCACACCCGCCCCATCGCCGGAGGCCGAGCGGGCAAAGAAACTCGCGGACCAATTGATTCAAGCCGAAGATCAACTCCGGCAACTTGAATCCGTCCGGCAACAACTCACCGCCAAACTGCAAAGCGCCGAGCAACAAACCGCCGCCGAACGCCAAGCGGCGGCCGCCAAGCTCGCCGATCTGAAGAAACTTTCCGACGACCTCGCCGCGACGCGCGCCGAATTGCAGCGCACGCAACAAGCCGCGGCGAACGCGTCGGAGTTGCGTAGTCAACTCGATTCCCAGAAGGTGGCGGCCGCCAAGGACGCCGCCGATCGTTCCCGGCTGCAGACCGAACTGGGCGACACCCGCGCCCAGACGGAAAAGTTAACGGCGCAACTCGATGAGACTCTCCAGAATCTCGCCCAAGTCCGCAAGACCTCCGCGCAGTTACCGGAGTTGACGAAGCAAAATGAAGAACTCCGGGCGCAGTTGACTGCGCGCGACAAGGTCGCGGGTGAGTTAGCGACGGCGCGCGCCGAATTGGAAGGTTCCCGGCAAGCCGTTGCGCAGGCGACGGTGTTGGGCAAGCAGAACGAAGCGCTTTCCAATCAATTGGTTAGCGCCCAAAAGCAGATTACCGAGGTTCAGAAACAGGCGGCCGACAAGGAATCCGCATTGCTGGCGGCGACGAGCGCCGCGGCCGACAAGCTGCGCGCGGGGTTGGCGCAAACCCACGAGCAGTTGACTCAACAGGTCGGCGAGCGGGACACGCTGACCGCCAATCTCGCAACCGCACGGGGGCAGGTGGCGCAGTTGCAGAACGACCTGACAACGGCGCGGGAACAACTCCAACAGGCGGACGCGACCAGTCAGCGCGTCGCCGACCTGACGACAGCCAACGCGGAATTAACCGGCGAGCTCGCCACATTACAGCAGACCGCCCGCACCGATGCCGGCAAGCTGGAGCAGATTACGACCGCGTTGGCCACCACGCGGACGGAGTTGGAGAACGTGAAGAAGGCGGCTGCGTCACTACAGGCCGCCGCCCTACAGAATGAGGCGTTGCACACGCAACTCACCGCCGCTCAGGCGCAGTTGGACGAATTGCGGCACCGGCAGGCCGCGGTGATCGTTGACTTGCGCGATTTGTTCATGGAAACCGGAGCGAATGCGGGCCATGCGAAGTAGCGTTTTGATCGCCACCCTGTTGCTGGCCGGGAGCGCGCGGCCGCGTTTTGCCGGACATCCTTCGCCGGGCCGTCGGTCGCTGCGGTGGTGTGCAGGGCACTGAAAGGCCGGACGCAGGCTGGCTGAACCGGACGGGTCATACCGGACGCCGGAGTTAGCTGCGTTGCGAGACACGCCGCGGGCGAGCCTGCTGGAGAAACCAAGCAGCGCCTGTGATCATCAACATGCCCAAGACCAGAAAGCTCCCGACGGCGTACAAACTCTCGTAGTGGTTGCGGGCAGGAAGCAGGTTTTCCAAAGGTTGGCGACTGATTATCCCCCGCATGGCCGGCATGGCAACCCCATCCGCCAGTGGAGTGGCCGTGCCGTTCTCATGATGAGACGACATCGTCTCCGGCAACTGGAACCCGCTCTGCGAAAAAGACGTGAGGTTGGCTACGCCTTCCTCAACCGGCGCAGCGGTCGCCGACATGCCGATGGTCAGCCAGAGCGTAATCAACAATGCATGCGCGCGTCGTTTCATTTCGCGCGCTTGTTGTACCGGGGCACACGGAATCTGTCATGTCACGCAAAGCCGTGTCGTGTTGTACGGAAAAGGCGCATAAGTGGTAACCCATCTGTAGATCAGAAACACTAACTCGCCTACGGTCGTGGAGAAAAAAAGAGGTGCCTTACAACTCGCCCAGTTTTGAGGCGTCTTCTGTGACGCGGCGCTTCACAGAAGCGCCGAGACGCGGCTTTCCGAAGGCGTTCTCACATTCCGGCTTGCAGCGCTTCAAGGTGTTTCACAAAGTGAACCGCCAACACTTCCTTGTAGGTCTCGGGATGCTTGTGCAAACACTGGCGCAAGGCCGGGCCAAATTCAAGATGCGTGAGCACCGTGCCAAATGTGCAGTGTAGGATCTGCCGGCCGGGCTTGGTGAACCCTTGGCCCGCCGGGACTTCATCCCAACGCTCCAGGTAGTGGCGCTCCAATTCCCGGTCGTCCGGGACTTCCGCTTGTGGTGGCACGTCGGCCAACGTCGCGTGGACGTGGTAGGTGGCCTTGTCGGTGTCGTAACATTCGCGCGCAAAATCCGTGATGCGCCGGAACAGTCCGGGCTCGTGAATCAATACCACCCGCAACGCTTCGAGGTATGAGGTGCCGGCGGTCTTGACGTGGAACCGGCCCTTGGTGGCGCGGGCAAAGGCGGTGTACATCGAAAGCTTGTCCGAACCGGAATGCAGACTCAACTTGTACGGACCAAGATGCTCGGCGATGGAGTTGTGATCGTGCAACGACGCTTCCAGTGCGGCCACGTCGCCGATGTAGTCCACACCCTTCTCCAGATCGCCGATGAACCGTGGGGCCAGCGAGACCAACTTCATCCCGTGCTTCAGACATTGTTCGGCAATAATGTAGTGTTCGGCCAGGGTGGTCGGCTGCGGCGTTTCGTCCACGCTTAATTCGATCTCGTAATCGCGCCCGGCAGCTTCGCTGACCTGCCGGATGTGGTTCGACAGTTCGATCCCCTGACGGATGGCGCGACCATATTTCACGGCGGCGCGTTTCACCACCTGGTCGGTAAAAAGAATGGCGGTGCCGTTGCCGAGCGGAATGGTGTGTCCGCAGTAAGTATCATACCAATCAATTTCGGCGCGCACCTCGGCAAACTTCGTTTCCAAGGTCGGCAGGTCGTAGCTATCGGCGCTCTGGTCCACCGCGCCGGATGGGTCAATCGTGAAAAACGTGAACCCGACCGCCGCCGTGCGATCCACATCCTCGGTCGTCTTCAAATGATCCGCGTCCGCCCCGGTCACACCGTCCCAGCCGGCCCTGCGAATCCCGTTCTGCGCGTCATCCATCACTTGCCGGGGCGACCGGCCCGTGCGTGTCATTTCGCGAATGGATTGCTGAATGTAAATCGGCGCGATCCCCTGTCCCGCTCGCCGCATCGCCTCAATGTGACCCGGCGTCGCCGCGCCAATCCGATCGCCAAAGCCAAACGACGGCTTCAGTCCCAGAGTCGTTGGTTGCACAATATAATTCATTGGTCTTTCGATCTCCTTTTCCGTCACGGTCACCACCGGCGTGGGCGGCGCGGTTTTATCTGGCGGCGACCACAAACCGCCATCCGACAACTCGATCAGATAACCTTCCGCCAACAACCAGTGAAAATCCGCCAGCAACATCTCCTGCTCGCGCGTGGAGGTGGTGCTTGCCGTTGCGCCTTCGGGCGCGGGTTTAACGAACAACGTTTCCATCAACTTCTTCCGGGAACACTTGCCGTCACTGCGCACCAGCGCGAGAATCTTCCGCACCTGCTCGGTCAACTCCTGCCCGGCTTCGAACCGTTGCGGCTTGATCCGGCTGATGAAGGTGACGCCGTTCGGATGCTTGAAGAAATGCAGGCCGACGCGCTGCAGCCGCGGACGAACCTCGTTGACCGTCCGGATCGGGAATTTGCGCTCCGATTCCCAAGCCAACCGGATCGCGTTGGAAATCAAATTATTCTGAATCTGCCGACTGGCCGGGCCGCTGACGATGACTTCCGGCACCACAAGGAACAAACCGTCGAGATGCGCCTCCCGGACATGTTTCTCCAAATCCTCCCGGTTCTCGTACATCTTGACCGGCGGCGCTGCTGCTGCCGGCGCTTCCGCCGAACCCCCTGCCGTTGGCGGTGTTACCGGTGCGGCGGGCGGCGGCGCGCACAAGACGCACTCAAACTCGCTCTTCACACTCATGGATTCGATCCACGCCTTGACCGCTTCCGGATCTCGCACCGTTTGGATGTGCGCCCGGAATTGCTCAAATGGCATGTGCCGCAATCGCGTCTGATGATGCCGGATGATGCGCGCCTGATACTCGTGGAAGTTCGGCGGCCCTAGCCACACGCCCGTGATGCCGCAGCGATTGACGAAAGTGAAGTTGCCCTTCGGCGGTTCGATGTTCGATTTCTTCTCGCGTCCCACCACATCGAGCCGACGGGTAAACAGAAACCGCAACGCATCCTCCTGATCGAGGAAAATGTCGCCCGTGGCCGGCACGCAGTACAACGGCGGGCGCGGTTTGTCCGGGGCGACCAGCTTATGCTGCAGCTTCACCACGTGCCGCTCCGGCTTGTTCAACACCAGTCGCGCCAGATCAAACAACGGATACGCCCGGGGCGATTGCCGGATGGTTTCGATCATCGCGGCGAACCCGTGTTCTTCCGGCAGGAAGGTCACGTCAACCGGCGCGGCGGGCGGCGGGCGCTCCGGCTGATTGGGCCGACGCGGCCCGCGTTGACCGGATGGGCGCCGATTATCAGGCCCGCGCCGTTCCCCTTTCCCCGCAGGCCGCTCCGCGCTGGGCGGACCGGACGGTCGCGGTCGCCGCGGCCCGCGAAAACGCTCCCGCGGTTCACCATCGCGGCCGGGGCGGTCGCCACCGCCCTGATGCCGGGAGTAATCGCGCTCCGGCGACTTGACCCATTGCGGGGTCAGTTCCAGTTCTTCGAGCGGCAACGCGGCTTGATTCTCTTCGCTTGGGGTTGTCATCGGAAGAACACAACTTATAACACAAAATTACTTCTTCGACACAAACGGATTTTCTTTGATGTAAAATCGTAAATGGCGTTTGGCCCACGCGCCGGCGTAATTCACGCCAATGCGCGGGCGTTTCACAATCTCGACCTTAACCGACTGCGCTGGGGCTGCAATGAAAAAATCATCGCTCAGCAAATCGTAACCGTTGAGTCGTTTATCAATTTCCATCGCCCGGCAAAGCAGCCCGGGCCCGCTGGTCTTGCCGGCAACGTTCTGGACCGGTTCGAGCGCCCGCACCAGCACCGCCGCCGCATGACCGGCGCGCTCGGTGACCACGTTCATGCAGAAGTACATTCCGTAGATGAAATAGACATACGCGTGACCGGGCGGTCCGAACATCACCGCATTGCGCGGCGTGCGCCCACGCGCCGAATGCGCCGCGAGATCATGCGACCCAAGATACGCCTCGACCTCGACAATCCGCCCCACCCGCTCAACCTCGTCCACCCGGTGAACCAGGCATTTCCCCAGTAGATCACGAGCGACCTCCACCGTCTCGCGGCCATAAAAGCTTCGCGGCAATTTGCGCATACCGGCAGTTTAACAAATTGCCGAACGTCTGTATAATCCCGCCCGCATGAGTTTCAACCTCCTCGACATTGGGACTGTGGTTTACGTGGCGTATGCCGTGTGGCGCGGCCGCCGGCGCGGACTGGCGTTTGAACTGCCACGGGTGCTGAAGGTGTTTGTTCTGGCGTTTACCGGGGCTGGCCTTTGGCATTGGACCGGGGCCGCGCTCGATCAATTCAGCAAACTGACGCGTCAGCACGTCGGCACCATCGGTGGCGCGGGATTGATGGTGGCCGCTTATTTCCTCGTGCAGCACTTTAAGGCGCAGATTCGCGCATGGGCGGAGAAGAAATTCCCAGACGGCACGCTTCAACGCCGGGGCGGCGCCGTGCTGGGCGGGTTACATGCGCTGGTACTGAGTTCGTTTCTCATCGTGTTCATCGGGCTGTTCCCCGGCAACCCCCTCAAAGGGCCGTTCGCCCAAGGCTCATTCATTGGCCGCAATTTGATCCACTACATCGTGCCCGTGTACGAGAACGTGTCCGGCCAATCGCACAAGTAATCAATCGGGCCGGGTTGCTTTCGAAGGTGACGATCCAAGTCGGCCCGGCGGCCGACACATTGCGGCAAATGGTCCGGCAAGGCGAACCGGCCTTCGATCTCGTATTTATTGATGCCGACAAAGAAGGCTACCCGGTTTACCTCGATTACGCTCTGCGGCTCACTCATCCCGGCAGCCTGATTCTGGCCGACAACGTCATCCGTGACGGGCGCGTTGCCGACGCCAAATCGAAAGACCCAGTCGTCCGCGCCATTCGCCGGTTCAACCGGCAACTGACAGCCAATCCCCGGTTGGAGTGCCTCTTGATTCCCGTGATGCGCCACAAAGTGGACGGCCTCGCCATCGCCCGGGTGAAAGACTAAAGGGCAACTTGCCCCGGCCATCATCTTCGCGTACAGTGCGCCGGTCGCAGGAAACACCAAACTTTATGGAGGAGAATTCATGAAAAAGATCGGCACCTTGTTGGTCGCAGTTTTTGCCGCCGTCGCTCTCGTCCGCGCGGCGGAACCCGCCAAGAAAGAAGTCATACTTGAAGGCAAAATGGGCTGTGCCCATTGCACCTATCACCAAGGCGATCGCTGCGCCGTCGGTTTCCAGACCAAGGACGGCAAGATTTACGTCCTGGAGAATGCCGACGACAACCTCATGCAAGAACGCTATAGCGGTAACGAAATCAAAGTCAAAGGTACCGTCACCGAAAAGAACGGCGAACGCCTCGTCAAAGCCTCCAGCGTCCAAGTGCTGAAGTAATGCCGGTGGCGACTTGCGCCGACCGGTAAACCTACCGGGCCGTGAAACGAAAATTCCCAAAGGCCCGGTATCACGAAGCCGCCCGCGGCGTCACCGTCGTCAACATCAACAACGGTGTTCGATTCAGCCGACGCGCTAGCGAAGAAGATGAAGCTCTCCCGCAGCGAACTGTACACGAAGGCGATCGAAGAGTTCGTCACGGAACACGCGCAAATGAGCGTCCGCGAGAAACTCGATCGCGTGTACGCGACCGAGCCTTCCACGCTCGATCCTGCGGTAATGCGTGGCCAATCCGCCGCCATCGATCGCGAGGACTGGTGATGCAACGCGGCGAGATTTGGTGGGCCGATCTCCCGCCGCCACGTGGATCAGAACCCGGCTATCGTCGGCCGGTCCTGATTCTCCAGCACGACGATTTCAACCGCAGCCGCATTGCGACGGTCATCGCCGTGATCTTGACCTCCAATCTCCGGCTGCAAGGCGCGCCCGGTAATGTACTACTGAGTTCGCGTGATTCCGGTTTGCCGAAGGACTCCGTAGCCAATGTGTCCCAAGTCGTCACGCTGGATAAATCGGCGCTCACCGCGCGAGTCGCCTCACTGCCAGGCACGAAACTCAAACAGATCGAGAACGGGGTCCGGCTGGTTCTGGGCCTATGAGACCAGCGATGCTCAACTCCTGCGCCAGCGGCGTCACTGTCGTCAACATCAACAACGGCTGCGGCGCCGGCTACGCCGCCAGCCTCATTAACCAGTTGGCCGCAACATGAGTCCGACGATCTTCCGCTGGAAAGGCTACCGGGTCTTTTTCTTTTCGCGGGAAGAAGAACGTCCGCATGTTCACGTGCAATGCGAGGACGGCGAGGCCAAGTTCTGGTTGGAACCGGAAATTGGTGTCGCAAAGAATTACGGCTTGTCACCGACGCAAATCAGCGAGATTGTCAAGGTGTTGAAGGAGCGCAAAGATGAAATCAGCGACAAATGGCGCGAACATTTCCAGCGTGGAAGTGACCAACATTAGCGCGCATGGCATCTGGCTTTGGCTCGACGGCAAGGAGCATTTCCTGCCGTATCGAGAGTTCCCGTGGTTCAAGAACGCAAAGGTGGCCGACATCCTGAACGTGGAACGTTTTGGTGATCATCACCTGCACTGGCCGGCGCTCGACGTTGACCTGACGCTCGACATGATCGAAAACTCGCGCGCCTACCCGCTAATCTACAAGTGACGGCGATGCTCAACTCCTGCGCCAGCGGCGTCACCGTCGTCAACATCAACAACGGCTGCGGCGCCGGCTACGCCGCCAGCCTCATCAACCAGTTGGCGGTAAAATTGACCTGAACCCTTAAAACTGGACAGTTTGCAGAGTGAGTCTTGGCCGATAAAG
>JBBISF010000046.1:0-22219 GCA_037441425.1 Verrucomicrobiia bacterium
TCATCATGAAGGCTTACAAGAAACGTGATCGCCTGTTAAGCGGACATCCGTGAATGCCGATCCCATTGTGTCAGTGCATTAGTCTGAGGTTATGGCAGAGGCGGGCGTGCCCCTCGCGCTACCGCCGTACAGCCCAGAACTCAATCCCGTGGAGGTAATCGGCAACACGCTATGGGCCACGCTCGGGGTATTCGAGGAAGTGTGGGGCGAGGAACTGCGTCCGATCCACGAAAGTACGGAGGTTAGTTTCACACCCCTGGCTTACGGCGCGAGGCGAATGCGGAAGATGCGGTTGCCGTTGGCGGGCGGGCCGCCGGTGAGACTGAAATCGTCGGTGAAACTCATCGTGCCCGGGGTGCCGGGCGCATTGGGGTCGGTTTCTTCGACGGCGCTGCGGACGATGTCGGTGAACCCGCCGGTCAGGTTGCTGTCGTTGTACTGCACCCGGTAGCGCAGGCCGCCAACCGAACTCCACTGGATGATCGTGTGGCCGGCGAGATCTTGTGCGATCGCGATGATGTGGAAGACGGAAGCCGGGTCGGTCGGATTGGTTTCGGCGGCGTACTCGGCGGCGTTGGGCTGGCCGTCGCCATCCGGGTCGCACGTGGCGCAGGAATCACTGTTGGTGGTCGCGCCGTTCCCAAAATACTGCTGCCGCCACCAGTCGGGGATGCCGTCGCCGACGCTGTCGAGATAGACGGTGACCGTGGCGGTGGCGGTGTTGTTGCTGGTGGCCGGATCGAATTCGTTGGCGGCCACGGTCGCGGTATTGAGGAGATTGGTGATGGTGTTGGCGGCGGAGGGCGCGCCGACGATGGTGACGGTGGCGGTGGCGTTGCTGGCGAGTCCGCCGAGTGAACAGGTGATGAGGTTGCCGGTGTTCGTGCAGGCGCCCTGGGAGGCGGTGGCGGAGAGGAAGGTCATGCTGGCCGGTAACGCGTCGGTGACGGTGACCGCCGTGGCGGCGGATGGACCGAGGTTGTTGACGGTGAAGGTGTAAGTCAGACTCGCACTGGTGAGGACCGGATTGGGCAGGCCGGTCCCGGTGATCGCGAGGTCGGCCACCGGGTTGACGGTGGTGATGGCGCCGGCGGTATTGTTGGTGAGGGTGGTTTCCGGCGAAGGCGTGAACGCCGTCGCCAAGTTGGTGATGACGCCCGTGACCGGCGGGGTGACGACGACGGTGAGGACGGCGTTACTCGCCACACCCAATGCGCCGAGGTTGCACGAGATGACACCGGCAAGGTTGGTGCACGTGCCCTGGGTCGCGGCGGCGGAAACGAACGTGACGCCAGCCGGCAGGGCGTCGGTGATGGTCACGCTGCTGGCGCTGGCCAGTCCCTGATTTGTGACGGTGAGCGTGTAGGTCAAGGGTTGGCCTTGGGGCACGGGGCTGGGCTGGGCGATGTTGCCCAGCGCCAGGTCGGCCTGGGCGATGAAATTGGTGACGATGATGTAGTGGGGTTGCTGGTTGGTGCTGACCCCGAGCGGGCCGCTGACGATGAGCCTGACCGTATTGGTGCCAGCCGCGGCGTAGGTGTGCTGGACGCTGGTGGCGGTGGTGTTCGAGATGATGCTGTCGCCGAAATTCCAGAACCGGTTGGTGATCGTGCCGCTGGAAGTGTCGGTGAAGGTGACGAGCAACGGCGCTGGGCCGGTCGTGGTGTCCGCGCTGAAGCTGGCACTGGGCACAACGGCCCCGTTGCCGGTGACCGCGTTGGTGGAGTTGCCGCCGTTGGAGGCGAAGGCAACATTGCCGGTAAAGCTGGTTACCGTCGGCGGGGTGAAACTGACCACGACATTGGTCGAACCGAGGCCGGCCACGCTGAACGGGCTGCCGGCGACGACGGCGAACACACCGCCGGCGCTGGCGGAGCCGGTCAATGTGCTTTGGCCGGCGTTCGTGACCGCGAAGCTGGTTTGCGCGGTCGTACCGGTGGCCAGGACGCCGAAGTCGTGGTTGGCCGGCGTCACGAGCAACTGCGGCGGCGTTTGTGCGACGACGAGGTTGTTCTGCGTGTTGGTGCTGACGCCGACGGGGCCGGTCACGATGAGTTGGACGTTGTATGTGCCGGCGGCATAAGCATGGCTCACCGAGGTGAGCGTGGTGTTGCTGAACGTGTTATCGCCAAAGCTCCACGCGCGATTGGTGATGGTGCCGGACGAGGTGTCGGTAAACGTCACCAGCAACGGCGCGGCCCCGGTCGTGGACGACGCGGTGAAACTGGCCAGCGGGATGATCGCTCCCGTTCCGGTGACCGCGTTGGTCGAGTTGCCGGCGGTCGTGACGAAGATGACGTTCGTGGCGTAACTGACCGCCGCGGCCGGGCTGAAGCGGACGACGACGTTCGAGGAACTGAAACCGTTCACAGTGAACGGACTGCCGGCGACGATGCTGAATGGCGTGACCGCGCTCGCGGTGCCGCTCAACGCCGCGCCGCCGCTGTTGGTGACGACGAACGTCGTTTGCGCGGTCGTGCCGGTGGCCAAGACGCCGAACGGGTAGCTGGCCGGGCTGACGCCGAGCGCGGCCGGCGTGACCGCCGCGCCGGTCACGGTGCCGGTGAAGACGCCGCCGTTACCGGTAAAGATGACGTTGGCGTTGAAATTGCCGGCACTGAGCGGCGCGAAACTGACGGTGACGGTCCCGGTTTGGCCGGCGTTGACGTTGTACGGGCTGCCGCCGGCGATGGTGAACGGACTGGTCGTGGCGACGTTGCCGGTCAGCGCGCCGCCGCCGGTGTTGATGACGTTGAACGTGGTGTTGCTGGTCTGGCCGGTGACCAGTGTGCCGAAGTTGAAGCTGGCCGGGGCGACCGCCAAAAGCGGCGGCGGCGAACTGCCCGTGCAGCAGACGGCGGGTCCGGTCACGGCGACTGTGTCCACGTACCAACCGGCGCCGTTGACGCTGCTGTCGGTCCCGCAGACCCAACGCAACTGGATGTTCTGCCCGACCGCGGCGGCCGGCAGGTTGACGACGGTGGTGATGAAGCCGCCCGAGTTGCCGCTCCAGGCCTGGCGGCCTGCCAGCGGATTGTTATACTGGGTACTGATGGTGCGGTTGTAGCCGCCGGAGGCAAACGAACCGCCGGCGGCAAGGATGTCGGTGAATGGTCCGCCGCCGATGCTGATCTCCAAGACGCCGCCGTCGTAGCCGGTCCCGCTGGCGCTGGATTCGAGGTTGTAGTACTGGCGGAATGTCAGTTGGGTCGCCGTGCCGGTGATGGCGATGAGTGGCGAGACCAGCGCGTTGGAGCCGACGGTGGATGGATCCGGCGAGAAGGCGGCATTCGGCGCGGTGTCGGCCTGGCTCGTGGAGGTCACCCAAGGCGATTGGGCGCCGCCGGCGAAAGTGGTCCAGCCCGCCGGGAGGTTGGGGGCGCTGACGCCATCGAAGTTTTCCGCGAGAACTGTTCCCGGTTGCCCCAGCGTGAACAGGAATGTGACCGTGCCGAGGACGTTCGCCCCGTCCTGAAGCTGGAACGTGTTGGTGATCGTCCCGCCGCACGCGCCGGTGGCGGTGAAGGTGAACGGTTGCGCGACCGCCGCGCCGCCGGCAACGAGGCTGCCGTAGGTCTGCGGGCCGCTGGGCGCGGTGACGCCGCCGGTGGCGAGCAAGGTGGCAACGAGGTTGGTCGTGTTCCCCGTACCGGTATTTTGCAGGGCGAAGTTGATGGTGACCGTCTCGCCCGGATCAACCACGCCATTGGTGGGCGCGCAGCTTTCCGCGAGCAGGGTGGCCCCGGCATTGACAATGTTCGGCGCATAGAAGGGGGTGGCCAGCGCATTGATCAGATTCGTGCCGGTCGGTGTGCCCCAGCCGGTGCACAGATCGTAACCGACCACGGCGGGGTAATTGGTGGGACTGGTGCTGCTGAAGTTGTTGCCGACGGTGATGTCGTGGAAACAATTGGTGTAGGTGGCGCTCTTACCGATGGCGTAGAAGGCCGGGTTGAGAAAACCGACGGCGGCTTGGCCATTGGCGGCGGCTTGTTGATTGACGAGCGCGGTGAAGCCAGCCCAGAGCGGTGCGGCGCAACTCGTGCCGCGAACCGAGTACGGTTTTCCATTGTCGGCAATGACGTAAACATTCGAGCCGGTCATGGCCACGTCGGGAACATTGCGCATGGTGGTCGAACCCAGATTGGCGCTCATGCTGACGCCTTGTTGCCAAGGGGGGATTGCATGGTAGGTACTGATCCCGCCACTGCTCCCGGAGGTCGTGTTGGTGCCATCGTTCCAGACGGTTTCCGAAACGTAGGGTCCTCCCCCACTGACCGTGTTCAAGTCCGTCCCGCCCACCTGCACGATGTTGGTGCTGTCGGCCGGGAAGGGGATCGATCCCGTAAACGCATCCGCATCGCCGGAAGCATCGAAGAACGTTTGTCCTTGGGCGGCCATTTGCTGGAAAATTTGTTCCGATGTCGGATCGGGACCGCCGCCCCCCCAAGAGCAACTGATTTGCCGCGCCAGATTGTCGTTGGCGATCTGCCCGAGGATGGTCGCCCATGCCGTTCCATTGGGAGCTTCATAGACGAAGATCTTGGTGCTGCCAGGCGCCATCGCAACGACCATCTCGATATCCAAGGCAACTTCGATGTTGTTGCTCCCCGGGTTAGCAACGCCACCATTAACCGGCACGTTGGTGAGGGTCACGCTCGTCGTGATGCCGGCTTGAGAGATGTAACTGGCGATATCGTTGGTGTAATAACCATCGAACTGCACCAGCGCTACGTTCTGGCCCACGCCGGTCAGCGTAGTGCCTGGTACATAAGCGGTGCGAAAGTCGTTGCCCCAATAGCGGCCGCCAGGCTCGGAACCATTGAGTGGCGCAACGTTGGCCGTTGGGCCGACGGGCGTAACCTTCAAGTTCGGGTGCGGCAACTCGTAGTTATCCAACCCGCTGACGTGCAGGATGGCGACGGGCGCGTCCACCATGGGCGCGACATCCGGCGCGTAGAACGTGCGCGCTTCCTTCGGGTGCGGATAAACGTGCATCGTCACGTGGAACATCTGCTCAATCGCCGCCGTGGTGCCTTTCACGTCGAGCACGGCGCGGTTGGGATGCGTGCCGGTCACGGTCAACCCGTTGGCCTTCACGAACGTGATGAGCGCCTGGTAATCCTGCGGGGTCGGACCGAACTGCGCCGCGAACTGCGCCGGCGTCAGATAATGCCGGTAGTGGGGGCTGGTCGGATCGGAAATCTCTTGCAGCAGTTTGCCGAGCGCGTCCTGATTGCGCAACGGGAGACCGATGGCCAGTTGCAGTCGTTGGGTGCCCGGCAATCGGCCCGCGGCTTGCAGGTGGAGTCTCTTGATCACACCGGGAATGCAACCGTGCAGCTTCTCCCGGCCGGCCGCCGCTTCTGGAGGAAGCCCCAGCAACACCAGCAGCCCGCATAAACACGCCAGTGCCGCCGGCCCATTCCACGCGCAAGCCGCAGCGGCAACACGGTGAATCCGCCGGCATGCGACGTATGACGTTGCGCTAACCCGATTCAAATCAACCCCTTGTTCCCTGTCGTAACCCCAGCGTTTCCACAACGAAAAACCGAGCGATTGTGGGTACAATCGCCCGGTTTCGTTGGGTTTGCAACTCTTAGAGTTTTGCGCCGATTTTGCGGATCAAATCCACGCACCGGCAGGAGTAACCCCACTCGTTGTCGTACCAAGAAACGAGTTTGAAGAACTTGCTGTTCAACTCAATGCCGCTGCCGGCGTCGAAGATGCTCGACAACTGGCAGTGGATGAAGTCGCTGCTGACCACGTCGTCCTCGGTGTAACCTAGGATGCCTTTGAGGTAGGTCTCGCTGGCTTTCTTCATCGCCGCCTTGATCTCGGCATAGCTGGTCTCCTTCACGGTCTTGACGGTCAGGTCCACCACGCTGACGGTCGGCGTCGGCACGCGGAACGCCATGCCGGTCAGTTTGCCCTTCACTTCGGGAATCGCGAGGCCGACGGCCTTGGCGGCGCCGGTCGTGGAAGGGATGATATTCTGCGCGGCGGTACGGCCGCCCTTCCAGTCCTTCTTGGAGGGACCGTCCACCGTCTTCTGCGTCGCCGTGTAGCTGTGGATGGTGGTCATCAAACCTTCTTCGATGCCGAAGCCTTCCTTCAGCAACACATGCACGACCGGCGCGAGGCAGTTGGTGGTGCAGCTCGCGTTGGAGATGATGTGGTGCTTCGCGGGGTCGTATTTGCCATCGTTCACGCCGAGCACGACGGTGATGTCTTCATTCTTCGCGGGCGCGCTGATGATGACTTTCTTCGCGCCGGCTTTGAGGTGGCCTTCCGCCTTTTCGCGCGCGGTGAACAAGCCGGTGCTCTCGACGACAATGTCCACACCGAGCGCTTTCCACGGCATCGCCGCCGGGCCTTCTTTCACCGCCAGACATTTGATCTTCTGGCCGTTGACGACCAATGTGTCGTCTTCGGCGAGGTCGGGTTTGGATTTCTCGCTGCTGACCGTGCCGGGAAACCGGCCCTGCGCGGAGTCGTACTTGACCAGATACGCGAGGTTGTCGGCGGACACGATGTCGTTGACCGCGATGACGTTGATTTCCTTGCCGAGCAAGCCCTGATCGCAGATTGCGCGGAAGACCAGCCGGCCGATGCGGCCGAATCCGTTGATACCTACTTTAATTGCCATATTTAGATTTCCTTCCGTTACGGGGGTTGAAACATCACCGATGCTAGCAAACCGGACAGACCCGTCAACGGCAAACGCACTTCCGATTGCAGCCGGGCGCACACCGCCCCGTCCGCGCGCGGCCCGCCGTCGCGCTCGTGGAATTGCAGCGTGAGCCGTTCCCGTGTCATCCCACCGGCAGCAGCAACCGGAACGTCGTGCCGCGGCCGGGCGCGCTCTCCACTTCGACTTTGCCCCGATGGGCTTCCAAGATCTTTTGCACGATGGCGAGGCCGAGGCCGGTGCCGCGCGGCTTGGTTGTGAGGAAGGGCTTGAACAGTTGCGTCTGTTTCTCGGCAGAGATACCGGGGCCGGTGTCGCAAAACCTCAACAGAATGAGCGCGGAAGGATGAGGCGCGGAGGTGACCGTCAACGTGCCGCCTTCCGGCATGGCTTCCGCCGCGTTGAGGATGAGGTTGAGACACGCTTGCTCGATCTGACCGCGATCCGCGCGGACGGCCGGCAAGTCGGGCGTGAATTGTTGGCGGACTGTGATGTTCTGGCGCTGGAGTTTCGAGCGCGCCAACAGCAGCACGTCGCCGAGCAATTCGTTGACGTCCACCGGCTTGAAGTCCGGTTCGGTGGAGCGCGAGTAGCCGAGGAGTTGCTCCACAAACGTGTTCAAGTGCTCCATCTTTTCCGCGATAATCTCGGCATCGCGCGCGCGGGGGTCGTGGGCCGGGAACTCCAGATTCAACGAGTGATACAACATTTTCATCACCGTCAACGGATTGCGGATTTCGTGGGCCACTTCGGCGGCGAGCAGGCCGAGCGTGCTGAGTCGTTCGTTGTGGCGGAGCTGTTCTTCGAGCGCGACGGTTTTTTCGTGGAGCCGGGCGTTCTCGATGGCCACGGCGGTGAGGTTGGCCAGCGCGGAAAGAATCTTCACGTCCTGTGTGGAATACCGGTACGGCGTGCCGGTATAGACGTTGAGCACGCCGATGACCGCCTCGCCGAACACCAGCGGGACGGATAGCAGCGAGACCAAGCCTTCTTGCTTGGCGAGTTCAATGTGCCGGAACGTGTCGTAATCCTGGACGTTATAAACGCGCAGCGGTTTCCGGTGGGTGATGACTGAACCAACGACGCTGTCGTCCACCACCAACGGCGGCCGGCTGAGGTATTCGGTCCCGGCCCCGTGACAGGCGCGCAACTCCAACCGTTCCCGCGTGGCGTTGAGCAGCATCAGGGAGCAGACTTTCGTGTCCATGAGCTGGCAGGCATCGCGCGTGACCCGGCGCAGGATGTCCTCCAAGTTCAGCGAGGAAATGATGGATTGGCCGATGGCAAACAGGGTTTCCAGCTTGCGGGCGTTGTAGGCCACGGCTTCGTAGAGCCACGAGTTGTGAATGACTTTCGCGGCCTGGTTGGCAACGGCGACCAACAACTCTTCGTCGTCCAGCCGGAACGCGTTCCGCCGGGTGGAATCCACGTTGAGCACGCCGATCAGCGCGTCCTCGACAACCAGCGGCACGGCGAGTTCGCTGCGCACGCCCTGGCGCACCGCGACATACCGGGAATCCGCCGTGACGTCCGGCACGCGCAACGGCTGGCCGGTCTTGGCGACCCAACCGGTCACGCCGCGGCCGATGGGCAACCGCAGTTGCCGGGCTTTCGCACTGAGGCCGATGGCGACTTCGATCTCCAACAGTTGCGTGTGCGGGTCGATCAACACCAGCGACCCGCTCGTCGCCCGCGTGATGCGCACCGCTTCCTCCAGCACGAGGTTCAACACCCTCTCCGCGTCGAGGGAGGAATTGATGACGTTGCTGACGCGGGCCAGCAACCGGTAGTTGCGCAGTTGCCGGGTCGTGTGGCGGCGTGATGCAGCCGACTTCTTCATCGTCAATCAGCCAACAGATGGATGGCGGTTTCGAGTTTGGTCTTGATCGTTTGCAGCCGCTGCGGATCGGCGATCTTCGTGCCGGCATGGTCTTGCACGTAGAAGGTGTCAATCGCCGCGCCTTTTTCGGTGGCAATTTTGGCGATGCTGATGTCGAGGTTCAAGTCGGTCAACGTCCGGGTCAGCGTGTAGAGCAGGCCCAGCCGGTCTTCGGTCTGGATTTCCACCACCGTCCGGCTCTGGCTGATTTCGTTGTCGAATTCAATCACGGTGGGGATGGTGACTTCCCGGATCCGCGGCTCGACCCGGCGGTTCGTCCGCAACCGGGCCAGCAACTCTGGGAAATCAAGGTGCTGCTGATAAGTGAGCGCGTTCTGGATGGCCGCTTCGGATGTTTTGACGGCCCGGTCTTCGGTGACGGCCCGGTGTTCCCGGTCGCACACGTCGAAGATATCGAGCACGACGTGATCGCCACGGGTGTAGATGCGGGCGCGCAAGACGTTGAGTTCGGCGGACGCCAGCGCGCCACAGATCTTGGAGAACAACCCCAGCCGGTCCCACGTGCAGATGGCGAGTTGCGAATAGCCCTGTGTCTCCGATGAGCGCCAGTCAATCACCGGCACCAGCGCGTCCCCGGGCGTCTCCACTTCCATTTGCCGGGTGATGAACTGATGAATCAGCATCAGGTGCTGGCTGATTTCGTCAGCGCTGGTGTTGATATAGTAGCTGGCCGGCATCAACTCGAAGTGCGAGTAAATCTCTTCGAGCGCCAACTGATTCTTCAAGCGGGTGCTGACTTCCTTGTAAAGCTGCTCGATCCGCCGGGCGAGGATGTTCCGCGCGCGTTCCGCGCCCCCGAGAACCTGCTTGGTGCGGTGGTACAATTCCCAAAGCAACGCCTCCTTCCAGTCCGACCACGTCTTGATGCTCGTGCCGGCGGCGTCGGCAAACGACAAGAGGTGCAGCATGTCGAGATTCGACTCGGTCTTCACGATGCGGGCCGCCGCCTCAATCGTCGCGTGATCGTCCAGATCGCGTCGCTGGGACAGCATGGATAACTTCAAATGATCGCGCACCAGAAAGAGCAGTTGCTCCGTCTCATCCGCGCGCAACCGCAACCGCCCGGCGGCCCGGCGGGCCATCTCCAGGCTGGCCTCGGCGTGATGATCGACGTTGGCGGCCTTGCCGACGTCGTGCAGCAACACGGCCAGATACAAGACGTGCGAATGCTCCAACTCCTGAAATATCCGTTTGTAGTTCGCGTGCGGCGGCCGGGTCGCGTCAATGATGCGGTCAAGATGTTCAATGACCTGCAAGGTGTGTTCATCGGCGGTGTAGCGGTGGAAAAACTCGTGTTGCACCAGGCACGTGAGGCGCCCGAATTCCGGGAGATACTTGCCGAGCAGCCCGGTCTCGTGCATCACCCGCAGGATGCGCGCGACTTGCCCCTTGTGTTGGAGGATTTCCAGAAACGCCGCGCGGGCGTCCGGGGAGGTCTGCAATCCGCGATTGACCAACCGCACCTGTTGCCGTAGTTGATTGCGCAACTCCGGGCTTGGTTCCAATTCGCGCTGCTGCATGTGGAGAAACACCCGCATCAACCGCAACGGATCGGCCTTGAAGATACCGGGCTCGCTGGCGCTGATGACGTTGCCGCGAATCACGAATCCGTCGAATGACTCCTCTTTCCGGGGCCGCCCCAGCAACGCGCCCAACTTGCCGAGCCGCGAGGGGCGCAGCGCCATGCGTTCGGCCAGCGCCTTGGTCAGCAGAAAGATGTTGCGCGAATGCGTGTAGTAGTCGCGCATGAACGCTTCGGTGCGCCGCAGCAGGTCGTGCTGCCGGTAGCCAAACTCCGTCGCAATCTGCGGCTGCAAGCCGATGCTGATCGAATCCGACGCGTGCTCGGTGAGGTAATGCAGTTCGTTGCGGACCCGGAGAATGAAATCGTAGGCCTCGTCAAGTTGGCGTTGTTCGTCGGCTTCGAGGAACTCTTGTTTGCGCAGGGCCGGCAGCGTGAGCGCGCCGTATTTGAAAAACGCCATCCAGATCAGGTTCTGAAAATCCCGGAGCCCGCCGCAACCACTCTTCACGTTCGGCTCTTGCAGATACACGCTGTCGCCGAACTTGTCGTGACGATCCTGTTGATCCTGCATCCGGGCGGCAATGTAATCCTCCTCGTGACCGCGGACGCATTTGCGGACGAGCGTCTGGCGGAACTCTTCGTACAACGCCTTGTCCCCCCACAGCAGCCGGGACTCAATCAACGAGGTCTTGGATTGCATGTCCCGGTTGGCCTGCTCAATCGCCTCGTCAATCGAGCGCGTCGAATGGCCGACTTTCAACCCGATGTCCCACAGCGTGTACAACACCGGCTCGACGACCGCTTCCAGATACGGATGATGCCCCGCTGATCGCCGGGACGACAGTTTGTGCAGAAACATAATGTCGATATCGGAGGACGGACTGAGTTCGGCGCGCCCGTACCCGCCAATCGCCACCAACGCCACCGGCGCGGGCGGTTCAGCGCGATGTTCCTGCCGGTAATGCTGGTCCGTCGCCTCCGACAACCGGCGCAGCAACACATCAATCATGTGCGCCCGACCGTGGACGATTTCCCGCCCCGACGCCCCGCCACGGTGCCATATCCGCAGCCGATGACTCTCCACTTTCAGGAACCGCTTGAAGATCGGCAGGCAATCCGCTGGCCGCGCGCCCGGCTTGAGCGCCAACCGGTCGTCGGCGTGACGCGCCATTTTTTCCAAATATCGCGACCCAACCATGCCGCCCACAATACCGGACACCCCCTTGACCGGCAAGCGGTTCCGCTGTCACCAAATGGTAACCTTCCTGCACATTGACAGTTGTGCCACGGATGGTATTGTGCCGCGTTCTGAGAACCCGCGGGAGGCGGGTGGTGATGACATTACGATACCGCAAAACCAACCCTCTGGCTGAAATTGAGCGATCCCAGCTCGAGGAAATTGAAAAATATAAATGGATCGAAAGTGAACGGATGGGCTACGACATCGGCTGGGCGCGCGCCGAGCAGGAATGGTTGCAGAAACACTTCGGCCCGTGGAAACAGGCACGTTGGCAGCGCGCGGTCGAGGAGGCGCTGCGCAACTAACCGGTCATTGACATTGTTTTTGCGCAACGCGCCCGGTCCGTGTAACCTGCCGGCATGATTCGGCTCGGCGTGAACATTGATCATGTGGCCACCTTGCGCCAGGCGCGCTACAAATCGGCCGGCGCGGGCGGGCTGACGCCGGAACCAGATCCGTTCCAAGCCGCCCGGGAAGTCGAGCGGGCCGGCGCACAGGGCGTGACTGTCCACCTGCGCGAAGATCGCCGGCATATTCAGGACCGCGACGTGCGCTTGTTGCGGCGCCGCCTGAAAACCAGTTTGAATCTGGAGATGGCCGACGTGCCGGAGATTGTGGCCATCGCGGAAGAGATCCGGCCCGATGAGGTGTGTCTGGTTCCGGAAAAGCGGACCGAAGTCACGACCGAAGGCGGGCTGGACGTGGTGCGCGCCGCGCGGTCGTTGGCGCGGACGGTGCCACGGCTCAAGGCGGCCGGGATTGCCGTGAGTCTCTTCATTGATCCGATCGGCAACCAACTGCGGGCGGCGGCCGACGTGGGTGCGGACTTTGTCGAGTTGCACACCGGCGCGTACGCCAACGCGCGGTCACCGCAAACGGAATTGCGGAAGCTGGTGCGCGCCGCGGAATTGGCGCACGATCTGGGGTTGCGCGTCAATGCCGGCCACGGCTTGAACTACCAAAACACGCCGCCAATTTTGCGGCTGCCGTCTCTGGAAACGCTGAACATCGGCCACGCGATTGTGTCGCGCGCTGTTATTGTCGGTCTCCGGCAAGCCGTGCGCGAAATGCTGGAGGTGATTCGCGGATGAACGTGCTCGGCGTGGGCGTGGATATCGTGGAGACGCGGCGCGTGGCCGACTCGCTGGAAAAATTCGGGGCGCGTTTCCGGCAGCGGTGTTTTCTGCCGGGCGAGATCGCGTATTGCGAAGCCATGAAGTTTCCGGCGCGTCATTTCGCGGCGCGGTTCGCCGCGAAGGAGGCGATCTCCAAGGCGTTCGGCACCGGGATCGGCGGGCAACTGGGATGGCAGGACTTGGAGATTTGCCGGCGGGATAGTGGTGAGCCGTATGTGGTGCTGCACGGGCGCGGCGCGGAGTTGGCCAAGGTCCGGGGCGCGACGGCGGTGCTCGTCAGCTTGTCCCACGGCAACGAGTATGCCGTGGCGCAGGCCGTGCTGGTGGGTTAGCGCAGCCGGAGGAACAGAACCCCGCCCACGACGGCCAAGAGAAGGTTGGCCAGCCACGCGGCAAGAACGGGCTCAATTTTGCCGGCATCACCATAGGCCAGCGCGATATTGGTGACGAAGTAAAACGCCACCACCAGTCCAAGCGCCAACCCCACGCTCCGCAACGCGCCGCTGCGCCGGGTGCTCATGCCCAGCGGGACGGCGATCCACGCCACCATCAGACACGACCACGGAAAGGCATATCGGTAGTGAAGGGTGACCCGGTAGATGGCGAGTTGCCGGGTGGGGCGGCGGGTGCGGATGAAACGGCGCAGGTCACCGGAGGTCATTTCGTCGGGGCGTTTGTTTTGCAGCAGGAGTTGCCGGGGCGGGTCGGTGAGGGCGGGGAAATTGGTCTCGGCCGCGTGGCGGAGCAGGACTTGAGCGTCCGGCGTTTGTTCCTGCACTTCGACGTTGAAGAAGTGCCACTGTCTGTCAATCCACTGGGCGCGCTCGGCGTAGATGTCGCACAGCGGTCCGCCGGCGGCGGTGTGCTCGTGAATTTCCAGATTTTCCAGGACCCGGGTGGCGGAATTGTAACTCACGGCGTACCAGTCCCGGTGGTGGACGAGGTCCATGTAGAAGATGTTGCGCACCTGATCCGTCGCTGTTTTTCCGTGAAACACATTACGGAGGGCGCGCGTGCGCGCGTGCGCCGCCGGGACGAAGAAGTTGTTGAGGACCAGAACCACGAGGGAAGCCCCGACACCGACGCCCAGCAGCGGGACGGCCAGCCGCCACAGGCTGACGCCGCCGGCCCGCATGGCCAGCAGTTCGTTGCGGCGGCCGAGGTTGGACAGACAAAACAGTAATCCCAGCAGAAGCGACATCGGGATGATTTGCACCAGGGCTTCGGGGAACCACATGAGGTAGTACCGCAGCACTTGGGCGAACGGAATGTGGTGTTCAAGAAAATCGTCAAGGGTGCCGAGGAGGTCCACCACGATCCAGAGCATGGCGAACGCGTCCAAGCAGTACAACCACGGCAGGCTGAACTCCCGCAACAGGTATCGATCGAGGAGCCGCACAATCAGGCCGATAGCTCGTACACGCCCCGGTAAAGGCGGCGCACGTTGGTCATCTGCGCCAGTTGTCGCAGAATCTGCCCGGCCGCGACGCGGCTGTTGGCGTGCACGCGTTCGTTGTAAATGCGGGTGAGATCATAGAAATGCAGGGGCTGCGACTCCGCACGCAGGATGTCGTGCAGAATGATGGGCGCGCCCACGTCGCGGATGAAGTACCGGCCGTCGCTAGTCAGGGAGATTTCCGGATGCTGGGTGAGCATGACCGTCAACACGCGATCCCACGGCAGATTCACGTCGGCCAACGCGCTCGCGACGGTGTCTTTGATTTGTTGAAACGACACGAGGCCGCCCGCTTGCCGCGGAAAGGCGCAGAAGCTCTCCTCAATGCGCGTGATCAAGTGCGCCGGCAGGCAGGTGAAGTAATCGTACCGGAAACGGATGTCGTCGGCAATTTCGGTGAGCAACAGCAACAAGCCCCACGGTTGATAATTGTCCAGCAACGGGTCCGTCGTCCACGCCGTCAATTCCGCGCTGAGCACCACGCCACCTTGGTCGCGCATCCTGGCCGCGAGATGGGCGACGAATGGACGGGTTAGTTGCCGGCAGAGTGCGGAGCGGACTTGGATCAAACTCTGTTCTTCAATCTGCCGGACGCGCTCGCGGGTCATCCCGCCAAGCAGGTCGGCAATCTCCTGCAATGTGCGCCGGCGCATCTGCGGGCGGAACAACGGGTCGGTCATTCCGTAACGTTGCTCCAAGACGAACATCTCCGATTTATTCAGAAACTCCTGCAAGAGCGCCCGGTAGTGCGGGAACTGAAATTCGGCGCTGCTGGCGCGTTTGGTCCAACGACGGAACCAGTAAATGTTCTTGAGCGAGGTCACTCCAAAATGGCGCAACCGCATCAGCCGCTCGTCGCTCCAGGTGTTCATCTCACCCACCGTTTCCACGCCGGCTTCGGTCAGGCAATGCACCACGCGCGGACTTAATCCGGAGTTGATGATGGGCCAACGGTCGAAAGTTTCCTCGCCTTTTTCTTGGCTGGAGGTGGGTTCCAGATTCATCAATGGAATCAAACCAACACCGGTGTCGGAATTCAAGAAAAATTTCCGTTGGCAGTGTTTGCCGATCCCGCTATGATGCAAGCTCTATGCAATCAGACCTTTCCGGCGTCATTTCCGAGGCCTGTCAAACCCTGCAAAGCCTGAAGGCCCAGATTCCAATATTTGAGAAGATCGGCGCGGCGGTTATCGGAACCCTCAAGGCGGGCGGCAAGATTCTGACGTGCGGCAACGGTGGCAGCGCCGCCGACGCCATGCATCTGGCCGAGGAACTCGTCGGCCGCTACAGCCGCAACCGCCGTCCTCTGCCGGCCCTCTGTCTGAATGCCGACCCGACATTGCTGACGTGCATCGCCAACGATTTCGGATTTGACGCGGTGTTTGCCCGGCAGGTGGAAGGGCTGGCGGGCAAAGACGATCTGCTGATTGTGTTCACCAGCAGCGGCAATTCTGTCAACATCGTGAAAGCGCTTGAAGTCGCGCGACCACGCGGCATCAAGTCGGTCGCCTTGCTCGGCAAAGATGGCGGCGCAGCCAAAGGCAAGGCGGATATTGAATTGATCGTGGCCAGCAACAACACAGCGCGCGTCCAAGAAGCGCACACGGTGTTGCTGCACACGCTGCTGGAAGCCGTCGAAGCCGCCCTGCAAACCGGCCAACTGTAATACACCGCCCACGGCGTTCAAACTCGTCAAACAAGCGGGTTCTGCCGTTGCCCGAGCATCTGGCTGAGCGGTCGGAAGCTGATTTGAGCAACCGGCTGGTCATCGGTGCGCCTCATCGCGTCCACTGGATGCGCATGTCTGATCAGTCATCACGGCGCGTTGACATGCCCGCGCGCCGGGCCGTATAACTTGTCTCTATGGACTCGTTGTGGGCGCCGTGGCGCATCCGGTACATTCTCGGTGAAAAAGAAACCGGGTGTTTCCTTTGCCAGAAACCCCAGGCGAATGATGACGCCAAGAACCATGTCTTGATTCGCGACCGCACCTGCTTCGCGCTGCTGAACACCTATCCCTACAACGTCGGCCATCTGATGGTTGCCTCGTACAAGCATACCGGCGAGATTGATGAGCTGGCCGATGGCGAATTCGCCGATATGATGGTGTTGACGCGCCGGTGCAAACAGATTCTGGCGCGCGCGATGAACCCGCAGGGCTTCAATATCGGCATCAATCTCGGACAGGTGGCCGGCGCCGGCGTGCGCGACCATGTTCACGTCCACATCGTGCCGCGCTGGAACGGCGATACCAACTACATGCCGGTGCTGGCCGACACGCGGGTCTTGCCGCAAGCGCTGGATGAGGTGTACGCGTTGTTGCGGAAGAATCTGGAATGAGGCGTCGCCGCTGGAATTTCGTGTTATAGTGGCCCGCGATGAGATGAAGATTCCCGAACAACTTGGCATCATGACCTTGCCGAACGCGGTGTTGTTTCCCGGCACATTATTGCCGCTTTATATTTTCGAGGAGCGTTACCGGCGGATGTTGGCGGATTGTTTGCAGGGCGACCGGATGTTCGCCATCGGCCTGGCGCAAGCGAGTCAGTCCGGCCCGTGCGGGGTCGCCGGGGTGGGACTGGTGCAGGCGTGCGTTGGCCAACCGGATGGCACTTCGCATCTGGCGTTGCGCGGGTTGGCGCGCGTGCGGGTCCGCCATTTTGAGGAAGCCCATCCGCAGTTGGGCTATCCGGTTGCCGCCGTTGAACCGGTGATGACGACCGGCGCGTGTCATGCGTTGAACCGGGATGCGGTGGCCGGCGTGGTGCGCAAGCTCGCGCGCGCCCGGGCGCGGCTGGGCCTGAAAATCCCCAAAACCGTGGTGGACTCGGTGCTGGCGCTGGAGAACCCAGAGTTGTTCCTCGATCTGGTGAGCTATACGATGCTCGACAATTGGCAGGAGAAGCAGTTGATGCTGGAAACGCTCGACATCAATGAGCGGTTGGCGCAATTGTTGGCGCTGTTGCAAAAACAAATCGAACGCGTCGGCACCTGGAAAAAGCTCCAGGGCAAAGTCTTGAATCGTCATGTCGGAAATAATTGAAGCCACTGCGACTCCTGCCGTAGTCAGCACGCCGGGACCCGAGGCTACCCCAGCCGCGCAGGTGTCCGCCGCCGATCTCGTGCGGCTGACGCAAGGGTTGTATTTCATTTTCTGGGGATTGCTGGTGACGGTGTTAGTGGCGGCGCAAACGGTGGTCCTGCTGTGGGTCCGCGCGTTCTCGGAGGTGTTTCTGGCCGGCGGCGTGGTGGCGACGCTGATGGGCACGTGGCGGCTGCAACAGGCCCGGCTGCACGCACTGCCGGACGAATCCACCGGCCCGCAGTGGCGGAACCGGGTGGGCCGACTGCGCGGGGTTGCGACGTTGCTGGCGTATTTCTGCGTGCTCTTCTACATGTGGCGCGGCGTGCCGGACAATTTCTATTTGCAACTGAACGCCGCGGCCTTCGTGGCCACCGGCATCGTTTACTTGATGATGTTAAACCGCACCATCACCACCCTCGCTGCGTTCGTGGGCCGCAAACAAATGGCGTTGGAGGCCCGGTTGTTCACGGCGGCCAACATCGTGTTGCTGTTCCTGCCCTTTGCGGCCGCGCTGGCGTATATTGTTTTAATGGCGGTGCTCCGGCAGACCAGTCTGCTGGAGGAGTTCCGGCAATTATTGCAACGGATCAGTCTGCTGGTGGCCATCGTGGTGCTGTTACCGGTTTCGTTGACGCTCGCGCTGGTCTGGGCGGCCAAAGACACGCTCGTGCAGGAACTGGTCAGCCGCGATCAACCGCCGCCGCGGCCGCACCCTGCGCCATGACCGGCACGCCCTTCCATCGTTTTCCCCGCTACGGCACGTTGGGGTTGTTGCTGCTGGTGCTGATGGAAACCGCAGTCTTCTGCGGTCAGACCGGCGTCCTGCCGGGGGTTCACTGGGAACTGATCACCGCTTGGACCACACCGGTTTGCTGGTGGGGCTACATTTTGTTTGCCGACGCGTGGCTCTACCGGCGCGCGGGCCGCTCGCCGCTGACCAGACGCCGCGCCACGTTGATGCTGGAGTGCATTTTATCCGTGGCCTTCTGGTGTTTGTTTGAAGCCTACAATCGGCTGCTCCCCGGCTGGCGCTACGTGAACCTGGATGCCGACCTGTCGGTGCGATTTCTCGGTTACGCCCTGGCGTTCGCGACGATCATGCCGGGCTTGTTCCTGACCTGTGAACTGGCGCAAAGCCACAGCTGGTTTGCCCGCGCGCGCGGCCCGCAATTCCGCTGGAACGACGGCGCGTTGACTGCATCCACCATCGTCGGCGCGGTTTTTGTGTTCGCGCCGCCGTTCTGCCCGGGACCGACGCGTGGTTATCTCTGGGCATTGGTGTGGGTGGGCTGGATTCTTCTGCTCGAACCGTTCAATTACCGGCGGGGCGCGCAAAGTCTTTATCGCGACTGGGAAACCGGCCGGCTCGGCCGCACCCTCCAGCTCCTCGTGGCCGGCGGCATCTGCGGCGTGCTCTGGGAATTCTGGAACATGTGGGCCTACACGAAATGGATTTACATCTTCCCGCTCGGCCAGAACTGGAAACTCTTTGAGATGCCGCTCGTCGGCTTCCTCGGTTTCCTGCCCTTCGCCCTCGAATACTTCGTCATGTTCCACTTCCTCGCCTCGTTCTTCACCACCGACGACCAGCTGGAGATTTGACCGTCATGCGCGTCGGCCTGTTTATTCCATGTTTCATTGACCAATTGTACCCGCGCGTCGGGATCGCGATGGTGACGGTGTTACGTCGGCTCAACGTTGCCGTGGAATACCCGGCGGCGCAGACCTGTTGCGGCCAACCGGCCTTCAACACGGGTTATTGGGACGAGGCGCGCACGCTCGCAAAACGTTATGCCGAAATCTTCGCCGGCTATGACGCCGTCGTCAGTCCCTCCGGCTCCTGCACCGCAATGGTACGCAACTTCTATCCCGAACTCGGCGTCACGCCGCCGCCTACCTTCGAGTTCAGCGAATTTCTCGTCCGCCAGCTCGGCGTGACCGATGTCGGCGCGCGCTTTCCGGCCAAAGTGACGTACCACGACTCTTGTCACACCTTGCGCGAATTGCGCCTCAAGGACGAACCCCGGCAACTCTTGCGCCACGTCAAAGGACTGGAGCTGCTGGAAATGGACAAAGCTGAGACCTGCTGCGGTTTTGGCGGCACGTTCTCAGTCAAATTCCCGATGATCTCCTATGCGATGGACGAAGTGAAATGCCAATCCATCGCCGGGACTGGCGCGGCGTACGTAGTGTCCGCCGATTCCAGTTGCCTGATGCAAATCAACGGCTACCTCCAAAAACAGAAGTTGCCGGTCAAAATCATCTCGCTGGCGGAGGTGCTGGCCTCGACATGAGCGCCACCGCCCAGCAGTTTCTTCGAACCGCCGCTGCCAAAAGCGCCGACCTCCGCCATCGCGCCGTCATTCAGACCAACATGGCCAGCTATAACGTGGCCGTCACGCGCGGCAAAGCGCGCTTTGCGGATTGGCAGAACGCCCGCCGCCGCGCCGCGCAGATCAAATGGGAGACCATCAATCACCTCGACCGGTATCTGGAACAATTCGAACGCAACGTCATCGCCAACGGCGGCCGCGTCCACTGGGCAGAGACCAGCGCCGAGGCCCGCAATTACATCCTCTCCCTCGCCCACCGGCACGGCGTCCGCAAGGTCGTCAAATCCAAGTCCATGACGACCGAGGAAATCCACCTCAACGACGCCCTCGAAGCGGCCGGTATCCACGCGGTCGAAACCGATCTCGGCGAGTTCATCTGCCAACTCCGCCACGAACCGCCCTATCACATTGTCACCCCGGTGATGCACCTTACCAAAGCGGATATTGCCCGCGATTTTCACGAGAAACTCGGCGCTCCGCTCACCGACAACGCCGAGGAACTGACCAGGATCGCCCGGCAGAAGCTCCGGCAGGAATTCCTTTCCGCCGACATGGGGATCACCGGCGCGAACTTCGCCGTCGCCGAAACCGGCATGATCGCCATCACCGAAAACGAAGGCAACGCGCGGCTCACGTTTTCATTACCGCCCATCCACGTGGCCATTGTCGGCATTGAAAAACTCATCCCGCGCGTGGCCGATCTGGCGCTGCTCTGGCCGTTGCTCTCTACGAGCGGCACCGGCCAACCCATCACCGCTTACAGTTCGCTCATCGGCGGGCCGCGCCGCGACAACGAACCGGACGGCCCGGCCGAATTCCACGTCATCCTGCTCGACAACGGGCGCACCCGCTTGCTCGCCGATGCCGAACAACGCGACGCGCTCCACTGCATCCGCTGCGGCGCGTGTCTGAACGCCTGTCCCGTTTACCAAAATATTGGCGGTCACACCTACGCCACCACCTATCCCGGCCCCATCGGCGCGGTGATCACGCCGCACCTCCGCAACGCCGCGGAATGGTCGCATCTGCCCTACGCCAGTTCCCTCTGCGGCGCGTGCACCGATGTGTGCCCGGTGCGGATCGACATTCATCATCACCTGCTCCACAACCGCCGCAACGCCGTGCAAAAGCGCTTGGATCATCCCCTCCAACGGCTCATCTTTCGGAGCTGGCTCTGGGCGATGCAATCGCCGGTGCGCTACCGGCTTGCCGGGAAGCTTGGCGCGCTGGCTTGCCGGTTGGGGGTCAAACCACCGCGCGCCTTTCCGGCACCGGCCAACCAAAGCTTCAAAGATTGGTGGAAGAACAATGAACCCGGCACGTGAACAAATCCTCGCGCGGGTCCGTGCCGCCCTCCGCGTGGCGGGCGCGGCTCCAGCCGCGCCGTCCGCCGCCCTGTTCTTTCCCCCGGTGACCAATCTCGAGCAACGGTTCCGCGAGGAGTTCACCGCCTTGCGCGGCGAAATCGTGACCGACCTGCCGGCCTTCCTGAAGGAGTTTCCGCGCATTGCCAGTGATCTTCCCGCCGTTGTTCCCGGCAATGCCGGGGTTCACGAATGTGATCTTGGTGTCACCGGCTGTGATTGTCTCATCGCCCAAACTGGTTCGATTGCTGTTTCCACCCGGTCGGCCGGTGGGCGGGCGTTGTCAGTTCTCCCGCCGGTTCATCTCGTGATCGCCCGCCGGGAACAGATCGTTCCCGATCTGACCGGCGCGATGGATTGGCTGCGGCGGCGGTACGACCAACATTGGCCCAGCTCCCTTTCTCTGATTACCGGCCCGAGCCGCACCGCCGACATTGAAAAAATCCTCGTCATGGGAGCGCACGGCCCGAAACGACTGGCCGTGTATTTTGTCTGAAGGCAAAGGCGGACGTAGCCGGTGATCGCGTGTTAATGCTGAACGCGGCACGACTGTGGACCGAGTTCTCGTTGGACCAAAAACAAAGGTTCCAGCAGATCATCTATCCGGAGGGGTTGGTGTATATCTCCGAGGGTTTTGGAACTCCCGTAACCTGCCCTATTTTCAAGATCTTACGCGAGGAGACTGCGCCGGAATCTCATTTGGCAGCCCCAACGGGAATCGAACCCGTGTTCCCAGATTGAGAAGCTTCCCGGTTGCGTGTCTCGGCGTGCCGTCAAGTGCCGCTATGGTTTTGGCGGTGTGCATCTTACGCCACTTTCGACACAAGCCCGCCCTTGTGGGTTCGGGGTGAATCTTGGGGGCACGCGGGTATCACTAAAGGTATCACTGAAACGCCCTCGCTGGGGGCAATCGTGTGCCGCACGCGCCGCGCTTGCGCCAACAAGTGATCGTCGCGCAAGTCGCCGTAGGTGTGGGCAATGATTGCCGCGCCGCTCTTGTCGCCAATCAGCATCGCAATTTCGCTGTCGGTCAAACCGCTCTGCCGGGCTTGGGTGACAAAGTACGATCTCAGCCCGTGCGGGGTGACAAGGGACAATCCCAGCGCCTTGCAAGCCGCCCGGATTCGACGGTTGACGGGCCGCCGCTCGCGGGGTTTGCTCGCGTCAAACGGTGACGGGAAAAGAAGCCCGCTTGTCTTGCGGGTCTGCATATCACGCAACAGCGTTTCCAGTTCGGGCGTGATCGCAACCCACGGATTGACGCCGCGCTTTTCCCGCTTCACGTTTACCAGCCCTTCGCCAAGATTGACGGCTTCCCACTTCAACGGCATTGCCTCGCCAATCCGCAAGCCGCTGTAGGCGAGAAACGCTACAAGGTCAGCAATCGCGGTTTCGTTGCGCCCGCGCAGCCAGCCGATGATCTTCGCCAAGCCCGCCGGGTCGGGGGCAACCTCGCGGCAGTGGCGCACGTTGGCGGCCACGTTGTAGC
>JBBISF010000047.1:0-8694 GCA_037441425.1 Verrucomicrobiia bacterium
CTTTATCGGCCAAGACTCACTCTGCAAACTGTCCAGTTTTAAGGGTTCAGGTCATTCAGCCCCTTGTCCGAAAGGCTCATACCACGATTGGAGGGATTTGGGAAATGTCGGTGCCAAGAACTGGCAATGCGCCAAATGTGCTGACCTTGTGAAGTCAGATAAAAGATTATTCCCTGAAAAAGAGTGCGGCCTGTATTTTAAGGACAAGCAAGGCAACGTTGTGTTCTTTTTCGGGGTGTGGAATGTGTTCTGGGAAAAAGAACGCTCTCCTCTGTGTTTTGGTGTGCCAAATAGCAATCCAATAGCAGTTCAGGCATTCCGCGTCAGTTACATGGGCAACACGAAAGAATTCGAGAAATGGACCATGGGATGGGTCGAAAAGAGGACTCTTGAAAGTGAAAGTGCAATAGAAGAGATATGGAAGCAGCTTGCTCCCGTGTTGGAGGCTGTCGTCGCAGCGGGTTCACACAGTGGTGCGGAAGGCGAAACCGTAGCGTGAAACGGTGACCTTCACCAGTACCGGTGTCGTGCCGGAACACTTTAAGTCGTGAATAATCTGTCAGAGACGTTTGGCCTGATGTTCGCCTTGCTGGCGGTGTTCGTACCGATCCTTGCGATCTACGGTTCCGTCTTGGGTTACAAGCGCCGACTGGTGGTTTACGAGAGCCGGGCGGACCTGAACCTGACTTGTCTCAGCCTCATTTCCATGGTGCCGAGTGGCATCGCGTTTGCAACCGAATCGTACCGGCTCGGTTGGTCGTTATTGGTGTTGAGCGCCGTTCTCATTGCCATTTCGGTCAGGCGTGCCTTCCGAGTCAACCGGACCGTGTGGCATGGCGTGCTCTCGGTATTCGCCAAGTATGCTTTGCTGGGGCTGGTTGCCCTCTGAGCTGTAATCGCCGTCGGCGGCACATTTGCGGCCGTTGAGGACGTGAAGAAAGAGCGTTACAAACAAGCGACCGGGAATGCTATGCTGTCGGCTGGGGGTGCGATTGGATTTGTGACTGTCAGGCGGTTAATCGACCGTCTCGTTGCGACTCCGTTTGAGAAGGCGTCAGAAACTGATACGCGCTGAGGCAAAATACTTGCCGACATCCCAGTGTGCTCCTAAAGTGACCGGCGCGAGCGCATGAAGCATTCGGATTTTGTTCATCTGCATTTGCACACCGAGTACAGCCTCTTGGACGGGGCGTGCCGGGTGGACGACGTGGTGGCGAAAGCCCACGCCTGTAAGATGCCGGCGGTGGCAATGACCGATCACGGCAATTTGTACGGCGCGATCGAGTTCTACCAGACCGCGCAGAAACACGGGCTGAAACCGATCATCGGGTGCGAAACCTACATTGCGCCCGGCAGCCGACTCGATAAAAAAGCCAGCAGCGCCCGCGACGCGGCGTTCCACCTGATCCTGCTCGCCAAGGACGACACGGGCTACCGGAATCTCATCAAGCTTGTCTCCTCAGCGCACCTCGAAGGGTTTTACTACAAACCGCGCATTGATAAGGAAATCCTCGCGCAGCATTCCAAGGGATTGATCGGGTGTACCTCCTGTCTGAAGGGCGAAGTGCCGTTCAAGATTGCCGGCGAGCAATTACCACAAGCCAAGGCCGCACTGGATGATTACCGGCAAATCTTCGAGCCCGGCGATTTCTACGTTGAGTTGCAGAACCACGGGATCGAGACACAACGCATAGTGAACCGCCAGTTGATCCAGTGGGCGCGAGAGTTCAACTTGCCGTTGGTGGCGACGAACGACGTGCATTACGTCGAACGCCAGCATTGGGAAGCGCACGATTGCCTGATCTGTTTGCAGACCCAAACGCAACTCGCCGACGAAAAACGGATGCGGTACGTCTCCGAGCAATTCTATCTGCGCACGCCGGAAGAAATGCACGAGTTGTTCGGCGAGGTGCCGGAAGCGCTCAAGAACACGCTCGCTGTTGCCGAGAAATGCAATCTGCTGATCGAGTTCGGCAAGCTGCGTTTCCCGGCCTATCACCCGCCGGACGGTCTCTCGCGCGAACAGTATCTCCGACAACTCACCGAACAGGGAATGCGCGAACGCTTCGGTATCGAGTGGGAATATCCGAAGAACGAACAGGAAAAGGCGATCGTTCAACGGGTCGAATATGAGTTGAAGATTATCGAGAAAACCGGGTTCGCCAGCTATTTCCTCATCGTCTGGGACTTCGTGCATTTCGCCAAGACGCACGGCATCCCGGTTGGGCCAGGCCGCGGCAGCGCGGCCGGCAGTGTGGTCGCGTATCTGTTGAAAATTACGGACATAGATCCGCTCCGGTACAACCTGCTGTTTGAACGATTTCTGAATCCCGAACGTGTGTCGCCGCCCGATATCGACATGGATTTCTGTTACAACCGGCGGCCCGAAGTCATTGAGTACGTCCGCAAGAAGTACGGCGCCGATCACGTGGCACAGATCATCACATTCGGCACGTTGGGCGCCAAGATGGTGGTGCGCGATGTGGGCCGGACGATGGGGTTACCGTACGGTGATTGCGACCGGATCGCGAAGATGATCCCGCCCGATTTGGGGATGACGCTGAAGAAGGCGCTGGAGATCAGCCCCGAGTTGAAAACGGCGTATCAGAATGAGGACAACGTCCGGCGCGTAATTGATTATGGCTTCACGCTCGAAGGGCTGGCGCGCAACGCTTCGACGCACGCCGCGGGCGTGGTCATCGGCGCGGAGCCGCTGGATCGCATCGTGCCGTTAACCACCGGCACGAACTCGGACGAAGTCGTGACGCAGTACTCGATGAATCCGCTCGGCGAACTCGGGTTGCTGAAGATGGATTTCCTCGGGTTGAAGACGTTGACCGTCATCCAGGAGACGCTTGATCTGGTTCGACAAACCACCGGCCAACGGATCGACATCTCGACCATTCCGCTCGACGATCAGAAAACATTCGATCTCATCAAGAAGGCCAACACCATCGGCGTGTTTCAGCTTGAATCGCAGGGGATGCGCGACCTCTGCCGGCGCATCGGCATCGAGTCCATTGACAACATCAACGCGCTGGTCGCCCTCTACCGGCCTGGCCCGATGCAGTTCATTGACGACTACATCGCCCGCAAACACGGCAAAGTCCCGATTCAGTACGATCATCCCAGCCTAGAGCCGATCCTCAAAGAGACTTACGGCATCTTCGTCTATCAAGAGCAGGTCATGCAGGCGGCCAACGTGCTGGCCGCCTACTCACTCGGCGGCGCGGACATCCTGCGGCGCGCCATGGGCAAAAAGAAGGTCGAGGAAATGGAAAAACAGCGCGCCACGTTCCTCAAGGGCTGCCACGAGAAACACAAAATCCCGCGCGTCAAAGCGGAAAAGATTTTCGACACGCTCGCCAAGTTCGCCGGGTACGGTTTCAACAAATCCCACAGCGCGGCCTACGCGGTCGTGGCCTACCAGACGGCCTGGTTGAAGGCCAACTATCCGGTGGAATTCATGGCCGCGTTGTTGTCCAACGAACTGGCCAACACCGACAAAATCCAGCACTTCGTCAACGAATGCCGGCAGATGGAAATTGAAGTGCTTTCACCGGATATCAACGCCAGCGGCGTGAAGTTCACGGTGGCTGCCGGCAAGATTCGGTTCGGTCTGGCCGGTATCAAGAACGTGGGGGAAATCGCCGTCCAAAGCATCATCGACGTCCGGGAGAAAGGCGGGAAATTCAAAGCGTTCGCCGATTTCTGTGAGCGCATTGATCCGCACGTCGTGAACCGCAAGGTGCTGGAGAGTCTGGTGAAGTGCGGCGCGTGCGATTCGTTGGATGCTCCTCGGGCCCAGTTGTTCACCCAGATTGATTATCAGATGGAGCGCGCGGCGAGCTTATTGCGCGACCGGGAACGCGGCCAGGCGTCGTTGTTCGCTGTCGAGCCGGTGCAGGTGCGCCGGCCCGTGACGGGCCAGACTCCACCGGTTCAGTGGTCAAGCAGCGAGATGCTGGGATTTGAAAAGGAACTGCTGGGGTTCTACGTAACCGGCCATCCGCTGACCCAGTACGCGTCTATTTTGCGACGGTACGATCTGGCGTCCACCGCGCAACTCGCGACCTTGCAGGACGGCCAGAACACCCGGCTCGGCGGCATTCTCAGCAAGGTGCAACTCCGCACGACCAAACAAGGCAAACCGATGGCCATGGCCACGCTGGAGGATTTGGACGGCGCGGTGGACCTGCTCGTGTTCCCGGAGGCCTACACGAAATGCAGCCAGCAACTCCGCGCCGACGCGGCCGTGTTCGTCCGCGGCGCGGTCAATCTCCGGGAAGACAGCCCGAAGCTGTTCGTGGACGATATCATGCCGCTCACCGAAGTTCCGCGCCGGTTCACGCGCGCGGTGCATATCCGGCTGTCCACTTCGACCGTGCAGGAGGAAACGTTGAGCCGGGTGGAGGCCGTGTTGCGGCACCACCAGGGCGAGTGCCCGGTGTTCTGCTGCTTCATGTACCCGGACGGACGGATGGTTTTTCTTGAGGCGCATGAAACGTTCGCCGTGACGCCAACCCAGGAACTAACCCGGCAACTGGAGGCAATTCTTGGCGAGGATTCTGTCTATCTCAAAGTGGATGGAGAAAAGTTGCAGAACTCCGGCCCACCGCCCCGGCGTCAGTGGGATCGCCGCAAACCCGGTAATGGATCCCCATCGTCGCAACCGCCCACGGCGAGTTGGGGCGGACGAATGACCTGAGCCTACTTCGGAATGACGAGCTTCTGACCGACTTTGATTTCGTCGCCGGTCAGATTGTTGGCTTTCTTCAATTCGGCGACCGTCACGCCAGCGGCTTTGGCGATGACGGAAAGAGTTTCCCCTTTTTGGACGACGTGCTCCTTGCTTCCACCGGATGACGCGGGTGGAGGAGTCTTCCCGCCGGCAATCTTGGCGAGTTCCTTGGCGAGCGTGTCGAGGATGACTTGTTTGTCTTTCTGACGGGCGGCATCCAAGGCTTTAACCCGGTCATCGAGCGCCTGCAAATCGGTCGCGCTCGCCCCGCCTTCGACCTTCCGCAACTGGTTGATCTGGGCCTGCAAATCGTCGATCTGCTTCGCCATCTGTTGCTGCTGAAACTGGACGGATTCCATTTGCGCGCGCAGTTTGTCCACCTTTTCCTCAACAACGCCCAAGCGTTGCTCCACCTGCCCGTAAGCCGACGAGCAACCAAGCGCCGCCACCACACCAATCAGACCGAGGTGCCGCCAGAAGATTTTCATGGCCGGCAGTCTAGGAAGGGACTAACCGGGATGCAAGTTTCTTGTCGGCGGCCATTCGCACTGGCCCAAAGCCTGCTTTTAACAGGTTTTTGATGAGTATCGCCCAATCCAAAATGGTGACGTTTGACCCGATGAGAGCACGAACTGACGACAAATCCTTGGAAAACCTGGTGCCGGAAGAGCACGATATATTCACCCCGCCGTTCCCGCAGAAGGCCGAGGACTTGGGCGTGCCCCTGCGATTTCTGCTCGACCTGACGTTGAAAGTCGTGTCCACCGAAGGCGATTGCACCACAGCCAACGTCGCGTCCCAGTTGGGCGTGGGGTTTGTGATTGCCGATGAATTACTGCAGCAACTCAACCGCGAAAAACTCCTCGAGATCAAAGGTGTTGTGGGACTGCACAATCATCGCTACGGCATCCTCGACCGCGGCTGGGAATCCATCAATCAATTGATCCGCCACAACAGCTACATCGGGCCGGTACCGGTCTCACTGAAAAACTACACGGCGATGATGACGCATCAAACCCGGGCCCGCAAAGCCATCGCGCAACATCTGCTCGACAAAGCCCTCGACAGCCTCGTGCTCTCCGCCGCCGCCAAACAGACGTTAGGACTAATCGCCAGTTCGGGGCGCAGCTTGTTCCTCAGCGGTCCTTCCGGCAACGGCAAAACCGCCATGGCCCGCGCCATCGTCAACGCCATCCCCGGCCACATCTGGATTCCCTACGCCATCGAGGTGGACGGCCAGGTGATTCAAGTGTTCGACCCGCATAGTCATCGCCTCATCGTTCACGACACGGAAAATTACGACCGGCGCTGGCTCAAGATCAGTCCGCCGCTCATCGTCGTCGGCGGCGAATTGACCATCGAGAACCTCGATCTCACCAGCCACAAAAGCCCCGGCTACTACGAAGCGCCGATCCAGATGAAAGCCAACGGCGGCGTGCTCGTCGTGGACGACCTTGGCCGGCAACGTTGTTCCGCCACCGACCTGCTCAATCGCTGGATTATCCCGCTCGAACACCGGTTCGATTACCTGACGCTCAATACCGGTAAAAAGATTCAGGTGCCATTCGACCAAGTCCTGATCTTCGCCACCAACCTGACCATCAGCGACATCGCGGATGAAGCCTTCCTGCGCCGCATGGGCTACCGGCTGTACGTCATGCCGCCCAGTCCGGAAACCTACGCCGAAATCTTCAACCGTTACGCCGCGACGCACGGCTTGTCCGTCGCCCCGGAAGTGCTGGCCTATCTCGACCAGCGCTACGGCAAGGAACGTCGTGAACCGAAGGCGTGCGAACCGCGCGACCTGATTGATCGCGCCGTCGAAATCTGCAGGTACCGCCGCGAACCGATCCGCCTGACCAAGGAAACCGTTGACCTCGCGTGGAACGGTTATTTCGGCGCGTCCGCCAGCGGCTAGAATTGACAACGGTCACCGCCTCCGCTATTCTTTCTTCCGCATGAACAACGTGCGTTCACATGGCGCTGCTAACCGGAATTGGTACGGGTATTACTTTTACTTTACCACCGGCCTGCGGGCGCTGTGTTGACGCCTAACGACGAACGTCAAACCGTCCCGCAGAAAACGGGACGGTTTTTTTGTTTATTGAGGTCAACATGATCATCGTCCTGAAAATCGGAACGCAAGAACCTGAAATCCAACAAGTGATCGAGTCGGTCAAACAATTTGGCTACGACGCCAAGACCATCCGGGGTGTGGAGCGCACCGTCATTGCCTGCGTTGGCGACGAGCGCAATCATCACACCCTCGAATCGCTCATCGTGCTCCCGCAAGTCGAGAGCGTCACGCCCATCCAAAAGAAATACAAGCTCGTCAGCCGGGAATACCAGGCGCACGACACCGTGCTCGCCGTGGCTGGCCGCCAGATCGGCGGCAACACCTTCCACGTCGTGGCCGGCCCCTGTTCCGTCGAAAACCAACAACAGACTTTGGAAACCGCGCAAGCGGTGAAGTCGTGCGGCGCAACCCTGTTCCGCGGAGGCGCGTTCAAACCGCGCACCTCGCCGTACGACTTCCAAGGCTTGGGCAAAGCCGGTTTGGAGTTGTTGCGGGAAGCTCGCGCCGCGACCGGCCTGCCCATCGTCACGGAAGTCATGGCGCCCCAGGACGTGGAACTTGTCGCCGGCTATGCTGACGTGCTGCAAATCGGCGCGCGCAACGCACAGAACATCCCGCTGCTCGCCGCGGCGGCGGCTTCCGGCAAGCCGATTCTGCTCAAGCGCGGGCTATCGAGTCTGATTGACGAATGGTTGCTGGCCGCCGAATACATCTGCGTCCACGGCAACAACCGGGTCATTCTCTGCGAACGCGGCATCCGCACGTTCGAGCACGCCTGCCGCAACACGCTCGACATCAGCGCCGTGGCCATCGCCAAAAAGGAAACCCACCTACCGGTCTTTGTGGATCCCAGTCATGCCGCAGGCCGGTTTGACATGGTGATTCCGCTGGCACGTGCCGCCGTGGCTGCCGGCGCCGATGGCCTACTCGTCGAAGTGCATCCCAATCCGGCCGTCGCGCTGAGCGATGGCGGTCAACAACTCACACCCAAACAGTTCGCTGAGTTAATGACGGAAATTCGTCCGCTGGTAAAAGTGATGGGCAAACAGCTTGCCCCCAAGTAAGCATCACGCCCGGGAAGCGCGCCAGAGCAACCACAGGCCGACCAATTCAAAGATCAGATTCGGCGACCAAAGGATCGCTTCCGGGAACAGTTGCGGCCGGTCTTTGATTGCATTGGCGGCAATGACGAAGAAGTAGTACGTGAACGCCAGCGCGAGGCTGATGGCCATGCCAATCGAAGTCTCACGGCGGCTGGTCTTCAAGCCGAGCGGAATCCCGATCAGCACAAAGGACACGCACGCCACCGCCATCGCCAAGCGCTGCTGACTCTCCATCAACGCCACGGATGGATAAATTCCCTGGGCGCGCAGCTTGGCAATCTGTTCCCAGACTTCAGGAAGCGTCAGGTCGCCCAGCTTTTTTGTGGATTGCGCCCCGCGCAGGACGCTGTCCAAATCGAGTTCGAGCGGGTACCGCTGGGCGGTGGTCCCGGTCCGAATCTTGTGGACGTTGGTCGGGTCGTCCGGATCACGCAGGTCGCCGCGCACGTCGCGCAAATCCAGCAGCAACGTGTTGGTTTCCGGGCGGACGCTGACGATTCCGCGTTTGGCCTCCAACCGCGACACGGGATTGCCTTTGTCATCCAACATCTGGATGATGACGTTCTCGATCAAGTTCTCCTTGTCGTGTTTGCGCCCGATGAAGATCCGCAACCCCGGGAAATCATCGATCAACGTTCCTTCCTCCAACAGTGCCATGGGCCGCTCCATTCCCATGCGCACAAACAACGTCCGGAATTGATACCGGCAGATCGGCGCCAACGAACAGTTAAGGTAAACACAAAGCCCGCTCATCACCGCCGCCAGCACCACCA
>JBBISF010000047.1:8704-22116 GCA_037441425.1 Verrucomicrobiia bacterium
GATGGCGCGCGCCGAATCGCGCTTCGCCAGCACCTGATTGCCGAATAGCGTGCGCCGCCGCTCCACCATCCGGTCAATCAGCGGATTGTCGAGCGGACGCGCCAGCACCACCATCGGCGCCGCTGCCTGCCACAAACTCACCCCGCTGGCGCGCATCGCGGTGATCTCGTTGTCCGCGCTCAACCGGCCAAACACCAACAGCGCCGTCGCCAGCACCGCCATCGGCAGGGAAAAACTCAGAAAGTTCGGCGTCACCAACAGCAGAAACATCCCCACCGCTTGCAGCCCCAGTTGCCGGTTCACCAGAAGCTCGCCCATCTGCCGCATCATCCCGCCGAGCAGCAACACAAACGTGAACACCCCCACCGTCAGCGCCAGCGTGACGAACGCCTGCCGTATGATATACTTCTGCAGAATTTTCATCCGAACTTCGTACGACTAACAGTTTTTGCCGCGAAACACCATGCCAAAACCGATCCATGTGGGCGCGTTCCGCAACCTCGAACGCGCGCTCGCCGCCGCGATCACCGATCACAAGAGGCAGCATGGTCCGCTGGCGCCGCTCCACGTAGTCGTTCCCACCCGGCTCCTCGGCCTCCATCTCCAACGCACCCTCGCGCGCGCGCTTCCCACCGGCCACATCAACGTCACGTTTCTGACATTGAACGACTTCATCAGCCGCCCGGCCCCGCCCCGCGCGCTCGAACTCCTTTGCCGGAAACTCGCCCCGGCTGGTCCCTACGCGCCCATCCGTGAAACTCGCGGTTTCGCCCGCGCGCTCCACAGCACCTTCACCGACCTCCATGAAGCCGGCGTCAAGGCTGTTCCCAACCGCGACCTCCACGACGCCTACACCGCTTACACCGCCTGGCTGAAAGACCACCACTGGCAAACCGAAGCCGACCTTTTTCTTCACACGGCCATCGCCCATCGGCCAGCGGCCATTTTTCTCTACGGATTCTATGATCTGAATCATGCCCAATGCGCTTTCGTGGAACGCCTCGCTCCGGCCGCCATCTTCTTCCCCACCGAATCCGCCTACGCCCAGCCACTTCTGAAATGGTTCCAATCCCTCGGTTACCGGGCTGTTCCCGTTCAATCCAAAATCGAAAATCCAAAATCCAAAATCTTGTCCTGTCCGGGAGAAACCGCCGAAGTCCGCGAAGCCGTCCGGCAAATCGTCGCCTTCCTGCGCGCGCATCCAAACAAGACCTTCAACGACGTGGCCATCTTGTGCCGGTCGCGCGAACAATATGACGCCATTCTCCGCGACACGCTGGCTCATCTTGACATCCCCGCCTACTTCCGTGGCGGCCGGCCGCTCAGCGAACTGCCGGACGCGCGGCGGCTGCTGCTCCTCCTCGAAGTCATCCGCACCGATTACAGCCGCGCCGCCATTATGGAACTGGCCTGTCACATCGGCCCCAATTCACATTGGGACGCCCTCACTGTCCAACTCGGCATCGTCGGCGGCCAAACCCAATGGAACACCCGCGTCCCGGCGGATCACACGCCGCTCCGGGATTTCCTCAAAACCATTTTCGGCATTGGCATGCCGGCCCGTGCCCGATGGAGTCAATTCATCGAAGCCGCGCTGGCCGGCTGGCGCAAGCTCGGCGGCGACACGCCGGCCATCGAAACCGCCGTCCACACCCTCGCCATTCTCGACGAGATCGAATCGCCCGTCGGATTCGACACCTTCGCCGACTACTGCGCGCGCAGCCTCGATTCTGAACGCATCCAAACCGGCCAGTTCCAGGGCGGCGGCATTTTCGTCAGCGATGTGATGGGCGCGCGCGGCCTGAGTTTCCCCCTCGTCATCGTCCTCGGCCTCGTCGAAAAAAGTTTTCCGCGCGTCGTCCGCGAAGATCCGCTATTGCCGGACGAAGACCGCGCCCGCATCTCACCGGTGTTGCCGCAAAAGGCGCGCGGCTACGACGAAGAACGGCTCTTGTTTGAGCTGGCCACCGGCGCCGCCACCGAACAACTCATCCTCAGCTACCCACGCCTTGAAGCCGGCTCGTCGCGCCCGCGTGTCCCGTCGTGCTTTCTGTTGGAACAGGAACTCGAAACAACCACCATCCCGCTCACACCGGCTCAGAAAATCGCCGATCCCCTTGAGGAGCGGGAATTCGACCTGCCGGTGCTAACACCGGAAACACTCGACATCATCTCACCCTTGCTATCATTGGGTTTCCAAGCATCACGGAACCGCTGGCAGGAACATAAACTCACCCGGCACGACGGTTTACTCGTCGCCCCGGCCGCCCAAGTGATTTTGCGCGACCGTTTCCTCCTTGAGAAGCTCGTCACCAGCGCGACGGCACTCGAAGATTTTTTTGGCTGCCCATTTTACTACTTCCAAAAACACATTCTCCACGTCGAAGAATGGGATGAACCCGAAGCCACGTTTGCTATCGAAGCGCTCGATCTCGGCACGCTTTACCATCGCATCCTCGAAGACTTCTACCGCGATGGGCAATCCCTCGACAAAATCTGCGCCAAACGCTTCGCCGAATTCGAGGCGCAAGGCGTGACCGGCTACCCGACCGTCTGGACCATCAAAAAGGAAATCATTCGCGAAGAACTCGCCGCGTTCATCGCGCGGGATCAACGCAATTCGTCCGGTCAGTGGAAACCCGCTGAATTCGAGAAGAGCTTCGACAACCTTAACGTTGCCCCGCCCGTCCAGTTGCGCGGCAAGATTGACCGGATCGATTTCAGTCCCGACGGCCAACGCGCCCGCATCCTTGACTACAAAACCGGCAAGACGCCCCGCGGATTGCGTGACGATTCGTTTGCCAAGGGCGAGGCGCTGCAACTACCGCTGTATCTGCTCGCAACGGAGAAACTATTCCCGGCCATTACCGTCGAGAGCGCGTGCTACGCGTATTTCACGTTGCGTGGCGGGTTTCAGACCGTCAGCTTTTCACGCGACGCCCTCCGGCAACGCGAAAACGAACTTGATCATCTCCTGCAAACCGTGTCCGGCATGATTCACACCGGCATCTTCGCGCAGTACGCCACCAAGGACGGTTGCCGGTTCTGCGAGTTCCGGCCCATTTGTGGCAACGGCATCGTGAAGCTCTACGTCGGGAAGAACGAAGCCGTGGAAATGGCCGCCTTCCGGCAGATCAAGGAGGAATCCGCATGAAGCCGGTTGACCATGCGGCCCGCAAAGCCGCCGCGACCGATCTCGACACCACGTTCTTCGTTGAAGCCGCAGCGGGCACCGGCAAGACGACGTTACTCGTCGCGCGAATTTTGTCCGTGCTCAAGGAACGCCGCGCGCGGTTGCCGGAAATCGTGGCGATCACGTTCACTGAAAAGGCCGCCGGCGAGCTGAAACTGCGGCTGCGAGCCGAGATCGGGCAGAAGTTGGCTGGTCACGAAGCACTCGCCGACTTGGAACGCACCCACATCACGACAATTCATTCGTTTTGTGCTGGGATTCTGCGGGACCGGCCTGTTGAAGCGCAGATTGATCCGCAGTTTGTCGTCGCCGACGAACTACAGCGTGAGCTGCTCCGAGAACAAGCGTGGCGGACCTGGTTGGAAAAAGAGTTGGTGAAGAATCCACCGGCATTGCGCTCGGCGCTGATGCGCGACGTGAGCCTGGAACAACTGGAGGAACTCGCTGACTTGCTCGTGGCGCAACGAACGCGATTGACGAACGCCCAGATCCCCGCACTCGTTCCACTGGATGCAGACGGCATGTTGGATGAGCTACGCGATGCCGTACCGGCCCTTGAGCGGGCACTCATTCATTGCACGACGAAGACAGAGAACTATTACCAGCAAACGCAGGCACTGCTCGAAACATTGCCGCAATTGACACATACGTCGGTCGAGCGGCGCGTCGCTGTGTTGTCGAAGATCGAGTTGAAGCAATCAAAGCGCATCGCGGATTTCGACGACAAATCGCACTTCGATGAGTTCAAGAGGATCGTCAAAGCGCTGCAAATGCGCTTGGAGGGATTTACCAGCGCCGCCGGACACAATTTTCTCGTGGAGCTGACGGCGTGGCTGCATGGGTTTGTGGCGCACTTCCAAGACGCCAAGAGATCGAAAGCGATGTTGGACTTCGACGATCTGCTCGTGACAACACGCGACTTACTGCGCGACCACCCGGAAGTCCGGCAGAAATTGCAGGAGCGATTCAAATTCCTACTCGTGGACGAATTTCAGGACACGGACCCGGTTCAGGCGGAGCTGGTGTTGTTACTCGCGGGCGAAACGCCCGGGAAGTTGTTCGTCGTCGGCGATCCGAAGCAGAGCATTTACAGTTTTCGGGGGGCGGACATCGAGATGTATGCCGGAGTCCGCCGCCAGATCGAGACACGGGGCCGGGTGCTGCAACTCCAGCAAAACTTCCGCAGCCAATCCACCCTCCTCGATTGGGTCAACGAGGTCTTCTCCAAAGTCATCATCCAGTCTGACGACGGCGACTACCAGCCCGATTACATTCCGCTGAAACCGTCGCCGCACCTGGAAACTTCCGAACGGACTGTTGTCCTGCTGCGTCCGCAGGAATTTCCGAAGCTCAATGTGGATGAATTGCGCCGCGCTGAATTCGCCGTGACCGCCCGGTATCTCATGGCGCAGGGTTTCAAATGGAGCGACGTTGTGATTCTCGTCCGCAGTTTTACCGGCGTGGACATCTTGAGCGAAGTCCTGCAGGAACACGGCGTGCCGCACCGGGTGATCGGCGGCAAAGGGTACTATCAACGGCAGGAAATCCAAACGCTGTGTTCGTTGCTTTCGTGCCTCGACAACCCACGCGACACGCTGCATCTGGTGGCCACGCTGCGCTCGCCATTATTTGGCTGGCCGGATGAATTCGTGTTCCTGACTTCTGAATCGCGCGGGCTGGATTATCTCACCGAGCCGGACCCGAAAGCTCCTGAACAGGTGCGCCACACCTACGAATGTCTGCGCACTCTGCACGAATGCCGGCACGACGGCTCAGTGGCGCGATTCGTCGAGCGCGCCATGGCCGCGACAAAAATCTGTGAGGCGTTTATAGTGAGTCAGCTGGACGGCGCGCAATGCGTGGCCAACCTGCTCAAAGCGCTCGAATTGGCCCGGCGACTCGAAGCGGCGGGATTGGGGTCACTGCGCGGCTTCGTCCGGCAACTGCGCGCAACCGTGCTCGGTGGTTACGATGAAGAGCCTTCCCCCGCCAGCGAAGAAACGGAAAACGTGGTGCGCATCCTGACGATGCACAAAGCGAAGGGCCTTCAATTCCCGGTGGTGGTGCTGGCCGATTTGGCCGGGCGGTCGCACGAAGCCGGGACGAAGCTCGTTGGGCGCCACGACTGGCAACTGCGGTTTGCCCAGAGCCGCACCCGCGGCTTCGATGAAGCAGTCGCGCGGCAGGACAAACGCGAGGAGGCCGAGGAGATCCGGCTGTTGTATGTCGCCGCCACGCGGGCGCAGAAGCAACTGATCATCCCGTGGTTCGCCGAAAAGGGCGAGCGATTGGATTTGCTGCGCCGCGGCTTTGAGCCGGTGGAAAGCAAGCTGGTGAAAATGGATTTGAATGAACGGCCGCCGTCCCGTTCGTCGGCCGAAAACGCGCGGCCCGATCCCGATTTCGCCGCCAAACGCTGCGCCTGGCAGCAAGCGCGGGCCGCGCTCCGCGAACGCGCCGCGCAACCGGTCGCGCGCCGCTCGCCGTCGCAGCTGGCGGGTGAACACGAGCCGTTTCACGAACAGGAGCCGGGCGAGACGACGGCAAGGGAGCGCGCGATTGAAATCGGCGTGGCGGTGCATGCGGAACTGGCGGGCCTCCCGGTTACCGCGACTCTGAGCGCCGAAGAGCAACAGCGTGTCCACGCAATGGTGACGCGGGCGCAACAATCGGATCTGATGAAACGCGTGAACCGAGCCGACGACATTTACCGGGAACTGCCGTTCGCGCTGCCCGGCATGGAGGGCAAGATTGATTTGCTCTTCCGGGAAGGCAAACGCTGGGTCTTGGTGGATTACAAGACCGACGCGACACCGGCACCGGAGAAATACCGGCCACAAATGCAGGCGTATGCCGAGGCGCTGGAGATGACGGCAGGGGTCAAAGTGGCCGAAACCCTGCTTTTCTTTCTGGCGACCGGCACGGTTGCGAAAATGTCATGATCAAGATCGACCTCCATATGCACACGGGTGAAGACCCGTACGACGGGTTGCGCTACCCGGCCACCGCACTAATCGACAAAGCCGCAGCGCTCGGCTACGGGGCGATTGCCATCACGCTCCACTCCAAAGTGCTGGAGGACGAGCGCGTGTTCGATTACGCCCGGCCAAAAGGGGTGTTGCTCATCCGCGCTGTGGAATGGGAAATCGAAGGCGTGGATGTCTTGCTGCACAACGTCACCCAGCGCGAGGTGGAGGAAATCAAGACCTTCGATGACCTGCGCGCGTTCCGCGAGAAGCGGGGCGATACCCTCTTGGTCGTCGCGCCGCATCCGTTCTATCCGATCGGCCGGAGCTTGAAACATCACTTGGAGCGTCACATTGATCTGTTCGATGCCATTGAGCACGCGCAGATTCATTTGCCGTGGTTGAACTATAATAAGCACGCCGTGCGCGTGGCCCAGTATTACCGGAAGCCACTCGTGGCCAATTCCGACGCGCACAATCTCTGGATGTTTGGCCGGCACTACTCGCTGGTGGACGCCGAGCCGAATGAGCGTTCCATCTTTCGCGCCATCCGCGAAGGCCGGGTCGAATGGCACAGCCCGCCGGTCACCGTGTGGGAATGTCTGCGAATGTTTGTGTTCGATCCGCTGTTCATCCGCCGCAAAGGCAAGATGGTGCACAGTTTCGACGATGCTCGCGCCTGAACTTCTCTTGGCCGCCTACCGGCAAGGCACAATCGGCTGGTTCAGCCCTGACCCGCGCGTGGATTATCTGCAACGGTTGGCAAAGACAGTCGCGCTACGGCGCCACTTCAACTGACTGAATCTTGGCGCGATCCGCCTCCCCCAGCCCCAGCTTCCCGGCCGTGGTGATGTGCGCGGCAAGCTCGCCAATGGGCGGCACTTGGGCGGCGGCCCGCTTCTTCTCCAACAGATCGAGACACAACGCGTCCACCGCCACCGGGTCGCGACTAAAAAGCAATTCCGCAGCGGGCCATGAGTATTGCGGTTTGAATGCCGGGCCGCCGGCGTAACCGCCGATCAGTCCGTCCATGATGTTGAGCACCAGTTTGTTTTTGATCACCGGCAGCGCGCAAATCTCCGCAATCGCCGGGTCGCCATGCCCCACCAGCTCGAACCGGCGCGCGTTGTCCACCGCCGCCAGAGAAAGGTTGTAGAGACAACCCGACAGGCCGCACGCGTCATTGTCGAGCAGAACGGGAACGTTGATCAGCTTGGTGATGGTGCGCGTCAGCAACCGCGGCAAGTGCGAGCGCTCGCTGATGCCGGTGACATCTTTGCCAAAGTCCAAATCACCCCAGATCAGTCGGCCGACGATCTTGGAATCGTAAAAGATATTCGCGTCCCAACCGGTATCCTGAATCACTGCCTGCGTCTTGAACGGATACCCGGCGGCGCGGAGTTTATCGGGGTAAACATCCCAGACGATGATGTTGTTCGTGGCGACTCCGGCCGCGTGCAGTCCCGTGATGATCGCCTCCACCAACGCTGGATGCGATTCGTCCAACGGCGCGGCGTGAACGTTGACTTTGATGCCGACCACGTCGTGCTGACCGGCAAACTCCGCCCACGCGGCCGCGTCCGTGGTCTTGCCGGTGAGCGCCTGGATGCCCTTGGAAACCATCGCCCGCACGCGCCCGGCATCCACATCGAATTCCGTCACCGCCGGCGGATCGCGCACGATCACCACGCGGCGCGGCTCTGCCGCATGGGCGCAAGCGACCAGCATCAGGAAGAATGTAATGCGTTTCATTTCAGGCGAAGCACTGTAATTGATGAACCACCCGATTCCAAGAAGTCGTTTGGGCCGCACGGCACGGACGTTACCGGTGCAACGCGGCGGAGTGAAGGCGGGGCGCGGCTCGAAGTCCGCCACCGGTTTGATTGCAGCGAACTGCTTCGCAGAGCGACAACGCGCTCCTGCATTTTTCTCTATGCTCTTCGTGTCTCTGTGGTTTAATCCATTGTTGTGACCATCACCGAACAACGCGCGCCGCTCTCGGAAATCCTCTACTGGATTTTTGCCCACCGGCTTTGGGAGGCCGTCCGCCGGGAAGTGTTGCGCGGGTACCACTGGACTTTCGAGATGCAAGCCTCCCGGTAACTCTGCCGGTATGCCTGCCGGTAAGTATTCGTTGCGCGGGCGTCGTCACCTTTCACCAATCCTACAGCTACGAGGATTTCGTCGAGGGGTTGCGGCCGGTGACGGATGCGGCGGGGAACGTGCGGTATGAAGTCAAGCCGGGCGTGTTCAAGCGGTTGTGTCAGCGGGCGCAGCAAGACCCGGCGCACACGTACGCGCTGGTGATTGACGAGATCAACCGGGGGAACATCTCGAAGATTTTCGGTGAACTCATCACGTTGATCGAAGCAGACAAGCGATGGTCAGAGGAGAATCAGGAAAAGGGAACTGCCATCAAAGTGACACTGCCGTATTCGGGCGAGGAATTTGGCGTGCCGGCGAATCTGCTGATCATCGGCACGATGAACACGGCGGACCGGTCGATTGCGTTGCTGGACGTGGCGTTGCGGCGGCGGTTCACGTTTGTGGAGTTGATGCCGCAGCCGGAACTGCTGGGCGAGGTGGCCGGTGTGCCGCTGGGCAAGCTGTTGACGGCGCTCAACCGGCAGTTGGAGGCGTATCTCGACCGGGATCATCAGATTGGGCACAGCTATTTCATGGGGCTGAAGGACGTGGCCGACCTGCGGTTTGCGTGGGAGCACAAAGTGATGCCGCTGTTGCAGGAGTATTTCTACGGCGACGGCGAGAAGCTGCTGGCCATCTTGAGCACTAAGTTCGTCCAAACCGAGTCCATCAAACTTGGCAACGGTGATTCATCCGACGAACGAATCGTTCACCGGTTTCATCCAATTGACGGTGAAGCTGAATTCGTACAGGCATTGACGGAACTGGCTGGCAGTTGACGCGGTCAAGCCCGGCGTGTTCAAGCGGTTGTGCCGGCGGGCGGAGCAAGACGTAGCCACGAATGGACTCGAAGGAGACACGAATCACAAACGAAGACAGGAGGCAGAAGACTGATAGCGGCTGAGGCGTCTGCCTTGCGGTTTCCGGTGGAATCGGGTATAGAACTGCCATGCATAAGGTCACGCGTATCAAGGTGCTCAAAGATTACCGGCTGGAATTGGCGTTCGACGACGGCAAGACCGGCGTCGTTGACCTTTCGCATCTGGCCGGCAAGGGCGTGTTTTCGGCTTGGACGGACTATCGCGTTTTCGAGCAAGCGCGTATCGGCGAGTCGGGTGAATTGATTTGGAACGAACAGATTGACCTCTGTCCGGATGCACTCTATCTTCAGGCCACTCATCAGCGACCGGAAGACGTATTCCCCGCGCTGAAACACGAGACGGCTTGTGCCTGAGATCAGCCGATTCTTTGGGATTGTGATCAAGATGTTTTTCGACGATCACAATCCACCTCATTTCCACGCCAGCTACGGCGAGGAGGAGGCGTTGATTGAGATTCGGACGCTGGCCGTCTTTGCCGGTCATTTGTCGCCACGCGTTTTGGGCTTGGTCATCGAATGGGCCACACTCCACCAACAGGACTTGATGGACGACTGGCAACGCGGACAGAATAAGCAGTCGCTGGTCAAGATTGCGCCTCTGCGGTGAGCACGGACAGTCGCACACCTACGCGCTGGTGATTGACGAGATCAACCCCGAAGGCGTTCGAGGTTAAGGTGACGCTGCCGTATTCGGGGGAGGAGTTTGGCGTGCCGGCGAATCTGCTCATCATCGGCACGATGAACACGGCGGACCGGTCGATTGCGTTGCTGGACGTGGCGCTGCGGCGGCGGTTCACGTTTGTGGAGTTGAGCCCGAAAGCTTTCGGGATTGATGCCGCCGCCGGAACTGCTGGGCGAGGGAGTTTGTGCCTGCGTTGAATCTGTTGGCGACTGCTTGAACAACCGGTCGCGCCCGGAAGGGCGCTCCCACATTTTTCTCCGTGCTCTCTGTGTCCTCTGTGGTTAATCTCCGCTCGTGCGCATTCTGGAAGTCATCAACAAAACCACGCCGTATTTTGAGAAGCATGGCGTCGAATCTCCCCGTCTGACGATTGAGTTGTTGTTGGCGCATGTGTTGAAGAAGAAACGGCTGGATCTCTATCTGGAATTTGAACGGGAGGTGGACGACGCGACGCTCGGGAAACTCCGGGAGATGGTAAAGCGGCGGGCCGACGGCGAGCCGCTTCAGTACATCACCGGAACGACGGAGTTTTGCGGGTTGGAGTTCCTAGTAGATCGACGAGTGTTGATTCCGCGGCCGGAAACCGAACTATTAATCGAAACGGTTCTGAAACTTCTGAACACTGAACACCGAACACTGAAAACTATTGCTGACGTTGGCACCGGGAGCGGTTGTATCGCGGTGACGTTGGCGAAGAAGCTACCGGGAGCGGAAATCTATGCAGTTGATGTGAGCGTGGAAGCGTTGGCCGTCGCAGAAGCGAATGCGCAACGGCACGGCGTCGAAAAAAACATTCGCTTTTTGGAGAGCGATTTGTTATCGAATTTATCCAGCAGCTTGCAGGCGGACGCGATCGTTTCCAATCCGCCGTATGTATGCAGTGGGGAAATCGCCAAGCTGCCCAAGGAGGTTAGAGATTTTGAGCCCGGGCGCGCTTTGGCTGCGGGTGAGGATGGGCTCGAAATTATCCGCCGCTTGGTCATGACCGCCAAGCGCTCTCTTGCTCCTGCCGGGTTCGTAGCGCTGGAAATCGGCGCCGGGCAGCGGCCGGCTGTGGAAATGTTGTTTGGAAAAGAAAATTTCGTCGTCACGCAAGTTGTGAAGGATTTGCAGGGGCATGAGCGTGTGATTGTGGCTCAGGCCAAGTCGTAAACGCCCGGATTGGGGAATCCGGACGGAAAGTTCAGCGGTTGTGCCGAACAAGGAGGTCGTATGGAAAAGCTCATCATTAGTGGGGGCAATCCCCTCAAGGGGACCGTCCAAGTCAGCGGTTCAAAGAATTCCGCCCTGCCCATCATCGCGGCCACGTTGTTGACCAGCGAGCCGTGTGTGATCCGCGGCGTGCCGAATCTCAGCGACATCCAGTTCATGTGCGACATCCTGCGCTGGCTCAGCGTGGACGTGAAACATCATCGCGCGGACGGCGTGATCGAGGCCAAAGCCCAACATCCGCTCGGCGTCGCGCCGTACGAACTTGTCCGCAAGATGCGGGCGTCGGTGTGTCTGCTTGGTCCGCTGCTAGCCCGGTTGCACAACTGCAAAGTGTCTATGCCCGGTGGCTGCGTCATTGGCGACCGGCCGATTGACATCCACCTCAAAGGTCTGCGTCGGCTCGGCGCGGAAGTCGTCCTGGAAAACGGCTACGTCCACGCCCGGTGCAGTGAGCTTGCCGGCACCGATATTTTCCTCGGTGGCCGGTTCGGCTCGACCGTACTCGGTACAGCCAACCTGATGATGGCCGCCACACTCGCCAAAGGCACAACGACCATCGAAAGCGCGGCGTGCGAACCGGAAATCGAAGACCTTGCCGATTTCCTCAATAAGATGGGCGCGAAGATCAAGGGCGCCGGCAGCCACGTCATTGAGGTCGAAGGCGTCGCGGCGTTACACGGCGTGGAACACACGGTCATTCCGGACCGGATTGAAGCGGGCACGTTCATGATTGCCGCCGCCATTTCGCATGGCGACGTGGAAATCAAAGGCTCGCGTGCCGAACACCTCTGGGCGGTGCGCGAGAAGCTCGAAGACGCCGGCGTGACCGTCGAACGCGCCAACGGCTCGGTTCGCGTGAAAGCCAAAGGCGAATTCCAACCCGTGGACGTCATCACGATGCCCTACCCCGGTTTTCCGACGGACATGCAGGCCCAGATGAGCGCGATGATGACCGTGACACCCGGCATCAGTGTGATAACCGAGAAAGTTTTCCCGAACCGGTTCATGCACATCAGCGAAATGAGTCGGCTCGGCGCGGACGTGTCACTCGAAGGCAGCAGCGCCATCGTCAAGGGCGTCAAACGGCTCAGCGGCGCGCCCGTGATGGCCAGCGACCTGCGGGCGAGCGCCGGTTTGGTGCTTGCCGGATTGGCGGCGGAAGGCGAAACTGAAGTCAACCGGATCTACCACGTGGATCGCGGTTACGAACGGATGGATCAGAAACTCCGCGCCCTCGGAGCGAACATCGAAAGGGTCGCCGAATGAAGAAACTGATTCTCATCGTCATTGTCGGAGCCGCGATCTGGTACGGAATCCAGTGGTTCCTAGGCCAAGCCAAGGAAAAAGCCGGCCAAGCTCACCAACACATCAACCCCGGCGAAAAAGCGCTCCAAGAAAACCAATAGGCGGTCTAACCGCACAATTGCCTTGCACTCCTGCCGGCAGGACTGATATTGCCTGCCGGCGATGTTCGACTCTCTTTCAGACAAGCTGCAATCGGTTTTTAAGAACCTGCGCGGGTACGGCAAGCTGACCGACAAGAATGTGGCCGATGCCTTGCGCGAGGTCCGGCTTGCCCTGCTCGAAGCCGACGTCAACTACAAGGTCGCCAAGGATTTCATTGAACGCACCAAGCAACGCGCGCTAGGACAGGAAGTTTTCGCCAGCGTCACTCCCGGTCAGCAGATCATTAAGATCGTGCATGATGAGTTGGTCGCGCTGATGGGCGGCGACAGCGCGGCTGTTGCCGCGCCCTCCACCGGTAATTGGATGATGGTCGGGCTGCACGGGTGCGGGAAAACCACCACCTGCGGGAAGTTGGGCAAGCTTCTGACGAAGCAAGGCAAGAAACCGTTGTTGGTGGCGTGCGATGTTTACCGGCCAGCGGCGATTGATCAGTTGGAGATGCTCGGCAAACAGTTGCAGTTGCCGGTCTTTGCGATGCGCGAGGAGAAGAACGTCGTGGAAATCGGCAAGCGGGCCGTGGCGTTCGCGCAGTCGCAGGGACGCGACGTGCTGATTTTTGATACGGCCGGCCGGTTACATATTGATGAGGAGTTGGTGCAAGAGTTGGTCCGGCTGCGCGATTTGCTGCAACCGAAAGAGATTCTGCTCGTCGCGGACGCAGCCACCGGGCAGGAAGCGGTCAACATCGCCGAGCATTTCGACAAGGCGCTGAACCTCACTGGCATCGTGCTGACCAAACTCGATGGCGACGCGCGCGGTGGCGCGGCGTTGTCCATGCGGGACGTGACCGGCAAGCCGATCAAGTTTGTTGGCGTGGGTGAGAAACTTGAGGATTTAGAAATATTTCACGCCGAGCGGATGGCGGGC
>JBBISF010000048.1:0-19948 GCA_037441425.1 Verrucomicrobiia bacterium
GGTTGGCTCGGTTTCGAGGATGAACCGGCTGGGCGGGAAGTACGGCGTGAGATTGTCGAACATGATTTTGTCTTTGGCCTTCTCCGGGCTTTCCCGGTTGATGACCTCGACTTTCAACAGCGCGAAAAACCGCTCCTTGTCTTTCGGCGGACGGACCTGCCCGGCCACCAGATCGCCCGTTTGCAGTTCAAACCGGCGAATCTGCGACGGCGAGACGTAGATGTCTTCGGGGCACGGCAAATAGTTGTAGGCGGGGGATCGGAGGAAACCGAAACCGTCCGGCAGGATTTCCAACACGCCTTCGCCAAACATCACGCCGCTGCGTTCCGCGTTCTTCTTGAGAATCTCGAAGATGATCTCGTGTTTCTTGAGCGTGGCGACGGTTTCGACACCGAGATCGCGCGCCATCTTCTGCAACTCCGGCATCGCGGTGCTCTGAAGCTTGTCCAAACGCAGCATCGCGCCGGGCGGCACATTGCGCGCGGGTTCGGGCGCCGCCGGCTCGGCTTCCGCGACCGGGGTGGGGGAAACCGGCGGCGCAGCCGGGGCGATTTCGACCGGCGGCGGCTCGGGTTCGATGATGGCCGTTACCGCCGGAGCTTCCAGCTCACTGACGGCAGCCTCGTTTTTCTCGTTGCGGTTCTGCTTGCTGTGGCGACTCGGTTTACGCGGCATGGCGACTCTCCTTGATCCCGCGCGGAGCGGGATTGATACGATTCCACACAATGTCGGCTTGCTGATACAACACCTCCAGCACGCCATCGTTCCAAATGACGAAATCGGCTCGTTCCATCTTCAATGCCACCGGCCATTGGGCGCGCATCCGGGCCCGGGCCTGGGCTTCACTCAAACCTTTCGCGGCCAGCCGCGCGATTTGTGTTGGTTCGCTGCAGCCGACGGCGACTACGACCTCAAATTCTTTTTCCGCGCCCGTCTCGAACAACAACGGAATGGCCACCACCGCCACGGTGTCGCGTCCGTCGCGTTCCAGATCCTGCAACGCGCGCGTCCACATCCGCCGCACCGCCGGATGGACGATGCCTTCCAACGCGCGGCGTTTCCCATCATCAGCGAACACGATTTCGCCAAGTCGGTGGCGGTTGATGGTCTGGTCGGGATTCACGATCTCTTCGCCAAACGCGCGCACCACTTCTTGCCACGTGGTCGTGCCGGGGGCGAATGTCTGATGCGCCAGGTGGTCGGCTTCAATCACTTGCGCCCCGGATCGCTCCCAACGCCGCAACACCGTGGATTTGCCGACAGCAATGCCGCCGGTCAGTCCGATTTTTACCAATCGCGCCATGAAATCTGAGCCATCTGCGGGGAAACTTCGCCGGGTAATCTTTGGGGTTGTGTTCGGGAAATCTGGCAGATCTCTGCCAGACGGACGCAAGGTAGTCAGAGTTCCCGCGGGAGTCAACCTGTTTCTTTTGCTTTTCCCGCCGGCCGCCTTCCATTACAGTCCGGTTCACCGTCATGAATCCGACCGATTTCGAGGAGATTTTCCTTCCGGAAAACAAAATCCAGCAGCGCCTCGACCAGCTCGCCGCCCAGATTCAGCGGGACTACGCCAACCAAGACCTCACGTTGGTCGGGGTGCTCACCGGCAGCGTCATGTTTCTCGCCGACTTGCTGCGGCGATTAACCATCCAATTGCGCGTGGACAACATCGGCGTCTCCACCTACCGGGGCGGCACGAAATCCAGCGGCGACTTCACCGTCACCAAGACGTTGTGGCTGGATGTGAAAGATCGGGATGTCTTGGTGGTGGACGACATTCTTGATTCCGGCCTCACCCTCCTGAACGTCCGCCGCATAATGCAAGGCCTGTACCCGCGCAGTCTCCGCTCTTGCGTCTTCCTGGAAAAAGAAGTCCCGCACCTTGAAAACTTCCGGGCCGACTACGTCGGATTCAAAATCCCCAACCAGTTCGTCGTCGGCTACGGTCTTGATTACCGGGAACGCTACCGCAATCTGCCCTACGTTGCCACCTTGCGGCCGGCCGCGATTGAGTCCACGCGTTCATGACCGTCACGGTTCAATTCTTCAGCTATTTCCGGCAACGGACCGGTTGTCACGAGCGGCGGATCGAACTGCCGGACAACGCCACCGTCGCGGACGCGTTCGATCAATTCCCCCCCCTGCGCGATGTCCAGCGCACCACGCTCGTCGCCATCGGCGTGGACTTCGCCAAATGGGACACCCGGCTGCGCGAAGGCGACGTCGTTTCCTTCATGCCCCCGTTGCAAGGCGGCGGGGCGGACGAACTGCTGCTGACCAACGACCCCATCGTTGATCCCGGTCTCGTGGCGACCGATGTCGGTGGGGTCGTTGTATTCTACGGCGTCGTGCGCGGCGAGGAACACGGCCAACCCATTCGGGCGCTCGATTATTCCGCATACCGGGCAATGGCCGAGCATCAATTCCGCAAGCTGCTTGCCGATTGTCGGCAACGCTGGCCGGTGAAGAAGATTCGGGTGGTCCACCGCCTGGGCGCGGTGCCGGTTGGTGAAGCGTCGCTGCTGGTCCGCGTCGAAGCCTCACATCGGCAGGAAGCCTTCGCTGCGGCGCAGTTCATCATTGATGAGTTGAAACAGAAAGTGCCGATTTGGAAACGGGGGATGGCTTTGCCCGGTAATTCCTGACGTCGGAGATGCCCGCAGTCGCTGCTTCGATTGCCTCCGCTCGCAATCCAGTTAGGTACGGCAACTTAAACCCGGGTGGCTCAATCCTGACCAACTCATTGCCGCGGTAATGGAGCGTGTACGTGGGACGCTCCCCTTAGCGAAGGGCGAGGGTCGGCCAATGAGCGTCCAGAATGCGAGCCAGTTCGGGTGGTGGCGCGGGAGCATTTTCAACGGTCTGCCACTGACCGTTGGTGGTGAGTACCATGCGGCACGAAAACATGTCTTGGGTCCCCATCAGCCAAAGCCCATCGCCTCGCTGCAGATGGTGGATGATTCTCGGTAGATCGCCCTGAACATAAGCCGGTCCGCAGATGACCAGAATGTCCGTCTTGCCGGCATCCAACACTCCAGCCAATTCCTGCGGCGGGAGCAATTGAGGTTCAAGACCGGTTTGGAGCGCGGCGCGAGGCAAGCCGGTGCTACTTGAGCTGGAAGTTGGTGGTCGGGGCGTTGGTGGAGACGTTGGTCTTGTCGGCGGGCGGTTGCTTGGGCTGGCCGGTTTTCTGATTGAAAAGGCCGCGCAGCAGCCAGTGATGCTTCAGTCCCTCAATCATGTTGTCGGTATCCACGATTACCCGGGAGATCTCGGCGAGAATCTGGTCGTTGGACTGGACCTGATGATTCAGGTTGCTGGTGATGTCGGCGACATTCATTAACGTGGCGGTCAGTTGGAGGTTCAGGTTGGTGAGCAAGCCGTAGGTTTCGTGGTTGATGTTGGTCGGCAACATCCATTCCCCGAGCGAACCGTGCGGGTTGGTGAGATGACCGGTAATCACGGTGATATTGCTGACGGCCGGCTCGGCGAGTATCAGCGTATGGTTGAGGTTGGCGATCGTGGCCGAACTGTTGGTCAGCAGGACACTGGCGTTATCGAGCGCCGCGTTCACCCGGTTGGTGATGGCGAGGATGTTGGGCAGCGCGGCTTCGATGGTATCGAGTAGTTTCTGGGCGCGGTCCGCGACGGAAGGTTCTTCTTCCGGTTGGACGAATACTCCCTTGGGGGCGTGCGCGATGGGGACACGATTGCCGTCAATCAGCACCTCGGCCAGGCGGTTGTGCTTCTCATACGCGGTGGGTGTGCCGGCGACACCGGTGGTGATCTCCAGTCGGCGGCCCCCCAGCAATCCCGACGCGCTGATCTTCACTTTGGAATCCGTCCAAATGTAGCCGTAGTATGGTTGCCGGACCTCGAACGCGAGAAACACCTTGTACCACGAACCAGGCGACTGGGCCGTAATCTGTGTAATTTCGCCGACTTCAAATCCCATGAGATAAACCGGGTCGCCCACGAGCAGACCTTCACCGCTCATGGCGTAGGTGAAGTACGGACAACGCGGCACGTGCCAACCGCGGCGCTCGGCGGTGTGATAGAGATAATAGGCGAACCCCACCAGCAACAACAGCACCGCCAACACAACAAATACGCCGACGATTCGTTCGGTCCGGCGCGGGACCGGTTCATTTGTCATTTGTGATTCACTCATCGCACCAGATACCCCACGAGAAAAATGGCATCCAACACCAGACAGACCCCCATGCTTTCCACGACCGCCCGCGTCGTTGCCGACGAAAACTCCTCAATGTGCAACAACCGCTCCAAGCCGTGATAACAACTCACCACGGCGATGACCGCGCCAAACAACACCGCCTTCATCGCCACCAGCACAAAATCCAGCCAGTGCATCGCATCCGCCAGTTCCCCACAGTACGCGCCAAACCGCAACGGCACACCCTGTAAAAACGCCGCCAAATACCCGCTGGCCAGCGCGACAAAAATGAAATAGATCGTCAGACAAAACACCGACACCGCCAACGCCTCCAGTCGCGGCGTGACCAACATCCGTAAGGTGCGCGCCCCCACTTTTTCCACCCGGTCCGCCTTGCCGGTCATCTGCAGCGCGCCGAGTTCCACCACCGTGGCCGTACCGGCGCGGGCCGCGACCAGAAACGCCGTCAACAACGGCCCGAGTTCCCGCATCACCACCGTCACCATCACGGTCCCCATGTACTGCTGTGCGCTCACTTGCCGGAGCAACCCCACCGCCTGACCAACCACCAACAACCCCAGCGCCAAACCCAGAAATCCAATGACGGGCAGTTGCCGGACGCCCAGCCGCCAGATTTGCGCGGCGGTTTGGGCGCGCACCGCGGCCCGCAACGACTTCGGCACACTCACCGCCGCCGTCAACGCCGCATGCCCAAACCGGAACCGCGCCCGGATTCCAGCCGGCGAGCGCAAGGTCCGCTGCCCGACCGTCTCCACCCACGAATGACCGGTGGTCATTGTCATGACATTGCGGGCGGAGTGTGTTCCACCCGGTGCGAGAAAACAAGCCTACAACAGCGCCCCGTACCGCAGGTTGCGGACGCTCACCGTCAATGTCTTGGCGCCGAGGATTTCCATCGCGACGACATAGACCGCGCCGCCGGCCACGATGATGTCCGCCCGCTCCGGCGGCAAGCCCGGCACCTTTTTCCGCTCGACCAGTGGCAGTGCACTCAGCCGTTCACCCCAGGAGCGGAGTTCGGCGAGTGTAAATCGTGCATGATCGGTTGGGTTATGCGCCATCCGGGCCAGCGTGGTAATTCCGCCGCCGGTAGCGACCATCTTCCGGTTGCCGGCATTGAACCCCGCGAGCTTTGCCGGTAATTCGCGTCGCAAATGTGCACAGACCTTGGTGAAATTGTCGCCCAGCATTTCGGTCAACCGCACCGCGCCCACCGGTAGGCAGACCCAGCTTTCCAGCTTTCCGTCCTTCCCTTGGGTGAACTCGGCACTGCCGCCACCGACATCCAACCCGAGCAGGGCTTGTCCCGTGAACGCGGGATCGGAGGCGATTCCGCGGAAGATCAGTTCGGCTTCGCGCTGACCGGTGATGATTGCCACTTCCTGCCGGCATTGTTGACGTACGGCCTGGAGGAACTCATCGCCGTTGAGCGCGTCACGAGCCGCGGCGGTGCTCAGCGTAATGATTTCCGCTGCGCCCTGTTTCCCAGCATCGCGGATATAGTCAGAGATAGTGGCTACGGTTCGTCCGATGGCGGCCGGGGAGAGCTTGCCGCATTGGTGAAGACCTTCGCCCAAGCGGGTGGTCTTGTCAGTGGCAAAGACGGGTAGGACGTTGCCGTCACGCACGTCCGCGACGAAGAGTTTGACGGTATTCGTCCCGATATCAATGACCGCCCGGCGCATGGAGCTTTTCTATCGTATTTCGGCTGGAAACGCCATTTTTACCAGACAATTTTTCTACTTTGTGCTTGCCGGGTGGGGATGTTGTGATAATTTTCCTGCGCTTTTTCCCGGTCCGGGGAACAAGCGGGCGATCCCGAATGAAGCCAGACCCTGAATTTCGCAGTTTCGGTCGCTATATGGCGGTGGGAATTCAGATGATGGTGACAACGGTGGTGATCGCCGGCATTGGATACTGGTTGGATAAACGGACGGGGAAATCGCCGTTGTTTTTGGCGATCTTCTTTTTGTTGGGCGCGCTCGGTGGGCTGGCGGTGGTGTGGCGCACGTTGCAGGAGAAGAGGTGAACGATGGACCAGGTGGCGTGGCTGGGATTGGTAATCGGGGCAGTGATCGGGACGGTGTACGGTTTAGTGCAACGGCGCAGCATGGGGGCCGGGCCGAAGCCGGCAGCGGTCGGTGGCGCGTTTGCGGGCGCGATCATCCGGTTGGCCATCTTATTACTGGTCGTGTTCTTGGTGGTCCGGTTTACGACGGCGAATCGGTTGTGGTTGGCGGGAGCGGTGATGGTTTCATACGGCATCGTGTTCGTGGTGATGATGCTGAAGGTGTTGTGGAAGAATAATTAAGCGAGCTATGAACGAGCTATTTCAAGTCGATCAGTGGGTGTACATGGTGTGGATTGCCGGGGCGCTGACGGTGCTGGTGTTGGTGGCCGGGGCGCAGATGGTGGCCGGCAGTGTGGCGACGACGGGCCGGTTCGCGAATCTGGTGGAAGCGCTGGTGGATTTCGCCCGTGAGAACATTGTGGAATCGTTCCTTGGCGAGCACGCCAAGAAGTGGTTTGGATTTTTTGCCACGTTGTTCTTCTTTATTCTCTTCGCCAATCTTCTCGGAAAGTTACCGGGACCAGTTTTTGGAAATCCCCAAAGCGTCATCGAGCAAAATCCGCATTTCTGGCTGGAGTCGCCGACCGGCAATATCAATGTGACGGCGGCGCTGGCCATCATGGTTTTCCTCGTGGCGCAAGTGGTGGGTCTGGCGAAGATGGGCTCCATCGGTTATTTCAAAAAAAAGTTCATCATGCCGGGCGCGCCGCTGATTTTGCAGATCGTGGCCATTCCAATCATGTTCTTGGTTTTGCTGGCCGAACCGTTCTCACTGGCCGTCCGTTTGTTTGCCAACATGACTGCCGGCCACAAAGTCATCGTCACGTTCATGGTGGCGGACATGGTCGGTGGATTGTGGCTGGCGCAGACAGCGCCGGTTTGGGTCAAGCCGTTGACGGTGCTGCCGTTTGCCCTATCAGTCGCCTTGTTGGCGTTTGAATTCGTCATTGCTTTCATTCAGGCGTTCATTTTCGCGTTGTTGTCCGCCCTCTATTTGAGCGAGTCGCTCGAAGAACATCACTAAACCAAAGGAATCAAACAGGAGAGATCAACATGCCAGAAGCAGAAGTCGCCCATCAACTCATCAGCGTCGCCGCGTTAGCCAAACTCGGCGCCGGGATCGCCATCGGGACCGCCGCGCTTGGTGGCGGTGCCGGGATCGGCATTGTGTTCGGCAAAGCCATCGAATCCGCCGCGCGTCAGCCGGAAGCGCTCCCGCTGGTGCAGCGGCTGATGTTCATCGGCTTCGCGTTGGTGGAAGCCCAGGTGCTCTACGCGTTGCTGATCGCCTTCATTTTGCTGGCCGCGAAGTAATTTCCGGAGAGACGGATGATGAAACGAAAACTGTTCATCGGGTCCATTGTTGCGCTTATGCCGCTGGCAGCGCAGGCGGCGGAAGGCGGCAGTGAAGACCTGCTCGCGTTGAAGCCCAACTTGTGGATTTGGACGCTGCTGACCTTCGCAGTGATGTTCGTGCTGCTGGCCAAGCTGGCGTTCAAGCCGTTGGCCGAAGCGCTCGACCGCCGCGGCGAGACGATCAAAAAATCCCTCGACGAAGCCGCCCAGCAACGCGCCGAAGCGAAGAAGCTGATGGAGGATTACCAAAAGCAACTGGCCGACGCGCGCAACGAAGCCAAGAAGATCATGGACGAAGGCCGGGCGCTCGGCGAAAACGTCCGCAAGGATGTTGTGGAGAAAGCCAATGCGGAAGCCAGCGCCATCATGCACCGGGCGCAGGAAGAAATTGGTCGCGCCAAGGACAAGAGCTTGCAGGAGTTGCGCGACACGGTGGCCCAGCTTTCCGTCCAGATTGCCGGCAAGGTCATTGAGAAGGAAGTCAGCGAGACCACGCACCGGCAGTTGATCGACAACCTGATCCGCGATCTCGCGAAGACCCGCAAGGCATAGTCGGCCATGGCGCAAGACCCCATCATTACCGGTTACGCGCGGGCGCTGTTGGAGATGGCGCAGGCCGAGGGCGTGGTCAGCCGCGTCGAAGAGGAACTGTTCCGGCTCCGGGAATTGCTGAAGGCCAACCCGTCGCTGCTCCAGTTCCTCAAAGACCCGAATATCAAACCGGAAGGCAAACGGCAGGCGCTCGGCGAACTTTTCCAGGGTCGCGTTCATCCGCTCGTGCTGTCCATGTTGATCACGCTCAGCGATCAGGACCGCGCGGGCCGGGTGTTGCACGTCATTGACGAGTTCAGCGCCACCGCCGCGGCTTCCCGGCAACGCGTCAGCGGCGAAGTCACGACCGCCATCGCCTTGGACGACGCCACGCTCAACCGGCTGGCGGCCGAACTTTCCCGCGTTACCGGCAAGAACGTTCAACTCTTCCAGAAGGTTGACCCGAACATCCTCGGCGGCGCGATCATCACGGTGGGCGAGCAAATCATTGATGGCAGTCTCCGCCGCAAGCTGGATCAGATTAAAGAGAAATTAGCGCAGTAGAGGTACTCTCATGCCCGATACACTTACACTCGACCCGAAGCGGATTTCGGATGTTCTCCAGAAGAGCATCAACGAATACAAAGCCGAAGTCAGCGTCCAGGAAGTCGGCGAAGTGCTGGAATGCGGCGATGGTATCGCCCGCGTTTCCGGCCTCCCCAATTGTCTCTCCGAGGAGATGCTCGAATTCCCGGGCGGCAACTACGGCGTCGCCCTCAACCTCGAACGCGACAACGTCGGCGTGATGATTCTGGGCGATTACACGCAGATCGAGGAAGGCCAGGTCGTCAAACGCACGGGCCGCGTGCTCAGCGTACCGGTCGGCGATGCGCTGCTCGGTCGCGTAGTCAATGCCCTCGGCCAACCGATTGACGGCAAAGGTCCGATCAACACTCCGTTGTTGCGTCCGATCGAATCCCGCGCACCCAGCGTCATCGAACGCGAGCCCGTCAAGCAGCCGCTGCAGACCGGCTTGAAGGCCATTGATTCGATGATTCCGATTGGCCGCGGTCAACGCGAGTTGATCATCGGCGACCGCCAGACCGGCAAGACCGCCATCTGCCTGGACACCATTATCAATCAGAAGGGCGGCGACGTGATGTGCATCTATGTCGCCATCGGCCAGAAGAAATCCACGGTCGTCAGCGTGGTCGAGACGTTGGAGAAGTATGGCGCGATGGATTACACCATCGTGGTCAGCGCCACGGCGAGCGATCCGGCGCCGATGCAATTCGTCGCTCCATACTCCGGCGCGGCGATGGGCGAGTACTTCCGCGACGATGGCCGGCACGCGCTGATTATCTACGACGATCTTTCCAAGCACGCCGTGGCGTACCGGCAAACCTCGTTGCTGCTGCGGCGTCCTCCCGGCCGCGAAGCGTTTCCGGGCGACATCTTCAATTTGCACAGCCGGTTGCTCGAACGCGCCGCCAAACTCAACAACGACGCGCCAAAGCTCAACCCGATTTATCCGAAAGGCGGCGGCACACTCACCGCGTTGCCGATCATCGAGACGCAGGAAGGCGATTACTCCGCGTACATCCCGACCAACGTCATCTCGATTACGGACGGCCAGATTTATCTGGAATCCGACTTGTTCTACGCGGGCGTGCGCCCGGCGGTTTCAGTTGGTCTTTCGGTGAGCCGCGTCGGCGGCAATGCGCAGACCAAGGCGATGAAGAAGATTGCCGGCACGTTGCGGCTGACTTTGGCGCAATACCGGGAACTGGCGGCGTTCGCGCAGTTGTCCAGCGATCTCGACAAGACGACCAAAGCCCAGTTGGATCGCGGTCAGCGAATGGTAGAACTGCTTAAACAACCGCAATACGTCCCGATGGCGACGGAAGATCAAGTGGCCGTGATTTGGGCGGCGGCAAATGGTTTTCTTGATGGAGTCGCCGTGACCGCCATCAGCCGGTACCAGACGGAGTTTCTGCAATACTTGAAGAGCAAGTACGCGAAGGTGGTTGAAAACCTGCGCACGAAGAAGGAACTGACCGACGAAATCGTGACTGGTCTCAAGAACGCCGCTACGGAGTTTAAGGGAATCTTCTCCAGCAAGTAATGGCTTCTCTTCGCGACATCCGGCGCCGCATCAAAGGCGTGAAGAACATCCGGCAGGTCACGCGCGCGATGAACATGATCGCCGCGGCCCGGTTGCGTCGCGCCCAGACCAAAGCGGAGTCGGCCCGGCCCTACGCGGAGCGCATTGCCGAGATTTTGCAGGATGTGGTCGCGTCCAGCGGCGGCGCGGTCCGGCATCCGTTGATGGCCAAGCGGGAAGTCAGGCGGATCGCGCTGGTGTTGGTGACGGCCGACCGTGGATTGTGCGGCGCGTTTAACGCCGGCATCATCCGCGAGGCGCAACGATTCTACCGGGAACAAACAGTGCCGGTGGACATCATCACGGTGGGCCGCAAGGGGCGGGATTATTTCCAGCGGATCGGCGCGAATGTGGTCCAGCATTTCGCCCAGCCGTCGCGCGATGTCCGGTTGGAGGAAGTCGGCACGGTGGCCAAACGGATCATTGCCGACTATGGAGCCAGTCAGTACGATCAAGTCTTTTTGGCATACGCGAAATTTGTCAGCGTGTTGAAGTCGCAGCCGGTTGTTTTGCAATTGTTGCCGCTGGTGCAACAGGCGGTGAGCGATAAACCGGCCGGCGCGTCGTTTGACTTTGAGCCGAACGCCGAGGAATTGCTGAACACACTGTTGCCGCAGTACGTCGAGGTGTTGGTTTACCGGTCGCTCGTCGAATCACTGGCGAGCGAACAGGCGGCCCGCATGGTGGCCATGAAGGCCGCCACCGACAGCGCCTCCGACATGATCACCGGGCTGACTCGCCAGTACAACAACGCGCGGCAAGCTTCGATCACGAAACAACTCTTGGAAGTCGTCTCAGGCGCAGACGCATTGGAGAAAGCATGAGCACAAACGGACATCAAAAAGGCAAGATCGCCCAGGTCATCGGGCCCGTCGTGGACGTGGAGTTCTTTACCGAGAACCTGCCGGCCATCAACAACGCCATCAAGATCGAAGACAAGGAGAAGGGGATTGATCTCACCGTGGAGGTCGCCGGCCATTTGGGCGACAACACGGTGCGTACCGTTGCCATGAGCGCCACGCAAGGTCTCGTGCGCGGCATGGAAGCGATCGATACCGGCGCGCCGATTACGGTGCCGGTGGGCGCCACGTCGTTAGGACGCATCTTTGATCTCCTCGGCAATGCGATTGACGGCAAAGGCCCAGTCAATGCCAAGATGAAGCTGCCGATTCACCGGCTATCGCCGCCGTTTGAGGAACAAGTGCCGGCCACCAAACAATTTGAAACCGGGTTGAAGTCCATTGACCTGCTCGCGCCGTTTGCCAAAGGCGGCAAGATCGGGTTGTTTGGCGGCGCAGGCGTCGGCAAGACGGTGCTCATTCAGGAACTCATCCGCAACATCGCCAAGGAACACAGCGGTTACTCCGCATTCGGCGGCGTCGGCGAACGGACCCGCGAAGGCAACGATCTTTACCTCGAAATGAGCGAGTCCGGCGTCATTGCGAACACCGTCATGGTGTTCGGCCAGATGAACGAGCCGCCGGGCGCGCGGCTCCGCGTGGCGCTCTCGGCGCTCACCCAGGCCGAGTATTTCCGGGATTACGAAGGCAAGGATGTGTTGCTGTTCATTGATAACATTTTCCGGTTCACCCAGGCCGGCTCGGAAGTGTCGGCGTTGCTGGGCCGGATGCCGAGCGCCGTCGGTTATCAGCCGACGCTCTCCACGGAAATGGGCGACTTGCAGGAGCGCATCACTTCGACAAAGAAAGGTTCGATCACGTCGGTACAAGCCGTGTACGTGCCGGCCGACGACATCACCGATCCCGCACCGGCCACCACGTTCACGCATTTGGATGGTTCGATCGTGCTTTCCCGGCAGATTGCGGAATTGGGTATTTATCCGGCGGTTGATCCGCTGGCCTCGACTTCCCGGATTCTTGATCCGCTCACCGTTGGCGAAGAACATTACAAGGTGGCGCGCGGCGTCCAGCAGGTGCTGCAGCGGTACAAGGATTTGCAGGACATCATCGCCATTCTCGGTATGGAAGAGTTGAGCGAAGAGGACAAACAGACCGTGGCCCGCGCCCGGAAGATCCAGCGCTTCCTCTCCCAACCGTTCTTTGTGGCGCAACAGTTTACCGGGTTTGAAGGCAAGTACGTGCGGATTGCCGACACGGTGCGCAGCTTCAAGGAGATTCTCGACGGCAAGTGCGACGAGTTGGTGGAGCAATCCTTCTACATGGTCGGCAACATCGACGAAGCCCGTGAGAAGGCCGAGAAAATGAAGAAAGCGTAGGAACGCGACCGTGGCCGACAAGACGTTTCCATTTGAGATCCTGACGCTGCAGCAGCTTTTCCTGCGGGACGATGCGCGGTTTGTCATCGCGCCCGGACAGGAAGGCGTCTTCGAAGTGCTGGCCAATCATGCGCCATACGTCTTCGCGTTGAAGCCGGGCGTGTTGCGGCTCCGGAAACCCGCTGGCCAGGACCAATACGTGGCCGTGGGCGCCGGTTTCCTTGTCGTGCAGAAGGAACGCACCACGGTTCTCACCCGGAGCGCCGAGCGTCCGGAGCAGATTGACGTGGCCCGCGCCCAGCGCGCCAAGGAACGCGCCGAGGAACGGTTGCGCGCGTCGCTGCCCGGCATTGATGTGGCTCGTGCCCGGGCGGCGTTGCAGCGGGCACTTGCGCGGTTGAAGGTCGCGGATTACTGTCCGGTGGAGACATGAGTCGAATTGCCCAGGCATGGGTGAAGCCAACTTTGGAGTCGCGGATCGGCGCCCACGTCCATGTGTGGGAGCAGGCCCGGCAACTCGGGCGACTACCGGTTGCGGCCCCGGTCCTGCCGTTTGTCACCATTTCCCGGGAATTTGGCTGTGAAGGTCTGCCGCTGGCGCTGCGGCTGGCGGAGATTTTTAACGCGCGCAGTCAGGCGGCCGTGCCCTGGGTGGCGTATGACCATGAGGTGCTCGACAAGGTCGCACAAGAACTCCACCTGCACCGCAGCGTGGTGGAATCTATTGATGGCCGGCGGCGTAGCGAGATGAGCGAGTTGTTCGATTCGATTCTGAATAAGAAGATGGACGACACCCTGGTATTCCGCAAACTGGCCGAAGTGGTGCGTTCATTGGCGATCCATGGTCACGCGATCCTGCTGGGGCGCGGCTGTTTCCTCATTACGCAAGACCTGAAGACCGCGTTGCACGTCCGGCTGGTTGCCCCACGGGATTGGCGCGTGTACAAGGTCGTCAGCACCCACGGGATGACGCAGCGGGAGGCGACGGAATGGGTGGTGCGCCGGGAGCGGGAACGCGACCAGTTTGTCAAAACGTTCTTCGTGCAGGACCCGGAACACCCTTTCATCCACGACTTGGTGATCGACAACGCCCGGTTCAACCTCGACCAAATCGTGGAGATTATCTGCTGCGCCCTGACCGTCCGTTTCGGCGCGCAGTTCGTCGGGACGTAGTTATTTCTTCCAGAAGGATTCCCGGCGGGCCACCTGCCGGTTGGCGAGGCGGGCGAGCATGAACAGCGCGTCGCTCAGCCGGTTGAGATACGGAATCACGCCTGTGCCCAACCGTTCCTGACGCGCCAGTCGGACACAAAACCGTTCCGCCCGCCGGCAAATCGCGCGGGCCACGTGCAACTGGGCGGCCACGGGCGTTCCACCGGGAAGGATGAATTCCTTCAGCGGACCGAGTTGCCGGCTCGATTGGTCGAGCAGCTTCTCCAGTGCGGCGATGTGTTGGGCGCCGATGCAGGGCATCCCGGCCACGAAATGTTCGGCAGGGGCGGCTAATTCCGCGCCGAGATTGAATAGATCGTTTTGGATGCCGGCGAGGATGGTTTGCAGTTTGCGGTTTTTGTTGAGGGAACGCGCCAGACCGATTGCGGAGTTGAGTTCGTCCACCGTTCCACAGGCCCAGATGCGCGGCGAATCTTTGCTGACGCGCTTGCCGCCGACCAGCCCGGTTTCCCCGGCGTCGCCGGTGCGCGTGTAGATTTGGGTTAAGCGAGCCATTCGTTAACACTTCTGAAACTTGGCCGGGATGAGGCACATGAACTTAAACGCTTGGCCGCCGGCGTTCTTGAACTGGTGTTTCTCGTCAGCCGGAATGTAGAGCACGTCACCGGGTTTGATCGGGACTTCTTTTCCTTCGCGCCAGACGGTGCCGGCGCCTTCCATTATGTAAATCTCGTGTTCGTAAGGATGACTGTGGTGCGGCGTGTGACCGCCCGGGGCGACCTCGAAGATGCGCATGGCGAAATTTGGCGCGCCATCCTTCGGGCTGACGGCCACCCGGTATTGGCAATCCTTGACGCCGTCCATCTCGACTTTCTCGGCGGGAATCTGGCTGACGTTGGTGATTTTCACAGGGAAAACTTATATGATGACCCCCATGAAAAGCTATCGAAAAGAACTTTGGTTCAACATTCCCGGTCGCCGCGGTTTCGTGAACATCACTCCCGAGGTGGAAAACTGCATACAGGCGAGCGGCGTCAAAGAAGGCTTGGTGCTCGGCGAAAGCTGTGGGGTGCGCCCACGGCGAACCGGAATACGGAGAGCGCCGGCAAGGCTACCGGTTTGAACGGCACACTGTCACCACCCTCAAACTCCACCCGCCGAAGTAACGACCTAGAGCCTGTCAGGCACTTTTGGCAAACAGGGAATGCAGCCTGAGCATGGTGTGTAGGCAAGCCAGTGATAACCACGGAGAACAGCCGAGGCACGGAGACTTTTTAACCACGGATTACGCGGATTAAACGGATACCATCAGTGGTTGCCGCCCATGACCCCTCGGCGTGTCGTCGAACTCCGCTGCAGCGTGATCAGTGGTCAAAAACTCCGGACCGGCCGTGAGCGGCACGAAGCGGGTGGTTGCATTCTTCCGGTTGCTGGGCCGGCGGTTTACCAGAGGCAGTTCACGGCGCGCGGGCGACGACATCCTGATCGAGCTGCATCCACGCGTTGCTCGCGCCCAGGCTCCACGCGGCCGGCAACACCATGAACCGCACGGAGCCGTCGGTGTACAACACGTTGCCGCCGGTCGCGTGATTCTTTTCGCCGGCCTCGTACAAATCGGCGACCAGCGCTTGCCGGTTGCCGGTCAACGTCCGCGGGCCGCCCTGCAACAGGCCGCGCAGTTCGTACGCGCTGGCGGTGATCTTGCCGGCGACGCCGAGATTCTGCAGGCCGGTATCGGGATCGTCCGAGGTAAACACCCGCGACGAGGGACAGAAAAAGATGCGGCCCAATTGAGGTCCCCCCATCTCGACGGCCTGGCCGTTCAACACGTAGTCCACGCCGTTCCACATCAGGTAACCGGAAAAATTCTGGGTGGGCAACGCGTGGTACACGTCCTCGTACATCGTCAGCACCTGCCCGATCTGGCGCAGTTGACTGGCGCACACGGCCATCCGGGATTTCTCTCTGGCACGCGACAACGCCGGCAACAGCATCGCCGCCAAAACGCCGATGATCGCCGTTACGACGAACAGTTCAACCAGTGAGAACCCCGCCCTCCTTGAAGCGAAGCTCCCCACGCCGCGCATCATGCCAGAGCCGGTCCGGAACGCCAGCTAAATGTGATCGGCGCGCCGCCAGTCTTCCTTGTGACCGAAGCCTTGCCGGTTATCGAGCAATCGCATCCACGTCAGCTCAATGCGCCAGACCGGCAAGGCGGCCCAGGCAAAGGGAAACCGTTGCCGGTACAGCTCCCACGCCTGCGCCCGGTCGGCGTCGTTCAATTGCCGGCAACGGCCGTGGAACTGGACACCTTGGATTTCCTGCCACTCCTGCCGGTCGCGCTGGATCGTGCCGGCCACTTCGGCATTGGTTGTCATCGCGCGGCCGTGCCGGGTTTGGGGATCGGTGAGCACGTACAGATTGAAGTCGTCATCGCCGGCATAGAACACGGCGGCGGCATGCGGTCCGTCGGCGTCCATTACCGCGAGGGTGGCGACTTGATGCGCCCGCAGGAACGCGAGCAGCCGGTTTTCCAAAGCTTCGTTCATCGGGCGGATTTTCCACGGTTTCCGGGCGGCTGACAAGTTTGCGGTGACGCGCGGAAGAATTTCTGCGATAGTGCGGCCTGATGACGCGGTTCACGGTGGCATTCGGGCTGGTGATGGCGGGCGTGACTTCCGCTTGGGCATGGGGACCGGAAGGTCATGAAATCATCGGCGCGATTGCCGAGATGCATCTGACGCCGCAAACTCGCGCCAGCATTGCCGGGCTGATCGGTCCGGATCAACAGATTTCCGACAGCCACATCGCCAACTGGCCCGACTTCATCCGGCGGGATGCGCCCGGCACCGCGCCGTGGCATTTTGTGGACATCCCGTTCGACGCGAAAGCCTATGTGCCGTCCCACGATTGCCGGGATGGGCAATGTGTGATCGGGGCCATCGGACGGTTTCTTGAAGAAGTACGCGACCCGCACGTGCCACTCCATGAACGGGTGGATGCGTTGAAGTTCGTCGTCCATTTCGTGGGCGATGTCCACCAACCGCTCCACTGTATTGATCGCGACGAAGACCGGGGTGGTAACCTGCGCACGGTCCACTTTCCCGGCCATGACAAGGACAGCAATCTGCACCGTGTTTGGGATGAAGACCTCGTGCGGGAGTGTTTGGCCGGTCGCCCCGTCAAGGAGTACGCCCAGTTGCTCAACGAGCGGGTCACGCCGGCGGAACAGCGCGAATGGGTGCAGGGCACCGTGGCCGATTGGGCTTGGGAAACGCATCGGCTGGCGGTGGAACACGCCTACAAGAACATCCCGGAAGGCGGCCCGCCGGTGGAGTTGACGCACGCGTATGTCGCGGAAAATGGCCACATCGTGGAGCAGCAACTCACCAAAGCTGGGTTGCGCCTCGCCTTTCTGCTCAACAAGGCGTTTGCTCCATAGCCGGGTTTACCCGCGGAAGACGAACAAGGCCACCGTCAGCGCGCCGCCGATCACGTACGTCAGCACCGTGCTCGGCACGAAGTAGGGATAAATCATCAACGCCAAGCCCAGCCCCATCGTTACCCACGCTTCCATCCGCTTCCCATAAGTAAAGGCAATAAATCCGATTGCGCCAAACACAAAACCGCCAATCAGGTTGCCCATTGAAAAGTTCATCGCGACCTTCTGATAGCGTTCATCGTGCCGGTATCCCGCGGATTAGACAGCGTGAACTGGTCCGGCGTTGCGAAGAATTTCAGATTGCCGCACAATGGCCGACATGACCGGCGCACTATTGAATACAGCCACGGTCCTCGTGGGCGGTGTGGCGGGGTTGGCGCTGGGGGCGCGCCTGCCGGAGCGTTTCCAGCGCATTGCTCTGCGCGTGCTGGGCGGCGTCACATTGGTTCTGGGCGTCCCAAACCCGGCATGTGTGGGTGCTGGCGCTGGCGTTGGCAGCCGGCATCGGCATCGGCACGCTCTTGCGGCTCCAGCAACGGCTGGAACGCGGCGCGCAGGCGTTGCTCAACCGGTTCAGCCAGCCGGGACAGTCCACGCGCCTCGCCGAAGGCTTCATCACCACCACACTGCTGTTTTGTGTTGGACCGATGACCATCATCGGTTCGATCCAGGATGGATTGACCGGTGACTTTCATCTGATCGCGGTGAAAGCCTTGATGGACGGCGTGGCGGCATGCGCGTTTGCGGCGACGCTGGGATGGGGCGTGTTGCTGAGCGCCGGCTCGGTGTTGATCATCCAAGGTGGCATCACGTTGAGCGCGGAGATGGTCCGGGGATTTTTCACGCCGCCGCTCGTGGCGGAGTTGACGGCGGCGGGCGGCGCGTTGGTGTTGTGCATCGCCGTGGACTTGCTCGGTTGGAAACGGTTGCCGGTGGCCGACTACCTCCCGGCCATCATTCTCGCGCCGTTACTGGCGCACTGGGGCCCGGTGAGCGAAAACAGTTGTGCCGCGCCATGCCTTCGCTACACTCCGCTGCTCGTGAAATACGCGTATTTGATTCTGGCGGGCTTGGTCGGGTGGTCGGCGGCTTCGGCGGCCGTCGAACCCCAGACCGGTTGGCTGGCCGTCACCGAGGAAAACGATTCGCTCTCCAATCCATTTGGGTCGCACCAGGACCGGCATTACACCCAGGGCCTGAAGGTCGTGCTCTTTGGCGGCGATGATTTCCTGACCAACGTCACCGCCACGCTCAACCGCGCGTTGCCGGCGTGGGGGATTCAACCGCAGGCCGCCGACCTGGGGTTGATCATCATGGGGCAGAACATTTATACGCCGCAAAACCTCACCAACGCCGCGCCGATCAAATCCGATCATCCCTATGCCGGCTGGCTCTACACCGGCCTCGTCTTCCAACGTCGCGGCGAGCTGGCCGCCAATCTCGCCGTCATGGAGAACTTCGAGATCAACCTCGGCATTGTCGGCCCGCAATCCATTGCCGAAGAAGCGCAGAAGACAATTCATCGCTGGTGGTTTCCTGACGACATTCCGCGCGGTTGGAAATACCAGGTTCAGACCGAGCCGGGTTTGGAACTGAAATACGCCCGCCTCTGGCGCTACTCGCCGACCGAACAGTCGGCCCGGTACGTGGATCTCATCCCGCGCGTCGGCGCGGAACTCGGCAACGTTCAAATCTCCGCCACGGCCGGTGCCGCCTTGCGGCTCGGGTACAATCTCCCGGCCGATTTCGGCGTGCCGATCATTGACTCCCCGGCCTCCGTCAACGGCGGTCTCACGCGGCACACGCCTTGGTTTTCCTGTTACGCGTTCGGCGGCGTGGACGGGCGCGCGGTCGCCCACGACATCACGCTGGACGGCAATTCGTTTCGCAGCGGCCCAAGCGTCCGCAAGAACAACTTCGTCGCTGACCTGAGTTGGGGCGTAGCGTTTCAAATCTTCCGGCACGTGGAGATCGCCTACACGCGCACCTTCCGCACCGAACAATTCCGCGGCCAAGCCGGCAACGACATCTTTGGTTCGCTGACGCTCAAGGGCACGTTCTGGTTCTAGCAGTGGCGCACAAATGTACTGGGAAAATCCCCCGGCACCCGGTAAGGTCGAAGTGTTCGAGAGGAGGACACTATGCCGAAATGGATGTGGAGTTTACTCGGAATCGTCGTGGCGGCGATCGTGCTCATCGTGGTGATTCTGGGCGTGGGAGCCATCGCCAGCTACAACCATCTGATCGGGCTGTCGCAGGGCGTCGAGAAACAGTGGGCGCAGGTGGAGAACGTCTATCAGCGCCGCGCCGATCTGATTCCCAATCTCATCGCCACCGTTTCCGGGGCGGCGAACTTCGAAAAATCCACGCTGATCGAAATCACCCAAGCCCGCGCCTCGGTTGGCCAGGTGCAGGTGAACGCCAATCAAGCGCTCAACGATCCGGCCAAGTTCGCCGCGTTTGAACAAGCCCAAACCGGGCTCTCATCCGCGTTGTCGCGGCTGCTGGTGGTGGTCGAGCGTTACCCCGATTTGAAGGCCAACGCCAATTTCCAGGAACTACAGGCGCAACTGGAAGGCACGGAAAACCGCATCGCCGTGGAGCGAGGCCGGTTCAACGACGCGGCCCAAGCCTACAATACCGCGATCAAGCGCATTCCCGGCGTGTTCTTTGCCGGCCCGATGGGGCTGAAAGAGCGACCCTATTTCACCGCGACTGCCGGCGCGGAAAAACCGCCGAAGGTGGAGTTTAATTTCCCAAGTGCGCCGACCAAGTAGAAC
>JBBISF010000048.1:20028-20616 GCA_037441425.1 Verrucomicrobiia bacterium
GGTTGTGGTTGTGGCTGGCGTTGCTGATTGCCGGTCCCGCGTTGGCGACGGAGGTAATGCCGCCCAAGCCGACCGCGTATTTCAACGACTACGCCGGCGTCGTCGCGCCGGCCACCGCGAACGAACTGAACCAGCAACTCGAACAGTTCGAGCGTAAAACGTCCAGCCAGATCGTCGTCGTCATCTTTCCAAAGATGAAGTCGGATTCCTCGATTGAGGACTACACCGTCCGCGTCGCGCAGAAATGGGGCGTCGGCCAAAAGGGCAACGACAACGGCGCGGTGCTGTTTGTTTTTATTCAGGACCACAAGATGTATCTCCAAGTCGGCTACGGCTTGGAAGGCGCGTTGCCGGATGCGCTGGCCAAACGCATCATTGAGTACGAGATCAAACCGTATTTTCGTAACGGCGATTACGCCGGCGGTCTGCGCGCCGGCATCACGGCGATTCTGCAGGCCACCCAGGGCGAATACAAAGGCACCGGCCGCACGGCGGCTGAACGCAGAGGCCATGTGGACTGGTTCGGCGTTCTCCTCGTGGGTTTGGTCATCATGTATCTGGTCGGGCGAATGCTCAGCTATTCCACCG
>JBBISF010000049.1:0-20535 GCA_037441425.1 Verrucomicrobiia bacterium
TCACGATTGATTCGGCGACGCTGTTCAACAAGGGGCTGGAGATGATCGAGGCGCGGTGGTTGTTTGACGTGGAGATCGACCGGGTGGACGTGGTGGTGCATCCGCAGAGCGTGGTGCATTCGATGGTGGAGTTTCGGGACGGTTCGCTGCTCGCGCAGTTGAGCGTGCCGGACATGCGCTATCCGATTCAGTATGCGTTGACCTGGCCGCAGCGGTTGCCGAATTCGATGCCGCCGACGGATTTGGCGAAGATTGGGGCGTTGACGTTCGAGAACCCGGATGTGCGGAAGTTTCCCTCGTTGCGGCTGGCCCGGGAAGCGGGCCGAACCGGGGGGACGCTGCCGGCGGTGTTCAATGCCGCGAACGAAGTGGCGGTGGCGCGATTTGTGGGCGGGCAAATCAAGTTCACGCAGATTTTTGAAACGGTGGAGCGGACCATGGGCGCGCACCGTCCGGTTGCGTCGCCGACGCTGGATGCTATACTGCAAGCCGATCTTTGGGCCAGAAAGGAAGCCGAACGTGTCGTTGGATAAAGCCATTGCCGTCATTACAAATTACGTCTATCCGGGTGTGCTCGTCGTTTTCTTCTTTGCGCTGACGATCTTCATCCACGAATTGGGACATTTTCTCGTCGCCTTGTGGCGGCGGATGAAAATCGAGCGGTTCTCCATCGGCTTCGGCCCGAAGATTTTCGGTTGGGAACGCAACGGGGTTGATTACCGGGTGTCGTGGCTGCCGTTTGGCGGGTACGTGGCGCTGCCGCAAATGTCGCCGATGGAAGCCATCGAAGGCAAAACCGAGTCGAAAACGGAAGACCTGGCGCCAGCCGCGCCGGTTTCCAAAATCCTCGTGGCGGTCGCGGGACCGGTGATGAATATCCTCCTCGCGTTTGTGTTGGCGACCGTCATCTGGGGGATCGGCAAGCCGAGCAACCCGGCGGTGGTGGGGTGGGTGGAAGCCGGCAGCACCGAAGAACAAGCCGGCATCTTGCCGGGCGACCGCATTCTGGCCGTCAACGGTCAGCCGGTCCAAACTTGGACGCAATATGCGGTGGCGGTGGCGTGCAGCCGTGAACCACAAGTCCACCTGCTGTTTGAGCGCGCCGGCAAAAAGTTCACGCGCGATCTGGAAACCAAATTCAACGAACAGTTTGGCGTGAAGACGCTGGATATTTTTCCGCGAGAACATCCCTTCGCCCGCCAAGTATTTCCCAATTCGCCCGCCGCACGCGCCGGGATCCGTCCGGGTGACCAGTTTGTCTCCGTCGAAGGCATCCCGGTGTACAGCTTCGAGCAACTGGCCAACGACCTGATCGGCAAACGCGCGGACAAACCAACCGCCGTCAAAGTGCTGCGCGGGGGGGAAATGCTGACGATCACGGTGACGCCCGAATTCATGAAGGAGGAAAACGCCGCGCGGATGGGCGTCTTGCTGGGAGACGAGTTAGAAGTCGTCCGGCCCGGCCCAACGCCGTGGAGTCAGGTGCGCGATGTGTTCACCGAGATGGCGCGGATGGTGGGGGCGTTGGCGCACTCCAAGGAAACCGGCGTCGGCGCGAAGAACCTCAGCGGCCCGGTGGGCATCATGGGCGCGTGGTGGTACGGGATTGTCAGCGGCGGCGTCCGCGAAGGGATTGTGATCGCCATCCTATTGAACATCAATCTCGCTGTTCTGAACCTGTTGCCGTTGCCGATCCTCGACGGCGGCCACATTATTTTCGCGGTGATCGAGGGTGTCCGGCGCAAACCGCTCAACGCCCGGTTAGTCCAAAACATTTCCATCGCGTTTGCGATTTTGTTGATCACTTTCATGCTCTACGTGTCGTTCTTCGACGTGCAACGGTTCTTTTTGTTGAAAGCCCCCGCCAAATCCCCTGCGCCTGAGGCACCGGCCAGTCATCCATGAACTACTGCGCCAATCCCTTCTTCTGGCAACGCCGCCCCACCCGGGAGGTCAAGGTCGGCACGGTCGGCGTGGGCGGCGCCAACCCGATTCGCGTCCAGACGATGCTGGTGTCCGATACGATGAACACCGCGGCCTGCGTGCAGGAAGCCCTCCCGATTCTCGCAGCCGGCTGCGAAATCCTCCGGCTGACCGCCCCGTCCATCAACGACGCGAAGAACCTGAAAAATTTCGTCGGCGAAATTCGGCAGCGGGGCTTCAACACGCCGATTGTCGCCGATATTCATTTCGTCCCGGCGGCGGCAATGGAAGCCGCCCTGTGGGTGGAAAAGGTTCGCATCAATCCCGGCAACTACGCCGACCGGAAAAAATTTGCAGTCCGCGAATACACCGACGACCAGTACGAACAGGAATTGGAGCGTCTGGAACAGGCGTTCACACCGCTGGTGTTGCGCTGCAAGGAACTCGGCCGCGCCCTGCGGATCGGCACCAACCATGGTTCGCTCTCCGACCGGATCATGAACCGGTACGGGGACACCCCACTGGGCATGGTCGAAAGCGCATTGGAGTTCGTCCGTGTCTGCCGGCAGCATCAGTACCACGAGATCATCCTCTCCATGAAGGCCAGCAACCCCAAGGTGATGATCGAAGCCTACCGGTTGCTCGTCGCCCGCTTGAATGAGGAAGGTGCGGACTGGAACTACCCGCTCCATCTTGGCGTCACCGAAGCCGGGGAGGGCGAGGACGGCCGGATCAAATCCGCCATCGGCATCGGCGCGCTGCTGGAAGACGGCCTCGGCGACACCGTCCGGGTTTCCCTGACCGAAGACAGCGTTCACGAGATTCCGGTCTGCCAGGAACTTGTCAAAAAGTACAACGACCGGGAAACGGGACGACCGGTCAGCCTGTCCGTCTCCGAACAACGCGATCCGTTCGTCTACACCCGTCGTCCCACGCCGGAAATCGTAATCGGCGGTTTGCGTCTTGGGCGCGAACATCCGCCGCGCGTCGAAGTGGCCGTGCCGGCAACGGCCAGCGTTGCTGATATCCAACGCCTCACGACCGCCGAGCCGGACACGTTCGCGGAGATTTTGCAGTTCAAGCCGCACACGGCGTTCGTTGAGAACTTGCGCGCCCAGAATATTTTCACGCCCATTGCCGGAGGCGCGGAGAAACGCAATGTCCCCTACCCCGGTCCAATTCCGGCGGGCGAGACCACGGTTCAATTCGACATCGCCGCCGCGTCGCCGCAGGAATTTATTGCAGTTTGCGACCAGTTGGCGGGCGACTTGAAGACGCTGCGCCACCGGCAAACGCTGGTGGCCGTCCAGCGAGCGGATGGTCTGGAGATGATCGCGGCTTACCGGATTCTGGCGGCCAAGCTTGACGAACACGGTTTGAAAGTGCCGCTCATGTTGCGCGACCACAGCGGCTCGTGGTTGACCGCCAGCACGACTATCGGCTCGTTGCTCTGCGACGGGATCGGCGATGCCATCGAGATTGCCGGGCAGCAGGATCCGCTCAAGGCTGTCAGGCTCGCCTACAACATTCTGCAGGCCGCCGGTTCACGCACCTTCAAGACGGACTACGTGGCGTGTCCGAGTTGCGGACGGACGCTGTTTGATTTGCAGACGGTAACGGCGCGGATCAAGTCGCGCACCCGGCATCTGAAGGGCGTGAAGATCGCGATCATGGGTTGCATTGTGAATGGGCCGGGGGAGATGGCGGATGCCGATTTTGGTTACGTCGGCACCGCGCCGGGAAAGATTTCATTGTGGGTGGGCAAACAGCAGGTGAAGCAACACATCCCGGAAGACCGGGCGGTGGATGAGTTGATCGCCTTGATCAAAGAGCACGGCAAATGGACGGAGCCGGTAACCGCTTGATCAAACCTTGGCAGGTTCAGTCAGCGGAGATGGTTGCCGACTGCCGGATTTTCCAGGTGCGCAAGGAGACCACCCTCAGCCCGCGCACTGGTCAAGCGCACGAGATGTTTGTGATGCATCACCCGACGTGGGTGAACATCGTGCCGCTGACGCCCGACCGGCAGGTGGTGATGGTCGAGCAATGGCGTCACGGCACCCATACGGTCGAATTGGAAACTCCCGGTGGGTTGGTGGATCGCGGTGAAACGCCGGAAGCGTGCGCCCGTCGTGAGTTGCTGGAGGAAACCGGGTACACCGCCGGATCGTTCCGCGCGCTGGGCTGGGTACATCCGAATCCGGCAATTCAGGACAATATCCTGCATTATGTGTTGGCCACTGACTGCCGGCACACCGCGGAGCCGACGCTTGATCATGCGGAAGATATCGTGGTGTGCCTTGTGCCGTTGGACGACATCCCCCGGTTGATTGGGACGGGGAAGATTACCCATTCGTTAGTGATCGGCGCATTCTACTGGCTGCATCTGAACAACCGGGCGGACAGTCACCGGGAGGTTACCACCTGAGATTTTTCCCCTGTTCAGTTCTTGACTTTAGCATCTTTGTCTCTTATAGGTGGTGACGTATTCGAGGTTCGGTGACCACGGATATAAGTAGTAAGTAGAGGCGACGTTAAACTAATCAACTCGAACGTGCGTGGCGCGTTCGGGAACAACGGAAAGGGGAAGTTAAGATGAAAGCGAGTCGGTTCTCAGCAGTTGCAGTTTCAGTGGCGTTGGCGTTGGCTTCGACGTTTGCCGCCAAAGCGGACATTCAGGTTTTTACGGATCAGGCAGTTGAACTGGATCAGTTGATCTCTAATAATGGTTCAATTCAAGTCGGGGATAAGATTTTTTCCGGCTTCTCGTTGATTCCAACCGGGAATATTCTTCCTTCGCAGATTATTGTCACCCCCATTCAAGACAATTACGGCTGGGGCCTGCGCTTCAGCAGCGAAAACATGACGGCGATTGGGGCACAGGTGAATGGTTTCGTTCTTCAGTTCAACGTCAGCGTGGCGCCGGAGTCCAACATGCTGATCTCCGACGTGCACCTGCGTTACAATGGCGCGTCGTTTGGCAACGGATACTCCGAAGTGGTGGAAACTGCAATTGATCCGACCACTGACAATGTCCTCGGTCAAACCGCTGTGCGTAATCCGCCGCCGGAACTCAGCAGCGGCTTTAATCTCAGCCAGCCCGTTTCCGAGCTCACGATCGTCAAAGATGTGCGCCTGACAGGTGACACAGGACAACGTCTTCTGAGCGACAACACGGCTTCGATCTCCTGGATTGATCAGACTTTCTCCCAGATTCCGGAGCCCAGCGCGGCATTGCTTGTTGTGGCCGGCTTGTTCGGACTGGTTCTGACCACACGGCGGAACCATTAATTCAAATGAGAAACCGTTGATTCAAAGCTTCTCCTGCAAGCGCCCCGAAGAAATTCGGGGCGCTTGTTTTTTGTCCCCGTTCTGAATCTTCTGAACGGTTTGGCCGGTATGCGGCGCGAGATTCCGGCCGCCGAAGGGGCCGGACGTTCAGTAAATGATCGTGGAGAACACCGGGTAATCTTTCAGACGTTCCCGGCCCTTGAGGAAGGAGAGTTCGATTAGAAAATCAATCTCGCGAATGTTCCCGCCCAGTTGTCTGACCAACGTGGCCGCCGCCAGCGCGGTGCCGCCGGTGGCCAACAAATCGTCAACAATGATCACCTGGCTGCCCGGTTTGATCGCGTCCACGTGCATTTCACTGGTTTCACTGCCATATTCCAGTGTGTAGCTGGTCACGACCGTTTTCCATGGCAGCTTCCCCTTCTTCCGGACCGGCACCATGCCCACACCGAGCCTGTAGGCCACCGCCCCGGCAAAGATGAACCCCCGCGCGTCAATCCCCACCACCGCATCCACCGGCTGGCCTTGATGCCGCTCCACCATCACGTCCACGGCTTGACGGAAAAGCGCGCCGTCCCGCAACACGGGCGTGATGTCCTTGAAGAGGATGCCTTTGACGGGAAAATCCGGCACATCCCGAATCGCGGCGCGTAAACGGTCTGACATGACTCCCGTTTTAGCGAACCGGTTAGCGAATGGGAAGCCGGAAACACGGCCGCCCCGCAGTCAACACAAGCCGCCTGCTTGCAACTTGCCGTCACAACAAAGCAGACTTTGGACAATCTCCTGTAACCGCTGGGCTTGGGCCGGTTGACAGAACAGCATCACCACCAATTGATCAAGGATAAGACCAAGCTCTGTCGCGGTGCTCGACACACCGCCGCCGTTCTGGTATCCAACTGACGCCATGAAATCCCGGCAGGAACTCGTCGCCCCCGCCCGCCGCCTCGTCGTCAAGCTGGGCACCGGCCTCTTGACTGACGACCGCAACCGGCTGGACCAAACGCGCGTCACCCAATTGGCCGACCAAGTGGCGACCCTCGGCCGGCAAGTCGTCCTCGTTTCTTCCGGCGCTATCGCCGCCGGCATGGAAGTCCTCGGCCTGACCCAACGTCCGAAAAGCCTGCCCGAACTCCAGGCCTGCGCCGCCATCGGCCAGAGCAAACTCATGCGCGTGTACGACGAATTATTTCAGCGACACAACCGCCACGTCGCGCAAATCCTCCTGACGCACGACGATCTCAAGAATCGCGCCCGGCACCTCAACGCCCGCCACACCCTCACCACCTTGCTGGAGCGCGGTGTCATTCCCATCATCAATGAAAACGACACCGTCAGCGTGGACGAAATCAAGTTCGGCGACAACGACCGGCTCAGCGCCTTGGTGGCGGCGCTGATCGATGCCGACTTGCTCATCATCCTCTCCCATGTCGAAGGTTTGTTGGATGAGACGCATAATCTCGTCTCCCTCGTTTCCTCGGTCACGCCCGACATCGAGAAACTCGCTGGCGGCACCGATCGCGTGACCAGCGTTGGCGGCATGAAATCCAAACTCGATGCCGCCAAGATCGTGACCCGTGCCGGCAGCCCAATGATCATCGCCAGCGGCGAACATCCCGGTATCCTCACGGATCTGCTTGCCGGCCAAGATCTCGGCACGCTCTTCCTACCGCACACACCGAAGCTCGCCAGCCGGAAACGCTGGATCGCTTTTTTCCAGAGGCCTGCCGGTAAATTGATTGTGGACGACGGGGCAAAACGCGCGCTCTGCGAAGGCGGCAAGAGTTTACTGCCGAAAGGCGTCGTCCGGTCCGAAGGTGAACCTGCCACAGGTGATGTGATCAGTATTTGCAGCGCTGATGGCCGGGAGTTCGGTCGTGGCCTTATTCGGACCGGCAATGTGCTGGTGCACCGGGACGATCTGGTGATTCTGTAATCAACCCCAATTCTTCCGCACGTTGTACCGAACGCCGACGAGCATCATGAACCACGCAACAAGGCGCAATAGCATCAGCAAGAAGGCCAGTGCGGTTGCCTGAGTTTTTTGGATCGCGGTTAGTTGCCGGTTGCAGATGATGTCCCGACAGGCATCCCGCAGCGGCCAAAACAAATGCTGCCCCACCCAAAACTGCAATCCTCGACCGATCCCGGTTGTCTTGCGAAGCTGCCTCCAGGAAAACTCATGCCGCATGGCCCGCTGGCAGTGTTGCACAATCGTCGCGCGCGCCGGGTGCCGCACCACTGCTTCCGCGGCGTAGGCACATGTGTAACCGGCCGCGCGGATGCGTTGCCCCCATTCGATCTCTTCGTTCAGCATCAACTCCGACTTCATCGGACCGACGCGCTCCATGACTTGACGCGATGCGAACGCGTTGGCAAACGCGGCCCACCCGCCGGTCCGAAGGAATCGGTCTTGTTTCAGATGCGTTGCGACGCTCAGAACCTCGGCCACGTTCGGCCGGGTTGGGTCTTGAGGAAATACGTTGATTCTTCCCCCGACTAATCCGCAGTTTGGAGTTTGGCGAAAACATTCAGCCCCTCTCGCAATCCACGCCGGCCCCGGCAAACAGTCAGCATCCGTGAACGCGAACATCTCGCCACGGGCACAGGTGATCCCCGTGATCCGCGCGTGGCAGCACCCCGGTTGCAGCTCACGTTCGAAGCGCGCATGCGGAAACGATCCAATGGCAGCGGTGATAGGAATTTCCGAACCGTTATCCACGACGATGACCTCATAACGATCCGGCGGATACGTTTGCGCTTCGAGCGCCGCCAAACAAAGCGCCAGCCGCGCGGCATCGTTGTAAACCGGCACGATCACTGAGACGAAAGGTAATGCTGGCGCGTCTGCCATCCGAATGCTTATATTTGGCGAAGTTTTCGATGAACCTCAACCAGCAAATGCAGCAACTGGCCGAATGTTCGCGTGATGCGGCGCGCGCGCTCGCGAAACTCGATTCCGCCGCAAAGAACAAACTCCTTGTGGCGATGGCGGCCGGCATCGAAAAATCCGCTGACAGAATCAAAACCGCGAACGCCAAGGACCTCGAAGCCGGCAAGTCTCTCGCGCCGGCCATGCGCGACCGGCTCAAGCTCGACGACAAACGCATCCGCGACATGGCCCAGGGCATCCGCGAAGTTGTCGCATTGCCCGATCCGGTCGGAACGATCATCAGCGAATGGACGCGCCCCAACGGCATTCGCATCAAGAAACAACGCGTGCCGATTGGCGTCATCCTCATCATCTACGAATCGCGCCCCAACGTCACCGCCGACGCCGCGTGTTTGTGTTTCAAGACCGGCAACGCCGTCATCCTGCGCGGCGGCTCGGAAGCGATTCACAGCAACCTCGCGATTGCCGAGGCGATGAATGTTGAGGGCTTACCGGCCAACGCCATCACCGTCGTGCCCACAACCGACCGGGCGGCGATTGACGAATTGCTGAAGCTCGACGAACTCATCAATCTCTGTATCCCGCGCGGCGGCGAAGGATTGATCCGCGCCGTCGCCGAAAAGTCGCGCATCCCGGTCATCAAACATTACAAAGGCGTCTGCCACGTGTTCGTGGACCGCGACGCCGACCTCGACATGGCGGAGAAGATCGTCATCAACGCCAAGTGCCAGCGGCCCGGCGTCTGCAATGCCATCGAGACGTTGCTCATCGACGCGCCGCTGGCGAAGACGTTTCTGCCGCGCATCGAGAAAGCTCTGCGAGACCGGAAAGTGGAGATACGCCGCGACGCCGACTGGACGACCGAATACCTCGACCTCATCATCGGCCTGCGCGTCGTCAACGGTGTGGACGAAGCGATTGACCACATCACCCGGTACGGCAGCGCCCACAGCGACGCCATTGTCACGAAGAACGCAACGACCGCCGGCAAGTTTCTGCGCGAGGTCGATTCCTCCAGTGTCTTCTGGAACGCGAGCACGCGGCTGGCGGATGGCGGCCAATACGGTTTCGGCGCGGAGATCGGCATCAGCACCGACAAACTTCACGCCCGCGGTCCGATGGGTTTGGAAGAACTGACCAGCTACAAGTTCGTCGTCGTGGGCGACGGGCAACTCCGGGAATGATGAAGGCCAAAGGCTGAGGTTAATTCCTTTCGCCCATGCCGATTCCCGAAACAACTTCTGCGGAAGGCTTCGCGCGCTACGTTGGCGGGGAATGTTTGCGAATGGGCCGCGGCAAAGCGTGGCGCGACATCAAAGCCTGGACCACTGTCTTGCCGGGCGTCGTGGAGCTCGTCTCGTTGCCTTCCGTGAGCGAGCCATTCCTCTCGTGGTCGGTTTCAGGGGAGGTTGATTTTCAGGAACGCGAAGGCAACCGGCCATGGATAACGCATCGGATCCGGAAAGGCTCTTTCTTTCTCACCTGCGGCGGTGCGCCATACGATTGCCGGTGGAAAGCGGTGACGCCCGAGCCGTTCCAAGCCATGTCCGTCTTCATCGAGTTACCGCTTTTGGAACGCGCCCTCGAAGAGGTTTTCGGCGCGGACGCGCTCCACGCTCGACTCCGGGATGTCTCGGCATTTACGGACGCGGCTTTGAATTCATTGATGGAACGATTGCACGAGGAATTGATACGTCGGAAGGCGAGTCCGCTTTTCGTGCAAGGCATCGCCGAGGCCGTCGCCATCCATCTGGCTCGAAACTATGCCGAATTGGACAAAGAACCACGCCGGGGCAGTCCGTCACTGCCCGGCTACAAAGTCCGGCAGATCACGGACTGGATGACCGAGCACATGGCCGAAGCTTTCAATCTGGATCAACTCGCGGCGCAAGCCGGCTTGAGCAAATTTCACTTTCATCGCCTGTTCAAAAGCGCCATGGGCGTCGCGCCGTCGCGCTACCACATCAATTTGCGAATGGACGAAGCGAAACGTCTGCTCCGCGAAACGAAACGGAGTATCGTGGACGTTGCCCTGGATGTTGGCTACATGAACCCCAGCCATTTCGCGCAACTCTTCCGCCGCGAAACCGGCCAGTCCCCTAGCGACTACCGCCAGCAACGCTGATCGCTCGCACTTTTCGAGCAAGATCACAACAGGTCGAGCAAGACTCGGTGCGACAGGCGTGCACATGCGCTGTAGATTCCCCACGTTGTAGATTCAAAGAAAGGATTCGATAATGCAAACGCGCAGACTTGGAAAAAGTAACTTGGAAGTTTCGGCGGTTGGACTCGGCTGTATGGGAATGAGCTTTTCCTACGGCCCGCCCAAAGACAAGCAGGAGATGACCGCGCTGCTTCGTGCTGCCGTTGATCGCGGCATCACGTTCTTCGACACCGCGGAGGTGTACGGCCCATATACCAATGAGGAACTCGTGGGCGAAGCTCTCGCGTCGTTCCACGGGAAGGTTGTCATCGCCACGAAGTTTGGGTTCGACCTCAGTGGCAGTGACAAGCGGCCCGGTGCGGCGGGTTTGAACAGCCGGCCGGAGCACATCCGTCAGGCTGTCGAGGGGTCTCTCAAACGGCTCAAAGTGGATGTCATTGATCTGCTCTATCAGCATCGCGTTGATCCCAACACGCCGATTGAAGATGTGGCAGGCACAGTGAAGGAATTGATTCAGGCCGGTAAGGTGAAGCATTTCGGTCTTTCGGAAGCCGGCGTGCAAACGATTCGCCGCGCCCACGCCGTCCAGCCGGTCACGGCGCTCCAGAGCGAATACTCGCTGTGGACGAGAACCCCGGAGAAGGAAGTGATTCCGACTCTCGAAGAACTCGGCATCGGCCTCGTTCCCTACAGCCCGCTGGGAAAGGGTTTTCTCACGGGCACGATGAACGAAAATACCAAGCTCGACAGCACTGACTTCCGCAGCACACTTCCGCGCTTCACGCCGGAAGCGATGAAGGCGAACCGGGCTTTGGTTGATTTACTGAGCAGCATCGCCAAGCGGAAGAAGGCGACACCGGCTCAGATCGCGCTGGCGTGGTTGCTGGCGCAGAAGCCGAGGATCGTTCCGATTCCCGGCACGACGAAGCTGAATCGCTTGGATGAAAACATCGGCGCAGCTTCAGTTGAACTCACACCGGCCGATCTCCGCGAAATCGAAAGCGCGGCGTTCAAGATCACAGTGCAAGGAGCCCGGTATCCCGAACGGCTGGAACAGATGACCGGCCGCTGAAAGGAGGACAAACTATGAACAACACCAAAGCCTACTCCGCCGCCAGCGCGACTTCGCCGCTGGCCTTCACCAGAATCCCGCGCCGTGTTCCAACCGAGCGCGACGTGCAAATTGAAATCCTGTATTGCGGCATCTGCCACTCCGACCTCCATTTCGCCCGCAACGAATGGAGCAGCCTGCTGCAAACCGTTTACCCATGCGTGCCGGGACACGAGATCGTTGGCCGCGTCACGAAGGTTGGTTCGGCCGTCACCAAATTCAAACCCGGCGACTGCGCCGCCGTCGGCTGCCTCGTGGATGCCGATTTGTCCTGTCCGCATTGCCGCGCGGGCTACGAACAGTTCTGTCCGGGCCAAGTCTGGACCTATGGCGGGACGGACAAACACATCGATCTGCCCACGTACGGCGGTTATTCCGAAAGCATCGTCGTGGACGAGCACTTCACCCTGCGTGCTCCGCAGAATCTGCCGCTCGCCGGAGTCGCGCCTTTGCTCTGCGCCGGCATCACGACCTACTCGCCGTTGCGCCACTGGAACGCCGGGCCGGGCAAAAAAGTCGGCATCGTCGGACTGGGCGGGCTGGGACACATGGGCGTGAAATTCGCCCAGGCTTTTGGCGCGCACGTGGTGGTGTTCACCACTTCGCCAGCGAAGAAGGAAGACGCGTTCCGGCTGGGCGCGCACGAGGTTGTGATCTCGCGCAACGCCGACGAGATGAACCGGCACGCCGGGAGTTTCGACTTCATCCTCAATGCGGTCGCCGCGTCGCACGATGTCAACGCGTTGCTTAACCTGCTGAAAGTGGACGGCAACCTCACGCTTCTCGGCGCGCCCGAAAAGCCCCACACCATCTCCGCCTTTGCATTGATCATGGGACGCCGCAGCCTGTCCGGCTCGCCCATTGGCGGCATCGCCGAGACGCAGGAGATGCTCGACTTCTGCAGCCAACACAACATCACCGCCGACGTCGAAGTCATCCCGATCCAAAAGGTCAACGAAGCCTACGAGCGCATGCTGAAGGCCGACGTGAAGTACCGGTTCTCCATCGACATGGCGTCGCTCAAATCGGAATAACCGGCCAAGTTAGATCCGATTGCCGGGTGATGCGCGCCGACATTCTGGACAAGGCGCGGCAGGCGGTTTACTCTGCGCCGATGCAGATGAGCTTGGCCGAACGCGCCCGGTATGTCCGCGACCAAGTGCCCGACGGCGGATTGTTTGCCGGGGCAACGTGGCGGACTTCCCCTTCCCCCTTTCCGCTCTCCCCTTCTCTCGCCGCCAGTTTGGAGGCACTCGGACCGCAGTTGCTCACATTCTACCGGGCATGCAACACGATGTACCGGCACAGTGTTGCCGGAAAACTCCCCGGATGGATTGCCGATTATCTGGATCGCGGTAAACCGAAGGAACTAATTGAAATCTCCCGCGCCAACCGCTTCAAAAGCGACATCCCGCGCGTGATCCGTCCCGATGTCATTCTGACGAATGAGCACTTCTTCATCACGGAACTCGACAGCGTCCCGGGCGGGATTGGACTGACCGGTTGGCTTGGCAAGACTTATGGTGAACTTGGCGATGAAGTCATCGGCGGACCGACCGGGATGATGGAAGGATTCGATGCCGTCTTGGGCGCGGAACTGAAAGTGGTGGTGGTTTCAGAGGAGGCCGCGACCTACCGGCCAGAGATGCAGTGGCTGGGGCAACAAATTGGGTTCGCGGTGATGCGGCCGGAGGAATTGGCGGGATTCGACAAGTCGGCCACCGTCTATCGTTTCTTCGAGTTGTTTGACCTGCCGAACGTGTCCAACGCATCGGCGTTGATCCCAGCCGCGCTGGCGGGACAAGTGAAGGTGACGCCACCATTCAAACCGCAGCTGGAGGAGAAGATGTTGTTTGCGCTCTTCTGGCTGGAACAATTGCAGTCGTTCTGGCGGGAGCAACTGGGCCCGGACACGCTGGCCGCTCTGAAGAACGTTTTCCCATATACGTGGCTTGTGGATGCCACGCCTTTACCCCCGCACGCGGTCATCCCGGAACTCGGCATCCATGATTGGCGGGAGATGGCGAAGTTTTCGCAGAAGCAGCGCGAACTCGTCCTCAAGATTTCCGGATTCCATGAGCACGCGTGGGGCAGCCGCGGCGTGTATGTCGGGCATGATCTACCGGCCAAGGAATGGTCGGAAGCAATCGAGCGGGCCCTGACGAGTTTCACCACGCACCCGTTCATTCTCCAGCGATTTGAAAAGTCAAAGCTGGTCGAAATTCAGTATGCAGACTTTGAGGCGAATGAAGTTCGCGCGCTTACCGGACGCGCTCGCTTGTGTCCCTACTATTTCGTGATCGGTGACACGACAAGGCTCGGTGGTATCCTCGCCACAATTTGCCCGGCCGACAAGAAACTGCTCCACGGAATGACTGATGCCGTGCTCGCGCCGTGCAGCGCAATTACTTCGCCCACCACGGCTTGATTTGCCGCCGCCAGATCCGCTCCACGGCCTGACGGATCGCCTGTACATCTTTCCACCGGTCCGGAAAAACGGAAAGCGTGTAACCGAACGGGATTTGCTCCGGGCAGATGAAGATCTCGCGTCCCGGCGTCGCTGCTTGCAGCCAACACGCGATCACTTGCTCGGCAAACTCCAGCCACGGCAAAAACTCCGGCGTATACTTCCCCTTGTGGTCCAAAGCCGGTATCTGCGCGTGATGACCGTTGAATGGCCGGAAATGAAACTGGTTGGCGTGCTGAATCAGATCCGGACGCTCGGCCAACCGGTCCCAATACGGCGGCGAGATGTGCTTGACCACCGCCGGGTGGGAGAAGTCCCACGTGATTTTGAGTGGACGATTTTCCACGCGTTCGTAAGCCTCGGCGAGCGCATACATCTTCTCCGGGGTTTCCGTACAAGTATTCCGGTGCATCTCCACCGAAACATCCATGTCGAGTTCACCCGCCACATCCGTCAGTCGTCGCACCACCTCCAACGCGCGTCGGGTTGTCGTATCGTGGTCCAGTGTTTGGGCATTCACGCACCGCGAACCGGTGGCCTTGATCGCCTTCAACTTGGGTTTGATGACGCCAATTCCACCGATGTCGGTCGTCGTCACAAAGATCAACCCGGACCGCGTGACATGTTCCGGAGTCACCGTCGGCACCCGTCCGGCAAAGGCGTCGAAGCCGGCCCGCTTGATCTTCTGAATCTTGTCGGCGATCGACCACTCGCCGCGTTTGTCGCCATAACCCATCAACGTGCTGAGACTGCAGACGTGGCGTAGAATGGGTGTTTGAGGATTCATCGTGAATTGGTCGGGACGACTGGATTTGAACCAGCGACCTCCTGCGCCCAAGGCAGGCGCTCTAATCCAAGCTGAGCTACGTCCCGAACCACGCGGGAGTGTACGGTAAACGCAAGGGTTAGGCAACCGCCAGCTTCACTACCGTCAACTTCCCGGCTTTGAGGATTTGGCCGTCGCGGATAGTGACGCGGGCCTTATCATCGGTGATTTTCTCGCCGTCGAGTGTGACTCCCCCCCCCTGAATCAGCCGACGAATTTCTCCGCGGCTCTTGAACTTGCCGGTTCTTTCGATGAGTTCAATAATCCAAATGTCCGCCGGCACCGGCAGCGTTTCGGCAATCTCTGCGTAATCTTTCTTTGAAAACTGTTTCTCAAATTCCTCGATGGCTTGCCGGGCCGCGTCTAGGCCGTGGTACTGTTCGACGAGCGCCCGCGCGAGTGCCTTCTTGGCCGCCATCGGATGACCTTCTGGTTTCCGACCGAGTAACAAACCGTACCATCGGGCCATCAACTCGTCACTGATGCTCATCGTCTTGCCGAAGATGTCCCTGGGCGACTCGCTCAGACCAATGTAGTTACCTTTGCTCTTGGACATCTTCTCCGTGCCATCCGTGCCCTCCAGAATGGGCAGAATCATCACCACCTGCGGTTCTTGGCCGGCATCACGCTGGAGATCGCGACCGACCAGGTTGTTGAACGTCTGATCGGTGCCGCCCAACTCCACATCGGCGCGAATCATGACCGAGTCGTGCCCTTGCATGAGTGGATAAAGAAACTCATGGATGCCAATGGTGCTGTCGGCTTTGTACCGCTTTTCGAATGTGTCGCGCTCTAGCATCCGGGCAACGCTCATCTGGCTGGCCAACCGGATCACATCCGCGAAACTCATTTTCGCCAACCACTCGCTGTTGCGCCGAATCTCCAGCTTGCCGGGCGCGGTGTCCAGAATCTTGCCGGCTTGCTCGAAGTAGGTCTGGGCGTTCTTTTCGATTTCGGTCGCCGTGAGCATCGGCCGGGTCTTATTCTGCCCGGTCGGATCGCCGACGAGCGCCGTGTAATCGCCAATGATGAGCACGGCCACGTGGCCGAGGTCCTGGAATTGCCGGAGCTTGCGGAGCACGACACTGTGACCAAGGTGCAAGTCCGGTGCGGTGGGGTCACAGCCCAATTTCACGCGCAATGACCGGCCCTGCGCGAGTTTTTGTTTGAGTTCGTCACGGGTGACGACCGTCTCGCACCCTTGCTCCAGAATCTTCAGTTGTTCGTCGGCTGATTTCATTGCCTACAAAAACCAAACCCCGACACGCGGTGCCGGGGTTGGTTGTACCGAATTTTACCGGAAAAACCTAATCGTTTTTCTCTTCCTCGGCCTGCTCGAAGGCGTGCTCCAGGTCCACGATGGCCTCACCGGGCTTGAGCGCGGCTTCAAACTCGCGTTTCTCGGCCTCCAACTGATCCATGGAGTAGTTCGCGGCCTTGATGCTCAAACCAATGCGCCGATCCGTGGCATCCACCTTGATCACGCGGGCATCAACTTCATCGCCGACCTTGAGCAGGTCTTTGATTTTATCCACCCGGTCTTCGCTGATCTGCGAGATGTGCACCAAACCTTCCAGCTTGTGCGGCAGTTCCACGAACGCACCGAAGGAAGTCAGCTTGGTGATCTTGCCCTTCACCAAGTCGCCAACTTTGTAGTGTTGTTCAATGTCGCGCCACGGGTCGTCTTCAAGCTGCTTGAGGCCCAGCGAAATCCGCTGGCTGGCCGGGTCCACTTCCAACACCACCGCCGTGACTTTCTGGCCTTTCTTCAACACCTCGCCGGGGTTGGTGATCTTGCGCGTCCACGACATATCCGAGACGTGGACCATGCCATCAATCCCCTCTTCGATCTCCACAAACGCGCCGTAGTTGGTCAAATTGCGCACCTTGCCGGCGATCTGGGTCCCCGGCGGGTATTTCTTCGGCACGCGCGACCACGGATTCTCTTCCGTCTGCCGGATGCCGAGGGAAATCTTCTGTTCGTCCTTCTTGATCTCCAACACGACCGCGTCCACTTCGTCCCCAACCTTGAGCATGTCGGACGCGCGCGCGATGCGTTTCGTCCACGAAAGCTCGCTGACGTGCACCATGCCCTCGACGCCTTCCTCCAATTGAACGAAGGCGCCATACGGGACGACGCTCATAATCTTGCCGCGCACGCGACTGCCGACCGGGTATTTCGCGGCGACTTCGTCCCACGGATTCCGGTTGCGCTGCTTCAGCCCCAGCGACACACGCTCTTTTTCGCGGTCCACTTCGAGCACCATCACCTCGAGCGTGTCGCCCACCTTGACCATTTCCGACGGATGCGTGATCCGCCCCCAACTCATATCCGTAACGTGCAGCAAACCATCCAGTCCGTCCAAATCTATGAAGGCGCCGAAGTCGGTGATGTTTTTCACCACCCCGGTGCGGACCTCGCCAACACGCATGTCGGTGACGAGCTTCCTGCGCTTGTCGTCGCGCTCCTGTTCGATCAATTCCCGGCGTGAGAGAACGATGTTCTTTCGCTCCGCGTTGATCTTCACCACTTTGAACTTGTACGACTTGCCGACGTACTCATCGAGATTCCGGGTCGGCTGAACATCAATCTGCGAACCCGGCAGGAACGCGTCCACGCCAATGTTCACAATCAAACCGCCTTTGACTTTGGCTTTGACCTTGCCCTCGACCGTCCCGCCTTCGTTGCAGATCGTCAGGATGCGATCCCAGTTCTTCTTCTGCTCGGCGCGTTCCCTGGAAAGAACGACCATTCCCTCCTCATCCTCCAACTGCTCGATCAACACCTCAATCGGGTCGCCAACCTTCAAACTGCCCGGATCATCAAATTCGGAGGTTGAGATGACCCCTTCCGACTTGTAGCCGATATCCACCAGCACCTCGCTGGGGCGCACGGCCAAGATCTTCCCGGTGACAATCATTCCCTGAGAGAATTGTTTTACCTCAGAGAAAAGCTTCTCCATCGGATTCGACATGCGTGTGATTTATTCCTTTTGCCTTTGGCAGGCCGACATGTGGGCATACTGCTTAAAAAGGCGCACAAACTATAGGCCAACGCCCGCCCCTTGCAAGCCCTTTCTGGCAGGTTTACTGGCGGCTTTATCGGCAGTTGTGTCTGTCAAGCCCTCGCCCCACTACGGTTTCAGCCGCACCCGATAGAAATAGGCCGGCGCGTTGGCTCGAAAATGTCACACGGGTAATTTCCTAAGTCGGACGCGGGTTTCTTCGACCGAGACGAGCACCCCGGCCAGCAAATCCTCTTGATACTCCCGCAGCAACTTCATCGGGCCAGCGGCAACTCGGCCACCTTGTCATCCAGGTTCGCGGCGGCGTACGCCAGCGCCTGCCGGATGTCCTCGTCATCCAAATCGGGATATTCCCGCTTGAGTTCCGCCCGCTCGGGATAAACCGCCACGGCCTCGACCACCCGCTTGACGGTCAATCGCAGATGCCGAATGCACGGCTGACCGTTCAGCCGCCGGGGGTCAATCGTGATCCGGTCAAACTTATTCACGTCGCCAGTTTAGCCGTCCCGCACCCCATACGCAAGGCCACCGAGTTCAGAGTTGCACAGGCGTCCTGCCTGTTTCGTGGGGGCGACCGGGAAGAATTGATTCACCGCCAAGACGCCAAGCTCGCCAAGGCGGGCAACCGTCAGCGCAAACGGGTAGGGTTCGAGTTCCCCGACGGAACGTTGACCTGTTCCGCTCCGGGCGGAGCGGAATTGGTAACGATTCCGCAAATTAGGACACGCCCCGAAGGCCGGCTTTCGCGACCCGGAATCATTTCACAGGAGGCAACAGAGCGAACCGGCGTTTCCGAACCGGTTCTTCGTTCCCTTCGGTTCATGTTTCCCGATTCCGCTTGCCCCTTCGCCCTCACGGCTTCAGCCGGACCCGGTAGAAATACGCCGGGGCGTTGGTGGCGCCCGGATCGGTGTAGGTGTTCGTGGGCGGCGTGGCGGCAACGCCGTCGGTCAAAGTCACACCAGGAGAACGAACCCCGCTTGCGCAAAATGATGATCAAGGCTGAGCGCCTCGCGCAAACCGCGCCGCTCCATCAACTCGAAACTCGTGCAATCAATCCAGTCCCACTCCTTGTCCGCATAACGTTCGCAACGGGACCACGCGGCTTCCAGCAACGGGGTGGTCAGCGGCACGATTTCAACCCGCGGCGAGTGACGCAAGGCGCCAACGGTCTGGAGCGCAGCGGACTTATGCAGCCGCTTCGTCAACAGCGAGAACGCCTCGACCAGAACCAGATCGTGCGTCACGAACCGCCGTTCGGCGTCGAGATAGAAGGCCCGCACGGCGGCATGGTCGGCATCATTGCGATCCGCCAACGCGTAGATCGCGCCGGTATCCAGCAAAGCTGGCGTGCTCACGCCGTGGTTCCGTAGAGAATCTCTTCCGCCTTGCGTCCGGTGGCGTCACGCGGCCCCGCAAACGCGCCAATCATCTCCGCCAAGGCGTCCGGCGCCGTCGCGGGATCGGTTGTGGAACGTCCGATTTGCTCCGTGAGAAACGCGAGCAATTCCTCCTGCTGCGACCGCGGCAAAGACCGAACGGCTGCTTCAATTTCCGCCAGTGTGCTCATGCGTGTCACCTTACCCCAAGCGCCCCCGCTTGCCAAGCCCAAGCAAACTCCAAAGTTGAACCACAGATTGCACCGATGACACGGATTGATCCGACAAAGTAGCACAGGCGTCTCGCCTGTATTCCTTTCCCCCTTCCCACTCTCCGCTTACCCCTTCATCCTTACGGCTTCAGCCGCACCCGGTAGAAGTACGCCGGGGCGTTGGTGGCGCCCGGATCGGTGTAGGTGTTCGTTGGCGGGGTGGCAACAACGCCATTCGTCAAGGTCAACACCGTGCTCCAACTCAAGCCTGTATCCCGTTCCACATCGTAGGACTTCCCGGCCACGCTCGACCATTGAATGACGAATCCGCCACCGGGATTCGGCGTGATGCTCGTGATCGCGAAGGCGGAGGACGCAGACATCGGGTCAGTACCGGCGGCATACTCCTGGGCATTGTTCTGGCCATCGCCATCCGGATCGCATGATGCGCACGAATCGCTGTTCGTCGTGGTGCCGTTACCTCCAAAGTATTGCGCCCGCCACGCGTCCGGAATTCCATCCCCAACGCTGTCGAACGGCACAACAATGACCAAGTCTGACTGAGTATTAGTGCTGTCACCTGATGGACCACTGACAATCAGCCTCACGGTGTTCGTTCCCGGCGTAAAGTACATGTGCTCCATGGACGTGGCACCGGTGCTTTCCATGGTTCCGTCGCCGAACGCCCATACGCGATTGGTGATGGTACCGGTTGAGGTATCAATAAACGTCACGGTCAGCGGCGCGACACCGCTAGGAGTTGTTGACACAAAACTCGCGACTGGGGGAACGCTCGGTGGATTGTAGATCACCTGTAGCGAAGCGTTGCCGCTGTTGCCCGCTTGGTCGTAGGCGGTAACTGTAAAGATATTGGTGCCAGGCTGAAGCACGACCCCGTTGACCGACCAATTACCTGTGCCTGACGCATCCCCTCCATCGCCCCGGCTATTCGACCAAGTGACATACGCGACACCTTGATTATCATCGGCTGTGCCTCCCAGACTCAGACTATTACTGTTGGTAGTGTAAGTCGGCGAAGAGACCGGGGTCTTGATACTCACTGAAGGGGCGTAGATGTCCCTGGTCTTGAGCACGATAAGGCCGCTTGAGGAACTGGCGACGTACACAGTGTCCTGCTCTGTCACGGGATCGCTGGCAACAGTGACGCCGTATGCAGAACTCGGTGTTGGGTACAAGAACCACGTCAAGGCGGACGCGCAAAGCAAACTCATCGAGTCGTATG
>JBBISF010000050.1:0-19473 GCA_037441425.1 Verrucomicrobiia bacterium
AAACTCAGCCAAGACTCACCCAAGCTTCTGTCCAACTAACGGGGGCAGGTCAGGTCCGAACCTGAACAGTGATTTGTTTCTGGGGTGGTCCCGCAACGTTGTTGAGTAGCGAAGAGGCAGTAGCACTCCCATCCCAAACATTAAGCTTAGCAGTGTCCATCCGCTCACCCACCGCCGCATCCAGCACCGTACAGCGCGACGCAATGGGACTAATGGTCTCTCGCAGTCGGTTGAACACTGCTGTGTTTGGCTCAACGAGAAGGAATTTGGCATCCGGGAAAATACGCGCGGTCTCCAGTGTCCACGTGCCGACATAAGCACCGCAATCAAGAACGAATTTCGGCGCAAACCCGATCGTTTTCAGATTGTGCAGTCGCTCGTACGAGTTGGCATGCCCGTGTCGAAGTTGATCTTTGCGTCCGACAGCCAACCCAAGTGGGCTAAGTGTGCGGTTGAGTAGTTTCCGGATTACCGTCTTGTAGCTGGCCATGACGGGACCAACTTTAACCACATCAGAGAAATTCAGGAAAGACTTTTTCGGGATTGACCCCGAGGTCCTTGATGGCTTGCTCGACCGTCACCGCCGGCAATTGACCTTTCTTGGCCAAGGCGTACAACGTTGCGATCACCACGCTCTCGGCGTCCACCTCGAAGAACCGGCGCAGATTTTCCCGGGTATCGCTGCGCCCGAAGCCGTCGGTGCCCAACGTCAGCAATCCACCCGGCACCCACGGCGCAATCTGTTCCGGCACGATCCGCATGTAATCGGAGACGGCCACGAACGCGCCTTCCTCTTTGGCCAGCGTTTCCTCGATGTGCGATTTGCGCGGCGTCGCGGTGGGATGGAGCATATTCCAGCGTTGGCAGTGGACGGCCTCACCACGCAACAGCTTGTAACTCGTCGCGCTCCAGATGTCGGCGGACACGTTGTAGTCGCGCGCGAGGATTTCCTGGGCTTGCACCGCCGCGCGAATGATTGGGCCGCCGCCGAAGATGTGCGCTTTGTGCGCGAGGCTCTCCGGGCCGCGGCGATACCGGTACAGGCCTTTCAAGATGCCGTCCTCGACGCCTTCCGGCATCGGCGGCATGAGATAGTTCTCGTTGTACAACGTCAAATAGTAAAACCGGTCTTCGTTCTCCTGATACATCCGACGCAATCCGTCCTGCACGATCACGGCAATTTCGTAGGCGAACGCCGCGTCGTACACGGCGAGCGTCGGCACCGTGCTCGCGAGCAACTGACTGTGACCATCTTCGTGCTGCAACCCTTCGCCGTTGAGTGTCGTGCGCCCGGCCGTCGCGCCAAGCATGAAGCCGCGCACCTTGGAATCTGCTGCGGCCCAAACGAGGTCGCCGATCCGCTGGAAGCCAAACATCGAGTAGTAAATGAAGAACGGCATCATATGCACGCCGTAGGTGGAGTACGCGCTGCCGGCCGCGATGAGCGACGACATCGCGCCGGCTTCGGTGATGCCTTCTTCCAGAATCTGGCCGTCTTTCGCCTCGTGGTAATACAGCAGCGTGGCGCGGTCGACCGGCTCGTAAAGCTGGCCTTTCGACGAGTAGATGCCGATTTCCCGGAACAACGCGTCCAACCCAAACGTTCGCGCCTCATCCGGAATGATCGGGACGATGCGTTTGCCGATTTCCTTGTGCCGCAGCAAGCCGCCCAGCATCCTCACAAAACTCATCGTTGTGGATACCTCGAAGCTGCCTGAGCCTCTGTAGAACTCCGTGAAATCCTCCCGCCGCGGCACGGTGACCGGCGCCGCAGTGACCCGCCGTCTCGGCATGGAACCACCGAGCGCTTGCCGGCGTTCGCGGAGATATTTCATTTCGGGACTGTCGTCCGGCGGTTTGTAGAACGGGGTATCGACCACGTTTTCGTCGCTGATCGGAATGCGGAACCGGGCGCGGAACTCGCGCAGTTCTTTTTCGTTCAGCTTTTTCTGCTGGTGCGTGATGTTGCGGCCTTCGCCGGCTTCGCCGAGACCGTAGCCTTTGACCGTCTTGGCCAGAATAACGGTCGGCGCGCCTTTGTGTTCGACGGCGGCTTTGTACGCGGCGTACACCTTGCGCGGATCGTGACCGCCGCGCCGCAGTTTGCGGATCTGGTCGTCAGTGAGATGGTTCACCATCTCCAGCAGTTCCGGATATCGCGCGAAGAAATGTTTGCGGGTGTAACTGCCGGGTTCGACCGAGTACTTCTGGTAATCGCCGTCCACCGCCTCTTCCATGCGTTTGACGAGCAACCCCTTCGCATCGGCCTTCAACAACGCATCCCAGTCCGAACCCCAGATGACCTTGATGACGTTCCAGCCCGCGCCGCGAAACGCCGCTTCCAATTCCTGAATGATCTTCGCGTTGCCGCGCACCGGGCCGTCGAGCCGCTGGAGATTGCAGTTCACGACCCAGATCAGATTGTCGAGTTGCTCGCGTGACGCCAACGGCAACGCGCCGAGCGTTTCCGGCTCGTCCGTCTCCCCGTCGCCGACGAAACACCACACCTTCGGTTCGACACCCGTGACCAATCCCCGCGCTTTGAGATACCGGTAGAAGCGTGCCTGATAAATGGAGGTGATTGGCCCGAGGCCCATCGAGACGGTCGGGAACTGCCAGAAATCCGGCATCAAATACGGATGCGGATACGACGACAACCCGCCGCCTTCCGCCAATTCCTGCCGGAAGTTGTGCAGATGTTTGTCATCGAGCCGGCCTTCGAGATACGCCCGGGCGTAATTGCCGGGCGAGGCGTGGCCCTGGAAATAAATCAGGTCGGCCAGCCGTCCGCCGTCCGGCCCGTGAAAGAAATGGTTAAACCCCACCTCGTACAACGTCGCCAGCGACGCGTACGTGGAAATATGCCCGCCGAGGCCGTGATGATCGCGGTTGGCGCTGACCACCATCGCCATCGCGTTCCAGCGGATGTAACTCTTGATGCGTCGCTCCAACTCGCGGTCGCCGGGGTAAGGCGGCTCTTTCTCGGCCGGGATCGTGTTGATGTACGGCGTGCTGACGACGCGCGGCACATTCACGCCCGATTCGCGCAGCCGGGCGGTCAACCGATCGAAAATCAGCGCCGCACGTTCCGATTCCCGGTTGCGGAGCACGAACTCCAGCAAGCTTTCCAGTGCCGACACCCACTGCTCGGTGGCCGGCACAGACGATTCCGCAGGTTTTTCTGTTGCAGGATTCATTTGCGACAACGAATCACATATAATCGCGCCGACCAAAAAAATCCAATGGCAATTTGAACACACTCGATCTCACGCTCTCCACGCCCGCCGAGAACCTCGCTTGCGACGAGGCGCTGCTGGAGCTTTGCGAAGAAACAAAGCTGCCGGGCGTCTTCCGTTTTTGGGAATCGCGGGATTACTTCGTTGTGGTGGGCTACTCCAACAAGGTTGCCACGGAAGTGAACCTGGCGGCGTGCGCCCGGCGCGGTGTGCCGATCCTGCGCCGCTGCACCGGCGGGGGCACGATCGTCCAAGGTCCCGGCTGCTTCAACTATGCCCTCGTCATGCCGGCCCCCTCGGCCAACGTCACCGAAACCAACCGGTTCATCATGGAACGGCATCGGGCCGCGCTGAGCAAGTTGTGGGGGAAACCGGTCATTTTCGACGGCCACACCGACCTCGCGCTCGCCGGGCGGAAGTTCTCCGGCAACTCGCAGCGCCGGAAAAAACACTACATCCTCTTTCACGGGACGTTTCTGTTGGACTTCGATCTGACGGTCATTGAGGAACTGCTCCGATTTCCCTCCCAACAACCCGCCTACCGGCAGAGTCGTTCCCACACGGACTTCCTCGCGAACTTGAATGTGCCGGCCGCCGTGATCAAACAAGCCCTCCGTCAAATCTGGCACGCCACGACCGAATTGCCGGTCATCCCAACGGAACAGATTCAGCAACTCGTCATGGAGAAATACGCCACGCGGGAGTGGAACGAGAAGTTCTGACTGCGATCAACGGGGCTGAAGGTGGGCACGACAGCCTTATGCCGGGTCACCGATCCGCCCCCGGCTTTGCCGCCAGATCGTTGAGGGGATGGTGAATGATCGCATCCCACACGACTCTGACGATAGATCACCGCGAAATGGCAATAGGCGACCAGCGCCTGCAACGGTGCCGTGGGATCGAGCCTGTGTGCGCGACCTTATCGTGTGACGCTTGCCCGCCACCTTTTTCGAGCCTTGCCAACGGGCGGTGCGTCATGCGAGAAAGATTACGGACACAATGAGATTTCTGGGATTGTTTTTGGTGATGGCGTTGTTAACCGGGTGTTCGGTGCGGCGTTGGGCCGTGAACCGGCTCGGCGACGCGCTGGGCACCGGGGCGAGCGCGAGCGTGGCGTCGGATGACGATCCGGAGTTGATCAAGGACGCGGCGCCGTTCAGTTTGAAGTTGATCGAGACGTTGCTGCTGGAGTCGCCCCGGCATCGGGGGTTGTTGCTGGCGGCGGCGAGCGGGTTTACGCAGTACAGCTACGCGTTCATTCAGGAGAACGCGGACGAGACGGAGAGCCGGGATCTAGAGAAGGCGACGGCGATGCGGCACCGGGCGCGGCGGATGTATTTGCGGGCGCGCGGCTATGGGTTGCGCGGGTTGGCGTTGCGGTATCCGCAGGTGGAAGACGCGTTGCGGCTGGACCCGAAGGCGGCGGTGATGCACTTCCGGCATCAGAGCGATGTGCCGTTCTTGTATTGGACGGCGGCGGCGTGGGGCGCGGCGATTTCGTTGTCGAAAGATCGCCCGGAGATGGTGGCGCAACAGCCGGTGGTGGAGGCGTTGATTGATCGGGCGTACGCGTTGGACCCGGATTTTGAGAACGGGGCGATTCATCTGTTTCTGATGAGTTATGAACTGGCGCGGCCGGGCGGCCAGGCGACAGCGGTGGCGCGGGCGAAGCAGCATTTTGACCGGGTGGTGGCGTTGACGGGCGGACATTTGGCGGCGCCGTTCGTGGCGTGGGCGGAGTCGGTGTGCGTGCAGCAGCAGAACCGGAAAGAGTTCGAGGCGCTGCTGAAACGGGCGTTGGCGGTCAACCCGGATGAACATCCGCACACCCGGTTGGTCAATTTAATTGCGCAACGGCGCGCCCGGTGGTTGTTGAGCCGGGTGGACGATTTGTTTGTGGAGTGATGGAGTGATGATGAAGAAAATTGGATTAGTTTTAGGGTTGGTGGTGGGGCTGACCGGTGTGGCGTTCGCCGCTCCGCCGAAAGTGAAGCTGGCGACGCTGGTGCCGAAGGGCACGTCGTATCACCAGATTCTACTGGAGATGGGCGAGAAGTGGCGGCACGCGCCGGAGGGGGGCGCGCACCTGATCATTTACACCGACGGCACCATGGGCGGCGAGGCCGACATGGTGCGGCGGATGCGGATCGGCCAGTTGCAGGCGGCGATGTTGACCGTGGGCGGGCTGGCGGAGATCGATCCGTCGGTGAAATGTCTCCAGAACATCCCGATGGCGTTCCGGTCGTTCGCCGAACTCGATTACGTGTCGGCCAAGCTGCGGCCGTTGTTCGAGAAGAAGTTTTTGGAGAAGGGGTACGTGATTTTGTTCTGGGGCGATGCCGGGTGGGTCCGGTTCTTTTCCCGGGAGCCGGCGGCGCGGCCGGAGGACTTCAAGAAGATGAAGATGTTCGTCGGCGCGGGCGACACGCAGACGAGCGACATCATGAAATCGCTGGGCTACCAGCCGGTGCCGTTGGAGGCGATGGATATTTTGCCGAGCCTGCAGACCGGGTTGATTGACGCCGCGCCGTCCACGCCGTTCTACGCGTTGGCGGGGCAGTTTTACGGTCCGGCCCCGTACATGTTGAAGATCAACTGGGTGCCGCTGGTCGGCGGCACGGTGATCGTGAAGAAGGTCTGGGACGCGTTGCCGGCGGAGACGCGCGCGGCGATGTTGCAGGCCGCGCATGAGGCGAGCGACCAGATCAAGGTGCGCAGCCGGGTGGAGAACGACGAAGCGCTGGCGGCCATGGTCAAGCGCGGCTTGCAGGTGCACGAACCCACGCCCGCCGAGTTGGCGGAATGGGCGCAGTTTTGCGAGTCGGTTTATCCGTCCATCCGCGGCCACATTGTGCCGGCGGACATGTTCGACGAAGTTATGCGTTTGCTGAAGGAATACCGCGATGCGAAGCATTAACTGTGGCTGCGGTCGATGACCGCGGCGGGCCTAGAAGGGGCCGCGCTCACCGAGCGCGGCTACAGTGAACCCACCGGTTGGCGGCGCTTCGTGCGCGACGCGGAAAATCTCGGCGTCACCCTCGCGTTGCTGGCGATGATGTTGTTGCCGGTGGTCGAGAGCGTTCTGCGCAAGACATTGCATACCGGCATCTCCGGAGCGACCACCATCGTCCAGCATTTCACGTTGATCGTCGGCATGCTGGGCGGCGCGATTGCCGCGCGCGAGGGCCGGTTGCTGGCGTTGTCGGCGTTGACCAGCGTCATGCGGGGCCGGGTGAAGCTGGCGGCGACGATTTTCAGTCACGCGCTGGCGGCGGCGGTCTCGATCTTTCTGTGCGTGGCCGGCTGGTTGTTTGTGCGTTCGGAAATTCCCACGGGCGCGGTCATCGCGTACGGGTTCCGGACGTGGTGGGTGGAGTTGCTGATCCCAGTGGGCTTTGGCGTGATCGCGGCCCGGTTATGGTGGCACGCGACGAAGACGTGGCGCGGGCGGGTCGCGACGCTGGTGTTGATTGCGGCGTTCGTGGCGTTGGCGGTTTGGTCGCCGCTGCCGCCGGAACGGATGCGCTGGCCGGCGCTGGGCGTGTTGCTCGTGGCCACGGTGCTGGGCGCGCCGGTGTTCACGACGTTGGGCGGGGCGGCGTTGATTTTGTTTTGGTCGGAAGGCTCGGCGATTGCCGCGGTGCCATTGACGCAATACAGCCTGGTGGTGAACCCGTCGCTGCCGACGGTGCCGTTGTTCACGCTGGCCGGTTATTTTCTCGCGGAGGGTGGCGCGTCGAAACGGCTCGTGCGCGTATTTGACGCGTTGTTCGGGATGATCCGCGGCGGGCCGGCGATTGTGACGGCGTTGGTGTGCGCGTTTTTCACGTCGTTCACGGGCGGGTCTGGCGTGACGATTTTGGCGTTGGGCGGCGTGTTGATGCCGGTGCTGGTGGCGGCGAAGTACCCGGAGCGCAACGCGCTGGGCCTGCTGACGGGGGCCGGGTCGCTCGGCATTTTGTTTCCGCCGTGTCTGCCGCTGATTTTGTACGCGATCATCGCATCACAAGCCAAAGCGGCGGTGACGATTGAGCAGATGTTCCTCGGCGGTATCCTGCCGGGGTTTCTGTTGGTCGGGCTGACGATTTGGTGGGGTGTGGCGTCCGGACCAAAGTTGGAGGCGACGCAAAAGCGGTTTGATTTCCGGGAAGCGCGCGCGGCGATTTGGGCGGCGAAATGGGAGTTGCTGTTGCCGGTCGTGGCGCTGGTGGCGTTGTTCGGTGGGTTTGCCACGCCGGTGGAAGCGTCGGCGGTGACGGCGTTGTATGCGTTCATCATCGAGACGTTTGTGTACCGGGATCTGAAGTTGGTTGGCGGGCGGACCGCGGCTCGCCCGCCAGGGAAAACGGTGGTGGAGACGGTGACGGATTGCGGGTTGCTGGTGGGCGGGGTGTTGTTGATTCTCGGCGTGGCGCTGGGGTTCACGCAGTATCTCGTGGACGCGCAGATACCGGATCAGGCGGTGGCGTGGGCCACGGCGACGATCCACTCGAAGTGGCTCTTTCTGCTGGGGCTGAACGTCGTGCTGTTGTTCGTCGGCGGGCTGGTGGAGATTTACGCGGCGATTGTGGTGGTCGTGCCGTTGCTGGTGCCGCTGGGGATGGCATTCGGGATTGATCCGATCCATCTCGGGATCATCTTTCTCGCGAATATGGAACTCGGTTTTCTCGCGCCGCCGGTGGGGCTGAACCTGCTGCTCGCGTCATACCGGTTCGACAAACCGTTGATCAGCGTGATGCGCGCGGTGCTGCCGATGCTGCTGGTGCTGTTTCTTGGCGTGCTGCTGATCACGTATTTCTCGCCGCTGACGACGTGGTTGCCGCATCTAATCATGCGGCGGTGATTCAATTGGCTTGCCGTGGTCGTCGGTGAGAATGATTTCCTGTTTCTGGAGGCGCTTGTAGAGGCATGGATAATCGCGCAACAACCGGCAGACCTGTTGCCACCGGATGCGGTTCACCCAGACGGAGGGCACCCAGTCGAACGTGGCGCTGAGGTCGGCGGGGCCGGTGGCGGTTTGTTCGTGTTTGTTGAATTGGGTGGTGACGCACAGCCGGTCAGGCTCGCTCGTGGGCACGGATTGCAGTCCAAATACGCCGGCGCGCCAAGCTTCATGCAGCACGCGTTTGGCTTTGTCGGCCGGCAACACGTTCTCCTGGCGGAACTCGACGATTCCCGTTGCGCGGTTAAGGTGGAGTTTGACCCCCAGGAAAGATTCCGGCATGTCCGGGTCGCCTTGTTTGCGGATGATGGTGAGGATGGTGTGGCCATCACCGGTCACAGTGAGCGCCTGATAAATGTTGGTCTGCCCGGCTTGATAGAAGCGCCAGGTGACCGAATCAGTGGGCGCGCGCGGACTGGGTTGCGGCGGCGCGGGCGGCGCGTACAATGGGCGCAAGTACCACGCGCACGCGGCGATGACCGCCAACCGGATCAGCCATGACGTGGCCTGTCGCATGGCCGGCAAACTAAACCAGAGCGACGCGCTGGCGAAAGCGTTTTCTTCTCGCCAGCGCAGCGGTCTGGTAGGCTGCCTGCATGTTCCGCGGGATCATCTTCGACATGGACGGGGTGCTCTGCGATTCCGAGTGGTTCATCGCCGGTTGCCGGCGGCGGATTGTCTGGTGGTGGAAGACGCGGTGAGCGGGGTGAAAGCCGCCCAAGCCGGCGGCTTCCGGTGCGTAGGACTGACCAGTACGTTCGCGGCCGCCACGTTGCGCCAAGCCGGGGCGGATTGGACGGCGCCCGATAAGCGGCATCCGGCCGGCGGGTTCTATCATCAATTTCTCGCGCAGAAATACGGCGCGGCAAGCCGACGCTTGCCAATAATCGCCTGAAATGCGAGAGTTGCCGGCGATTTCACATGAGCACATTCGATATCAAGCAGGTCGTGGCGGCGCGGCTCGGCGAGAACTATTCGTTGCACGAGCAATACGTGAATCCGACGTTTGTGAAGGTGTTGCGGACGATCGGGTTCGACCGGGTGTATGCCAAGGCCAAGGGGGCGTATCTCTGGGATAAAGAGGGTAACCGGTATCTCGACATGCTCAGTGGATTCGGCGTGTTCGCCATCGGGCGCAACCATCCCGGCGTGGCGCAGGTGATCCACGATGTGCTCGATCTCGATCTGCCGAACATGGTGCAGATGGATTGCTCGTTCCTGAGCGGGCTGCTGGCGGAGACGTTGGTGAAACATTGTCCGCCCCACCTCAACGCGGTGTTCTTCACCAATTCCGGCACCGAAGCGGTGGAAGCCTGTCTGAAATTTGCCCGTGCGGCAACGGGCCGCAGCAAGCTGGCGTATCTCGACCACGGTTGGCATGGGTTGTCGCTGGGGTCGCTCTCGATCATGGGCAACGAGGAGTTCCGGGAAGGCTTCGGCGAGTTGCTCGAAGGCGTTCAAGTTCCCTACGGCGATCTGGAAGCGCTGGACCGGACACTCTCCAAACGCGATGTGGCCGTGTTTGCGGTGGAGTGCATCCAAGGCAAAGGCGTGCGCGTGCCGCCCGCCGATTTTCTGCCGGCCGCGCAGGCGCTTTGCCGAAAATATGGGACGCTCTTTTTCTGCGATGAAGTGCAAACCGGTTACGGGCGCACGGGCAAGATGTTCTCGTTCGAGCATTGGGGACTTGAACCGGATCTGATTTCAACCAGTAAAGCGCTCAGCGGCGGCTACGTGCCGGTGGGGGCGATGGTCACGCGCCGATCCATTTACCAAAAGGTCTATCACCGGATGGATCGCTGCTTTGTGCATTCGTCGAGCTTCGGGCGCAACAACCTCGGGATGGCGGTCGGCTTGGCGACGCTCCACATTCTCGACGAAGAAAAACTTGTCGAACGCAGCGCCGTGCAGGGCCAGAAGCTCATGGACGCGATCAACGCGCTGAAAGCCAAGCACGAGGTTCTGCTCGAAGCGCGGGGCAAAGGCTGCATGATCGGCATCGAATTTCACGAACCGAAGAGCCTCAAACTGAAAATGGCGTGGAAGATGATCCATGCGGCCAACGACGGTTTGTTTGCGCAGATGATTGTCATGCCGCTGTTGCAGAAGCACCGGATCATCTCTCAAGTCAGCGGCAATCACGGTGACGTGATCCGGGTGCTCCCGCCGTTTGTCATCAGCGACGAGGACATCCAGTATTTCGTCAACGCGCTGGACGACGTGCTCAGCGATTGCCACAAACTGCCCGGCCCGATGTGGGATTTGGGCGCGAATCTGGTGAAAGCCGCGATGGCCAACAAATCCGGCAAGCCGCCGGAGCCAGTTGTACGCTAACCTCTTGCGCCTGCGGCGGGATCAGTTAGATTGCGTGTCATGCGCCGGGTCAGCCTGTATTTGCTTTGCGGAGTGCTGGTGACGCTGGGCCCGGTGCGGGCGCAGGTCGCCGCACCGCCGTTGCCCGCCCCACGCAATGTTTCACCCGAAGACGAGAAGTTCGCCGCGCTGGCCGCCTATTACGAAAATGAGAAGATGACCTTCGACCAGATCTTCGCGGCGTTGTGCCGGATGGTGATCAGCAATACCGACAACGATCCCCGGCTCGATCTGCGGGATCAAGTTCGCGCCATGTGGGGCGGCCTGTGGTTGTGGATGATGCGCGGGGGGAAACCGCTGTTCTGCGCCGGCGGCCACGATGTCCTGCATGTCATGGAAAACGGCCAGGTCAATCACGGCTACGACCGGCACACGTTGGAAGAGCATTATGCCCAGCATTTCATCGGCGGCGGAATGTTCGAAGCTTATTTTGATCTGGGCCGGGATGCCGGAGTGGACAAGGAACGGATTGACGCCCACATGGGGGATTACTTTGACTTCAACAAGGTGGCGGTCGTCACGATGGGCGCGCAATGGGTGGACGTGGCGCTGGCCGGTGATGCGGCCCACACGCAGCGCTGGCTGGAACTGTGGGGCAACGGACGTTACACGTTGAGCAAGTCGCTGCCGAAACTGCATTGGGGCGGGTTGCCCATCGGGGCCGAGGGATCGGCGGCTCAAGTGAAGGCGGTGGAACGAGACGTGGCGGCTGCGTTCCTGCGCCTCCAACAGGAGACCGCAGACTCGGTCCCGCCCGGAAAATCACCCTGATCCGCCGGCGTTGCGGCTGCCCCAAACGGTAACCCGCGCGAGGGGGAACTTGAGTTTGGTGGTTCAACGTGCGATAAACCCCGTGCATGTTTCCCATTCGATCCCGCTACCTGAGCGGACTGGCCACCTTAATCACCCGGCATCCACGGGTGGTCATGTGGGCCGGGTTGCTGTTGGCGGCGGTGGCCGGCACGTATGCGGTGCGACGGTTGGAGTTCAAGACGAGCCGCAACGATCTGATTGGCCGCGATAGCGAGTATTGGCGTTTGTATAGCGCCTACACACGCGAGTTCGGATCGGAGGAGGATTACATTTTGGTGGTGGAAGGGGCACAGTCTTCCCAAAACCGCGCCGCGGTGGATGCGCTGGCCAAGGCGTTGCTCGCGCCGGCCAACAATCCGAACCCGGCGGATTCCCGGCAGGCCCAGCTTTTGGCGCCAGCCGATGTGTTTTACCGGGTGGACTATGAGCCGTTGAAACAGTGGTTTCTGTACTACCTGTCCACGAACGATCTGGTTTCTATCCGGGATTCATTGCAGGATTTCGGCCAGTTGGTCGCCATCCTCGAACACAAACCAAAGCTGGACACGTTCTACGATTCGATGAACCGGATGCTCCAGCAAATGGACGGGGCGTCCCCAGCTGAGCGCCAATCCATGGAGGCGTTTGTGCCCACGATCACCGCCGTCACCCGGCAGATGGCGGATTTCAATCCGTCACAGGAGTCGTGGTCGTTGCTCTCGCCGTGGGCCAACGCGTTTTTCAGCGAGGAGATGGTCGGCGAGGCGGAGCAGCAAATGAAGTGGCAGGGCTATCACGTATTCCGGCAAGGTCACATGTACGTGATGCTCGTGCATCCGCGCGTGCCGGACCATATGGCCAGTGCCGATCATCACGCGGCCACGATCCCCAAGATTCGCCGGATCATGGCGCAGGTGCAACCGCAGTTCACGGGGGTCCGCATCAGCCTGACCGGCGAGCCCGTGCTTGATACGGACGAGATGTTTGTCTCGGAGCGCGACGCGACGCGGTCATCCATTCTGACGATCTTGTTGATCGGCGTGGTGGTGGTGGCGGGGTTCCGGGACTGGCTGCGGATGTCGTTGTCCATCTTCTGCCTGATTCAGGTGATCATCATCACGATGGGGTACGCCACGCTGACCATCGGTCACCTCAACATCATCACCATCACGTTCACCGTGATGATTTTGGGATTGGGCGAAGACCTTGGAGTGCAATTCATTTCCCGGTTCGAGGAGGAACTCAGCAAAGGCGCGGACCGGTTTGGCGCGGTGCGCGGAGCGCTGGAGCATACAGCGCCGAGTATCCTGACGGCCGGCGTGACCAATGCCGCGGCGTTTTTTGCGATGGGACTGAGCGGATTCAAGGGCGTGATCGAGTTGGGCGTGATCGCCGGCGGGGGTATGTTGTTGGCGACGGTGGGAATGGTGGTCCTGTTGCCCTCGCTGATTCTCTGTATCCGACGCAAGCGTGAGCCAGCCCACATTCCCGCCAGGGCACAGGCCACGGCCTTTGAGCGGTTTCTGCTCCGTCGGCCACACGTGACGCTGGCCGTCGGCGGCGCGGTTACAGTCGCGGCCTTGTTGTTGGCGCAGCATGTAGGGTTTGATTACAACGTCCTGAATCTCCAATCCCGGGGCTTGGAATCGGTGGAGACCGAAATGCGTTTGTTACGGGCCGACGCCGAGTCCACGATTTACGCCGCCGTCGTGGCGGACAATCTCCCCGAAGCCCGGCAGTTGCAGGCCCGCTTGAGCAAATTGCCCAGCGTGGCCGTGGTGCACAGCATTGCCGAGTTGATTCCCGAACATCAGGAACAAAAAGTGCCGATCATCCGCGAGATTCGTCAGCGCGTGGGCACGGTGCGGTTTGACATTCCACCGCCCGATCCGGCGGATGCGGAAATGCTGTTGCGGTCGCTGGCGTCCGTGCGCTTGCGGGCGAGCCAGCTTGTCCGGCAGGGCGACGCGGCCACGCAGAAGGCACTGGCGCCGTTGGTGGCGGCGCTGAAGGACGCCCGGGAAAAACTGCTGGCGTTACCCGCCGAGGAACGAACCAAGCGGTTGGCGGAATACGAACGGCGGTTCTACGGGGATTTGCAGGCGCAACTGGAATTACTGGCCCAGCAAGCCGACCGGCCCATGCAAATCTCCGATGTGCCGGCCAATCTGCGTCAGGTGTTGGTCGGGCGAACCGGGAAGCTGTTGGTGCGCGTCTTTCCCCGGGAGAACATCTGGGAACGCGCTCCGTTGAAACGGTTCGTGGCCGAGGTGCAATCGGTCGCGCCCAATGCCACCGGCACACCCATGGGTTTGTACGAGTTCATCGGCATCCTGGTGCATGGTTACATCAAGGCGGCGCTCTGGGCGTTTCTGGTGATCGCCATCATGGTGTGGGTGGATTTGCGGAGTTGGCGGGCGACGGTGCTGACGTTGCTGCCGTTGATGGTCGGGATTGTCTGGATGGTGGGCATCATGCCGGTTGTCGGTTTGCAATTCAATCCCGCCAACATTCTGGTGTTGCCGCTGATGGTGGGCATCGGCGTGGCGTACGGCATTTACGTCGTCCAACGCTACCGGGAGGATGGTGAGGCGACGTTCTACGGCAAGAGCACCGGGCGCGCGGTGATGCTGTCAGCGTTGACGGCGGTGATTGCGTTCTCCAGTTTGCTGGTGGGGGCGCATCGCGGCATCCGGAGCTTGGGGTTGCTGCTGAGCATCGGCGTGGTGGCCTGTCTGGTGGCTTCGTTGGTCCTGCTCCCGGCGCTGCTGGAGATGGCCCGGCGCCGGGGCTGGAAGGTGTAGCGTCCGATAGCTCAGGACTTGGGGGCGACCGGAGCGGCGGGCGGGGCATTGGTGCTGGCCGCCGGAGCAGACAGCGTCTTAACAACCGTCTTCTTGAGCGTCTGGAAACTGGCCGCAGAAATCTTGAGCAAGGATTCCGGATCGTTCCATGAAGCGCAGTAGGTCTCGGCGTTCTGCGTGAAGCCGACTTTGAGGATGTAGTTCTTGTCGGCCGTGGTTGCGGTCATGATCAGCACCGGTTTATCCAGGCCGCATTCGGGTAGGCGGTCTGCGGGGCCGGGGAGAAACTCCTCCGCGCGCAGTTCGGCGAACGCATCAAGTACGGCGCGCAGGCCGTCCGTGTCGAGAACCCCATTGGCCGGTTCGACCAGTTTCCAGTTTTTGTCCGGACCGCGTTCGACCACGGTCTTGCCAGCAGCCTGCTCGACGACGAGGCGGGTGATTTGGTCGGGATTCAGGTTGACCAGCCGACGCGCATACAACGCCAGCGCGTTGGCGGGTAGCGCCGCGGCAAAATTCGTTTCCACGCCGTACACGAACGGCTCGCTGGCCAGCTTCACGTATTGCACGTCGTTGCTGGCGTTGACGGAGCCGATCAGCAGTTGCGCCAGCATGTTCGTGCCGGCGCCCTTGAGGCTGACGATAAGACCGGGCACGTTCAGCCCGTAGGGTTCGAGATCGGTCGGCACGTCGGCGACGAATTGTTTGATGTTCAAGTTGTGCAGTTTGTCGAGCAGGTCGTTTACGGCATCGGCATCGGCGGGGCGCGTGACTGACGCGGTCAGTTGCCAGCCGGTGGCGCCGTGCTGCAAGGTGATGTGATCCGTGCCGCGCTGGAGTTCCAAGTCTTGGACCGCGGCGGTGTCAAACGTCAAGATGGCGCGGTCCCGGAGATCGTTAGCGGTCACGTTGAGCGCTTTCACCTTGTCGGCCGGCAGGGTGAAGATGGTATCGCGGCCTTTGAGTTTGGCGACGACTTTTGTGGCGTCGTTGGCGAGCGGTGGGCTGATCAGCAACGTGCTGCCGAGGTCGCTGGCGCCTTTCCAGACGGTGATTTCCTGGAGCGGTTCATCCAGTTTGTAGGTGCGTAGGTCCTTCGGGTCATCGGAGAGGAAGTCGGTGACCCGCAGGCCGCTGAGGTTGTTCAGCAGATCGCCGACGCGCGCGGAATCGGCGCGGGCGGTGACCGGTTGCACCAAGGACCAATGCGGTTCGGCGTTGGTGGTGGGGCCGTTGCTTCGCGCTAGTTCCACCACGTGCCCGGGAGATTTCAGCTCGACCCGGGTGGCGGTCGTCAGGCCCACGTCGAGCACGGCGCGGTCCCGCAGATCGTTGAGTGACCGGTTGAGCCGCTGCGCCACGCCGCTGTCGGTGAGACAGACGTCTGGCTGGCCTTCCACCTGCACGTACACGGACTTGCCGGTCGGCGTCGGACCGCCGATGTCGATGGTAAACGGACCTTTCTTGCCCGCCAGCTTGATGCTCAAGCGGGGTGGGGTGAGACCGAGGTCGGCCGGTTTGATGCCGGTCAATTCCTGCGGGGAAAGGGTGCGACTGCGTTCGGCAAACTGGATTTCGTCAATGATCCCGTTGGCCGCGCTGTCGTCAGCCGGCACGGTCAGCGGTTGCTTAATTTCCCAGTTGGTGCCGGTTTTATCGAGGACGATGGTCTGATTGGTGCGAATGAGTTCGATGTGGGTGATGTCCGCGCCATCGAGGTCGAGGAGTTTCTTTTGCAGCGCGGCCGCTTTGTCGGTTGGCGTGCCTTTGTAGTAGTCCCATGTCACGAGGCCGCCGATGACGGCGGCCACGAGAACCAACAAGAGCGTGGTGGTGCGCGATTTCATTTGCGACGCCGGAGCCAGACGATCAACCCGATGAGGCCCACCGCCAACGGCAATCCGCCAACGGCCAATATGTAAACCGCTTGCGTCTGGCCGGGCGACACGTCGAGGCTGAATTCTTCCGGCGTTTTCGGGCTGACGGCGATGAGTTGTTTGCGGGCCAGCAACCAGTTGATCGAGTTCAGGACGAGATCGGTATTGCCCACGCTGTCGCGCAGATGGGCGTTGTCGAGAAAGCTGGAGCAGCCAATGACCACCATGCGCGTGACGTTGATGTCCACGCCGACGGGTTTGCGGGTCTCGACGGCCACGGCGAGGGAGACAGGCCCGGCCACGTCTTGGCTGGCATCAAACTGGTAGTGCGCGCCGGCATAATCGGTCTCGCCCCAGAATACATCGGGTGTTTTGACCAGTTCGGTGACGATCGGTTGATCGCTGCCGGGCGTGGGCGCGCCGACTTTGCGGCGGATGCTGCGCGCGTAGGGAAACGTCGTATTCATCCCGCGGAGTTTTTCGGTGATCGGGTGGGAGGCGTAGTCGGAGCCGAGGGCGGTGACGTTGATCATGCCGAGCAACGGGCTGACCACCAGATCGTCGTCGGCCGTCACGCCCCACTTGGCGAGCAGCGGCTCCAAACCGGTCTTCACACGGGGATCGAGCAAAACGAGCAGCCGGCCCTTGTTCTTGAGGTAGTCTTCCAGCGCCGCAAGTTCCGGCTCGGCAAACGACGTGCGCGGCCCGGCGATCACCAGGGCCCCGGCATCCGGGGGCCAGGCTTGTTGGGCCTGGTAATTCCACTTCTGCACGATCAAATGATCCTGCCGGAGCGTGCTCGCAAACACCGAATAGCCGTCCTCCGCACCGGTGTCATCCGGATCATGTTCGCCGTGGCCCGTGAGAAAATAAACTTTCGGGGCTTTTTCTTCCGTGATCGTCTGAATGGCGGAAAGGAACACGCCTTCCCCCTTGAACGCCTTGACCCGTGGCGGCGCCATATAGTTCGCCTGATCGAGGTCCACCAGATCGTCGAGCCGGACCAGCTTGTGATTGTCGCCGCTGGCAAACACGATCACATCCGGCGAATCGAGTTTATATGTTGTAACGAGTTGCTTGGCGCGCGCCAAATCGCGGTCGGGATCCACGTACTCCACGCGCACCCGGCCATTGGCGTCATACTTGAACTCCTCCAGCAAGTGCCGCACGTCCTCCAGTGTTTTCTCGACGTACTCCCGTTCATCGCTGGGCGGAATGAACACCACAATGTCCAACGGCGCTTTCAGCGCGGCCAGCACCTGCTTGGTCTTGCTCGACAACTCGTAGTATGACGACTGCGTCCAGTCGAACCGGTGATAGTGCCGCGACACCAGCCAGTTGATCCCCACCACGATCACCAAAACCGCCAGGACCTGCACCAACACATGCGACGCCGTCAGGAGCCGCCGTTTACGCAAGCTGGGAATGCCGACTTGGATGCCTTCCGATTCCGCCATGGCTCATCTCCACTTCCGCAACTGCACCAGCCGCGTCGTCACAAACAACACCAACGCCGTGCCGGTCAAATACAGCGTCAACGGGCGCGCGTCCACGATCCCGCGCGCGAAATCCTCCATGTGCGCAAACGGCGAAATCGCGTGAAAGAAATCCCCCCATTTGCCGCCCGGAAACAAACTGCTCACCCAATACACCACCAACGTCAGCAGGAAAATCAACGCAAACGACATCAACGCCGCCGCCACCTAATTCTTCGTCAACGCCGACGCCAACACGCCGAGCGCGATCAAAAATTGGCCGATCACTAACACGCCGACGTAACCGGCCAGGATCGGCCCCAAGTCCAGCGCGTGGGGATTCCCGGCAAACTCGCGCAAAATCAGCACGTACAACCCCGTCACCGCCCACATCAACGCGTACAGCACCACCGCGCCGAGCCACTTCGCAAACACCACCTCAAAATGCGTCACCGGCGCCGTCATCAACATCTCGATCGTGCCCATCCGTTTCTCCTCGGCGAGCAACCGCATCGTGATCGCCGGCACCACCACCAGACCCGGCAACCAAAACATGCTGAACACCAGCTTCATCGCGGTCATCTGCGTCGGCTGCCGGCTCAGATAACTCACCACGAGCGCGAAGAAAATCCCCATCACCAACAGAAAAAACATGATCACCACGTACCCCACCACCGACGCGAAATACGCGCCCAGTTCCCGCCGCAACAAGGTCGGTACGTTTCTCATCGCATCCGCCGCCGGCCTTCCCGGCGCTCCTCCTCCGCTTCGTCTTCCTCGCGGGTAATCTGCACAAAGATGTCCTCCAACGACGTCCGCGCCCGGCTCAACTCCCGCAACGTCCAGCCCGCCGCCACCGCCGTCTGGTAAATCTGCTCGCGCGCTTCCTGATCCGGCTTGGGATGCACGGTCAACCGCACATAACCATCCTCCAACCCCTTGGCCGCCAGCGACTCGACTTCCGGCAGATCGCGAATCTTGGCGCGCACCGCGTCCACCGGCCCTTTCACTTCCACCTGAATATCGCCGCCCGCCCGCAACGTCCGCGTCAGATTCTCCGGCGTGTCCGAGGCGAGGATGCGCCCGCGATGGATGATCAACACCCGGTTGCACGTCATCTCGACTTCCGGCAGGATATGCGTGGAAATCAGAATCGTGTGTTGCCGGCCCAAGTCGCGGATCAACTGCCGCACCTGCCGGATCTGCACCGGGTCGAGCCCGATGGTCGGCTCATCGAGAATCAACAAATCCGGTTCCGCCAATAACGCGTCGGCCAGCCCCACCCGTTGCCGGTAACCTTTCGAGAGCTGCCCGATCACGCGCCGGCGCACATCGCGAACGCCGCACAACTCCATCACCCGGTCGATGCGTTCTTTGCGGCGCACGCGGCCCAATCCCTTGAGCCGGCCGCGGAACCGCAGATATTCTTGCACCCGCATGTCTTCGTACAGCGGATTACTTTCCGGCATGTACCCGATGTGCCGCCGGACCTCCAACGAATTCTCGAACACATCAAACCCCGCCACCTGGGCGCGGCCCGCCGTGGCCGGGATGAATCCCGTGAGAATCCGCATCGTCGTGCTCTTGCCCGCGCCGTTCGGGCCGAGAAAGCCCACAATCTCGCCAGGCTGCACGGCAAACGTCACGTTATCCAAGGCTGTCACGCCGGCGTAACGTTTCGTCAAGTTTTCGACTTTGATCATCGGCTGCATGAAAAACGGGACTGCCTCCCAGCGATCCCCCGCGAGAAAAACTTCACCGCATTTCTAACATACCGAGTTGGACTTTGACAAGGGCGGGTGCGTTCAAACGAAAAATTAATCGTTCGTCATCCCGTTCCGGGCGGGACCGGCAAAATGACACGGATCAACCCGGAACCGCGCTTCGGCAGGAGCCTCGCCCTCCCGATGAACTTACAAATTGATCGGGAACTCGGCCACGGCATCCAACGTCGCGGTGACACCGGACCCGCTG
>JBBISF010000051.1:0-19380 GCA_037441425.1 Verrucomicrobiia bacterium
ATCACGCAGTTCCTTGAGAAATTGCTCAAAAAAGAAGGGTGCTTCCATTGCCTCCCCCGGTTGTAATGGGTTGCATGGCGACATGGTGGAGCATGGTGTTTGGGCTAAGCTCGCGTATATGGTGATTTCCTTTACCGGCTGAAACACCATGCTCCACCATGTCACCATGCGTGGGTGTGGTGACGGCGGCACCGTATTTTCGGGCGTGGCCCTTGCCTTCGATGACGAAACGATGGTCGCCGACAAGTCGTCGGTCGTACCGAACCAACAGGCGGGCGAGCATGGCCTTTGCCTTGCGGTCGAGTTCGATTTCGTCTGCGCCGATGATTGCCTCGAAGCAACCCAGCCCACGCGCCAACGTAACCAAGTCAGCAAACGGTATCGGCTCGCAGTTGGCCGCCATCGCCTTCACGAGTTGCCGCATATCGTCCCCATCTTGGTCGGCGGCGGCGGTGACGTTGGCCGTTGAGAGAGGGCAAGCGAAGCCGGCAGCCTCGACGATGCCGGCGACGACGTTCGCCCACGAAGGAAAAGCGGAATGTGACCGGCGCGGCGCGGGGCGGCCTTGTGTGTTCCAATGATTCACCATTGACCACAACGCGCCCAAAATTTTCGGACGCATGGCGAGCAGTGCCGGCAAGTCGAGTGGACGGCGGAATTGACGATCTTCGGCGCGTTCGGCTTCGAGATGCAACTCGACGAACAGGCTGCGCCGGCGCATATCGGGCGACACGGTCAAACCGTTGCCGGTGATAAACACGGTCGCGAGGTTGTCGGCGGTGATGCTTTCGTTGACGCCTAGCTTGCGGTCAGTCCAGACTGGGGCCGAGCAAAACGCTTCGAGGGGCGGACAATTCAATCGGCCCTTGAGATTGTCGAGGAACACCACGGCGCGGCCTTCCCGAACTGCGGTCAATAGAACCTTACGGATTTCATCATCGGCATCGGCCTTGCAACCTGTGGGCAATTCACCCAGCGTCGGCGTGACGATGCACGAAACGAGCAATGACTTGCCGGCTCCCTCGGCATTGGCGGCGAAGATGAAACACGGTCGCAACGACTTTGCCGGGAGCAACTGGCCGGCATACAACCCCAGCATCGCGGCGAGGGCGACGGCCTTCGATCGTTCGCCATCGGCAAAACAAAACTCGCTCAGCAGGTCGTTGACGATCTCGACGGCATCGGCAAGGGCGAGGTCGGTTTGATATTCGATGCCGGGCAAGGTCAGCGTTTGTGTTTCGAGGTCGTATCCTACCGGCAGAAGTTCAATGCGGCCATCGGCACGGATGACCGGCAATCGCGCATGATTCACACGGCGGAGTTTCAGAAGTTTCCCGGTAAATTGCGGAGCGACGATGACGCCGTTGGCATCGTCAATTCGCATCGTCGAAAATGCGATGTAGGTTTGTTCGCCGATGCGCCGTTGCCGATAACACACGGCGAATTTCTCGACGGTGGTGCGGAGCCGCTGGCCGTCGAGCGGGCGGAGGGCGTTGTCGTCGAGGATGACAACCTCGGAATTGCGACTGTAGACCCCCCGGTCACAGAGAATCTCGCCAATGCCGGCGCTGAAGGTCGAGAGCAGGCTATCATCGCCCGGCAAGCGTAGTTTCGGGCGCGGGTCAGACAATCCAGCTTGCAGGGCATCGGTATTGGGGAGCGAGCGCCGTTTCCGGTCGGCTTTCCTGAGTTCGGAAATGCTCATAGACAAATCATCCTCACAACTTCATTTTCCGTTTGCTCACGGGTGCGTTTGTTCTCCATGAGCCGATTGAAGTTTCGGAAAAACCAGACGCGCTCCTCGATCTGTTTCCGAAGGGTGGTGCGGGGAACATCGGCGGCGCGAGCTACGTCGCGGGTGAATAACTCGGTGCGCACCGGGTCCGCCAGTGCCAACACTACGAGATGTTCTACCGCGCACTTGACCGCAGCCGGCCGGAGTTCAAACGGCATTAAGGCGAACGTCTGAACAAAGTCCACGAGGTAGCTTTTGGCATCGGCCACAACTTTAATCTTCTCACGGGCGGCCCATGCGTCATTCATGGCCGGTCCTCCACGGAACGAAAGAAAAGTGATCGGGTTGGGAGAATGTCGGCGCGGTTCATCGTGCCCCCTGAAGCTCCAGCCGGGTTTGTTGATGGTCGCGGTCGCTTTCCGAACACCAGCCCAGCCCGGAAAATCCATCGGCGACGGCAACCAATTCGGCGACACGGCCACAGGAAACGCAACGCCCCGATGAAAGTTCCCCGCCAGCCGTCGCAGTCAGACGGGGCCGGGCGACGCCGCCCAACTGAACGCGCTGGTCGGGGGATAAAGTATTTTGCCCGGCGTGCATGACTTATCGCGTCTCCGCCAAAAATCTTTGTATTTCTGATAGTGAAAAAAGCGGTCGCCTGTTTGCGCGAGAGGGATGCAGAAGTCCCCGCTTAACTAGGCGGTCAACACTGGCCGGATTGCTGAAACCCAGAGCGGCGGCCGTTTCAATGCGAGTGAGACTGAGCCTATTTTCCAGCCGCAGACTTTGCCGAGTTTGTTCGACCTTTTCTCTCGGTGTCGGGCGTTTAATTTTCGATGTCATTCTTTTCTCCATTAGTTTGTTAGTGTCAACTGCCGCCCATTTTTCGCCTTCGGCGTTGACTCTTGTCATTCTTGGCGGTACTGTCTCATTGTGACGAAAATGTCCGATACAAGGCGGAAGTCGGCGGGGATGGAAACAGCCCGGCGGCGGGGTGATCTGCGCTTGTCAGTAGTGGCGCGGGGTTTCCCGGACTACACGAGCCGGCAGATTCAGCGGTGGGCGGTGACCGGCAAGATACCGGGATGCTACCCGCTCAAACGGGGTCACTGGCGCGTCAGGGATTGCCCGGCATTTCGCCGGTGGTGGAAAATTAACTCGCCTGCGCCACTACACTTGGCAGTCACCGGGTTCAAGTTCCCCGGTCAAAACGTGAAGGGATTATTTGCGACGATTGAAAAACACCGTCCGCAGATTGATAGACTTACAAAGGTGATTGCGCTCAAGACCCGCAGCGGGATGAGCGGATGGAAAACAACTTCCCCGGACCTGTCGGACCCAGACCAAAAACTTTGGTGGGGCAGGCTTGACGATCTGCCGGAGAATCTTCTCAGGATGGCACGCGACGGAGATGTGAATCTCGACGTGGCGGTCGCGGTCGGAGAATTGCAGGCGCGGGGAATCACGTCCACGGCAGCGGCGGTCGCAAAGTTCATGGGGGTATCTAGGGCAACATTTTACCGGCGGGGTCATGGTAAGAGATTGCGGCGTTGTGTAGCTGCGCTGGCGGATGAACCGGAGCGGCTCCAGCTACCGGCCAAACGACGAAACACGATCAACTACGACAAACGAAAGGGCGAGCCATACTAGCCTCGCCCTCGTGGTGATCGGGTGGTTATCTCAGCCATTGGCAGCGGCGGTGTACGGAACGACGTTTTCCGGGACCGCGTTGGCCACACTGAAGTTCATTCGCTTCGCCATGAGTGCGGAGTGCTCGTTGCGGAGATGGCCGTAGGTGCGGGCCACCAAGACTCCGCCGTCCTTGTGCCCCAACCAGCCGGCGATGACCTTGAAATCAATCCCGGCCTCAATCGCATTGGAGCAGAAGAAATGGCGGAGTGTGTGATGGCCGCACTTCGGCAATCCGATCTTCTTTGATGCGTTGGCGATGGCGGTCTTGGCCGAAACAATCGTGATGATCGGTTCGTCGTTGCGGGGTGCCGGTGAACGGCGGGCCTTGAGGTCGAGGAGAAACTGCTCCATTGCTGGAAACGTTGGCACGGTGCGCGGTTCGTGATTCTTGGAGCGGGTGACGGTAAACATTTTCAACTCAAAGTCCACGTCGCCCCAGACCATCGCCGGCTTGTCGTACTTAGTATCGCCTACGATCTCCGACTTGCGGCAGCCACTATAGGCGAGCAGTTCGGCAAGGTCGGCGGAATCGTGGCCGCTGTGGTGGCGCATATTGGCAATCATTTGGCGGAACTGCTCCCGGTTGGGGATGACGATGGGCCGCTTGTGCCCTCGACGGCGTTTGATGCGTCGGGCATGATTGTCGAGGATGATGCCGTGCTCGACGGCGTAGTCCAGAATCCGCACGAGCACGTCGCGCTCTTTGTTGAACGTGCCGGCGGCGCACTCCCGGTTGGCCGCCCACTGTTCGATCTGGCGGAGCGAGATGCCGCGCACGGTCTGCCCCTTGAACACATGGGCCAGGGTGCGGATGTTTTCAAGATAGCGGTCGCGGGTGGATGGTTCAACGGTTCTACCCACATGGTCAATCCATCGTTTTGACAGACCGCCAATCAATTCACTGGTCAACTCGCCGGTGGTCTCGTTGAGCTTGTACTCCGCGAAGGGGAGTGCCCTGCCGGTGCTGGCGAGCCGCTCGACTTTCGTGCGGTGATCTTCCCGTCGCCGTTTAGCAAGTTCGGGGTCGGTGGTCTTGAGGCTGCGCTTGACTTGCCGCCCGTCGCGTTCAAATATGGCGTAGTAAACATCGGTGACCGATGAACGGTACAGACAATCGCCAACATGAACGAGTTTCTGCTGCTTGCGGGTCTTGGATTTGGTTTTCATGGTGAAAACATCCTAAACCTTGCAACAAAACATTGCAACACGAAACTTCAGAGGTTCAGGCTAGCACTAAAAGCCAATGTTTACAATGGTTGCGCCTGTAGCTCAGTTGGATAGAGCATCGGATTTCTAATCCGGCGGTCGCGTGTTCGAATCACGCCAGGCGCGCCCATCCAGCGGTCGCGTCTCACCGGGAACAATGACCGCTGCCGGCGGTGACCAGCGCCAACATGGGATTTCCCGGCTAACAGCCATCCCGCCCGTTAAGAACGCCACCCGTCGCGGAAGAACTGTAAAATCGACTATTGACATTTCTTATGTTTCGCACTACAACCATCGGGAATTTTAATGGCGAGTTTTTGATTGGATGCAAGTCGAAGCCCTCAAAATCTTTTGTGACGTCGTCCGGCACCGCAGTTTCTCGCGCGGGGCGCAGGAGAATGACGTGACCCAATCCACCGCCAGCCAGGCCGTTCATTCTCTGGAAGAACATCTGGACGTGACGCTGATCGAGCGGGCGCACCGGCCGTTGCGGCTGACCGCCGAGGGCAAGACTTTCTACGATGGTTGCCGGGAAGTCGTGCAGCGGTATTTCGATCTGGAGAAGGCGGTCCGCAACATCCATCAGGAAGGCGACGCGGTCGTGCGGGTCGCGGCGATTTATTCCATCGGGCTGGGCGATATGAGCCAGTTCGTTCAACGGTTCGCCAAGCTCGCGCCGCGGACCCGGGTGCAGTTGGAATATCTCCACCCGGACCGGGTGTATGAAAGTGTGCTCACCGAGACGGCGGATTTCGGGATTGTCTCATTCCCGCAGAAGCGGCGCGAGTTGACGGTACTTCCGTGGCGCAAGGAACCGATGGTGGTGGCCTGCTATCCCCACCACCGACTGGCCGGTCAGCCGCGCGTGCCGGTGAAGGGCGTGGCGGATGAACCGTTTGTGGCGTTCGACGAAGGTCTGCGCATCCGCCGGCAGACGGATCAATTCCTGAAGCGCCATGGCGTCGCCGTGTCCATCGCCTTGGCCTTCGACAACGTGGAGGCAATCAAGCGCGCCGTGGAAGTGGCGTCCGGCATTGCGATCCTGCCGGAGCCGACGTTGCACCGCGAAGTCGCGCTCGGGTCGCTGGTGGCGGTGCCGTTTGCGGACGCGGAGTTTGTGCGGCCGCTCGGCATCATCCAGCGGCGCGGCAAGAAACTTTATCCCAGCACGCGCCAGTTCATCGAACTGCTTCAACAAGGGGGCCATCACGACGGTCAGGGCAACGGCGAGAGGATGGCGGCATGAACGTTCAAGTGAATGGCCCGCCGGCCCAGGGGTTGTACGACCCGCGTTTTGAGCATGAATCCTGTGGCGTCGGGTTCGTGGTGGATGTGAAGGGCCGCAAATCGCATCAGATCGTCCGCGACGCGTTGACGGTGCTGCAAAACCTCGCGCATCGCGGCGCCTGCGGTTGCGAAGCCAACACGGGCGACGGGGCCGGCCTTCTCATGCAAGTGCCGCACGCGTTTCTGAAACCGGCCTGTGCCGCGGCCAAAATTGATTTACCCGGACCGGCGGAGTATGGCGTGGGCATGGTGTTTTTGCCGCCCGATGCCAAGCAGCGCCGCAAACTGGAGAAACACACCGAACGCATCATCCGCGAGGAAGGTCAGTTCCTCCTCGGTTGGCGGGATGTGCCGACCAACAATGCCAACCTCGGCCAAACGGCGCGCGCCGCCGAGCCGGTCATCCGGCAGGTGTTTGTCGCGCGGAACCCCAAGATCAGCGAGGACATGCAGTTTGAGCGGAAGTTGTTTGTGATCCGGAAACGCGCGAACAACCACATCCGGTTTTCCGGATTGCCGGGCAGCGAGTATTTCTACATTTGCAGTTTTTCATTCAAGACGATCATCTACAAAGGCATGTTGATGCCGGGCCAGCTGGAGCCGTATTACCGGGATTTGAGCGACCCGGCGGTCGCGAGCGCGCTGGTGCTGGTGCATTCCCGGTTCAGCACGAACACCTTCCCCAGTTGGGCGCGCGCGCATCCGTACCGTTGCATTGCGCACAACGGAGAGATCAACACGCTCCGCGGCAACGTCAACTGGATGCACGCCCGCGAACCGCATCTGGCCAGCGAGCTGTTCGGCGAGGACATCAAGAAATTGCTCCCCATCATCAACGAGAACGGCAGCGACTCGGCGATGTTCGACAACTGCCTCGAATTCCTCGTCCTGGCCGGCCGCAGTCTGCCGCACGCGATGATGATGATGATCCCGGAGCCGTGGGAAAACCACGAGAGCATGAACGAGGCGAAGCGCGCGTTTTACGAGTACCACAGTTGCCTGATGGAGCCATGGGACGGTCCGGCTTCGATCGCGTTCACCGACGGCGTCCGCATCGGCGCGGTGCTCGACCGCAACGGCCTGCGGCCCTCGCGGTATTACGTGACCAAGGACGACCGGGTGATCATGGCGAGCGAAGTCGGCGTGCTCGACGTGCCGCCGGAAATGGTCGCGCAGAAGGGTCGGTTGCAGCCGGGCCGGATGTTCCTCGTGGACACCGAGCAGGGGCGCATCGTTTCCGACGAGGAATTAAAGAACGAGATCGCCAGCGCTTATCCGTACCGGTTGTGGTTGAACGAGCACTTGGTGCATCTCCACGAGTTGCCCGAACCGCCGCACGTCCACGAGCCGGATCACTCGACCGTGTTGTTGCGGCAACAAGCCTTTGGTTACACGTTCGAGGACTTGCGGTTCATCCTCGGCCCGATGGCCAACACGGGCGTGCAACCGCTCGGTTCGATGGGCACGGACACGCCGTTGGCGGTGCTCTCGAACAAGCCGCAGTTGCTGTACAACTATTTCAAACAGCTTTTCGCGCAGGTCACCAACCCGCCGATTGATTGTATCCGGGAGGAGATCATCACCTCCACCGAAACCATCATCGGCACGGAAGGCAATCTGCTCGATCCGCAACCGCGCGGCTGCCGGATGGTCAAGCTGGCCGGGCCGATGTTGACCAATGAAGATTTGGAGCGGCTCCGGCAGATCACCCGTCCGGGCTTCATGGCGATTACGCTGCCCATTCTGTTCGACATCCGCAGCGGCGGGGCCGGATTGCGCGCCGGGTTACAGAGCGTGTTCGCGGCCGCGGACAGCGCCATCGAAGACGGCGCGAACATCCTCATCCTCTCCGATCGCGGCATCAACGCCCAGCAAGCGCCCATCCCGGCGTTGCTGGCGGTGGCGGGGCTGCATCACCACCTCATCCGCACCGGCTCGCGCACCAAGGTGGCCATCGTGCTCGAATCCGGCGAGCCGCGCGAGGTGCATCATTTCGCGTTGCTGATCGGCTACGGCGTCAGCGCCATCAATCCGTATCTCGCGTTCGAGTCGCTCGACGACATGCTCCGGCAGGGGATGCTCACCGGCATGGACCACAAAAAGGCGGTGAAGAACTACATCAAAGCCGCGATCAAGAGCGTCGTCAAAACGATGGCGAAGATGGGCATTTCCACCATCCAGAGCTATTGCGGCGCGCAGATTTTCGAGGCCATCGGGCTGAACAAGGCCGTCATTGATAAGTATTTTACCGGGACGGCGTCACGCGTCGAAGGCATCGGGCTGAACGAGCTTGCCGAGGAAGTCCGGTTGCGACATCAACACGCGTTCCCCGACCGGCCCGTCAACGGTGTCGCGCTCGATCCCGGCGGCCAATACCAATGGCGCCGCGACGGTGAGTATCACTTATTTAATCCGGAAACCGTCCACAAACTCCAGCTCGCGACGCGCACCGGCAGTTACAAGGTTTTCCAAGAATACAGCGCGCTGGTCAACGATCAGGCGCAGCACCTCTGCACGTTGCGGGGGTTGCTCGGCTTGAAATTCGCGCCGCAGCCGATTCCGCTGGAAGAAGTCGAGTCGGTCGAGTCCATCGTGAAACGGTTCAAGACCGGCGCGATGAGTTACGGTTCGATCAGCCAGGAGGCGCATGAAGCGCTGGCCGTGGCGATGAACCGGCTCGGCGGCAAGAGCAATACCGGCGAGGGCGGCGAAGACCCGGCCCGGTACGTCCTCGAACCGAACGGCGACAGCAAGAACTCCGCGATCAAACAAGTCGCCAGCGGCCGGTTCGGCGTGACGAGCTATTACCTGTCCAACGCCAAGGAACTCCAGATCAAGATGGCCCAAGGCGCGAAGCCCGGCGAAGGCGGCGAACTGCCGGGCACGAAAGTGTATCCGTGGATCGCCAAGACCCGGCATTCCACGCCCGGCGTCGGTCTGATTTCACCGCCGCCGCACCACGACATTTATTCCATCGAAGATTTGGCCGAACTCATCCACGACCTGAAAAACGCCAACCGGGCAGCGCGGATCAGCGTCAAACTCGTCTCGGAAGTCGGCGTCGGCACCATCGCCGCCGGCGTGGCCAAGGCGCACGCGGACGTGGTGCTCATCAGCGGTTACGACGGCGGCACGGGCGCGTCGCCGCTGTCCTCGATCAAACATGCCGGTATTCCGTGGGAGTTGGGTTTGGCGGAGACACACCAGACGCTCGTGCTCAATAATCTCCGCAGCCGGATCGTGGTCGAGACGGACGGGCAATTGAAAACCGGGCGCGACGTAGTCATTGCGGCGCTGCTGGGCGCGGAGGAATTTGGGTTTGCCACCGCGCCGTTGGTGGTGCTGGGCTGCATTTTGATGCGGGTCTGTCACCTGAACACCTGCCCGGTCGGCGTGGCGACGCAGGACCCGCGGTTGCGCGCGAAGTTTGCCGGCAGCCCGGATCACGTGGTGCATTTCATGCGGTTCATCGCCGAGGAGGTCCGGGAATTGATGGCGCAGCTCGGGTTCCGCACCCTGAACGAAATGGTCGGCCGCACGGACCGACTCGAAGTCAACCGGGCCATCGCGCACTGGAAGGCGAAAGGCTTGGATTTTTCCCGGATTCTGCATCAGCCCACGGTTCCCGCCGCAGTTGGCCGCTACTGCCAGATGCCGCAGGATCACGGCATCGAACAATCGCTCGACATGCGGGTGTTGCTGGACCTCTGCAAGCCGGCTTTGGAACGCGGCGAGAAGGTGTGGGCCGAGTTGCCGATTCACAACACCAACCGGGTGGTCGGCACGATCCTCGGCAATGAACTGACGAAGAAACACGGTCCGAATGGTCTGCCGGACGATACGATTCAACTGAAGTTCAACGGCTCGGCCGGCCAGAGTTTCGGCGCGTTTGCCCCGCGCGGGGTCACGTTGTTGTTGGAAGGCGACGCCAACGATTACCTCGGCAAAGGTCTCAGCGGCGGCCGGATTATCGTTTTTCCGCCGGCCGGCAGCACGTTCGTGCCGGAAGCGAATATCGTCATCGGCAACGTGGCGTTCTACGGGGCGACCAGCGGCGAGGCGTACATCCGCGGGATGGCGGGCGAACGGTTCTGCGTCCGCAACTCCGGGGTGCGGGCGGTCGTCGAGAGCGTGGGTGATCACGGTTGCGAGTACATGACCGGTGGGCGCGTCGTGGTGCTCGGCGCGACTGGACGCAATTTCGCCGCCGGCATGAGCGGCGGCGTCGCCTACGTGCTCGACGTGGATGGCAGGTTCCCGCAACGCTGCAACCAGGCAATGATCACGTTGGAGAAACTCGAACGCCAAGAGGAAATCGCCGAAGTTCACGCGATGATTCAGCGGCACGCGCAATCCACCAACAGTGACCGCGCCCGGCAGATCCTCAAACTGTGGGATGAAATGGTGCCGAAATTTGTGAAGGTGATGCCGAAGGATTACCAGCGGATGCTCGAAGCGGTGGAACGGGTCAAAGCCAAAGGCTTGGGCGAGGAAGAAGCCGTGATGGTGGCGTTCGAAGAGAACGCGAAAGACCTCGCGCGCGTGGGAGGCAACTAATGGGCCAGCCCACTGGATTCTTGGAGATCAAACGCGAGCTACCGGCGGACCTTGATCCCAAATCCCGGATCAAGAACTGGGACGAATTCCACGAGCACATGCCGGAGGAGAAACTCCGGGCGCAGGGCGCGCGGTGCATGGATTGCGGGATTCCGTTCTGCCACAACGGCTCGTTGCTGGCCGGCATGGCCAGCGGCTGCCCGATCAACAACCTGATTCCCGAGTGGAACGACCTGATTTACCGGGGCCTCTGGAAAGAAGCGCTGGAACGGCTGCACAAGACGAACAATTTCCCCGAGTTCACCGGCCGCGTTTGCCCCGCGCCGTGCGAAGGCTCGTGCGTGCTGGGTATCAGCGAACCGCCGGTCACGATCAAGAACATCGAGTACTCGATCATTGAGAAAGGTTTTGAAGAAGGTTGGGTCAAACCGCAACCGCCCGCCAAGCGGACCGGCAAGAAGATCGCTGTCATCGGCTCCGGCCCGGCCGGGCTGGCGGCGGCGGCGCAACTGAATCGCGCCGGCCATCTCTGCACCGTGTTTGAGCGAGCCGACCGTCCCGGGGGGTTGTTGATGTACGGCATCCCGAACATGAAGCTCGATAAAGAGCAGATCGTGCTGCGCCGGCTGAAGCTCATGGAGCAAGAGGGCGTGAAGTTTGTCTGCAACGCCGCGATCGGCGCCAACAACGCGCTGCTCCAGGACTTCAACGCGGTCATCATCGCCACCGGCGCGACCAAGCCGCGCGACCTGCCGATTGAAGGCCGGCCACTCAAGGGCGTTCATTTCGCGATGGAGTTTCTGCACAAGAACACACAAGCCTTGTTGGACTCCCGGAAGAACGGCAATTTCATCAGCGCCGCAGGCCAAGACGTGATCGTCATCGGTGGCGGCGATACCGGCACCGATTGCGTGGGCACTGCGCTGCGGCACGGTTGCCGGAGCCTGATTCAATTGGAAATCCTCCCGCAACCACCGGCGCAGCGCGCCGCCGACAATCCGTGGCCGCAATGGCCGAAGGTGTACAAACTCGACTACGGCCAGGAAGAAGCCGCGGCGAAGTTCGGCACTGATCCCCGGCAATACCGCGTCACCGCCAAGCGGTTTCTCGGCGAGACGCAGGTGACCGGCGTGGAAATCGTGAAGGTGGAGTGGACCAAAACCGGCCCGCAGCCGATTGCCGGCACGGAGCAGGTCTTGCCGGCGCAGCTGGTCCTGCTCGCGCTGGGCTTCCTCGGCCCGGAAGAAACCGTGCTCAAAGGGCTCGGCGTGGCGCAAGACGAACGCACCAACGTCAAAGCCGAGTACGGCAAGTTTGCTACGAACATTCCCGGCGTTTTCGCCGCCGGCGACTGCCGCCGCGGCCAAAGCCTGGTCGTCTGGGCGATCCACGAAGGTCGCGCCGCCGCCCGCGAATGCGATCGCTATCTGATGGGGCAGACCGACTTGCCGTGATCGTCGCGCGACTTTGGCAGCTTGTTGGCGCGATTGCCTTGTCAGCATTTGCCACCTGAATCGTGGAATCTATTAGCAACTTTTTAACGCGTTTCGGCCATCGTTTAATTATCCAGCCGCCGCAGGCTCTCCTAGATTAGCCTGCGCATGAGTGCGAAAGCCGAAACCAATTACCGCGACCTCGTCCGGCAAGCCGTCATCGAGTCGTTCAAGAAACTCGACCCGCGCGACCAGATCAAAAACCTCGTCATGTTCGTCGTCTACCTCGGCGCGATCATCACGACGCTGTTTCTCTTCCACGAGTTCAACGGCTTCAACCTCCAAATCTGCCTCTGGCTGTGGTTCACGTGCCTCTTCGCCAACTTCGCCGAAGCGATGGCCGAAGGCCGCGGCAAAGCGCACGCCGACGCGCTCAAAAAGATGCGCACCAAAACGATGGCGCGCAAACTCGTCGCCGGCAAAGTCGCGCTCGTCAACAGCACCGACCTCAAAATCGGCGACCAATTCGTCTGCGAAGCCGGCGATGTCATCCCGGCCGACGGCGAAATCATGGACGGCATCGCGACCGTGGACGAATCGGCGATTACCGGCGAATCCGCCCCGGTCATCCGCGAGTCCGGTGGCGACCGCAGCGCGGTGACCGGCGGCACGCGCGTCATCAGCGACCGGATCGTCGTGCGCGTCACCGCCGAAGCCGGCAACTCGTTTCTCGACCGGATGATCTCGATGATCGAAGGCGCGCGCCGGCAAAAGACGCCCAACGAAATCGCGCTCAACATCCTGCTCGTGAGTCTGACCGGGCTGTTCATCCTCGTCGTGGTCACGTTGCCGTCGTTCGCGCACTACAACGAAAACGCCGCTGGCCAGTCGGGCGTCGTGCTCACTTCGATCCCGGTATTGCTCGCGCTCATCGTTTGCCTCATTCCGACGACTATCGGCGGATTGCTCTCGGCCATTGGCATTGCCGGTATTGATCGGCTGATGCGCCGCAACGTGCTCGCGACAAGCGGCCGGGCCGTTGAAGCGGCCGGCGACGTGGATGTGTTGTTGCTCGACAAGACCGGCACGATCACGCTCGGCAACCGGATGGCGACGGAGTTCATCCCGGCGCCGGGCGTGAAAGTCGAAGAACTCGCCGACGCCGCACAACTCGCGTCGCTTGCCGACGAGACGCCGGAAGGCCGCAGCATCGCGGTGCTCGCGAAAGAGAAATACGGTTTGCGCGGCCGGGCAGTCGCCGAACCGCACGCGAAGTTCGTGCCGTTCACGGCGCAGACGCGGATGAGCGGGATTGATTTGAATGGCCGGCAAATTCGCAAAGGCGCGACCGAGGCGATCATCCATTGGGTCGGCCACAACGACAAAGCCGTCATCGAAACGACCGAGAAGATTGCGCGTTCGGGCGGCACGCCGCTCGTTGTCGCGGAAAACGGGAAGCTGCTCGGCGTGATTCATCTCAAGGACGTCGTCAAAGGCGGCATCCGGGAACGCTTCGCGCAGCTCCGCAAAATGGGCGTGCGCACCGTGATGATTACCGGCGACAACCAACTCACCGCCGCGGCCATTGCCGCCGAAGCCGGTGTGGATGATTTCATCGCGCAGGCCAAGCCCGAAGACAAACTGGCGCGCATCCGGCAGGAGCAAGCCGGCGGCAAGTTGATCGCGATGATTGGCGACGGCACGAACGACGCGCCGGCACTGGCGCAAGCGGACGTCGGCGTCGCGATGAATACCGGTACGCAAGCCGCCCGCGAAGCCGGTAACATGGTGGACCTCGATTCCAATCCGACGAAACTCATCGAAGTCGTCGAGATCGGCAAGCAACTGTTGATGACGCGCGGCGCGCTGACGACGTTCAGCATCGCGAACGACGTCTCGAAATATTTCGCGATCATTCCGGCGATGTTCGGCGTGCTCTACGCCGTCGCCGGCAAGTCTGGCCCGTTGGCGGCGCTGAACATCATGCATCTGCATTCGCCGCAGAGCGCGATCTTGAGCGCCGTGATTTTCAACGCGCTGATCATCGTCGCGCTGATACCGCTGGCCTTGCGCGGCGTGAAATACGAACCGCTCGGCGCGGCGGCGATTCTGCGCAAGAACATGTTCATCTACGGACTGGGCGGCATCATCATCCCGTTCATCTTCATCAAACTGATCGACATCGCGCTGGTCGCGTTGAGGCTCGTATGAAACTGCTCATCCAATCCATTCTGTTGACGGTCATCTTCACGGCCATCACCGGCCTGCTGTATCCACTGGCGATGACCGGTATCGCGCAAGTCGCGTTCCCCCGGCAGGCCAACGGCGACGCGACGTTGCTCGCGCAGAAATTTACCGGCGACAAATACTTCTGGCCGCGCCCGTCGGCGGGCGATTACGCGACCGTCCCGTCCGGCGCCAGCAATCTCGGCCCGACCAGCGCCGTGCTACGGTCGAACATCGCCGCCCGCGTCGCGGTGCTCGGCCCGAACGCGCCGGCCGATTTGCTTGACACGTCCGGCAGCGGACTCGACCCGGACATTTCGCCCGAGGCGGCGCGTTTCCAGGTTGAGCGCGTCGCGAAGGCGCGCGGATTACCGGAAGAGAAGGTTACCGGCCTCGTCGAACAATTCGTCGAGCCGCCGCAACTCGGTTTTCTCGGTGAGCCGCGGGTGAACGTTTTGAAACTCAACCGCGCACTGGAGGGGTTATGAAACTCAGACCCGGTGTCAGTGAAGCCGTGTGGATGTTGGCAGGCTCAGGGGTGTTGCTGGCGGTTTTGTTCGTCGTGGCGCTGTTTCACGGGAACAACAACCCCGCCCTGCGCCACGAAGCCAAGGCGCGCCGGCTTGCGCTCGTGAATCAGATTCGCGCGGGAGTCGAGTCGGCGGCGGTGGCGGAGAAGAGCACCGTGTTGGCGATCACGGACGAGGATTCGCGGAAATTCGCCGACGAAGCGCGCGCAGACACGGCGAAGGCCGAACAGAGCCGGCGGGAACTGGAAGGTGAGTTGTTGCCATCGCAGCGGAAGTTGTTTGAGGAGTTCTCGACCAGGTTTGCGATCCTCCAAAACACTGACGAGGAAGTGCTCGATTTGGCGGTGAAGAATACGAACCTCAAGGCGTTCGCCCTCGCGTTCGGCCCGGCCGCAGATGCGGTCAAAGAAATCGACACAGCGCTGGCGCATATGACGGCGCCGGCCGCGACGGAGGCGCGGGTGGGTGCGTGGCGTTTGCTGGCGTCACTGCCGCCGCACATTGCCGAGAGCAGTGACGCGAAGATGGACGAGATGGAAGCGCAGATGACGAAGGAGGACCGGAAAGTCCGCCGGGCGCTCGATGAGTTAGCCGGCAGCGCAGACGGCAAAGCCGCGGCGGCGAGTTATGCGAAGTTCACCGAGTTGCGAGAGCAAATCATCCGACTCTCGCGCGAGAACACGAACGTCCGGTCGCTCACGCTCTCGTTGACGCAACAGCGGACAGCGCTGGCTGCGTGCGAGAACGCGGTGGCGGATTTGCAGCAGGTCATTCAGAGCGAGGTGATTGCCAGGCCGAAGTTTAGCCGGGCGGTGCTTCCACGGTGAGCGCTTTTGTTGCTGAATCTGGCCGTGGACAGACTACACTAACGGTATGAGCGAGCCGGCCCGGCCCAATCCCGATTTGCTGTTGGCGGAAATCAAACGCGCGGAGCGGGCGGCCCAACGCGGCCAGTTGCGGATTTTCTTTGGCATGTGCCCGGGCGTCGGCAAAACCTATGCCATGCTCGAAGCCGCCCAGGCGCGCCGCCGGGAAGGTGTGAATGTCATCGTCGGCATTGTGGAAACACACGGGCGCGCGGAGACCTACAACCTCTTGGCCGGGCTGCCGATCATCCCGCGCAAACCCATCGAGTACCGGGGCGTCACGTTGGCGGAGATGGATTTGGACGCGCTGCTGGCCCGCCGCCCGCAACTGGCGCTGGTGGACGAACTCGCGCACACCAACGTGCCGACTTCCCGGCATCCCAAACGGTATCAGGACGTGCTCGAACTGTTGGACGCGGGCATTGACGTTTACACGACGCTCAACGTGCAGCATCTTGAAAGCCGGATGGATGTGGTGCAGCAGGTGACCGGCATCGCGGTGCGGGAGACGGTCCCGGATTCGGTGCTCGATCAAGCGGACGAGATCGAGTTGATCGATCTGACGCCCGACCAACTGCGCAAACGGCTGGCGGCCGGCAAAGTTTATCTCGGCGACCGGGCGGCGACGGCGGCGGATAATTTTTTCCGGGGAGACAACCTGACCGCGCTCCGCGAGATGGCGTTGCGCGCGACCGCCGAGCGCGTGGACCAAGACCTCCGGTCGCAGCGCGGCCAGCGGCGCTCCACGCAACGGCTGGCCGTGGGCGTCGGACCGAGTCCGTTTTCGGAATCATTGATCCGGCGGACGCGGCGGATGGCGGCGGCCATGGATGCGCCGTGGGTGGCGATTTACGTCGAGACCTCCACCCCGCTGGGCGAGGAGGAGCAGACGCGCTTGACGAAGAACCTCTCGCTGGCCCGGCAACTCGGCGCGGAGGTCACTCACACGGCCGGCGACAACGTCGCCCACGCCATGCTTGATGTCGCCCGCGAACAAAGTGTCACCCAGATTGTGGTCGGCAAACCGCTGGGCCATTCGGTGTTGGAATTGCTCCGGGGCGGTTCGCTGGCGACGAAGTTGATCCGGCACAGCGGCGACATGGACATCCACATCGTCCGCGCCGAGAAAACCGGCGGGGCCCAGCGCCGGCGGCGCGTGACCGACTGGCTCGGCTCCAACCTGCTGCGCGATTGCGGCTGGGGTCTGGGGGCGGTGGCGGCGGTGACGTTAGTGAACTGGTTTTTGCAGGGCGTGACCGGCTACTGGGCGGTCGCGCTGGTGTATTTGTTGGCGGTCGTGCTGCTGGCGATGGTCCTGAACCGCTGGGCGATGCTGGTGGTGGCGACGGGGAGCGCGCTGCTGTGGAACTTTCTGTTCATCCCGCCGCTGTTCACGTTTCGCATCACCCACCTGCAGGACGCGCTGATGTTGGGCATGTACTTTATTGTGGCGCTGGCGATGGGGCACTTCACCAACCAACTCCGCGTGCGCGAAGCCGCCGAGCGGCGGCGGGAACACCGCGCCGCGGCGTTGAACCGGTTGCTCGAAAGCGTGACCGCGAGCACGTCGCTCACCGACGGACTCGCCCGCGCGGTGAAGGAAGTGGATCCGTTGTTTGGCGCGCGCGCGGCGATTCTGCTCGACGGCGCGCCCCATCCGGCCAGCACGTTTCTGCCGGATGAGAAAGAACTCGCCGTTGCCGCGTGGGCGCGGGACAAGGACCAGATTGTCGGCCGGTTCACCGACACGTTGCCGGATGCGGCGGCGATGTATTTGCCCTTGCGCCAGTTTGGCGTGCTGGGCGTGCGTTTCGAGGCGCGGAAGACGTTGACGTTGAGCGAACGCGACCTGCTGGAGACGATGGCCGGTCAGATCGCCGTCATGATCGAGAGTTACCGGCTGATCGAGCAGAATCAGACCGCGCGCATCGCCGAGGAATCCGAGCGATTGCACCGGACGCTGCTCGACTCCGTGTCGCACGAGTTGAAGACGCCGCTGGCGGTGATTCGGGCGGCGACGGAAGGCTTGGCGACGCAGCTCGACAACGTGCCTTTAGGCAAAACGTTCCTCGACGAAATCCATTCAGCCAACCGCCGCCTCGACCGGATCGTCAGCAACCTGCTCGACATGACCCGCATCGAGACGGGCCGGTTGCCGCTCAAGCTGGAATGGGGCGACGTGCGGGATTTGTTGGATTCGGCGGCGGAGCAAGTGGCCAACGAGATTTCCCGGGAACGCATCCACGTGGGCGTGCCGGGGGAACTGCCTTTGGTCCAATTGGATTTCGGCATGATGGAACAAGCGTTGTGCAACCTGCTCGTCAACGCCGCCGAACATAGTCCGGCCGGCGCGCCGATTGAACTGATGGCGCGGCTGGGGGGCCGCACGCTGGAGCTCATCGTCAGCGACCACGGCACGGGCCTCGCGCCGGGCGAGGAACAAAAGGTGTTTGAGAAATTCTATCGCGGCGCCCACGCCCGGCCCGGCGGCACGGGACTGGGCCTGTCCATCGTCCAGGGCATCGCCCGCGCGCACCACGGCGCGGTGACCGCCCAAAACGGCCCGGCCGGCGGCGCGACGTTCACCATGCGCCTGCCGGTCGCCACCACCCCGGGCCCGGCATGAATCCCCAGCCTCTGGCGCTCGTGATTGACGATGAACCGCCGATCCGCCGGTTGTTGCGGCTGACACTGGAGCCGCAGGGGTATCAAGTGTGCGAGGCCGAAACCGGCCAACTCGGTCTGCAAGAAGCGGCCGCGCGCCGCCCGCACGTCATCCTGCTCGACCTCGGCCTGCCGGATCTGGACGGGCTGACCGTCCTGAAACGGTTGCGCGAATGGAATCAGACCCCCATTCTGGTGTTGACGGTGCGCGACCGGGAAGCCGACAAAGTGGCCGCGCTCGACCACGGCGCGGATGATTATCTGACCAAACCGTTCGGGGCCGCCGAGTTGCTGGCGCGGCTGCGGGCGATTCAACGCCGGATCCCCGAATCACAGGCGCCGGTTTTCGTGAGCGGCGATTTGACGGTGGATCTCGCCGCCCGGCAGGTCATGGTCCGGACAGCCGAAGTCCGTCTGACCGCCACCGAGTACGCGTTGCTCCACGAACTCGTGAAACACGCCGGCAAAGTGGTCACCCACAAGCAACTGTTGCGCGCCGTCTGGGGACCGAACGCCGAGGAGCAGTCCCAGTATCTCCGGGTGTACATCACCCACCTGCGCAAAAAACTGGAGACCGGCCCCAAACTCATCCGCACCGAGCCGGGCATCGGGTACCGGCTGATGACGGAGGCGTAACGGCGCGGGCGACCGGCCACCAGTGCTCTCCCGGTCCATTCCCCCCAGTCGCGGAAAAAAAGGCTTGCGTTACTCCGGCGCTTTGATACACTGCCGCGTGTTAAAAAGTCATTAACACCAAATCGATCCTCATCATGCTGACGCCCATGGATATCATGCCGAAGGGAAAAGCGTCGCGGAGAAACCATTTCGACCAGCCCGCCGCTGGTCAAACAGCCGGGCCAACTGGTGGTCCGGCAGTTCTGCGGGAAATCAACCAGAAACAAGGGAGAGAAATCATGCAGACAGGAAGAATAATCAAGATGTTGGCCGGGATGACTCTGGCCATCGGAGTCGGACTGTGGGCCGTGTCGGCGCAGGCGACGACCCTCCTGCAGTATAACTTCGATTCCCTCAACGGAGGAGGCGGCATCACCGACATCAGTGGCAACGGCCATGATCTGAAGTTTACCAGCGGTTCGGCCGCGCTGAGCCCCGACACGCCCAACGCCAGCGGCAACAGTCTGAGTGTGGCCAACTTTCAGAGCAACATCGGCAGTAGGATGCGA
>JBBISF010000052.1:0-19290 GCA_037441425.1 Verrucomicrobiia bacterium
GAAGCCATCCGGCATCTCCGCCTCTGCTTCGAGAAAGACCCGAAAGGCACCTATTACAAGAGTGTCGAATCCGACCCGGATTTTAGCCCGATCCGCGCCACCGACGAGTACAAAACCATTTTCCACCCCAGCGTGCCGTTCGACAGCCTTACCCGGCCGAAACTCTCCGACTGACCGACGATTCGCAGGCGAGCTCTAGAGCCTGTCATGCACTTTTGGCAAACAGAGTGTGCAGCCTAAGCATGGCGAAGGCGAACCAGTGATCGCCAGCCAGTGTGGTCGTGAATCGTTCATAATCGCGCGCTCATCGTCGAAAGCGCGCCGCGTGACGCCTACGCAACACTGCACCGGGTCGTGGTAGTTTGTGCTGGAGCCGCCATCATCCGATGGCGGTTTTGAAGGCGCGCTTCGCGCGACGCTGAAAGGCGGGCGCGGTCAGGCGTTGCCAGGCCGTTTCGGATTGCTTCACGCCTTGCCGGCGACGTTCACGAAGTTGGGCGAGGAGCACGCGCGGCGGGTTCAAACCGGTTTCGCGGTTGTGGGCCAGCGCAACGTCCACGTCGTGGATTTGGGCGAGCGCGCGTTCAGCGGCGTGGATGCGTCGCGTCAGTTTTTCGAGGCCGAGCAACGGGCCAAAGAACTCGCCGAGATACCGGGCTTGGCGGAGCGCCCGCCGCAGCCGGTGAATCTCTTCGGGCGCGGCGGCGTGCCGGAGCCGGCCCAATTCCAATGCGCGCCGCCACGTTTTTTTCCATTTCCGGGCGGCCCGCCGCGGCAGGTTGCCGGGCGGTTCGAGGCGCGCGCGCCGGGGCAGTTCGGTCCGGAGCAGCCGGATCATTTGGGCGCGCGCCGTGGTGAACGCGGCGCTCCGCAAGCCGCGCCGGGCGGCGGCCAGTTGGGCGCGGCGGCGTTGTTGTTGGTAGGGGACAAATGTCTGCCAGAGCCGGTTGCGCGCCAGGGCCCGCTGCACTGCCGGGTCTTCCCAGTACGCCATCCACACGCCAAGATCGCGCACCGGACTGAGGCTGTGGTTCAGTTCGCGCAGGGCGACGTCAATGGACCGGCGTGACGATGGGGGCAGGCGTTTGCTGAACACGTCCAGCAGCAACCGCAACCGCCGCACCGCCACCCGCACATCATGCAGCGCGCGGGGGTCGGTGTCGTCGATCACGCCGTCCACGTTGATGGCGATGGTTTTGAGTTGGAGCGACATCAACCGGCGCGCGGCTTCAGCCACCGGCAGGTCGGGGCGCAAGAGCGGTTCGCCCGGCCCGGATGCCGCGGCAAACCGGATGTCCACGGGGAACACCTTGCGCCAGAGGTCGGCTTTCCGGTCGGCTTTGATGACGTTAAACGGGAAGTGCGGGCTGTGGACGGCCACGCGGATGATGCCGGCCGTGCGTTCGACGTTCACAATCCGGGCATCCTGAATATGGCCGTTGTCGAGGCCGTCGGCGACCCGGAGAAGCGCGCCGAGTGCGAGCACCCGGTGGGGCAAGCGGTGAACGGCTTGATCCCAGTCGCCGCTGTGCAACGGGATGATGTCGGCGATCAGCCGGCGTTGTTCGGCGCGGAAGCCGGTCAGGCCCGCGCGGCGGACGATGGTCCGGCTGACCGAGGGATGCTGAGGCGGATCAACCCGATAGCCGATGTCATGCAGCCGGGCCGCGGCGATGAGCAACCGCCGATCCGCGCGCGGCAGGCCGAGCCAACGCCGCGTGGCGTCGAACAATTGCACCGCCAGCGCGGTGACGTGTTCGGTATGGATGTCCTCGTTGTCGTACTTGGCGCAGAGTTGATCGAGGGAGAGCATGTCACGCCGGCGACGGCGTGGGTGGGCGTTGCGGCTCGAACGTTTGGTAGCGATCTTTCTGCGCTTGTTGGGCGGCGGTGCGCGCCTGGTCGTGGAAGACTTCCTGGCTGCGGAATGCCTTGGCGGAATCCGCCGGCTCGACGCGCACGTACCGGCCATCCGGCTGCAACCGCCGCGCCTTGGCGGTGTCGCGGAAACAGGTTTGCAGGATGCCGATCAGTTTGTCCCGGCAGGCCGGGTCTTCCACGGGCACAAGCAATTCGACCCGGCGGTCGAGGTTGCGCGGCATCCAGTCGGCGCTGGAAATCAACACCCGCGGTTCGCCGCCATGATGGAAATAGAGAATCCGCGCGTGTTCGAGGAAGCGGTCCACGATGCTGGTGACGGTGATGTTCTCGCTCAGGTGCGGCACGCCCGGACGCAGACAACAGATCCCGCGGACGTTGAGTTGGATTTTCACGCCGGCGCGCGAGGCTTGGTAGAGCGCCCGGATGACTTCGGCGTCCACGAGCGAGTTGAGCTTGGCCATGATGTGGCCTTTCTGGCCTTGTTGGCGCCGCAGCCGCTCGCTTTCAATCAACTCCAACAAACGCGCCCGCAGCCCGATGGGGGCCGCCTCAATCTTCTTGTAGCGCACCGGTTGGGAGTAACCGGTGATGGTGTTGCAGAACGTGGTGGCGTCTGTGCCGAAATCTTCCTGGCTGGTCAGGAAACTGACGTCGCTGTAGAGGCCGGCGGTGACTTCGTTGTAGTTGCCGGTGCCGAAATGGACGTAGCGCCGGATGCCGTCGGCTTCCCGACGAACGACGATGCAGACTTTGGCGTGCACCTTCAACCGGGCCAGTCCGTAAATGACGTGCACCCCGGCTTGTTCGAGCGCCCGCGCCCAGTCAATGTTGCGGGCCTCGTCGAACCGGGCCTTCAACTCGACGATGACCGTGACGTGTTTGCCTTTGCCGGCCGCGTGGGCGAGGGCGGCGACGATCGGGCTATGGGCGCTGGTGCGGTAGAGGATTTGTTTGATCGCCAGCACGTCCGGGTCGGCGGCGGCTTGTTCGACCAGGCGCACGACCGGCTCGAAGCTCTCGTAGGGATGATACAGCAGCACGTCCTGCCGGGTGAGCACATCGAACAACGAATCCGCCGGCCGAATCTGGGGCGCCGGTTGCGGCGGCCAGGGCCGGTCCTTAAAATCGTCAAAGCCTGGCAGGCGCGCCAACGCGGAAAACGCCGCCAGATCGAGCGGTCCCGGCGCGAGGTAAACCAGGTCTTCGCGCACGCGGAGGAGTTGTTTCAGGAACGTCACCGCGGTGCGGGTGACGCGGTCGCTGACTTCGAGGCGGACGCAGGCGCTGCGTTTGCGGGCGTCGAGCACCTCGCGCATCTGGGTGAGCAGGTCGTTGGCCTGGTCTTCGCGCACAGCCATGTCGGCGTTGCGCGTGATCCGAAACGGGACGCATTCCAGAACTGGTTCTCCCGGAAAGATGCGATGCGCGAACGCGGCAATCACATCTTCAAGCAGCACGTAGGTGTGCCGGCCCTTGGCCGGCAGGGTGATGAACCGATTCAGCCGGCGGGGCACAGGGATCACGGCGTAGCGGTGTTTCCGGGAAGCGAGCTTCACCGGCGCGAGCCGCGCGAGGAGGTTCACCCCCAAGCCCGGCAAGAGCGGAAATTTGGCGGCGGATTTGACGGCGATCGGGGTGATGACCGGATAGATTTCGTTCTCGAACACGCGCTCCAGATATTCGTGCTGGTCCGGGGCCAGTTGGGCCGGGGCGAGCCGTTCAATGCCGGCCGCCTGCAGCAACACGTCCAGCTCGTGCAACAAACAGCCGTATTGATCGGCCACCAACCGGTGCGTGCGCCGGCTGATCTCCTGCAACTGCTGGGCCGTGGTCAAGCCGGCGGGATCGAACGTGTGCTTGCCTTGTTCGAGTAGTTGTTGCAGGCCGCCGACGCGCACCATGAAGAACTCGTCGAGATTGGAGCCGGTAATGGCGAGGAACTTGAGCCGTTCCAGCAGCGGCACGCCCGGGTCGGTGGCTTCTTCGAGCACGCGGGAGTTGAACTCCAGCCAGCTCAGTTCCCGGTTGAGGAACTGCGGGACGGATTCACGCACGGCCGTTCACCTCCCGGGGGGAACGGGCGGCGCGCAACACGGGTTTGAGGCCGTAGACTTCCTCGAACATGTTGCCCTTTTCCTTGAGCGCGAGCCGTTCCATTGTGATGTCGCTGACGCCGTGGACGGTGATCGCGAACTGGCCTTTCTCGCGTTGGAACTTCAGGTCGCGCACCAACTGCATGTGATTGCGTTCCAGCGCGTCGGCCACGCGCAGAATCGCCGCGAGTTTCAGCACGGCGATCCGGCTGTCACGATCCAAGGCCTGAAACTCGGCGTGGTACGGCCGGGGCATGGCGCGCCGATGATACCGGGCGATGAGCGCGATGAGCGTGATGTCTTTCCGGGTCAGCCCGAATAACTCGCTGTTCTGGATGATGTACATCGAGTGTTTGTGGTGACTCCGGTCGCTGACGAAGTTGCCGACTTCGTGCAACAGCGCGGCGGTGTTCAGCAACAACTCGAACCGCTGATCCAACTGGTGTTCCGTCTGAAGTTCCCGGAACAGCCGCGTGCTCAACTCCGCCACGTGCCGGGCATGTTGTTCATCAATCTGATATTTGCGACCGAGCGCCAGCGCCGAGTGCGCGATCTGTTCGATATACTCCGTTGTCCACGCGCCGCGGGCGGCCAGTTCCTTGAGCAACCCGTCCCGGAGACTGCACTTGGGCACGATGATCTCTTTCGCCTGAAACACGCGCGCCAGATGCGCGTAGGCCAGCAACCCGGGGCCGATGGTTTCGGCTTCCTGATAGGGAATCCGGTATTCCCGCACCAGATCATCGACCGGTAGGGGGACAAGTTTCTCCGCCAACGCGGTGAACGCCGGGCTGTCGAGCCGGCTGATGCGCACGTTCACCCAATCCGGCGACAACAACGAGGCCGCAAACTGCGCGTCGCCGGACACGGCGATCAAGTACGGCACCCGATCAACCGGCGTGATGCGATGGACCTGGTCCACCGTCCGGTTGATGTGCTGTTCGAGGATCGTGCGCACCCGTTCGGCAGGGGCGCGGTAGGTTTCCAATGCCTCCCGCATCCGCAACGCGCCCAGCCGGTAGCTGTGGGCAAACGTGATCTGGCCGGCTTGCACGAGCAGCAACTCGGTGCTGCCGCCGCCAATGTCCACGATGATGGCGTCTTTGACCTTCAGCTTCGGTTCCTGGGCCAGCACATCCTGGACAGCGATGTACGTGAGCCGGTTTTCCTCCGCGCCTTCGATCATCTCGACGTTGATGTGCGTGGACATGTAGAGCCGGTCGAGCACAGCGGCGCGGTTGTCGGCTTCGCGCACGGCGCTGGTGGCCACCGCGCGAATCTGGTCTTCCCGGGTGACGCCGTATTCGGCCATGACGCTCTGGAATTCCCGGAGAATCCGCACGCATTCCTCAACCGTCGCGCTCTGAATCCGGCCGGTGGTGAACGTGTCTTTGCCCAGCGGGACAGCTTGTTGCAGCGACTCCAACGAACGCACCGTGCCGTCCGCCTGGACCTCGGCGATCCGAAGGCGGACGGCGCTCGCGCCAATGTCAATGACGGCGACGGGTTTGGAAGGAATGGTGGTTTCGCTCATGATGCGTGATCGGCCGCCAACGCCGCGGCCCCGAGCGCTCCGGCTTCGTCGCCCAGCTTGGCCGCGACAACTTTGACGTGCCGGAAAGGTAGCATGGATTCCTTGCGAATGGCATTGCGGACTGCGCCGAGAAAAAGTTGGGGCATGGCTTCCATCAAACCGCCGCCCAACACGACCACGTCCGGGGCCAGCAAGTTCACCACGCTGGCGACCGCCACGCCGAGATACTTGGCGGCGTGCCGGACAATATCCTCGATGGTCCGGTCGCCCGCCGCGATGGCGACGGCCAGCGCCCGGCTGCGGATGGCGGTCAGATCGGTGCCGGCGGCGCGCAACAAATGCGGGGCATCGCCCCGGTACGCCGTGGCGGCGGCTTCGGCGGCGATGGCCAACCGGCTGGCCACCGTCTCCAGACAGCCATGCCGGCCGCAGCCGCAGAGCCGGCCTTTGGGTTGCATGTGGATGTGGCCGATTTCCATGCACGAACTGATGCGCCCGCGGAATAACCGGCCTTCATACACGCACGCGCCCCCGATGCCGGTGCCGGGAAAGACGCCGAGCACGCAACGCGCTTTCTGGCCGGCGCCGAACCGGTATTCGCCGTAGGTGCCGGCATCCACGTCGTTGGCGATGACGACCGGGCAGTGGAATTTGCGTTCGAGATGTTTCTTGAGCGGGACATTGTGCCAGCCGAGGTTCGGCGCGTGAACGATGACACCGCGGTCGAGGTTGAGCACCCCCGGGCAGCCGATCCCGATGCCGCGCAATTGCCGGGGCCGGATGTTGGCGTCCAGCAGGGCGTCCTCGATGGTCTCGACGATGCCGGTAAGTCCGGCGCGCGCGCCGCGGTAGTCCTTGGTTTTCTTGCGGCGCGAGCCGACCGGGCGGAACCGGCGGTCGAACACGGTCGCCATCATTTTGGTGCCGCCGAGGTCGAACCCCAGCCAATAGTGGTTAGCCATGGCGCAACTACTCCTCCTGCGGGGACGCCGTCTCCGGCGGGAACGCGTCCCAGCGGTTAGTCGTGCTGGTGCCGGATATCTTGTCCTTCGTACAGGAAAACGATCTCCTCGGCAACATTGGTGGCGTGGTCGCCGATGCGTTCGAGATTGTGGGCGATGCTCATGAGGTTGAGACAGCGCGTGATCGTATGCGGATCTTCGATCATAAAACTGGTCAATTCGCGGTGGAGTTGCTTGTTGAGCAGGTCCACTTTCTCATCGCGGGTGATCACGTCGCGGGCGACTTCCGGTTTGGCGTACACAAACGCGTCCAAGGAATCCCGAATCATGCCCATCGTGTGTTCGCCCATGCGTGGGATGTCCACGAGCGGTTTGAGCAAGGGTTCTTTGAGCAGTTCCTGGGTCCGGTGCGCGATGTTGACGGCCTGATCGCCGACGCGTTCGAGGTCGCTGGAGATTTTCATGACCATCGTGATGAACCGCAGGTCGGTGGCGATCGGCTGCCGGAGCGCGAGGAGTTTGATGCAGCGGTCGTCAATTTCCACCTGAAGTTGATCCAGATCATCATCGTCATCGTCCACTTTTTGGGCGAGGGCGGCGTCGCGCTGAACCAGCGCCTTGAGGGCCTGGGCCACGCTCTGTTCGGCCAGCGCGGCCAGCCGCAGCAACGCTTGTTTGAGATCTGCCAGTTCCTGGTCGAAGTGACGTTCCATGATCAACCAAACCTTCCCGTGACGTAATCTTCAGTTTGTTTGTTGCCGGGATTGGTGAAGATTTTTTCCGTCTTGTCGAACTCAATCAGTTTGCCCATGTAGAAAAACGCCGTGTGGTCAGAGCACCGCGCGGCCTGCTGCATGTTATGCGTCACGATCACGATGGTGTAATCCTTCTTCAATTCCTGAATCAGTTCCTCGATCTTCATCGTTGCAATGGGATCGAGGGCCGACGCCGGTTCGTCCATCAACAGCACTTCCGGCTGCACGGCCAGGGCGCGGGCGATGCACAGCCGTTGTTGCTGGCCGCCGGACAGACTCATGCCGGGCTGGTTCAACGAATCTTTCACTTCCTCCCACAGGGCGGCCATGCGGAGCGCTTTCTCCATGCGCTCGTTGAGAAGCGACCGGTTGCGAACACCGTTGAGCTTCAACCCAACCGTGACATTCTCGCCAATGGTCATGGTCGGGAACGGATTGGATTTTTGGAAGACCATGCCGACGCGCCGGCGCACCAAGGTGGGATCCATGCGCGGGCCGTAAATGTCGTCGCCAAACAACCGGATCAGGCCGTCCAACCGCGCGCCGCGGACCAGTTCGTGCATCCGGTTGAGGCAGCGCAGAAACGTGGATTTGCCGCAGCCGCTCGGACCGATGATGGCGGTGACGGCGGTCGCGGGAACGTGCAGGTTGATGTCGTACAACGCTTGCCGTTCGCCGAACCAGCTATGCAGGTTTTCGACCTCAAACGCGATCTCGGTTGCCGGCGTCGGTTGCGCCGCCGGCGTGGCCGGTGCGGCCGCGGTCTGGTGGCTCGGCACGGTCGCGGCCCCTGGTTGGTGTGGTTCCAAGGTCAAGTTCATCGTCCGGTTCCAGCGAATCTTTCCCGGGTCAGCGCGCGGATGACAATGTTAATCGCCAAGATCACCAAGATCAAGACCAGTGCGCCGGCCCAGGCTTGCCGGTGCCAATCGTCGTAGGGCGAGATCGCGTAGTTAAAGATTTGCAGCGGCAACGCGGCGATGGGATCTTTGAGGTCGCGCGTCCAGAAGCGATTGCCAAATGCGGTGAACAACAACGGCGCGGTCTCGCCGGCAATGCGCGCGGCGGCCAGCAACACGCCGGTCACGATGCCCTTGAACGCGGTCTTCATCACGATCTGGACGATCATCCGCCATCGCGGGATGCCGAGTGCCAATGCCGCTTCGCGATACCCGTTGGGCACAAGCAGCAGCACTTCTTCGGTCGTGCGAATCACCAGCGGGATCATCATGAATCCCAGCGCCACGCCGCCGGCATAGGCCGAGAAACCGCGCATGGGCACCACGACCAAAGCCCATGCGACGATTCCCCAGACAATGGAAGGCACACCGTTGAGGATGTCCGCGCCGAACCGGATCCACCAGTTGACTTTCTCCGCGCCGTACTCGGCCAGATAAACGCCGCCGAACACGCCGGCCGGCACACCGATCAGCGACGCCAAGCCCAACAAAATCAACGTGCCCACAATGGCGTTGGCCATGCCGCCCCCCGTCTCGCCGACCGGTGCCGGTAGATGCGTGAAGAACGCCGGGTTGACCGAACTGGCGCCTTCCTTGATGAGGTAAAAAAGCACGAACCCCAATGGGGCGATCGCCACGACGGCGCAGGCAAACGTCGCGAACGACATGCACACGCTCTTGGCCTTGCGCCAGCGATGGTAAAGCGTGGAGTTCATTGGACCGCCCGCGCCGTGCGCGGCCCCGCGGTGGTCGCGATCAGGATTTGCGCAACGATGTTGGTCAGGATGGTCACCACCAAAAGCACCAAGCCGACTTCAAACAGCGCGGATAGATAAAGGTCACCGGTGGCTTCGCTGAATTCGTTGGCGATCACGCTGGCGAGTGTGTAACCGGGCGCGAACAACGAAGCGAGCACTTGCGGCGTGTTGCCGATCACCATGGTGACCGCCATCGTTTCACCGAGCGCGCGACCCAAGCCGAGCACGACCGCGCCGAACAAACCGCGTTTCGCGTAGCTCAGCACCGCGATGCGGGTGACTTCCCAATTCGTCGCGCCCAAGCCGTAGGCGGCTTCGCGTTGCAGGTCGGGCACGGAGCGCAAAATCTCCCGGGAAACCGACGTGATGATCGGCAGAATCATGATGGCGATGATGATGCCGGCGGCCAACAGGCTGGGGCCGTAAATCGGGCCTTTGAAAAAGGGCAGAAAACCAAACAGCTTTTCCAACAGCGGAAAGAGGTGGGCGCGCAGCCACGGGATCAACACCAAGATGCCCCACAACCCGAAGATGACGCTGGGCACCGCCGCCAGCATTTCGATGACGGAGATGATCGGCTGCCGCAGCCGCAACGGCGCGAGCTCGGTCAGATAAACTGCGGTCCCGATTCCCAGTGGCACCGCGATAATCAGCGCCACCAGCGACGACACCAACGTGCCGAAGATGAACGGCCACGCGCCGAATTGTTCCGCAACCGGGTCCCAGGTCGAGGTCACCAGAAACTTCGCGCCAAACTGATGCAGCGACAAACGCGAGCCTTGGTAAAGTTCGAAGCCGACGAACACGAGCAGCGCCGCCACGGACAACGCCATCAGCAGTGTCAACCATTTGAAGGCGACGTCCGCCGCCTTGGACGGCGCGGCCATCCGTACGGGTTGGGCGACCGGCAATGACGTGTTGGCGGTATCGGCCATATCAAATCACAACTGCGTTAAAACGGGAAACCGGGGAGGCGAACCTTTGCCCGCCTCCCCGGAACTCCGTCAGTTCCTGATCCTTCGATTTAGTCTTTAATTTCAGCGATTTTCGCCAAGGCCAGTTTCTGCAGACTGTTCGGTAGCGGCGCGTAATCCAACGGCGTCGCCATGCTTTGGGCATCGGTGACCGCCCACTTCAGGAACTGGACGATTTTCGGCGCCACGCCGGCGTCTTTGACGTGGGCCTTGAGGTCCTTGTACACGAGCAGGTACGTGCAGCCGGCGATCGGGTACGCGTTGGCACCGGGACCATTGACGATCAGGAACCGCAGGTCATCCGGAATCTTCGCCGTGGCCATCGCGGCGCTGACGGATTCCAGTGACGGCGTGATGAAGTTGCCTTCGGCATTCTTGAGGTCGGCGTAGGGCTGTTGCGTCTGCAACGCGTAGATCAACTCGACGTAACCGATGGCACCGGGAGACTGTTTCACCTGACCAGACACGCCTTCATTGCCCTTGCCCCCCAAGCCGACGGGCCACCTGACCGACGTATTGGCGCCAACCTGCTCCTTCCAATCATAGCTGATCGCACTGAGGTAAGCCGTGAAGATGCCGGTGGTGCCGCTGCCGTCCGAACGGTGCACCACGAGGATGTTTTCATCGGGCAAGTTGACACCGGGATTCATCGCGACAATCTTCGGATCATTCCACTTCGTGATCTTGCCGAGATAAATGTCGGCAATGGTCGGACCATCGAATTTCAATTTCGGATCGCCGGGCAGGTTGTAGGTGATGACCACCGAGCCGGCCACCATCGGGATGTGGAGGATGGCGCCGGGAGCTTTGGCGAGTTGGTCGTCCTTCATGGGAACGTCGGACGCGCCAAAGTCCACGGTGCCGGCGAGCAACTGTTGCTGGCCGCCACCCGAACCGATCGATTGGTAGTTGAACCGGACCGAGGGATCAACCTTCGCGTAAGCGTCGAACCACTTTGAGTATAGCGGATACGGGAACGTGGCGCCCGCGCCGTTGATCAACATCTGCGCCGAAGCCCCCGCAGCCAGGCTTAACGTGAGACTGGCAATGGCAAGGGTTCGGGTTGTTTTCGTGAATTTCATGATTAGATCTCCTTGTTTTGGGATTTCTTAGTGTTTCTTTGTTACGGTTTGGTGACAATCTGGTTGCGTCCTCGCAACTCTTCCCGCCTAGGGAAGGGAGGTGCCGCCGCGATGGGGAGGATACAGCAGTCCATCGCGGCGGCCCAGGAGGACAGTTTAGAATTTCCAATCCATCGTGACTTGGAGCAGGTCGTATTTCTTCATGGTCGAGCCGGCGGGGGTCGATAAATCACCCGCGCCCGCAGTCGGCAGACCTGACTTGATGTCGTTGGCGTACGCGTACGTGATCCCGCCGGTCAGGAAGTCGGTGAACAGGTAGCGGACATTGACGCCCACCCCTTCCATGTTGAGCCGCCCGTCGAAGATATCGGAATCAACAAGGTTCGGGTCCAGCGAGAACTCTTCCTTGTGTTCCCAGAACGCCATCGCGGCCCAATCGCCTTTCTTCTTCACTTCGCCCAGTTGGACGCCGGCCTGGTAGGCGTAGATTTGGCCATCGTAGGCCGCCGCGCCTGCGGCATCGGCCCGGTCTTTCCCCTGCGTGTTGACGGCGAACTCGCCGAACACCTTGGCCGGAAGCTTTCCGATCGGAAACGCGAATACCACCGGCAGGTCGAATATCGCCAGCTTGTTGACGGGCGCGGGATAACCGCTGTGGCTCTTGTTAAACGGCGGCGCATTCGTGGTCGCCATGAAACTCGACGGGTTGACGTAAAGATAGAAGGCCGGCGCCACGGTCAGATGCATGTTCTTGTCGAATTTGACCGTGCCCCCCACTTGGCCGCCCAACAACCACGTGTCGCTGAAGCCGGCCCCGCCGATCGCGTTTTCCGTGTTGTCCCGGTAGATGTACTCACCGAGGTTGACGAACCAATCCACCTTGTCCGTCTTGAACGTGAGTTGCTCGGTCGCGCCTTCGGGATTGATGTCGGGATCCCAGACGAATCCGTACCCGGCTCCGTAGGGCGGCGCGCTGAAGAACGGCACCGCTTGTTTGCCGCCGATGATCGTCAACCAATCCGTGGCCTTCCAACCCAGGTACACTTGCCCGATGTAGAGGCCGTAATTGGCTTTGCCAAACGGATTCGCACCGTTGTCGCCCATGGTCAGATTGGTCGAACGGGCGTTGTTGCTGCTTTCCACGCGGAACCCGTAGAAGAAGTTGTCCGCGTAGGTCCCCTTCAGGCCGAACCGCAGCCGGAACCGAAACCGATCGCGATCCGTATTGTCCCGCGCGACTTCGCCCGTGCGCCACTCATAGCGCAGCCGGGCGTCGCCATACAACTCCACCTTGTCCAGCCAACTGCCCACTTTCAGCTTGGAATCTTTCACGACGGCTGTGGCTTGCTGTTGATCGTAATACTTCTTAGCCTTCTCCGCTTCCTCGTGGGTGATCAGCCCCTTGGACTCCAACAGATCCAAAATGGCGTTGGGCTCTTCCGCACGGGCGCGCGTGAACCCACTCAACGCGACCCCCATGCCGAGCACCATCGCCATTGTCTTCAAACACTTCATCCTCATCGCTGCTCCTCTCCTTTGGTTTTGGTTTTGTTAGGTTGCTAACTACGCGCCGACACTGGCGGGACACGGTGACGAACCAAGGGCGGAATTGTTACAAAATGGAAAACTCACCAACCCGCCGCCCGTCAATCACCCGGCGCCGCAACAACGCTTGCACCCGCGCCAGCAACTCTCGGACTTCAAACGGTTTCGTCACGTAATCGTCCGCGCCCAGCCGGAAGCCTTTCAGTTTGTCGGCGGTCGAAGTCATGGCGGTCAACATAATGATCGGCAGGTCCCGCGTGCCGGCGGCCGATTTCAGCAGCCGACAGACCTCGAACCCGTGAATATGCGGCAACAGCAGATCGAGAATCAGCAAGGCGGGCTTGTGCGCGAAAGTCTGATTGAGCGCCGCCTGACCGTCCGGGGCGATCCGGATCCGGTATCCCTGCCGGTGCAGATTGTAGGCGACAAGCGCCGCCGTATCCGGCTCGTCTTCCGCGATTAGAATCAACTTCGACATCACGACGATGCCAGACTCAACAACCGGGATTTCTCCGCGACGTCTTGTGGCTCCGGCCACTCCGCCGGCGCGTCTTCCTGCCACTGCGCCAACTCGATCTCGCCGTCGAAATGCTCCACCAACGCCGTAAGACTTTCCACCCAATCGCCACAGTTATAATACCGGACACCCCGAATGGTCTTGATGACCGGCGTGTGGATGTGGCCGCAGACAATCCCGTCGGCCCGATGCAACCGCGCGTAATGCCCGACGGCCTCCTCGAATCGGCCGACGTAGCTGACCGCGTTCTTGACCCGGCTTTTCACATACGCGCTGAGCGACCAATAGTCCCGGCCCAGCGCGTTGCGAAGGTGGTTCACGGGCCGGTTGGCCTTGAGCAAAACCTGGTAGCCAATGTCGCCGAGGTACGCCAGCCACTTCGCGTGTTGCGTGACCGTGTCGAACTCATGCCCGTGCATCACCAGCAACCGCTGGCCGCGCGCGGTCGTGTACACGTCGTGTCCTTTGATCCGCACGTTGCCGTACACGCCGAAGAAATTGCCGCCGAACTCGTCGTGATTGCCGGGGATGACGATCACCCGTGTCCCTTTCCGCGCTTTGCGCAGGATTTTCTGGAGCACGTCATTGTGCGTCTGCGGCCAATAATGCTCCCGCCGCAAACTCCACAGATCCACGATGTCGCCGACCAGATACAGCGTTGCAAACTCGTTGTGCCGCAAGAAATCCAGTACCGCGCTCGCATGACAGCCGCGCGTGCCCAGATGCAGGTCCGAAAGCCAGACGGTTTTGTAGTTCATCGTCAGCTCAGGATGCCCCGTCCAGATGGCGGTCTCGGAACGATCGTGTGACAGAAAGGTGAATTTGAGGTGGGAGCGATTTGTGGCCGCGCCCGGCCCCGGGAGGATAGTTGTTGCATTGGGCCGGGTTTGCGGTATTGTCCCCTCGCTCGCAGACGGAAGCATCCGCAGTGAGATTGGTAGATTGTCAGGTGGCCTTGTGCTCAGTGACAGTCCGAAACCCAAGTCGGGAACAGCCACTGAGACCTTCTAGCCGCAGCAGAAAGACAAAGAAAACATGGCTACCAAGCTATTCGTCGGAAACCTCTCATTCAATACCACGGAAGGCGACATCCTGGATCTGTTCAAACAGGCCGGCACCGTCGCCAAGTGCGAACTGATCATGGACAAGTTCACCAGCAAGTCCCGCGGGTTCGCGTTTGTGGAAATGGGAACTCAGGAAGAAGCCAACGCTGCCATCGCACAGTTCAACGGCAAAGAGCTCGATGGGCGCGCGCTCACCGTCAACGAAGCCCGTCCCCGCGAAGATCGTCCCCGGGGCGACTTCGGTGGCAGCCGGGGCGGTGGCGGCCGCGGTGGTGATCGCCGGGGCGGCGGTCGGGGCCGGTATTAAGCCGATTCGACGTTACGCAACGTAATGAAAGAAGGCGTCCCGTGAACACGGGACGCCTTCCTTATTTTCACACTTGCCGGGCCGGCTCAGCCTTTGTAGTGGGCAAACATCCCGGCCAGCAACATGAGTTCAGGATGGGCGGCCTGCAATTTCGGCAACACGATGCGCACGCGTGACCGGTAGGCAGCCAGCTTCTCGCGCAACGGCGCCAGGTCGCCCACCTGATCCCAATGAACGTTCTTCAGGTCGAGAACAAGGTGGTCGCGGCTGCGGGCCAGCGATTCCTGAATCCGCTGGGCCAGGTTTGCCGCGTGTGGACCCGGCAATCCGCCCGACAGACGTAACCAGACCTGTTGCCGGGCGCGTTGGAGTTCGACTTGGATGGCGAGGTCGGGGAGCTTGTGCGGAAGCTGTTCCCAGAGCTGAACGCTGGTTCGTTCCTCCGCCATCCGGTAGGGTGTCCGGAGAAGCTTGGGATGCTGGAAGAGGTCGAGTTTCAACGTCAGCCATGTCCACATTGCTGCGCCGACGCCGAGCACGGATTTGGCGCGTTCGATCAGCGGCGGGCGGCCGAACTCAGTGACAAGGCGCTGTTCCAAATCGCCAATCCAGCGGCGCACGCCGGCGTTCGGCCCGAATAGCCGACCGGCCCGGAAGACGGCGGTGGCGCACCGCAATTCGTTGGCGTAGTAGGCGGCGCGGGCGCGGAGCACCGGGTTGGGCGACTCCTTCAATGTCTGATAGCCGAGCAACCGGGTCTCCAACACGCGGAAAATGCTTGGGCCGAGTCGTTGGAAATCCTGATCGAAACACCAGCGCTGCAATTCCTCAATGCGCTCGGGCGACAAGGTCGGATGTTTCATCGTCGTGGTGAATCCGTCGGCGTTGTGATAGAGCACGTTGGGGTCCTGGACGAATTTCTCGAGCATCAGGTTGTCGCGTTTCACGCGCGCGTTGAAGGGCGTACCGGGCACGGGACCGTAGATGAGGAATTGTGCGAGCGCCGGCTTGAGTTTCATCAGGCCGTCGAGTTCCTGGGCGATGATTTCGGGAGTTTGGTAGTCGAAGCCGAGGATCATCGAGGCCAGCACGGTGATGCCGTGGGCGCGGAACTCGTTAAGGATGTCTTCTACCGGCCGGCCCTGCTGTTTGGCGTAGCCGGACCGGGTGCCTTCGTAGCCGATCCAGAAGCCGTCAATGCCCATCTCCAGAATCTCCTCGACGGTGTACTGGCTGATGGCCTTGATGCTGGAGAACGCGAAGATGGAGAATTGTTTGCCGCTTTTCAAAACGCAGTCGCGGAATTCCATCGCGCGCTTCTTGTTGAGGAGGAAGTCCTCGTCAATGATGAGGAACACGAGGCTCGGATCCATGGCGTGGTAGCGTTCGGCGACGGCGAAGATATCGGCGCCGGTGGGCAGCAAGCGAATGTGTTTGCGCTTGTAGAAGTGCGACGTGCAACAGAAGTCGCAGCCGTTGGGACAGCCCAGCCCCGCGAAGATTTTACCGGTCCCTGAGACTTTCCAGCCGAACACTTTCAGCCAACTGACGATCAACGGGTGCTTGTACGGCATCGGTAGTTCCGGTTCGCCGAGCAACCGGCGCATGAACGCGACGCCTTCTTCCCGGCAAATGTAGTCGGCGTAGGGCGTCAATTCCTCGTCCGTCAAGACCGTGCCGTAGCCGCCGAGGATGATCTTGGTGCCGGGAGCGTGCTCGCGAATCAAGGTCACCATGTCTTTGACCTTGTGAAACACCGCCATCAAAAACGAAATGCCAACGTAATCGTAGCCCTTCTGCAATTCGCGAACGAACTCGCGCTGCGACGGGTATTGGAGCACGACCGTCGGGGCGTCGAGGTTTTCCGCGATGTATTCCAGCGAGAACTGGATGTTGACAGTGCGCGGGCTGAAGATGCCCTGGGCGCGGGTGACTTGCCGGTAGAGCAATTCGTACCCCACGGAGGGGGCATCGCCGCATTGCGGCCCCATGGGCCGGCAAACAGTGGTCAGGAGAACTTTTTTCTTCATGGTGGTCAACTGAGCCGGTACACGATCCGGGCTTTGTCGAGATCGTACGGCGTCATCTCCAGCTTGACGCGGTCGCCGACGTTGATGCGAATCCAGCGTCGGCGCATTTTGCCGGAGATGTGCGCCAAGACCTGATGTTTGTTGGCGAGCAGCTCGACGTGGAACATCGTGCCCGGCAACACCCTGGTCACGATGCCTTCCAAACTATGAATTTGATCCATTGACTGCCTTTTTCACCTGCAATCCTGCCTGGGTTACGACAGGTGTCAAAGGACAGGCTTTGATCCTGGGCGAACAGCGACCCTCTTCGGAAGACGGTCAGCGCAATGACAGTGCCCGGCTTTCGCGCGAAAAGCAATGGCAATCGCTGATGATCAATCCGGCCGAGGCGCGGCGCCATGCAGATCCGGTTGGCCAGCCACCCATGGTGATCGGTTCGAGAGAGCGGTCACGCCGTAAAATGAAATAGGGAAACCGTCTGCCGGATGGCCGGGATCAGGTCTTCTTGGTTTCGTGGGCGCTGAGTTGCTTCACGCCGTCGAAGACGTACCAGATGCCGGAAACCAATGTGAACAGGCCGGCTGCGTACAGCGGCCACGTGAAGGATGGCTGTCCCACCTTCAGCAACACCCAGCCCAGCGCGATCATCTGGAAAAACGTCGCGCACTTGCCCACAACGCGCGGCCGGGGCGTCATTTTGCCGGCGAGCATGTGAATCAGCACGGTGCCGGCCAGTAAAATCAAATCGCGGCTGATCACCAAGACCGGCAGCCAGAGCGGCAACTGGGAAAACGGCGTCCCGTCCTTGAACCGGACACTCAGCATGATCAACCCGGACACCAGCAATGCCTTGTCCGCCAGCGGATCGAGAAACGATCCCAATTCGCTCTTCTGCCGGTAGCGCCGCGCGATGTAGCCGTCCACGCCGTCGGAAATCGCCGCCACCGCAAACACCGTGCACGCCACGATCCGTTCCCACTCCCTGGGCTGTCCCCGTTGAAAATCCCGGATGTAATCCAGCAACAACCACACGAACACCGGGATCAAGAGAATGCGGACAATCGTGATCTTGTTGGCGGTCGTCATGCCTGGAAGTTTCGCAGCCGCGCCAGCACCCGGTCGCGCCCCAGCACTGCCAGCATGTGATACAACGACGGGCCGGCTGACTTGCCGGACACCGCCACCCGACACGGATGAATCAGCGCCGCCGGTTTCACCCCGAGTTGCGTCGCCAGCGCTTTCAGGCTCGCCTCCAAGGTTGCGGCATCCCAAGGGCTCGCCCCGGCGTAGCTCTCGGCCAGCTTCGCCAATCGGTCATTGGTCTCCGGCGCGCTACACGATTTCTTCACCGCTTCGGGATCGAACGGGTAATCGTCCGTGAAAAAGAAACCGGTGTGTTCCGGTAGTTCCTTCAATAATTTGAGTTTGTCTTTGACCAGCGCCAACACCTGCGGATCGTCGTGACCACCGCTGAACGGCTTGGCCAATTCGATGAACCGCGCCGTCGGCAACGCCCGGAGGTATTCGCCATTCATCCACGTGAGCTTGGTCACGTCGAATCGCGCGTTGCTGCGGAGGATTTGCGGGAGGTCGAACAACTTCACCACTTCCTCAATCGGCATTACATCCCGGTTGTCTTTCGGCGACCAGCCGAGCAAACAGAGGTAATTACGCACCGCTTCCGGCAAGTAGCCGTCCTCGACATACGTCTGGAGCGACGCCAGCCGGGCTTTCGCGGGATCAGGATCGCGCTTACTCATCTTCGTCCCGTCGAGATTCAAAATCATCGGGATGTGCGCGTACTGCGGCGGCTCGACGCCGAACGCGCGGAATAACGCGATGTGCTTCGGCGTGTTCGAGAGATGATCCTCACCGCGGATGACGTGCGTGATCTTCATCTCCAGGTCGTCCACGACGTTGACGAAATGAAACACCGGATTGCCATCGCTGCGCACGATCACAAAGTCCGGGTCCTGCAATTCCCGGTCGGTCAACTCGCGCGTCACCTTGCCGGCAATCAGATCGGGAACGACGATGGGCGCGCGCGTCATCTTGAACCGGATCGCGCCCTCGCGTTCGTACGCCAAACCTTTCGCCACCAACTCCTGCACCCGGCGTTGGTAGAGCTCCGCCCGTTGCGATTGAAAATACGGCCCTTCGTCGTGGTTCAGCCCGAGCCACTTCAGTCCGTCGAGAATGGTGCGGAGCGATTGCTCGGTGTTCCGGGTGGTGTCCGTGTCTTCAATCCGCAGCACAAACGTTCCGCCGGTATGCCGCGCGTATAACCAATTAAAAAGAGCCGTCCGCACACTGCCAATGTGCAGGTAGCCGGTCGGACTGGGGGCAAAGCGAACACGCACGTTCATCAGGCCCGCACGTTAGCAAAGCAACACGCATCACGGCAAGACTCAATGGGGATGCCGGTGCTGCAGGATGTGCGGACGCTCCAGCCCATGCGCCAGCATCAACTGTTCGTCATCCAACAAATGGAGCGTTGGTCCATCCGCCACCACCTGCCCGGCATCCAGAATGATCGCGCGCGGACATAACTCGACCACCAACTCTAAATCGTGCGTCGCGATGATCTTTGTCGCCGGAATCTGCCGGAGCAACGTCTTGAGTTCCCGTCGCGCCCGCGGATCGAGATCGCTTGTCGGCTCATCCAGCACCAATACACGCGGCTGGCACGCCAGCACGCCGGCCAGACAGACCCGCCGTTTTTCGCCCTGACTCAGGTGATGCGGGGTGCGCTGCTCGAAACCGGTCAAACCCACTTGTGCCAATGCCGCACGCACGACGTCTTCCCCCGAACCAAGTTGCTGCGGACCG
>JBBISF010000053.1:0-18484 GCA_037441425.1 Verrucomicrobiia bacterium
CGGTGCGTTCAGCGGTGTCATTCCCGCCAGCGGCGCGACCAACGTGACGGTGACGTTCGCGCCGGTCGCGGTGACCAATTACAACGGAGCCGTGACCATCAACAGTGACGCGACCAGCGGCACCAATACGATCAACGCTTCCGGGAGCGGGATTGCCCCGGCGACGCGGGTTATCGGCCTGAGCGGCAGCCTGGCCTATGGCAATGTCACCACCGGCACCACCGCCACTGCTTCATTAACCATCGCGAACACCGGCACCGCGAACTTGACGGTGAGTGGAATCAGCTATCCGACCGGCTTTAGCGGGGCCTTCAGCGGCACGATTGCCGCCGGCAGTTCCACCAATGTGCTGGTGACCTTTGCGCCCACCGCTGTGACCAGCTATGGCGGGACGGTGACGGTCAATAGTGATGCCACCAGCGGTACCAGTACGATCACCGCTTCCGGGGCGGGGGTCGCGGGGGTGACGCGGATTATCGGCCTGAGCGGCAACTTGGCGTTTGGCAACATGACCACCAACACCACCGCGGGGCGCCTGTTGGCCATTGCGAATACCGGCAACGCGACGCTGACCGTCACCGGCATTACATACCCGACCGGCTTCAGCGGCGCGTTCAGCGGGACGATTGCCGCTGGCAACTCGACCAATGTGCTGGTGACCTTTGCGCCGACTGACTTCATCAGCTATGGCGGGACCATAATCGTTAATAGCGATGCGACCAGCGGCATCAATACCATTACCGTTTCCGGGACTGGCTACGGATCGGCCGGCTCGCAGATTGAACCGGTGATTGATGCGGTAGCCGTCTCCAATGCATTGCTGACCGTCGCGAACATCAGCGTCGAGGTGGGTGGCGACGTGGTTGGATTCGATGTGACCGCCCACGATCCGGGGAGTAATCCGTTGAGTTATCAGTGGGACTTTGGCGACGGAACGACAACCCCGTGGTCGGCACTCAACGTCGCAACGAATGCCTACCCGGCCGCGGATTGTGTCGCGTATAACGCCAGTTTGACCGTGACCAACGGGACGGCTTCGACGAGCACCGGGTTGGTGGTTTCGGTGGCGTGTTCGTTCTTGGAGTCGCCGAAGCCGATGAAGCTGACGATCAAATCGAACTTCGCGCCGGGCAAACTGGACCAAGCCCGTTGGCAAGCCGCGTTTGAGTTGCCGGTGGGGTTCAGCGTCAGCAATGTTCTGGCAACGGTGAGCATCGGCGGAGTCAACTTGGACTTCTTGCTGAATGCCAAGGGCCAAGGCACCAACGGGATGAGCCGTTTGAATCTGAAGTTGAAGAACCTCAAGGACCGGAGCGGTGTGATCACCAACACCATTGGCACCGTGACCGCCGCGCTAAAAGGCGATTGGGATGCGGATTGGATCGCGGCCGGGTTGACCAATGAAACCATCGCGAACAAAGCGGTGACGCTGCCGGTGCTGATCCTGTTCAGCAGTGATCCACCCGAGTCGTTCTACGCCGAGAAGGCCCTGCTCTACAAGGCGACCGCCGGTAAATCGGGGACGGCAAAATAACGTGTCCCCAATAAACGTCATGGACGAGGCAGTGGTGAGCTTAACAACTCTTGCCGGCCAGTAGTTCGGTGGCGGCCGCCTTCAACGCCAGATGAATCTCCCGCAGCAATCCAGGCGCAGGACGGCAGAACAAAATTTCCAATTGGCGCGACGGCTCGTCGGTGCGCACACGTGCCACGACTGGGATTTGGCGAACCAGTTCACCAGCCCGTCGTAAACAGTCCGGGGTGCAATCCGCTCGCACAACCAGCCGGATCATTCCCATTTGCGGCTCATTATTCATAGCGTCCTTGTCCTTGGCAGGGAAATTAGCGAGCGCATGTGACTGTCGGGTGACAAACATTTGTCAAAATGAGAAAACATTCCGGGGCGGAGACGTTTCCTTGTGTTCACGCAACGGTGATATGGGTCCGCTAGGGTGCGTGGTGGAGGAGAGACAAATGAACTCATCACCGACCATCACGGCGGCCGAGTTGGCAGCCTTTATGAACGTCGGTTGGCCCGGCGCGGATTGGTATCTGGAGCCGGACTGCGAGAGCGTTTGGGAAGAGCTTTCGCGCATAACCAACCGGGAGAGCTCTACCACCTTGGCTCCTGCTAAGGAGTTGGTGTCTCAGGAATTTCTCGATTCGGCAACGGTCGTGGATGCCGGTACTGATGTGCCTGCGTCGAGCCATGCGTGAGGTCTGCGTAAATCCCACGTCAGTCCTGCGTCAGTCCCGCCGCTGATTTTCCGCTGACCTTTCGCTGATCCATCGCTGATCTTCCGCTGAACCATTCCGCAGCCACCGTTGTCCCGCCACTGTTCCACTAACGTGCCACGGGTGTCCCGTGATTTGTCCAGTCGATCGCCATAGAGTGTCCGAGTTGGCACTATCTGGCTCCGGCATGTCCGTTGATCAGCCAGGAATCGGACACCACTCGGATGTTTGTCGGACTTTCCAAGTCCCCAGCGGGACACGCGGGCGTTTCCTTCCGGCTGGTGAAGGCGCAAGCTCCGGCGATTGTGCCATGAACTGAACAGATTCCCAAGGCGAGCGTGCTTGAATGCCGCGCATGTTGACGACCAAGTCACAGAAGAACCGCCCGGCGGTTGAGCAGTATTTCGATGAACATCTGACGCACAACGATTACTACTCCCAAGGCGATGTCCGGCCCGGTCGTTGGATCGGCGAGGGACCGGAGCGGCTCGGCTTGAATGAGGGGGCCGTGGTCAGCCGGGAGGTATTCCTGGCGCTCTGCGACAACTGGCATCCAGTCACCGGTGAATCGCTGACACCGCGTCGGAACCGGGAAGGCAATCGCCGGTTGTACTACGACTTCACCTGTTCGGCTCCGAAATCGGTGTCGATCCTCGCCGTGACGATGGATGACCAGCGCATCGTGGACGCGCATCAAGCGGCGGCCCGCATTGCGATCAAAGAACTGGAACAATTCGCCGCCAGCCGGGTGCGCCAAGCGGGCAAGAATGAACAGCGCCTCACGGGCAATCTGGTCGGCGTGGAATTCCTGCACAACAGTTCGCGCACGCTCGATCCGCAACTCCACACCCACTTCGTTTTGTTCAACTGCACGTTCGATGGCGTCGAACAACGATGGAAGGCATTGGAAACTTTTGGGATGCACGAGGCCATCCACTACGGAACCGAAGTGTACCGTAATGAACTGGCGAACCGGCTTCACGCCCTCGGCTACAATACCGAACGCGCCGCCAAAGGCTTTGAAATCAAAGGCGTGTTGCCGGAGATTCGCGAGCGCTTCTCCAAGCGCAGCACGCAAATCAAAGCGGTGGTCCAAGAAGTGGAACAGAAGCTCGGTCGCAAACTGTCCAACAACGAAGTCGCCTATGCGGTCCACAAGGCGCGCCCCAAGAAAGTCACCGGCATCACGCAGACGGAAGTCCGGCAACATCAACTGAACCAACTTTCTCGCGATGAAAAACGGCGTTTGGACAGCATCATCCGCTCCGCCAATGGCGCGCCCGTATACGTCGAGCATCAAGTCAGTGCGATGGAAGCTCTCGACCACGCCCAAGAACACGTCTTCGAGCGGGCCTCGACCGTTCCCGAACACAAGCTGCTGCACGCGGCGTTGGTTCATGGGCGTGGGCAAGTCGTACTGTCTCGGCTCAAAGAACAAATTCGATCTTCGCCGGAGTTGGTGCGTGTGGCCGGTGAGCTTTCCACGCGCGAGATTCTCCGAACCGAACTCGCGCTCATCAACGCTGTCAATCACGGCAAGGATCACTTTGCCCCGATTCATCTGCATTACGAACCACAGGACGCGAACCTCGGCGCGGATCAGCGGAAGGCCATTTCGTTCATCCTACGCAGTCCCGACCAAATCACGGGCATTCGCGGTCTCGCAGGCACCGGCAAGAGCCGCACGTTAAAGGAAATGCTGCGGGCCTTCGAGAAAATCGGTCGTCAGACTGTGACCTGTGCGCCGACCGGTTCGGCCACGGAGAATCTGCGCCGCGACGGAATTCCGGCCATGACGCTGCAACGGTTGCTCATCGACGAGTCCCGGCAATCTGGTCTCACGGGCCGGAGTACCATCGTGGTGGACGAAGCCGGGATGGTCAGCGCCGATGACATGCGCCAGTTGTTTTCTTTCGCCGTGGCCAAACAAGCTCGCGTCATTCTTTGCGGCGACACCGGCCAGCACACCGCGGTCACACGCGGGGATGCATTGCGCATCTTGGAAAAGTATTCCCGGTATTCATTTGCGGAACTGACGGAGAACTGGCGACAGAAGCCAGCACCCCAATACCAAAAGGCCGTGTTGAAAGCCGCGCGGCAACAATCGCAGCAGGCGTTTGAACTGCTGGACAAAATGGGTGCAGTCGTGGAAAGCGACGACATTCATCAGCAGGCTGCCAATGCCTACGTGGGATCGTTGAGGACCGGCAAAATGGCCCTGCTCGTCTCACCGACGTGGAACGAGATCCATCTGCTCACGGAGCGTGTCCGCACAGAACTGAAACGGCAACGACTGTTGCGAGGTGCGGAACAAACGGTCACGGTGTTCGATTCGCTGTCGTGGACGGCCGCCGAGAAGAAGCACCTGCGCAATTATGTCGCGGGTCAAGTAGTCGTGTTTCATCGGAAATCTGGTGCGTACGCGGCCCATGAATCTCTCACCGTGCTCGGTGTTGAAAAGAACGGGCTGCGCGTGCGGCAGGAAAACGGACAGGAAGTGATGTTTCGTCCTCAAAACGGAAAAACCTTCGATGTGTGCGAGTCCAAGCCACTGGCGGTCGCTGTCGGCGACAAGCTGTTATTGCAGGCTCGTGGCAAGGCTGATGGTCAGGAGTTTGTGAACGGCGAGATTGTTCAGGTCGGGGCAAGCGACGGGAGCGGGATTCGACTGGCGGATGGCCGGCGATTGCCGCGCCATTACCGGATGTTCACGCACGGCTATGCTGTCACATCGCACGCCGCCCAAAGTCAGACCGTGGACGACGTTTTTGTCGTGGCGAGTTCAACCTCGGTGCCGGCCATTCACCGGCGGCAGTTCTACGTGGACATCTCACGCGGGAAGCAACGGTGCTGTATCTTCACCGACGACAAGGACATGCTGCGCCAAAAGATTGGTGACCCCAAGGAGCGCCAGGCTGCCATTGAGTTGGTCGAGAAAGAACACCCATTTCGGGGGATTCGGTTTCGCGCGTTGCGTCCCGGCCGTCGCCTCGCGTGGATTGTCCGGCATCTGCATGGGTTGGCCAACCAGTTCAAAACAAGGGTGAATCAGCAGATTTCAAGCGGAGTCAGGATATGATCAAGCGCACTTGGCCAGCCGAACGGGAGGACGAAACTTCACCCGCCTGTCTTCAGGAGAAGGCGCGGGATTGTCAGTTGGTGGACTTCGTCAGTCGAGACGGTCGTTGCCACAGTTTTCCGCTGGCGCAACTGGTGCGTTGTACATGGGAACCCAACCCAGCCACACCGGATCAGTCTGACGAGCCACCCGAGCGACTGACCCTGGCGTTTGTCACGCAGGACGTGGTATTGCTCGGATGGAACTTGGAGGGAGTGCGTGATGCATTGGATCGCAATCGACCAGTCACGGTGCGGGTACGTGATCAGCGCTACGCCCAAGTCGAAGACCGACGGCTTTTCGTGAGCAGCATTTCTGTTCGCACGGGCGAACAACCGGCGGACGGCAATCCATCATGATGGCATTGTCGAAAGACTGTTCCCGTTTCGGAACTGCCGTGAATCAGCCCTCTGTCAAACTGGATCGGACAATGGTCGAAGATAAACGATTGACGATTGAGGAAGCGGCCCGCGAACTGGGCGTGGACTCCTTCACGGTGTTCAGCCTGATTCAGCGCGGCCGGGTGAATCCTGACCGCGCGTCATCCGGTGAGATCACTGTGCCGGCAAGCGAACTGGCCAAGCTGATGGAGAAAGGCGGGTAGGTCATGCTCAAACGCAATGGACAAGACGGTAGCCATCCCGCCTGGGTCATCCCCCGGGAAGAAGCCGCCTATGCCGCCGCGTGGGCGGCAATCCGCCCGGAGTTCACGGAGTTAACGAAACTCGGACAGCAGATGGTTGAGTTCGGTCGGCACACGGCCGATTCTCCCAGTACGGGCACTGTCATGGTGAGCGACGGAGTTGAGTGGCGGAGTCAAATCCGGTTGCTGAAATTACCTGCCAGCGAAGTCTTCCTTTGTCGGCAAAACGGTGCACCCCACTTCGCCATCATCCAGCGTTTTGAGATTGAGTCGCCGTACGCCAAGGCCCATGGGAACGTAGAGGTTCTATTGCGCGGGGATAACGCCAGTCAGTTGATCCAAGATTATGCGAGCGAGGTTCGGCATACCCTGCGATTCATGGCCAGCAACGCGGTGGCCAAGGCCCAACGCGTCGCTTGGAAACAATTCCCCGCGCACCATCCCAGCGAAGTTGTCCGCGCCATCTCGGAACGGTGTGCGCAGGTTGTTGGCCCGCGTGAGGTCATTGGCCGGTCGAATCACCACGGCCAGAGTTTGAGGGTATGAATCCGCAGCGCGAACAATTTCTGAAACTGGCGACCGCACCGGCGCGGTTGAGTGCGGAAGAAGCCGCTTGGTATCTGGGATTCTCACCCCACGAGATTCCCATTCTGACCGCCAAGGGCTTGCTCAAGCCGCTCGGTCGCCCGCCGGCCAACGGCGTGAAATACTTTGCCACGGCCGTGCTCACCGAACTCCACAAGGATCCGAAGTGGTTGGCCCGCGCCTCCGATGTCATCGTCGAACACTGGCGCTTCAAGAATGCCCGCAAGTCCGCAATAGGCAAAGGGCCGTTCGTTACCGCCTGAAGTCCCAGCCGCCCCCGTCGTTGTTTCATGGGTAACTCCCCGACTGCTGCTCGCCACTCGTCCACTACTCGCTGAGGTTGCATGGACGTTCCGCGTTACCGTCACGAAGCATGGAACGATTGAACGAAGTGGGACCGCAGATTCGCCGGTTGCGTTATGAACGCAGTTGGACGCAGGCTACGCTGGCGGCCCGGTTACAGATTCAAGGCTGGGACCTCAGCCGCGAAGGCGTCGCGAAAGTCGAAGGCGGTTATCATTTGGTCAGCGACCGGCAACTGCTCTGTCTGAGCCGCGTCTTTCATGCAGACTTGTCAGTCTTCTTCCCGATCGAAGCCCTACGATGAGATGCGGCGTAGTCTCTGAGACTTCAAGAACACCATCAACATCACGGGGTTCAATTCCTCCAAACTTTGGACTGCTGCACCGCGACAGAGGTGCGCTATGAAAGCGTAGCGGCAAAGTCGTCAGGCGGCGGCGCGGGAGTCAATCGAGGAACGGAAGCCACTGCACCGTAGTATCATTGACGCCCGCGCCGCCGCCGTATAATCCGTCGCGCTTTCATCGCGTTGTCGAGCGTACCGACGAATGGCGGGTCGCCTACAGTATCAGCAATCGTGTGCCCACATCGCAACGGCGAGGGCTTCGGTCTGCGGTCGGCGAGCGGGACAAGTGAAGCGGAGGCAGAAGCAGAGCGCGTAGCGAAGCTTATCCGTAGCGCAACGCCGCCGCCGAGCCGCGGACGGAAGCGAAGTTGACCCGGCGACTGCTGCGTTTTTCGCCAGTGACGAACGCGCTCGCCGCAGAGCGAGACGAGCGTGGTCGCATGGGCAACGGGAGGGGGCGACCGGAGCTCGTACAGAGATGCAGCGAACACGTTGGTCACGGCGCACGAGATTGTAATGGGGACATTTCCCCATTTCCAAACTTCGTCACTCAGCAGGCTTTTGGCAATCGTTCAGGCTTTCTCAGAAGCGCAATAACTTTGCCCTCATAATCCTCCAAGGGTGGGCACACAACGAAGGCTTCTTTCGCGTACGCTTCATGCACCGCGCGGGAATCGTGTCCCAACGCAGCTTGCGCCCACCGTTCGGGATAACCGCTGACCTTGGCCCGTTCCGCCCACGCGTAGCGGTAGGAGTGCAGCGTCACGCCTTGAATGGCGAGGATTCGGCAGCGTCGGCGAAATTCAGCCGAACGGTCCGTGGCTTTGAGTTGGTTCACATGCGGGAACAGTGGCCCATCCGGTGGCAACTGCTTGAGTAACTGCTCCAACCGTGCGCCGATCTTCAAACATGCGATCTGCCCTGTCTTTTGCCGGCGGTATGCAATCGTACGCGAAGGCCAGTCAATATTCTCGTCGGTCAGATTAACCGCATCAGTTTGCGATGCACCGGTTTCCCACAGTAATTCGTAGTAGAGTCGTCGTTCCGTGCTTTTCTCCGTGGCAACGATCCGCATGTGTTCATCACTTGTAATAGCGCGCTTTGGAGTAGCACAGATTTTGGGCCAGAGTTTCGGGGCGAGAATTGGCCATGGCAGCCAGCCGAGTCCGGTGGCCAGGTTATGAAGCCGACGCAGGTAATGATTGGTTGAAACAGTTCCCTCACGCAACACCGTCAGCAAATCGTCGCTGGTAGTCTCAATCAAAGGCTTTTGTTGAATGCGACGAAGCGCGTTGCTCCGCATTGCCCGGCGGCAGCGCGTTTGTGTGGACTCGCATCCGTGTGAAGCCAACTCGTTCATCACCTCAGTCCAAGTGCGTTTCCCGATTTGCGGGTCATGGGCAGCCAAGTATGCCCGGCCCACTGCGAGACCGATTGTTGGAGTCGCCACAGCTTCGTTCTTGGCGTCCCTCAGTCGCTTGGCTTCTTGGCGGTCAGTTGTGTGCAGGCTTTCCTGTTTACGGGTGAGCGCGTCCTCGACGTAGTAGGTTCGCCCACGCTTGAATAGCCAGTACCGATTTCTCATCTGCATCCTTTCAGAGGGTAAAGGACGCGAGACTCTTGCCGTTAGAGGGTACTGAGGGAGTAGTGTCGAGAGCCGTGCGAGCTATGGCAGAGTTGTGATCCGCCGCACGGTTCCCTGACAGTTTCCCTGGCAGTTGCACCCTTTGGACCTACTTGGGAAGTCAACCCTCGTTGCGGCGCAACGGGTTTCAAATTGGCTCCCCAGGTAGGACTCGAACCTACAACCTAGTGATTAACAGTCACTCGCTCCACCATTGAGCTACTGGGGAAACCGTGGTGGCGGCCAAGACTGTCTTATATAGGCACAACGCCCAGTTTCGTCAACTCTTGCCGTGTTGGCGTGGCGCTTCGATGGTGGATGCCGTGCCAACCCGCCGCCCGCGCGGCTTCAATGTTGGCCAGCAGATCATCAATAAACACGGTGCGCGCCGGTGTCAGGCCAAACTTGCGGGCCGTCACGGCGTAGATCGCCGGGTCGGGTTTCTCCAAGCCGACTTCATGCGAGAAAATATGGCCCTCAAAATCGTGCAGGAAGGGGAATCGAGAAAAGATGAATTCGATGTGAATCGCGTTTGTGTTCGATAGGATGAACCGCCGGTAACGCCCTTTCAGTGCCGCCGCCAGTCCGATCATCGCCGGGTCCTCGGTGAAAATGTCCGACCAGAGCACCGCAAACTCGTCGTAACCACCGGGAAAACCGAACTCAGTCGTCAATGTTTGGCAGAACTTCTCTTTGGTCATTTTCCCAAGCGCGAGATGATTCACAAACGGCGTCGTCACGATGAAATCGTCGAGCTGACGACGGCGGCAACCGCAGCGCGCGCAAAACCGGTCGGCGGCGGCATCCCAATTGAAGGGCAACAGGACGTTCCCCAGATCGAACACCACCGCCTGGATTGCGCTCATGCCTGGCGCACCGCCGCCTCCACGCGCCGACCGGCTTCCGTCATCGTCCGGCCCAACGCCACAAACCCGTGCTGGCGCAGAATCAGAAAATTGTGGTTCCCCAGAATTCCCAACGCCTCCGCCGCCATGGCCGGGGTCCCGTACGGCTGCGCGCGCGCGGTCACCGGCCACCCGCGGCGTTCCGCCGCCGCCAACACCGCCGCGCTGTGCGCGTGAAACACCGCGTTGACTTCCGGCCGCGCCGCGTAAATCGCCGCGTGCAGCAGACTCTCACTCGACGGCTCGACCCGCCCGGCGACAGTCACCGCCAGCGCCCCGGCATCAGCGCGCAACACCTCGACAAACTGTCCGGCGCTGATCGTGGCGGGATCGGTGCCGCTCGGCGTGATGACAAACCCGTCGCCGGTCCGGAAACTCAGATTGCCCATCGCCGGTCCGACCAAACCCAGTTGCGCAAACTGCCGGCACCACGCGATCAACTCCGTGATCCGGTCGTCGCGGGGCGGCGCGCGTCTCGCAAAGACGGTGCGAAATTTCGGGCCGACGTAAACTTCGCCCATATCAACCCGCCAACCCCGCGACCGCGCGCGGTTGCACGATGCCGGTTTCGGTGATGATGCCGGTGATGTACTTGGCCGGCGTCACGTCGAATGCCGGGTTGCCGGCCCGCGCGCCCGGCGGCGAAATCCGGGTCCGACCGAGAAAAAGCACTTCGTTTTCATCGCGCTCTTCAATGGGGATCGCGTCGCCGTTCGGGCAGTGCGGATCAATCGTCGAGGTCGGCGCGGCGACGTAGAATGGGATGCCGTTTTCGTGCGCCAACACGGCTTTTTGGTACGTGCCGATCTTGTTGGCGACATCACCGTTGGCCGCAATGCGGTCGGCACCGACGATGCACAAATCCACTTCGCCACGCCGCATGTAAAGCCCGCCGGCATTGTCGGCGATGATTTTGTGCGGCACGCCTTCTTGGATGAATTCCCAACTCGTCAGGTTTGCCCCCTGATTGCGGGGCCGGGTTTCATCCACCCAGACGAAAACCTGCCGGCCTTTCCGGTGAGCAAGGTAGATTGGCGCGGGCGCGCTGCCCCAATCCACCAGCGCCAGCCAGCCGGCATTGCAGTGGGTGAGCACCCGGCAACCGGCTTTGATCAACGGCAGGCCAACTTCGGCGATTCGCCGGGCGCGGGCGACGTATTCATCGGCAATCCGCTCCGCTTCGGCGACGGCGGTTTTGGCGTTGTGAGCGGCGACGAGCACCCGGTCGAGCGCGTGCTTCAAGTCCACGGCGGTCGGGCGGGTGGTGACGAGGGTTGCGTAGGCTTTGCGAATGTACGCCGGCCCTGGATTTTCGAGAAACGCCTGGGCCATGCCGTAGGCGGCGGTCGCGCCGATGGTGCCGGCCCCGCGGATGATCATCGTCTGAATCGCGTGGGCGGTTTCCCGGTGATTCTTGAGTCGGCGCAACGCAAACCGGTGCGGCAACAACGGTTGGTCAATCACCACCACCTCGCGCCCTTCCATCCACACGGCCCGATAATTTTTCCTGCCGACTTTCACCAGAACCTATTTACTTCGATTGTGCTGGCAGCGCCAGTTTCAATTTGCGTTGGGCGTCCGCGAGATTGGCGCGCACGGTGGCGGAGTCCGGCCAAACACGCCGGGCGGCTTCATACTGGCGCACGGCACCGGCGTAGTCGCTCTTGCCGGCCAGCGCGAGGCCGAGATTGTTGTGCGCTTCGGCCATGGCGGGCTGCAAAACCAGCGCCGCCCGGTATTGGCGGATGGCGTCGTCCAGATGGCCGGTTTGCAGGAAGAGGTTGCCGAAATTGACGTGGGCTTTCACGTAATCGGATTGGAGCCACAACGCGACGGTGTAGTGGTGGGCGGCTTCGGTGGATTGGCCAAGGCGGGTAAGAACGTTGGCGAGGTTGAAGTGGACCTCGGCGTTGTCAGGCTGCGTGACCAGCGCGGCGCGATACTCCGTGGCGGCGGCCGCATCTTGTCCTTTCGCCTCCAGCGTTTCGCCGAGATTCTGGTGAGCAACCCAGTCGTTGCGATTGACCGTCAAGGCGTGCCGGAAAAGGGTTTCCGAGTTTTGCCAGTGCCGGAGTTGACAACGCGTGGCCGGCAGGCACGCGAGCAGAATCACGCTGCCAACCACGGCCCAGACCGGTTTGGCCGGCGCGCTCCACGCCGTCATGATGAACAAACCCATGATCGGGATATAGGAATAATGGTCGGTCATGGACTGACTACCGGCTTGGAAGAGACCCACCACCGGAAATAGCGTTCCGACAAACCACAGCCACCCGACCGGCAGGTGCGGCGCCCGCCGGGCCAGCATCAACACGACGACCGTAATCAGAACGATCAAAATCACCGCGCCCACAATTTGCCAAGCCGGCAGCGCGGTGTTGTACGGATAGAACACGGTGAGATTGACCGGCCAAAGCGTTTTGCCGAGGTAACGGATGTAGCCGACCACCGCGTTGGCGGCGCGTACCGAGAGCGGCAGTTGTTCCATGGAAGCGACGGAACCGATCTGTGATTCAAAAGTCAGGGTCGCTAGACTGGTGAGCGCGCCAAGACAAAGAAAGGGAATCTTTTCCCAGATCAACTGGGCGCGGCGGGGACGGTTCAGTGGCCAATAATCCAGCAGAAGCAGGACGGCCGGCAACGTCACCAGCATGGGTTTACTCATCAAGCCGAGCGCGTAAACCAGCAGCACCGCCAGATAGCGCGGCAGCGACTGGCGTTCGACGTAGCGCGGGTAAGTCCAGAGCGTCAGCGCCCAAAGACAGGCGCTCAGCACGTCGCGCCGCTCGGTAATCCACGCGACGGATTCGACGTGAAAGGGATGCCACGCGAACAGCGCCGCGACAAACGCGCTCCGCCACGTGTGGCCGGTCAACCGTCGCAGTGCGCCAAAGAAAAGCAGTGTCGCGGCCAGGTGCAGAAAAAGATTGGTCAGGTGATAGCCGCCGGCATTCAGGCCGTAGATTTGGGCGTCGGCCATCAAGGACAGCCACATCAACGGAATCCACATGCCGGAAATACCGTTGGTGAACGCCCACCGGACGCTGGCCGGTTTCAGGCCCGCCAAGACGTGGACGTTCTGGGTGACGTTCTCGGGGTCGTCGTAGTTGACGAACGCGAAGTGCTGGACCGGCCAGTACAACACGAGTGTCACAAGAGCCAGCGCCAGGCACACGAGCCATGTTCGATTCCGGTTCACGATTGCCGCGAGTGATCAGCTTATTGACTTGCGCCCCGGCTGACGAGTGAAAACCAGTGCGGCGGCGGCGGGGAGAGATTATGATGGCGGCGATGAGAAGGTTGGTCGTCATCGTGCTGATTTGGCTGGGCGGCATGATTGCCGGGCGGGGCATGGAAAGATTTGTTGTTGGTCGGCCAACGCATTTTTACGTGCTGCCGGGGAAGCAACCGGTGACGAATGCGGTTCCAGACGAACTCCACGTGGAGTTGGTGGATGGGAAAGCCATCATCATGAAGCGCCTGACCCAAGGCGAATCGTTCCACGGGTTCGGGGAACGTTTTGACGCTTGGAATCAGCGCGGGCGGATTATCGAGACGTGGGCGCGCGACATGGCTCAGGGCGGGCCGCATTCATCGTACTTTGCGGTGCCGTTTTTCATCAGTTCGGCCGGGTACGGGTTGTTTGTGAACTGTACCGGCAGGGTGCGGTTCGACTGCGGGGCGACGAAACCGGATGAACTGCGCGTCGAAGTTCCGGAAGCCGGGGTGGAAGTATTCTATTTTCGGGGCACGCCCCGCGAGATCGCGGAAGAATACGCGCGGTTGGTTGGCTGTCCCCAGCCGAGGCCGGGTTGGGTGTTTGAACCGTGGATTTCCCGAAACTCCTACGTCTCGGCCTACGAAGTGGACCGGGTGATTGATCAAATGGAGGCTCACGGGTTGCGCGCCGGTGTTGTTGTCTTGGAGGCGTGGGCGGAAGGCTTGCAGAATTTCCGGTTTGAGGAGCGCCGGTATCCCCACCCGCGCAAATGGATCGCCCGCCTGCACCACCGCGGTTATCACGTCGTGCTCTGGGAAACGCCAAGCATCTGGACGAACGCGACCACCTACGCAGCAGCGCAGACAAACGGGTTCTTGGTGCTGAATGCGGACGGTTCGGAATACGTCACCGATTGGCTCGCGAACGGACGCGAGATTGATTTTCGTCAGCCGGCAGCACGCGTCTGGTGGACAAAACTCCACGAGCCGTTGGTGGCGATGGGCGTGGATGGATTCAAGGCCGATGGCGGCGAGCGGATGCCGGATGAATGGTTCCACAATCAGGAGCCGTTTGTTTATCAGCGGGCGGTGCTCGATGCGTTTGCGGTGGGACACCGGCAAGGGATCACGTTTGCGCGGTCGGCCGACCCTTTGTGTGCCGGCACTGCGACATTTTGGGCGGGTGATCAACATTCGTCGTGGCAGGATTTTCGGACTGTGGTGCGGGCCGGCTTAAGCGCGGCGATTTCCGGGTTCCCGTTTTGGGGACATGATATTGGCGGTTACGCCGGCGTGCCGACGAAGAAACTCTACATCCGCTGGTTGGAACTGGGTGCGTTCAGCCCGATCATGCAGTGGCACGGCATGACTCCCCGCGAACCGTGGTACTACGACGACGAAACGGTAGACATCGCGCGGTACTATCTTGATCTCCGGTGGCGGCTGAAGCCATATTTGCTCAAGCAAAACGCGCCACTGTGGCGACCGTTGTTCTGGGAGTTTCCTGACGACCCGCGCGCGTGGGAGGTGGACGATGAATTTTTGCTTGGTGACGATTTGTTGGTCGCGCCGGTGTTGACGGAGGCGGATGGGCGAACAGTTTATCTCCCTGCGGGCAAGTGGGTGGATGCGTGGACGGAGACCAATTACACCGGGCCAACGAACCTTTCGTACCAAGCCGATCTGACGGTGATTCCTGTTTTCACCCGGAACGGTTGGCAGTTGAGTTTACCGCCAAGACCGGCTCGGCCCGGGATTACATTGATCGGGCCGACCAATGAGCGGGGCGTTGTCCCGGCAATTCGCTTCCTGCGCGGTCAGCAGTCAGAGCAGATTCAGTTACAGTTGCGTCACGAAGTCGAAGTCACGGTAAACGTCCCGCCCGGATTTGAAGTGTTGCCGGCGCGACGGCAGAGAGGTTCGCGGGTCACGTTCGAGGTTGTCATTCCGGCTAATCTGCCGGTGGGTAGTTATCGCGTAATCGCTCGCACCAAGGACGGTTCATTACCGGTAACGTTGGTCCAGTCACCGGTTTGGCCGCAACCGGTTCGTGAAGATGGTTACGTGGACTTGGGGAATTACTCAGAGACGCAGGCGACCTTTGAATCGCCGCACGGTGGTTCGGCGCGATTTTATCTCGGCAGCGGCGACGGGATGACGGTGTGGTTGAATGGGGCACAGGTGTTTGACAAACAGGTGTATCGCAGCCTGGAACGGGATGAAGATGCCGTGGAAGTACGTCTCTTGGCGGGGAAAAATACAGTGCGGGTGAGGGTGACACATCCTCCGGCCGGCATTGGCGCGAATGGGTTCTACTTGCGGATGGAACAGGAGGGGGAGTGAAAAAAGTTTGTTTTAGGTGTTGACTTGGTAAAGCGCTCTACTATACTATGCGGCACGGTGAAGGTAGTAGGGTTTGGTTGTGGGGAGCTGAACCGCGAGGCCTGGCGAAAATCAAACATGAGTGTCATTGGGTAAGGGATGGCATGAAACAAAATCTTTTGGTCGCGGCTTTTCTTGTTACCGCAGGCTTGCTGCTTGCAACGTACTCAGCTCGAGCCGGCAATACTTGGACCGGTGGCGGGTCCTCACAAAACTGGAGTGATAATAACAACTGGGGTGGCGGTGCGCCGGGTTACGGCACACTGACTCTTACCACTGGCGGGACTCAGGGAACCACAAGTTACGACGACTCAATCACCGCGATGAACGAGTTGCTGTGGACGGGTAGCCTTTCATGGATCTTAAATCAAGGCGGCTCAACCGTCCTGTCGTTATACGACAATGGCGGAACGCAGGCGAAGATTGAGAACCAGAGTACCGGTTCGGTAACAATCAATTTGCCGATCACGTTCGCCGCCACGACCGGGAACAACTGGGGTGAAATTAACGCCGTCAACGGCAATATCACATTCGGCACAGGGACACTGACGGTCAACGGTTCAGCGGTCAACGGCATTAAGCTGTGGGGTGGCGGTCATACGGTGACGTTCAACAACACTGTTAGCGCTTCCGGCAAGTGGTTTGGTCTGACGGCTAACAACGCCATCATGGCGGTCGGCGGCTCCTTTACTTCCGGCGACATCTACGTCATGAACGGCGGCACACTCCAGCTCAATTCGGGCGGCTCGATCAGCACCTCCGGCCTTCGTTTGGGGGGCGACTTCGGAAACACTGGAAGCCAGAATCAAACCCTCGGGGGTACCTTTCAGCTTACAAACCCAACCGGTGGTCAATCGTTTGGCGGCACGATCAATTCCATGAGCGGTAACACCTCCGGCGCGTTGCTCGTTGATTCACAAAACACCAGTGGCAACAACACGCTGAGCGGGAATCTGTATTTGGATTCAAACCTGGCGATTCAGCAGGCGTCCGGCGGTACGTTGACCATCAGTGGGGCCACACTTGATCTGAAGGGCCAAACTCTGACGATCCAAGGCGCTGGCAATACCACGATCAGCGGCACACTCCAGAATTCCACCGGTAACGGCAACCTCTTCAAGACCGGAGCCGGCGTGCTCGCCCTCAGCGGAGCCAATTCCTACACGGGCTTCACCTCCATTCAACAAGGCGAAATGCAAATCACGGCTTCAGGTGCGATCTCTGGTTCATCCGCGATGTATCTCGGAGACGGCAGCTATCTGACCACCGTGGCGCAATTGACACTGACCGGCAATGGTGGCCAGACATTCGCCAATGACTTCACTGTGAATCCCGGCAGCGGCGGTCTGTATCGAATCATCGCCAGTAGCAATACCACCGGTAACGACACGTTCTCCGGGCACATCTACCTCAATGGCGACGCCAATCTAGTGGCGCAGAACGCCGGGGGCACGCTGACGTTCTCCGGCCCGATCACAACCAGCGCCAACTACGTCAACACCATGGGGCCGGGCACAGTCATCCTCAGCGGCAGCGCGGACAACGTGAACCTCGGGCTGAACGCTCGCGGCGGCACGGTTGTCCTGGCCAAGACCGGTGCCGGCAACCACGCGGTCGGCGCGACGTTGAACATCTACAATGGCGGCACCGTGCAGCTCGGTGCCGGCAACGGCGACCAAATCTACGACGGTGCCAGTGTCGTGTTCGATCCTTCGGGTGCCGGTGGCGTCTTCGATCTCAACGGCCAGACCGAAACGATCAACAGCGTGAGCCTTTACGGCACGGGTGGCGGCGGCGGCGCGTTAATCAACAGCAGCGCCACAGCCGGCACATTGACGTTGAACAGCGCCAGCGCGCTGACCGGCGCGACCACCGTGGGCGGCACGGGCGACGTCACCATCAATGGCAACGGGGCCATTACGATGGGTTCCCCGCAGACGTTGACCAAGATCGGCGGCAACACGCTCACCCTCGCCAACGCCAGCGGCGTGGATAACCAGAACCTCATTCTCCAAGCCAACGGCGGGACGACCGTGCTGGCGAAATCCGGCAGTGGAACCGGTGTCCATGCCGTGGGAGGCTTGAGCGTGGGCAACAGCGCCACGGTTCAACTCGCCGGCAGTGGTGGCTACCAGATTTACCAAGGCGCGATTGTGACGGTGTCCAGCGGTGGCGTGCTCGACATGAATGGTCAAGACCAGACCGTCAGCGGTGGCGGCAGCCTCACGGTCAACGGTACCGGCATCAGCAGCAGCGGCGCGTTGGTCAACAACAACGGCGCGACCACCTCGACGCTGACCGGTGGCCTTACCTTGGGTTCCGCCAGTTCCATCGGCGGCAGCGCCAACCTCAGCATCGATACCATTGGCGGCTCGGGCGGTCTGACCAAGGTGGGTAACGGCAAGGTGACGCTCACGGGGACCAGTAATTACTCCGGCACCACACTGGTCAGCGCAGGCACATTGATCGTCAATGGTAGTGTCACCGGCAACGGGGCGTTCACCATTAATAGCGGCGGCACACTTGCGGGCGGTGGCAGCATCGGCACCAGTACGGTTGCCCTCTCCGGTACGCTTTCCCCCGGCAACAGTCCCGGCACGATCTCCACCGGGACCCAGACGTGGAACAATGGCGGCAACTTCCACTTCGAGATCAACAACTTCAACGGTACGCAGGGGACTGACCCCGGCTGGGATCTGACGGCCATTACCGGCACGTTGGAGTTGAGCGGCTTGAGCACGGGCGGATTCACCGTCAATATGTTCTCGCTGGCCGGCGCTGTCCCCGGTCTCGCGGCTAACTTCAACAGCGCGGCGCCGTACTCGCTTGCCTTTGTCACCACGACCGGTGGAGTCAACGGGTTTGCGGCGAACAAGTTCTCAGTCAACACGTCGGGTTTCCTCAACAGCTTTGCCGGAACCTGGTCAGTGGGGACCAGCGGCAACAACCTGGTGTTGAACTACGCGCCGCCAGTTGAAGGCGGGGTCCCCGAGCCTTCGGCGATTCTGTTGATGGTCGTGGGTGCCGGGTTGCTCGGCGCGCGCCGGCGCCTGCAGAAAGCTTAACGGTTCAGATCACGGGTGTCCGCTCATAAAGGCCAGAGCAACAATTGGTTATAGTTTAATGA
>JBBISF010000054.1:0-3369 GCA_037441425.1 Verrucomicrobiia bacterium
GCTGTGATTCGTCTGCCCCGGCTGTTGGTCGTCATCGCGGCGGTGGCGATGACAGGAGCGGTACAGGTCTATTTGTTCACCGATGTGCGGGTGTTCGCCATCTTCAAGTTTCACATTAACGGGTTGGTGTTGAACTTTCTGACAACGGCGGGCGCGGGCGATTCGTTGAAGCTGGGCGCGGCGACGCTGGTTTCGTATGCGGCGGCCATTCTGGTGGTTATCGGCTGGCAGGTGTTGCTGGCGCGCGTGGTGTTTTACCAGCCAGAAACGTTGCCAAGGTTGCGGCGCCGACTGCTGCCGATGGTGATTGGTCTCGTGTGCCTCATCGTGGTGGACAAAGCGATGTTTGCCTACGCGGATCTGACCAACAAGATTTCGGTGCTGACGGCGGCCCGGTATTATCCGTTGTACGGCAAGGTCACGGTGAAACGTCTCGCGGCGCGGTGGTTTGGTTTCAAGTTGAACCGGGAAAAAGACGTGGTGATCTCCGATGCCGGCAAGACCCTCAACTATCCGCGGCAACCGCTGACGTTCGCGCCCGGTGCGCCACACTACAACGTCGTGTATCTGCTGGCGGATGGCTTCCGGTCGGACATGTTGACACCGGAAGTGACGCCGCATCTCTACGAGTTCGCGCAACACAATCTTAATTTCGTGAATCATTTCTCGGGCGGCAACGGGACGCGGTTTGGCGTGTTCAGCATGTTGTACGGGTTGTACGGCGCATTGTGGGATCCATTTCTCGCGGCGCGCCAGAGTCCGGCCATGCTCGATGCGATGCAGCGGATGGGCTATCTGTTTTCGATTCTGGACTCCACGAAGTTGACGTTCCCGGAATTCCGCAAAACCGCGTTCGTCAAACTGGCGGACTTCATCTCCGACGATCATCCCGAACCGGCAATGTGGAAGCGCGACGCGGATTTGGTGAAGGAGTTTCATCAGTTCCTCGAACACTGGGACCGCGAGTGGCCGTTCTTTGCGTTCATCTTTTTCAACTCCTCGCACCCGTTCTACCAATACCCGAAAGAGTTTGAGAAGTTCACGCCGGTCGTGGGCGAGAAGATCAATTACCTGAGCGAGATCACGCCGGAGAAGGCAATGGGACTCAAGCACCGGTACATGAACGCGCTGTATTACAGCGACACGTTGTTCCAGTACGTGATTGATGATCTGCGCCGCCACGGCGTGTTCGACAACACGATCCTGATCATTACCGGCGACCACGGCGAGGAGTTCATGGAGAACGGCTATTACTCCCACAATTCCGCGTTCGACGATTACCAAACTAAAACGACGATGGTGATGCACATCCCGGGCGAGGCGGCGCGCACAATTACCACCATGACGAGCCACTTGGATCTCGTGCCGACGATCCTGTCACGAATTGGCTGCACGAATCCGCCGGCGGATTATTCCCATGGCCGCGACATTTTAGCGACAACCCCACCCCGGCAATTCCTGTTTTGTACCGATTGGGACACCGGTGCCATCATGACGGAGACCGAGCGCGCCATCGTGCCGGTGGGGTCGGGGAAAGTGCGTTTTGTCGAAGTGCGCAACGCGCAGAACTACCAGCCGGTTGAAGACCGGGACGCGGTGAACAAGTTTCGTCCGATGATGTTGGAAGTCGCCCGCGGGTTGTCGGACTTCCTGAAGTAACCGGCGTTACGGTGCCTGTCGAACCGCGGGTCCTCCCGGGAAGCCAGCCGCCCGGCGCGTCCAGTTGTGCCGCTCGGTGATCGAACCGAATCCGCGCTGGACAACCGGTGTCGCCGATTTAAGATGCGCGCGTGAATGGCGGAGAATTGCGTCAGGATAGCGGGTCGGCCCTGCGATGGTGGAAACGCGCGGTGATCGTAATCGCGGTTGGGTTGGTCATCGGGTTGGGTTGCAGCACGGTGTATCGCGCGGCGCTTTCGCGGGTGGAGCGCACGGATTTCACGGTGTACCGCGCGGCGGGCCGGGCGGTGCTCGATGGCAGCAACATCTACGCGGCGCACAATCAACGGGGCTGGTTGTTCATGGCGCTGCCGATGTTCGCCATTGCGATGGTGCCGTTCGCGAGGTTGAGCGTGTTTTGGGGAGCGCTGCTCTGGTACCTGCTTTCGGCGGCCATGGTGGCCCACGCGCTGCATCTGTCGGGAAAACTGGCGCGGCGGGCGTTTCCGGGTTGTCGTCTCGACAGTTTCTGGTTGTACGCGCTGGCTGGGCTGTTGGTGTTGCCGCAAACGATGTCGGGAATCACGCGCGGCCAGCCGGCGTTGCTGGTGATGTACCTGGTGACGCTGGCGGTCTGGCTGTCCCTGCAGCAGCGGGATTGGTGGGCGGCTCTGTGTCTGGCCGGCAGCATTGTCGTGAAGGTGTTCCCGTTGTTGCTGGGCGTGTATTTTCTCTTCAAACGCCGATGGACGATGACGATGGCCACCGCGGTTTGGCTGGTGGTGCTGGTCGCCGGCGTGCCAAGTCTGGTGTTTGGTCCGCGCGGCAATCAAGCGTTGTTGCGGCAATGGCTCTCGGCGGTCGCGGTGCCGGCCAACTCGGCAGCCATTGAGCACGATGCGCGGTTCGAGCAGACGTTCGATCCGCAACTGAAACGCAATCAATCGGTGAGCGCGGTCATGATTCGTTGGTTCACCGCGGGGCAGCCGGACGCGGCCGTCGCGCGCGCCCGGGAAGCGCTGGCGCGCCGGGTGGCCACGGTGGTGACGGTGGCGTTGTTGCTGGTGTTGGCCTGGGCTTGTTGGCCGACCGTGACGGAACGATCGCCGCGGGCGGCCGCGCTGCAGTTTGGCGCGGTCCTGCCGGCCATGGTGTTTCTTTCGCCGGTGGGATGGAATCATTATTACACGCTGCTGACGTTGCCGCTGGCGGTCGCCGTCGCGGCGGCGGCGAGCACGCGGGATTACCGGATGGCCCGCGTGTTTCAGGTGGGGCTGGCGATTTATTTCGCGATGACCGTGCTGGCCTTGGTCGCGCGGTGGCCGCAGGTGTTGGGCGTGTTTCTGATCGGAACGCTGGCGTTGTGGTCGGTGGTGTGCGTTGCCAGCGCCCGGGAAACGTCCGGTTGAGGAGTCAGCGCAGGGGGCGGGAATAGAATGGGTAGCGCCCCGGTTCCGGATGGGGACGAACGCGCCAGCGTTTGTAACTCCAGAGCCATGGCGCCGGTTGTTCTCGAATCGTCCGTTCACAAAACTGGAGACATTGCTGGGTGATTCGGTGGACGTCGGCTTCCCGGTCACCGGTTGGTTCGACCGGAATTTCCGGACCGTACACCAGGCGCGACCGGCCGTTGGCCAGCGGATACGCCACCCCGCCCACAATGGTCGCGCCCGAATGCAGTGCCAGCCGCGCCGGCAGCGGGGTGGGTGC
>JBBISF010000054.1:3379-15366 GCA_037441425.1 Verrucomicrobiia bacterium
GAAGAACTCACACCAGATGCCGCCGGCGCGCAAGCCCACGTGCTGGTCAATCAGCAGCGCCACACAGTCGCCGCGTTTCAGCGTGGTCAACAGTTTGATCCCGGCTTGGCGGCTGGCCACGATGTCGTGACCGGTCCCGGCGCGCAGGCCGCGCAAGACGGCTTCCAAACCGGCGTTGCGCATGGTCTTTGCGACCACCGTTATGTGGATGCCGGCCCAGCCCGTGGCCAGCCCCAACAGTTCCCAGTCGCCGTAATGCAGCGTCACGAAAATGATCGGTTTGCCTTGCCGCCGCAGCTCTTGCACCCGCTGCCAGCCTTCCGGCTCGATCTCCACGTCATCGGCCATCACCGCCGACCTCAACCGGCGCGTCCAGAACAACAGCAGAAACGTCGCGCCGAAATTCTGAAACGACGCCCGCGCAATCGCGGACTTCTCGCGAAATGATTTCCGGTCGCCGAACGCGATGTCGAGATTGGTGAGGGCAACGCGCCGCGCCGCCGGCGACAAGTAATAGCCCAGCCAACCCGCCGTGCGGCCGCAGGCGTAAACCATGCGCCGGGGGAACAGCGGCACAGCCCAACGAAGAGACAGCACCAGGGCGACTTCGAGCCGGTGACGCGCGCGTTTCCAGCGGGAGATCGGTTTCATAGCGGGTGGAGCTGCGACGGATTGATGCTGACGTTCATGGCGCCAACGGAGTATGCCGCCGGTCTGCGGTTGGCGCGATGCCGAAATGCCGGTGGTACGACCGCGAGAATTCATGGACGCGCGCATAGCCGACACGCCCGGCGATTTCTTTCATGGCGAGTTGGGAACCGCAAACCAACCCGCGGGCCAAACTCATGCGCACGTGCATGAGTCGTTGGAGTGGCGACAGGCCGACAGCGTACCGGCAGGAGCGGGCAATGGTGGCGGCGCTGCGGTGCGTCCACTGCTGCATCACCGGCAAGGCGATTGGTGTGTGGAGTTGCTGTCGGGCGCGGGTCTCGATTTCCCACCACAACTGCGCCCGCGGATCCACCGGGACAGCCCGGGCGGAGGGGTGACCCAGGCGCGCGAGAATCTCCAGCAGCGCGGCGTGGACACGGAACTCGCGCGCGGCCCCGGCTTCGTGCCAGACGGCGTAAAGGCGTTGGAATTGCCGGCGCAGCTCGGAGTCCGCCGACGGAAACAGGCGCGATTCGAAGTTGGGCGGCGGCAGGCAGGGCGCGATGAAATTCACGGAATAGAACTCCCACGGCGCGTGGAGAACCGCGCCGGTGACCCATTCGTCTTCGTGATACCAGATGACGTTGCCGGGGTGGAGTTCGTACTGGCGGCCGTTGCATTGTTGCCGGACCCGGCCGGAGAGCACCAGATGAATCAGGTGTCCCGGCAACGAGGTGGCCTGAAACTGGTAGTCGCGCCGGGCGTGCCGGTAGCGCCGCACCAACAACACGCTTTGGATGGGGGAACTGCCGACAGGCAATATGTTCATGTGATGAAGCTGGCGAAATGTTTCTCCAACCCGGCTAACGCCACCGGGTTTCGGTTCGGCTAACATTCCACCATGAAAACAGACAAATTGCCAGTTTCTGATGCGGTGGCCGCGGCGTATAACCGGGACGGGTACCACATCGTGCCGGAATTGCTGACGGCGAAGGAGTGCGAGGTGTTCAAGGCCGAAGCGCTCCGGGTGATGCGTGAGTGCGCGGGGCCGAAAAGGACGGTGTACGTCGGCGCGGCGGCGGCCAGTCCGTTGTTTTACCGATTGGCCGATGATCCGCGGATTGTGTCCGTGCTGGAGCGGATCATGCCGGACGGCGTGATGTTCATGAGCGACAAGATCGTGTTCAAGTCTGCCGCCCAGACATTCCCCACGCCGTGGCACCTCGACATGTTTTACTGGCGCAACACCCGGCCCAAGCTCTCCGTCTGGATTCCGCTCGACGATTCCATGGCCGAGAACGGCACGTTGAAGGTTGTCCCCGGTAGCCACCACCGCGATTGGCAAATCCGCCAGTCTGGCGACACCAGCGCGCCCGACCGCGAATTCGTCAACATCATCCGCGACCAACAGTGGCGGCCCGAGGACGAGGTGATTTGCGAGCTCAAACGCGGCGGCGCGATTATTTTCTCCGACCGGCTGGCCCACGCCTCGTGTCCGAACACCGCCGGTACGGATCGCTACGCCATCATCAGCACCTACCACGCACCGGCCCTAGACGAAGACTTTGACAAGGAGTTTGCGGCCCGACACGTGATCGAGCCGTGCGGACGCTCCAGTTGATCGGTCGTCACGTCATTCGTTGGCGCAACATCTTAGCCGGAACTATGCAGTAGGAGTGCATATTAGCAGTTGAAGGCAGGGCGATTTCCTACTGCATGGCAGTTGGGAATCGGGCTAAGAATCTTCTCCCATAACCGTTGCCACCACGAGCGTTCGCGCCCCGGCACGGCCAGTTTGACTGTCGTGCGCCCCGCCGGGTAACTGAGCACTCCTGCAGTCATGAACAACCAGTACCGCAGCGACTGGATCGTCACCTTCTGTTGCCAGCCCAGATGGCGCTGAAACTACACCGTCAGGTTGTACGTCAGCGCCGCCAAGCTCAAGGCCGCTTCCGTCGCCCAGAACGACCGCAGACAGAGGCTGGGCAACGCGAATCCCTGCTGCAATTCTTCGATCACATTCTCGCAATCCGCCCGGCCGTTGTCATACCGCCACACCGCCAGCGGCGCCACGCGGCTCGACAGGCTGGTGACCAACGCTTGAAAGTGATACCCTGGGACATCGAGCAGTTTCTTGCCGCCGCGCCGCTCACCCTCGCCGACACGATGGCGAATCAACACCAGGCGGCGCGCGTGCGGCCAACCCAACGCCTGATATTCCCGTTCGGCCACCTCCGTGCCGGGCACTTCTGTCGCCGGCCACACCAGATCACTGCGCAGCAGTCGCTGAATCGGCTGGCGCAACTGAGCCACCACCACGTAAGGCAATTGCAGTTGCTCCCACAGCGCCAGCAACTCCGGCAGGCAAAATCCCAAATCCGCGCGCACGCCGCGCAGCCGGATGTGTCGCGGCAGCTGTTCCCACAAATCCAGAAAGAACGCGACGGCATTATTGCCACAGGCTGTGTTGCCGGGTCGCAACCACAACTGCGCCACCAAGCGCACCGCCGCCACCACAGCCAGCAACAGATTCAGGCACGGCTTCAATCCGCGTCGGGTATAACCAATGGCCACCCCCTCTTGCTCTCCGTCCTCGTGCAAGAGTCGCGGCGAATCCAAGTCCAAACCCTCCGGGCGACTGGGCAACTGGGCAATCCCCCATTGCCAGAGCAACCGGAAACAGCGCAGATTCACCGCCGCCGAACGGAAGCCCTGAAAGAATCGCGACAGGCTCGACTGACTGGCCACCCGCCGGATGCCGAGCAACTCCGGCACCAGTGGGTCGCGGCGCAGATACACCACATGCGTCAGCTTGCGGGCGTCAACCAACAACCCCTGCATAAAGGCCAAGGCCTTGTCCAGTGCGGCCAGATGATTGTTCGACTGCGCGACCGGATGCGGCAACACCGCTTGGAGTGTCGCCCGCCAGTTGCTCGCCAGCAGCCAACCCCAGAACGTCGCGCTGCCGGCGTAGGGACTGAGCCGCTGGTCCGTGAACTCGATTGGGATGGACTTTCGGCCGGTGTGCAGTTGAATCGAGGCGGCCACCGTTTGGTGAGCAGTCCCGCCAAGGGCTGAGGATGAGTTTCGCATGATAAAACCCATCCAAACTCATCCGGTGGCCTTTGCCTACTGCATTGTTCCGGCTTAGTGGAACGAGCCGCCGTGGCCCCGGACTGAAGTGGCTTCGCAAGAATTAGCCATAAGAGGGAAGCGAAAACCCGGTGAGTTTGGAGCAAACAATATCAGCCGGTGGGAACGGATGTGTGCGCGAGGACGGATACGACGATGCGCCGCGACCAACGTCGGTCTATTCGGATTCAAACCGCGGATAAAACTCGCGCATTCTTTAACGGGCTGTTAAACGACCCGGTTTCTGCCTGTTTTTCGACGGTCGAAGACCAGTTATTTCGCGGGAGCCGGAGTTGGCGGAGGTGGCGGCTTGACCGGTAGAGCTTGGAATCCTTTGGCGAGTAGCTCGGCGGCTTTGGCGTCGCGCACCTTGCGGTCGGCGCTACCCAGCACCACGACGATGACTCGCTGGCCATTGCGGGCGGCGGTGACGGCAATCGAATAACCGGCTTGTGCGAAATACCCGGTCTTCAAGCCATCCACGCCTTCGACTGAGCCGAGGAGGTGGTCATGGTTGCGCATCATGACCATGTGCTTCTGGTCGTTGGCACGAAACGGACGGCTGTGGGTTGAGGTGTAACGCAGTGTGTCCTTATGCTTCAGCAACTCGCGACACAGCACCGCGAGATCGCGGGCGGTCGTGACGTCATGCTCCTGGCCCGGTCCGGGCGGCAGACCGTGGACGGAATGGAAGACCGTGCTGGTCATGCCGAGTTCCCGGGCGCGCTGGTTCATCAGTTCGACAAAGGCGTCGGTCGAGCCGGCCACTTTTTCGGCCAGCGCCACGGCGACGTCGTTAGCGGATTGGACGATCAACGCGTACAACATTTCATCGACCGGGAAGACTTCCTTTTCCTTCAGCCACACCCGCGAACCGCCGATGTGCGAGGCTTTGGCGCTTACAGGGACCGGGTCTTGAAAGGTGAGCTGCTTTTGTTCGATCTTTTCGAGGATGATGAGCAGGTCCATCAACTTCTGCGTGCTGGCCGGATAACCTTTGGTGTCGGCTTTGTCTTCGAAGAGCACTTTGCCGGTCGCGGCGTCCACGACGATCGCGCCCAAGTACGGGTTGACGGAAAGCGCGTTCTTTTTGACAGGTGTGTTGTGGGCCGTTTTCCTCGGTCTTGCCGCGAGGACGGATGTTCCCGTCAACAAGACCGCGGCGAGACCGATGAGTGCCGATGTTCGCATCAAATGATTCATTGCGTTATGGGAAAGACGCGGTTCATCCGCTCATCAGCGAACGGAACAACCGGCATCCTTTATCCTCCTTGGGTGCGGATTGTATGCAGCAACACCGTCGTGGGCGCAAGCGGATTTCCGGACTGATCGCCAAAAACACGACCATCAACCTGGGAGTTGGGTGCCGTTGTCAGCGGGGCAGAACAGGCCGATCACGCTGGTGAAGCCGTGGACGTAACTGCGGTCGCCGACCGGGCCGATCTCGCCGTTGCAGAAGAAACCGGCGGTGGGAATGTGGCCGAACTTTTCGTGCAGCGCGTGAATGTCATGATGCGGGACGCCGTACATCCGTTCGCCGCGTCCCAGGCAGGTAAATAATACGGCTCCCAACGGGCGGGTTGATCCCAATTTGCGGCGGTGTTGCTCCAGCAAGGCGTTCAGGTCTTCCTCGGCGGTCTGGCCGTCGCGCACGTGGAACTGCACCGTCTGGCCGGGACGCACAAAGTCGCCAACGGCGAGCGCGCCGGTCTGGGGATCCCGGCCGATCAGGTTGCGCACGAGAAAATCGCCACGATGGAAATCTTCCTGGTACTCATTGATCACGTGTCCGATCACCAACGCCGTCCGTGCCAGTTGCTGGTCGCGGGCTGGAAGCTGCGGCAACAATTGCTGCAACACCTGCATTGGCGGGTGCCCGCCCACTTCCAAGACGACGTTCTTTTCGGCGCGCGTGACCACCAGGGGTTCGCCGATAGGTTTGCACCCTTGAGAGACAATCGGGTACAGCCGGACCGCGCCGGCGACCGCCACGCCGACCGCGCCTTCATCAAAGACTTCGTCGTCCAGCACGAGACGCGATTCACCGGGGCGCGAGGCGCCGCTGGCCAGGCCGCCCAAGAACGGCGCGCCCGGATAGGCATCGCTCAACGCCTTGACCAAGCCGATGATGCGGACCGAGAACGGATCGGCAAACAACAGAAAAGTCTGATGCTCCTCCGGCTCGACCTCCAATTGAAAATGCCAGAAACCGGACCCGGTGGATTCTTCCAGTTCCCCTTGCGTCACGTGAAACGGCGTCAACTCCGCGCCCGGCAACTGCGCCGCCAGCAGCGCGACGGCCGGCTCGTTCTCCACTTCCTGGGTTACACCGATCACGCCGGCACCGGTGCAACCGACCAGACACTTGGCTCCGGTTCCTTCCCGGACCTGTTCCGCCAGCTTCGCGAATTGATCCCGGAATTGGGGATGCCCGAACAACAGCGCCAGATCACAAGACGTTGCGCGGAGTTGGTTGTGAACCTGATTGGCCAGGTCGTCTGCCGCTTCCGGGGCCGTCTTCAGGGTCGAAAGTGCAGAGGCGAATTTCACGGGACCATCATCGGCCAAGCCGTCCGACTTTGCAACTCAGGTGGGGCAAGCCACACGAGGAGGTTTGGGGAGATGGTGGAGAGGAGTGGATTCGAACCACTGAAGGCATAAGCCAGCAGATTTACAGGGGCGTTTTTCGTGTGTCTGGGTGTGCCGTGTAGCGTCTGCATGGGCTTGCCCGTGTGCATCTATGCCGTTTTTGCCACAAGTGCGGCCTTGCTGGTTCGTGGTGACACTTGGGGGCACGCGGGTATATCGGCGGGTATATCGGCAGCGGGGGCAATCGTGTGCCGCACGCGCCGCGCTTGTGCCAACAAGTGATCGTCGCGCAAGTCGCCGTAGGTGCTGGCGATGATGCTGGGGCCGGTCTTGTCGCCAATCAGCATCGCAATTTCCGCGTCGGTCAATCCGCTCTGCCGGGCTTGGGTTACAAAGTAACTCCGCAACCCGTGCGGGGTGACGTGCCCCAGCTTCGGCTTGCCGGTCTTTTCGGCGGCGGCGTTCAACGCCACAATCGCCGCCGTGATACGACGATTGACGCGGGCTTGTTCACGGGGCCGGGCCGGGTCGTGCGGTGACGGAAACAACAACGCGCTGGTCGCCCGTGTCTGCATATCGCGCAACAGTGTTTCCAGTTCGGGCGTGATCGCAACCCACGGATTGCAGCCGCGTTTCTCGCGTCGCACTTGCACAAGCCCCTCGCCAAGATTTACCGCTTCCCACTTCAACGGCAGCGCCTCGCCAATCCGCAAGCCGCTGTAGGCGAGAAACGCCACAAGGTCGGCAACGTCCGGCTCGCGGGTGTTTCGCAGCCAAGCCAGAATCTTCGCCAAGCCTTCGGGCGTCGGTGCAACTTCCCGGCAATGCCGCACGTCCGCCGCCACGCTGTAGGGCGTCCGGCCCGCCAGCGGGTTCGCCTTCAACTCGCCACGGCGCACGGCCAGCCGCAAGGCGTTGTTGAACGCGGTCAATTCCAAGTCAATGCCCCGGTCGCCGCCGCGTGTGGCAAACGTCGTTGCCGTGCCGTCTTTGCGGGTGCGCGTGATCTTATAGCCGCCCGTGTTGCGCCAATCCCGGTAGGCGTCGCAATCGGCCAGCTTCAACGACATGGCAAGGCTTTGCGGTTTAGTGCCTCTGTCGCGTCGGTAAGTGCTACAAGTTTCCGTTTCATCGTGCTGTCCTATTCCAGCGTTGAAGCGGTGGGCCGGGCGTGAATAGGCACGCCCAGCCCTTCGCGCAGCCGTCGCCGCGCTGCCGCTCGTTTCGTTTCGGATTGTGCCCCATCGTGTCGGGGCGTTCAAGGTTTCACCGCCCAGCCGCAAAACGCCTTCGGGTATATCGGCGGGTATATTTCGCCGGTAAGCTTGTTGTGTGGCGTTTGTCGCGTGATTGCGTAACCACTTGTAAAAGAAAGTGGTGGAGAGGAGTGGATTCGAACCACTGAAGGCATAAGCCAGCAGATTTACAGTCTGCCCCGTTTGGCCACTTCGGTACCTCTCCGCCGGCGGCGGAAATTCTCTGTCCCCACCCGCAGGTCAATCCTGCACAATTCCGCTTGGTTTCGCAACCGGGAAATTCGGTGACTTGTCGGGAAGTCATCGGGGGTCAACCGGTTGCTTCAGTCTTCGGTCTTCCGTCCTCCGCCCACGCCTTCACCTACGAATTCGACGGCGACGGCAACCGCACGCTTCGTGTACGATGACGGCGAACTCCAAGTCCACGAGGTTCCGTTACGGCCGGCGACCGCACCAACCTCTCTATTTCCTCTGTGTTAGGACGATTCAAAACGAAATCCGAAGATGTGTCTCAGCGCGGTGAGTCAAGTTTCCGGTATTGCGGCTCGCGCAGGTACAGCGGCTCAATGGGGCGGTCGCTGGCCAGCCAGCCAACCGCCACGGCGCTGGGGTAAGCCGGACGTTCCGCCACGACCGCAAATCCGCCGAGCAACGACTGCAAATCTTCCCGGTAACGTTCGATCTCCGCGCCAATAAACCAGATGGGATGGTGCACGTTGTCCACCAGCGCCTCTAGCGCCGCGATCCGGCAACCTTGGGTGCACCGGCCTTCCCGGTCGTACAGCGCGTAATAAATCTCGTCGCGGCGCGCGGTGCCGAGGACGCACATCTGCGGACATTCACGCGGTATCTGGCCGCGCGCGGTCAGCGCCAGCGCGTCGAAACTGCCGGCCCCTTGGATGGGACGCCGGTCCGGCAGCGCGAGGCCTTTGATCGCGGCGATGCCGGCGCGGATACCGGTAAAGGAACCGGGGCCGAGGCCGATGGCGAATTGGTCCACCGCACGCACGTCCAATTGTGCGAGGGTGGTGAACAGTTCGCCCCGGTGGAAGCGGCGTTCCTCCTGTGGTTTGTCGTCGTGGAGCAGGGCGACGCTGCCGGTATCGGTCGAGGTATCAAGGGCGAGCGTGATCATGTGATGTCAATCTGCCGGGTATTCTCGCCGGTGACGGCGAGGCGGATGCGAATCGTGCCGGCCGGCAGCAGTGATTCGATCTTCTCGGCCCATTCGATGAGAGTGATGCCATCGGCGGCGGGTAGGTAATCTTCGATGCCGATGGCGATGGCCTGTTCGATGGAATCCAGTCGGTACAGGTCAATGTGGTAGATCGGGCCGGGATATTGGTGAATGAGAGTGAACGTCGGGCTGGTGGCGTTGCCGACAAAGCCTTTCACAAAGGTTGTCTTGCCGGCTCCCAGATCGCCCGAAAGCGCGATGACCGTGCCCGGTTTGAGCCGCGCGGCGAATTGCCTGGCGAAGGCGATGGTTTCAGCGGGGCTGGAAGTGGTCATAGCCGTGGGCGGCGAGCGGTTGGCCATCGAGGAGCACCACCGGTTTCTGGATGACGCGGCCGATTTCGTAGTAGCGCGCGCGCAACTTGCCGGCATCGCGCGGGCTGACGGTGAAGAGGAGTTCAAAATCCTCGCCGTCGGTCAACGCCGCGCGGAGCGAACCGTTGGCCGGGATTTTCTTGGAGCAAATATCGAAGCCGACGTGGCCGGATTCGACGAGGCGTTGGAGATCGCTGGCCAAGCCATCGCTGATGTCGAGCATGGCATGAATCCGAAAATGCCGGGTGAGCCACCGGGCTTCCTTGATGCGCGGAGTGAACGTGAGGTGTTTGCCGTGGATCGAGCCGCCCAGTGTGCCGGTGACGAAGACCGCGTCGCCCGGACGCGCACCGCGACGGAGCACGAGCCGGTGGCGTTCAACTTCGCCGACGAGGGTGACGACGACGAATTGTTCGTGGCGGACGTGCGCCGTGTCGCCACCGACGATTTTGCAGCCGAATTTGCCGGCCACGGCGCGCATGCCGCGGTAGAGTTCCTGGACGTAACGCACCGGCGTGTGGGGCCGGAGGCCGAGGCTGACGACGGCCCACTTGGGCCGGCCGCTCATGGCGGCGATGTCGCTGAGGTTGCGGGCCATCACTTTCCAGCCGACCCGGTGGGGTGGTGTCGCCGGGAGGAAATGGATGTTTTCGATGACGGGATCACAGGTAAGGAGCAGGAATTTGCCGCGTGGGCCGGGGAGGACGGCGCAGTCGTCGCTCGCCTGAGGCATCCGGGCGCACAGTTTCCGGATGAGACCGAATTCACCGGTGTCACGAACGGTTTTCATGAATGGACACGGATGTAGAGGAGCATACTGAGGTTGACGGCATTGAACAAGGCGTGCATGACCATGGGCGCCAGCAGCGACCCGGAAACTTCGTAGGCGAGGCAGAGGCCGATGCCGAGAACGAACAACGGTCCGAATGAGGGCAGGTGCAGATGCGTCAGCGCAAAGGCGGCGGAGACCAATCCGGCGGCCGGCACCGCGCCCCAGCGTTGTTTCAAGGCCGGGTAGGCCAGTCCGCGGAAGATGACTTCCTCGAAGATCGGCGCGATGACGACGGCGAGCACGAAGACCAACTGGACGCCGTTATCGGACAGGGAAGTCAGCACCAGTTGGGTGATGGGTTGCGAGGTGAAGGTGATCCCGGCCGCGCGGAGCAGGGAAGTCGTCAACCACACGAGCAACTCGACCGGCGGCAGGACGGCGAGGTAGAACAGGGCGCCCACCGGCACGGCGGGGCGGCGGACGGGAGTGAGCCAGTGCCAGTCCGTCCGCGCGAACCGCAGGCAGAGAAGCAGCACGATCAGAATGACCAGCCGCATGATGATGATGCCGCTCAGTGTGGGTACGGAAAAGGAGTCGCCGTTGCCACCTAGCGTGGCAAAGACGAGGGCATCGCTCAACATCGCCGCCAACAGCGCCATGACGGCCAGTTGCAGTCCCGGACGTCCCGCGGCGGGCCGGGGCGCGTTGAAGAAGTCGGCGGAGTGGCGGCGCGCGCGGTAGTAACGCCAGCCCAGATAACCGCAGCAAACCAAGCCGAGTACGCGGAGGGCGAGGGCGGCGTGGGTCAGCAGGGGGTACCGGCGGATGAGATCCCAGTCGGAAAGCCCTTTGAAATCGGGCCGGGAAGCCACTGCCGTCAGGAAAAATACAGGCGCGTTGAGCATTCGGTTCATCAATGTTGTCCAACGACAAAACGAAACTTTCCGGCATCGGATTGGCAAAAGCAATCTCGAATCGTTAGCCTTGTCAGAAATGGTGAGCGCAAGGTAGTATGCCGGGATGAGCAGTAGCGTTGGAGGAGAATTTACATACATGAAAATGACATCGAAGATCATCGCGGCAGCCGCAGTGGTGGTGGGGTTGGGGATGGCGCAGGCGCCAGCCGCTCCCAAGATTCAGTTTGATAAAACAACTTACGACTTCGGGACCACGTCCGCCGTCGCGTCGGTGACCGGTGCGTTTACGTTCAAGAATGTGGGTGATGCGGAATTGATTGTGGGCCGACCGGCTCCGTCCTGCGGATGCACCGTCGCCGGGGTCAAACCGGATAGATTGAAACCCGGTGAGAGCGGGGAGTTGACGTTCACGGTGAACTTGGGGTACGCCCACGGGCCGATTCAGAAACATATCGGTGTCCCCTCCAACGATCCGGCCAAGCCCCGCATGGAATTGACGATTCAGGCAAATGTGCTCCAGGCGTTTGAGATCATGCCGCAAACGGTGGCACTGGGCGACATCCGCGAGGGTGCCACGACCAACCTGGTGGTGAACATTAAGCGTCTGGATGGTCGCCCGCTGGCGATCACCCGGGTCGCCGTGCAAGGCCAGCGGCTGGAAGCCAAGGCGGAGAAGGTTGATGACAAGTCCGCCCGCCTCGACATTACCGCGAACGCGGGTCAGAACTTTGGTTCTTTTGCCGAGCAGGTCCAGGTGTACACCGACAATCTGCCGCAGCCATCGTTTGCCGTCTCCGTGTTTGGCCGCGCAGTGGGCGACGTGGCGGTCATGCCGGAGAAAGTGTACTGGGGCATTCCCGGACTGGAACGGTTGCCGGCCTCGCGGCTGGAAACCGTGTTGACCCGCAGCATCCGCCTGACCGGGACGGTGGTCGGCCAGCCGCTGGAGTTGAAGTCTGTGACCAGCGACATCAAAGACCTGCATGTGCAGGTGGTCACCATTGAGCCGAGCAAGACCTACCAACTGGTGGCCAAGCTGTCAGAACTGCCGAAGAATTCCGCCTTGGGCAAGATCACGGTGGAGACCAATCTGGCCAGTCTGCCCAAGCTGGAGATTCC
>JBBISF010000054.1:15376-18388 GCA_037441425.1 Verrucomicrobiia bacterium
GCAGATCACGGTTTTCCACCGCTGAATGAGGCGGGATGCGGCGGATTATTCAGCAGACCCTGATTATTTTATTTGGCAGTTCGGCCATTGGCCTGTTGGTGAACGCCGTTTCGCCGCGCGGCATTCCCTACACCCGGCCCCCGCAGGCGCAGGTCGCCCCCCAGGATGTCATCAGCCTGCAGGACGCCCAAGGCGCATGGAGCACCGGGGCCGCCGTATTTCTCGACGCGCGGGCGCCGGCTGACTATATTGCGGGTCACATTGCCGGGGCGTTGAACCTGCCGACCGAAGATTTCGACCAGCGTTATCCGCTGATCGAGCCGCTGCTTGGTCCTGACCAGCCGATTATCATCTATTGCGACGGTAAGTTGTGTGACCTCAGTCATGATCTTGCTGAGAAACTCAAGGCGATCGGGCGCATTGATGTGAAAATCTTGCTCAACGGTTGGACGGTCTGGAAAAAGGCCGGCCAACCGATCAACACCGGGAGCAAACCCTGATGCTTGTCAAGACCACCAACTTCTTCCTGCGACTGGCGCTGGGCGCCGTGTTGTTGCTGGCCGGGGCGCTCAAGGTTTTCAATCCGGCCGGATTTGCCGATAGCGTCCAGCACTACCAGATGCTGCCCCACGAATTCATCAACGTCGTGGCCATCATCATGCCGTGGATCGAATTGGTGGCCGGCGTGTTTCTGGTGATGGGCGTCTGGGTCCGCGCCAGTGCGTTGCTCGCGGCTTTGCTGAGCGCCATTTTCATGATGGCCATTGGCCAGGCCTTGGCCCGCGGGTTGAACATTGAGTGCGGCTGTTTCGGAACGGTAGCGGGCAGCCGGATCGGCTTGTCCCATCTTGCCGTGGATGTGGCCCTGCTCCTCACCAGCGTGTGGCTGGTCCGTAACGCCACCAATTGAGCGTTCATTATGAAGAAAACCATCGTCTCCACCAACGCCGCTCCCCAAGCGATTGGTCCTTATTCCCAAGCCGTGTGGGCCGGTGATCTTCTGTACTGCGCCGGTCAGATTGCGCTGGCTCCGGCCACCGGCAACATGGTCGGGGGCGGCATTGGCGAGCAAACCACCCGCGTGTTGGACAACATTGCCGGCTTGCTCCAGTCGCAGGGCTTAACTTTGGCGCACGTGGTCAAGACCACCGTCTTCCTCTCCGACATGGCCAACTTCGCCGCCATGAACGCAGTGTACGCGCAGTATTTCCCGGAAGATTTTCCCGCGCGTTCCACGGTCCAAGTCGCCCGGCTGCCCAAAGACGCGCTGGTCGAGATTGAAGTCATCGCCTGCCGGTAGCCGGTCCGGTCAGGTAACAGTTAATGGCGTTTTTCTTCTTGGAACAGCTTGTACTCGACACTGTCCACCAGCGCTTCCCAACTGGCTTCGATGATGTTGTCGTCCACGCCCACCGTGCCCCACGTGTCTTTCCCATCGGTGCTCTCGATGATGACCCGTGTCTTGGCGGCGGTGCCGGATTGACTGTCGAGTATCCGCACTTTGTAGTCCACCAGCCGGACTTCCGCGATGCTGGGATAAAATTTCGTCAACGCCGCGCGAAACGCGCTGTCCAGCGCGTTGACCGGGCCATCGCCTTCGGCGACGGTGTGAACCACCTGACCGCCGACTTCGAGTTTGACGCTGGCTTCGACGATGTCGTGGCCGTCCGTGCCGTGTTTGTCCATGATCACCCGGTAGGCCAGCAGTTTGAAAAACGGTTTATGTTTCTTCAACAACTTCTGGGCGAGAATATGGAAACTGGCGTCGGCGGCTTCGTACTCATAACCCTCGTGTTCGAGCCGTTTCAATTCCTTGAGGATGTGGCGGACTTCAGGCGTGTCCTTGTCGAGGTCCATGCCGAGTTCGTGGGCTTTCATCAGGATGTTGCTGCGGCCGCTCAGTTCGCTGACCAACACACGGCGCCGGTTGCCCACGGCTTCCGGCTCGATGTGCTCATAACTGCGGGCCACCTTTTCGACGGCGTTGACGTGAATCCCGCCCTTGTGCGCAAACGCCGTCGCGCCGACAAACGGTTGCCGGATGTCATGCCGCACGTTGGCGAGGTCATCCACAAACAATGACAATTCGCGCAGATGCCGGACGTGATCCTTGGCGATGGCGTCGCCGCCCATTTTCAAGACGAGACAGGGAATGACGGTGGTCAGATTGCAATTGCCGGTCCGTTCGCCGTACCCGTTGATCGTGCCTTGCACCTGCGTCGCGCCGTTTTCGATGGCCGCCAACGCGTTGGCGACGCCGACGCCGGAATCGTTGTGGGTGTGGATGCCGATGGCGCACGTCAAGGCTTTCCGCACGTCGGCGGTGATCCGGCCCACCGCGCTGGGCATCGTGCCGCCGTTGGTGTCGCAGAGCACGACCCAATCTGCGCCGGCTGCCTGTGCCGCCTGCAACGTGGCCAGTGCATACCGGGGATCTTCCTGATAGCCGTCGAAAAAATGTTCCGCGTCATAGACGACTTCCTTGCCGTGTTCCTTGAAGAACCGGACGGAATCGGCGATCATCGCCCGATTTTCTTCCGGGGTGGTGCGGATGACTTCCGCGACGTGCAACGCCCACGTCTTGCCGACCAAGGTCACGACCGGCGTGCCGGCTTGCATGAGTTTGGCGATTTGCGCGTCCTCCTGGCAGGTTGTGTCCGCCCGGCGGGTGCTGCCGAATGCGGCGACGCGGGCGTGTTTGAATTTGCGCACGGCGACCGCCTCAAAAAATTCCATATCCTTTGGATTTGATCCCGGCCAGCCGCCTTCGATGTAATGCACGCCGAACGCGTCAAGGCGTTCCGCGATGCGGACCTTATCCGCGCTGGAAAATGACACGCCTTCGCCCTGTGCGCCGTCGCGCAACGTCGTATCGTAGATGCTGACCTTGGGTTTCATGAACGGGCGTTAGAGTACGGCAGCCCCGCGCGTGGGTCAAGCGGGCCGACAGGAAGAATTCGGTCCCCGAATTGAATCACAATAAATGTTACCGGTGGCGGGAAAGGGGGTGCG
>JBBISF010000055.1:0-1569 GCA_037441425.1 Verrucomicrobiia bacterium
ATAAACTCAGCCAAGACTCACCCAAGCTTCTGTCCAACTAACGGGGGCAGGTCAAGTGGCCTGACACAGCGCTGGAGCCAACGCCGATTACGCCTGGCAGTTTTCGCTGCGGGTTTTGGGTTGGCGGGAGTCACCGGCGGCGTGGCTCAGTTTTTGGTCGTTACCGGAAATCCCGATGAGCCATCGTCCATCCGCCAAACGCCGCCGGAGTAAATTTGAGGCGCTGCATCCCGTGCCGCCGTTTGCGCCAACCGGGCCGACGGCGGATGTCTATCGCATTGCCGGCTACACCGCCGGTCTCATCGGCGCGGCCCGACCGCACTTTGATTCCGGGTTGCGCTGGCCGGATCCGAACAATCCCCAGCCGGACGATCCACCCTGGGGTGCCGGTGTGGGTCGGCGAGAAAGCGACCGGCCCTGATCGCGTCGGCGAATACACCCGCCTGACCGGCTGCGATCCGACCCTGACGTTGTCGGTTGAAACGGCGTGAAGCCGGCTACGCGCGCGGGTGCGCCTTCTCGTACACCTTCTTGAGCCGTTCGGGTGTGACGTGCGTGTAGATTTGCGTGGTCGAGAGGCTGGCGTGGCCGAGGAGTTCCTGCACACTGCGCAGATCCGCCCCGGCATCCAGCATGTGCGTCGCGAAACTGTGACGGAGCTTGTGCGGCGTCAAACCGGGATCGAGGCCGACGGCGAGCAGATACTTCTTCAACATGCGCTGGGCGCTGCGCGCCGTGATGCGCCCGCCGAACCGGTTGACGAACAGCGGCCCGCGCGCTTCCCGGCCACGTAACGCCATGTATTTCTGCAACGTCTCGACGGCCGGGCCGCCGAGCGGGGCCAGCCGCTCCTTTTTACCCTTCCCGCGCACGCGGACGATTTCGCCCAGCACGTCCACGTCATCGTCATTCAGTCCCACCAGTTCGTGAATACGCAACCCGGCACTGTAGAGCACTTCGAGCATGGCTTTATCCCGCCACGCCGCGACGTTGTCGCCGCCTTTCAATGGCGCGCTCAACAATGTTTCCATCTGCTGGACCGTCAAAAACTTCGGCAACCGGCGCGGCTTTTTCGGCATCATCAAACCGACGAGCGGGTTCTGTTTCATCTGGCCGTCGCGCACGAGCCACCGGTAGAAACTGCGTAGCGCCGACATTTTGAGATGAATCGTCGCCCGCTCCAACTTCCGCTCGGCCAGATGCGCGAGATAACCGCGCGCGTGCAGCGAATCCACCGCCGGCCAATCGCAGTCGCGCTTGAACTTCTCCCGGTACCACGCGCGGAACGCCGCGAGGTTCGCGCCGTAATTGCGGATGGTCAAGGCCGACGCGTCGCGTTCGGCGCGCAGGTAGTTCAGGAAACCGTCAACCAGCGGGTCGGTTACGCCGGAGCCGGTGCCAGTTTTTTGATGTTCTTGCACTTCGGATAGGCGGAGCAGCCGAGGAACTCACCATACCGGCCCTGACGCTTCACCATCGGCGCGCCGCATTTCTCGCATTTCTCGTCGGTCATGACCGGGGCCGGCTTTGGGGGAGCTTTCGGCATTTGGGCTTTAATTTCTTCCGGCA
>JBBISF010000055.1:1579-18017 GCA_037441425.1 Verrucomicrobiia bacterium
GTTTGGCGTTCTTGCACTTCGGATAACCGGTGCAGGCGAGGAACGGCCCGCGCCGGCTCATCTTGATGGCCATCGGCGCGCCGCATTTCTCGCACTTGATGTCCACTGCCGGCATTTTCGGTTGCGGCGCGCGCGGGATCGGAATGATCTTGCCGGTTTCGTCCTTCTTGAAACTCATCGCGGTCTTGCACTCAGGATACCCGCTGCACGCCAAAAACTCGCCGCGCCGGCCCGAGCGGATCAGCATCGGCTTGCTGCATTCCGGACAGTTCACGTCCGTCTTGGCGGCTTCGTTCGTCGCCTCAAAATCAAATTCGACTTTGTAGTCGCCGTTCATCTTCAACACGGCGTTGAAGCGCTTGCCGGCTTTGCTGCGGAAACCGACCAACGGACCAACCTTGTGGTCGCGCAACAACGCCTCAAATTCTTCGCGACCGAGCAAGCGACCGGCAATCGTCTTCCACACCGTGAAATCACAATCCTTACCGGTACAAGCGAACCGGCGACCGCTCTCCTGCAACTGACTTTGACACTTGGGGCATTTCCCGAACGGTTCGCCGATGATCGGGTCGGTATCAATCGACTTGGCTTCCTTGACGATATTGGCCGTCAACTCCCGGACACCCGACATGAATTGCTCGCAGGTCAGCTTCTTGTGTTCGATCTCGTGAAGCCGAAATTCCCATTCGCCGGTCATTTCAGGGCTGACCAACTCCGGCACCGCGCCCTTCAATAACGTGATCGTCTGGATGGCCTTCGCCGTCGGCTGCAATTCTTTTCCGTGCCGGGTGATGTAATGCGCCGCAATCAACGTTTCGATAATCTGCGCCCGCGTGGCCGGCGTGCCGAGACCACGTTCCTTCATCGCCTCGCGCAATTCCTCGTCGTCCACCAACTTGCCGGCACCTTCCATCGCGCTGAGGATCGTGGCTTCCGTGTAGCGTGCCGGGGGCTTGGTCTTGTCTTCCTTGATCTCAATCCGCTCCGTGGCGACGCGTTCGCCCTGTTGAACGGCCGGTAAATTCTCCTCGGGCTTGCCGTCAACTTCCTTGCCGTACACTTCCAGCCAACCGAGCACTTTGAGAATCTTGCCTTCCGTCTTGAACGGCTCGCCCTCGACGCGCGTGATGCGGGTCGTGACCTCGTACTCTGCCGGCGGATAGAAAATGGCGATAAACCGCTTACTGACCGTTTCGTAGATGGCCGCTTCGTCGTTATCCAAATTCTCCGGCACGTTGCCGGTGGGGATAATCGCGAAGTGATCGCTAACCTTGGCGTTGTTGAAAATGCGTTTGTTTGGCCGAACCCAATCGTTCGCCAATGCTTTCTCTGCGAACGGGCCAAGCTTCGCCAACGTCTTCTTCACCGTGCCGATGTAATCTTCCGGCAAACACCGCGAATCGGTTCGCGGATACGTCAGCGCCTTGTGCTTCTCGTAAAGCGCTTGGGCAATCTGCAACGTGCGCTTCGCCGAGAACCCGAACCGGCTGTTCGCCTCGCGTTGCAACGTCGTCAGGTCATACAACTGTGGACAGTAGGAATTGGACGGCTTTTTCTCTTCGACCTCAACAACACCGGGTTTACCCGCGCATTTGGTTTCCAACGCGTCGGCGATTGCGCGAGACCATGCCCGCGGCGCGGCCCGATGTTCATCCCAAATCGCCGCGAACTCTGTGGCCGGCAACGCCACCCCCAACCGCGCCGCCAACCGGGCCGTACGCTCCGGTTCGCTCTCCTCCTTCCGATACGCCTCGTCAAACCACCGGCCCGCATACTGACCGGCCGCCGCCTTGAAATGACCGAATACCTCGAAGAACACCCGTTCCTTGAACTCTTTGATCTTCTGCTCGCGATCCACGATGATTGCCAACGTCGGCGTCTGCACCCGGCCTAATGACGTCACAGTGCTGCCGCGGCCACCGCTCAAACGCAACGTGAATGCGCGCGTGGCGTTGATGCCCACCAGCCAATCCGCTTCGTTCCGGCACCGCGCTGCCGCAGCGAGTGGTTGCATCTCGTCATCCGTGCGCAGCCGCTCAAAACCATCCCGGATGGCCTCGGGCGTCATGGATTGCAGCCAGAGCCGGCGGATCACCTTGTGGTTGCCGGCATGCTGAATGATATAGCGGAAAATGAGTTCGCCTTCGCGACCGGCATCGCAGGCATTGATGACTTCGGTGACTTCCTTCGACTTGAGCAGTTTTTCGAGGACCTTGACGCGCGGCCCCATCTTGTCGGCGGGCGCGAGATCAAACTGCTCCGGCATGATCGGCAGTTTGTCGAGCGCCCACTTGTCCTGTTCCTTCATCGAAGCCGGCACGGCCAACTCGAATAGGTGCCCGACCGCCCACGAGAGCAATTGGTCCTGGCTCTCGTAGTATTCCTTCGATTTCTTAAAGCCGCCGAGCGCCTTGGCGATGTCCGCCGCGACGCTGGGCTTTTCCGTGATGATCAGTGCCTTTGCCATGCGACCTATGATGCTAATGCCGGGTTGCGCGCGTACTGTTTACCGGGTAGTTGTTTGATCAGCCGTTTCATTTCTAGCCCGAGCAACGTGGCGGAAACCGCCGCGCTTGTCAAACCGCTCGCGCGGATGATCTCGTCAATCGCCACTTCTTCGTTGCCGACAACCGCCATCACTTTCTCCTCCAATTCCGTCAGTTTCACAGCAGACCGGACGCCACCCGTTTCCTTGGCCGCGACCGGCTGTCCGAGCCGCAAATACTCGAATTCCCCCAGCACATCCTCGACATCTTCGGTCAATTTTGCGCCATCCTTGATCAATTTGTTCGCCCCCCTGGACAAAATTGAATCCGCCCGTCCCGGCACCGCGAAGACTTCGCGCCCCTGTTCGCCAGCCTGTTTCGCCGTGATCAACGCCCCACTTTTCAGATTCGCCTCGACCACCACCACGCCGAGCGACCACCCGCTGATGATCCGGTTGCGCATCGGAAAATTCTGCCGGTCCGGTTTCACGCCGAACGGAAACTCGGTTACCACCGCCCCACCCTTGGCGACGATTTCGTCCGCCAACTCCTTGTTCTCCGGCGGATACATCTGATCAATCCCGCAGCCGATGACCGCGACCGTCCGCCCTTTCGCCTGCAACGCGCCTTTGTGCGCCGCCGTATCAATCCCCCGCGCCAACCCGCTGACCACCGTCACCCCAACGCGCGCCAGTTGATACGCCAGTTTCCGGGACATCTCTTGGCCGTACAACGATGTTCGCCGCGAACCGACGACGCCGATCGCGTGCGGCTCGCCGTCCTCCTGCAACACGCCGCGCACGTACAACACCAGTGGCGGATCGTAAATCTCCCGGAGATTCCTGGGGTAATCCGGATCATCCCGCGTGACCACCCGCACACCAGCCTTTTCAATCCGCGCCAACTCCCCGTCGAGATCAACCGTCTCGCGCCAGCCGGTCACATTCCGCGCGACCTCCTCGCCCACCCCCTCCACTTGCAGCAACTCGTGTCGGCTGGCCGACAAGATTGCTTCCGGCGTTCCGAACCGATCCTGCAACGCGCGGACACGAACCGGCCCGATCTCGTCCACCATGTTGAGGGCGATATAAGCTTCGCGAGAGGTCATACAAAGTGAATCACGCAAAGTCGCCAAGACGCAAAGAAGTCATCAGCTAACCCGTTCACTACACGGTGAATGCCGTCTTTGATTAACTCCTCTCCAAAGTTGATCAAAAGACCCAACCGCTTGTTCGCCAAACGCAAGTAGGTCAGCAACTGCTTCTTGTGTACCGGGGCAGTCGCTTCGACCGATTTCAACTCAACCACGATCAAATCCTCCACTAGCAAATCCATTTTGAAACCCTCATCAAATGTGACACCGTCGTAAGAGATCTTAACCGGGTGCTGGCGCACCACCTTCAGACCACGTCGCTCCAGTTCCCGCGCCAATACAACCTCATAGACCGTCTCCAGCAAGCCTGGTCCCAGCGCCATGTGAACCTTAAGGGCTGCATCGACAATCACCTTCGCAACCTCATTCTCCCTCAACCTTGGCGACTCCTTCTTTGCGCCTTTGCGTGAGCCCTGCTAGGCTTCAACTTCAATTCCATCTGCGGCTCGCGCAGCAAACCGTAGTTCTTCAGCAACCGGAGAATCTGCAGCAAATCCGACTTCTGATAGTTCCGATTCGTCCGCACCCCGGCAAGCAACTCCTGCAAAATCGCCCGGAACGAAATCACGCCATCCACGCCCTTCGCTTTCAGCAACTCGATGCTCTTCTCGCGGGTCTTGGCTTCGCGCGGCAAACCCGGCACGACGAGGATCTTCATGAGTGTTTCGCCGCCGGTCAAGCGCTGCGCTTCTTCGACCGCCTTCTTCTCGACGAACCGGAAAATTTTGGGCTGATGCGCCAGCACGCCCGGCGCGAACACCTCCGTGTGCCAGCCTTTCACTGCCACAATCGCCCGCGGGATCTTCTCCAAATCCGCCGACGCAATCTCGAACCCGGCCGGTAATCCCGCGCCGGCGCGCGGATTCAACACCACCAAATCCACTTCCTCGTCGCCGGTCTTCCGTCGCGCCTGCACAATGTACTTGCGCCGTTGGCACACCAAAAAACCGTGGGCCTCGAAATACTCGCGAACAATTGTTTCATCAACGGCACTCACGCAGAACCTCCTCGATGTCCGCATCCCTCACCGCATCCGAGACCACCGCTTCACCGAGCCGCTTCAACAACACAAACCGCACCTTGCCGGCCCGCGCCTTCTTGTCCAACCGCATTGCCACCAACAAATCTTCCACGGCAAACTGATCACCACTTCGGGCCGGCAACCCGCTCGCCTCGATCAAGCGCCGCACGCGCTCGCCGTCCCCGGCGCTCAACCCTGCCAGCCGGACGGACAATTCCGCCGCGCAACACATTCCGATCGCCACCGCTTCCCCGTGCAGCAACCCGACGTAATCCGCCAGCGCTTCCATCGCGTGACCGAACGTGTGACCAAAATTCAAAATCGCCCGCAGCCCGCCTTCCCGCTCGTCCGCCGCGACCACCTCCGCCTTGATCTCGCAGCACCGTCGCACCACCTGCGCCACCGCCGCTGGTTCAAGTGCGAACACTTTTGGCACGTTCTTCTCCAACCACGCAAAGAACCCGGCATCGCGAATCGCGCCGGACTTGATCACTTCGGCAAAGCCCGCCCGCAGCTCCTGTTCCGGCAACGTCTTCAACGTATCCCAATCCGCCAACACCAATCGTGGTTGATAAAACGAGCCGACCAGATTCTTGCCCTGTGGCAAATTCACACCCACCTTGCCCCCCACGGAACTGTCCACCTGCGCCAACAACGAAGTGGGCACCTGAATAAACGGCAACCCGCGCAGATACGTCGCCGCCACAAACCCGGCCAAATCCCCCACCACGCCGCCCCCCAGCGCGATGACAAACGATTGCCGGTCCAATCCGAAATCCGGCATCCGCTTCAACAACCGGCTCGCTTGCCGGAGTGATTTTGATTCCTCGCCGGCCGGTACGCTGACCACCTTCGTCTCGCATCCGGCCTCCGCCAACGTCTGCCGCAACGGCTCCGCGTAGATGGTCTCCACATTGGAATCCGTGACGATGACGCCTTGGTTACCGAGCTTGAGCGGCGCGAGAAAATCCGCCGCGCGCGCCAGCAATCCACCGCCAATGACGATGTCGTAACTGCGCTCACCCAACTCCACTCGCACCGTTTCCACCGAAGCCATGCCCGCAGCCATACCGCCTGCACCGTAACCTTGTCAACGCTGAAGCGCTTGAACGCCAATCCGCACGACCCGTTGAGTACGTCCCGTCACCTTGAACGGCTCGGCAATCCGGTAGCCGACGACCCAAGCAATCCGGCCATCCACCGCGCAGAGCAATGGCACGCGACTGCGCTGCGGGCGTGGCACTTTCGCATCCACAAAGAAATCCTGAAGCTTCTTTTCACCCTTCATTCCCAGCGGCTGAAACCGGTCGCCGTCCCGCCACGTGCGCACCGATAAATTACTACCCAACGCACCGGCATCGAATCGCTCCCCTTCCTCGCCAACAACAAGTCGGACACCCAACTCCTCAATCACCGTCTCCCCCGCCAAGTTCACCGGCCACTGTCCCTCGACACGTTCGCCTTCTTGTTGTTTCGCTAGTTTCCGGAGGGCTTCGACCTGCTCAAAGCTCAATTGCCGGATCGCCCGCCGTTCCGCCGCAACCGGATCCGCCCCTGCCTCCGCGCGCAAAATCTCCGTCGTCCGCCACAACACCTCGCGGATACCGGGGTTATAGTCGCGCTCCAACAACGGCAACAACTCATGCCGGATGCGATTCCGCAAGAAGCGCCGGTCCGCGTTGCTAGCGTCCTCCCGGCACTGCAGCCCTTCCGCACTTAGATACTTCAGCACTTCCTTCCGCGTAACCGAAAGCAGTGGACGGATGACTCTCAGCGTTCCGATCGGGCGGTCAGGCCAGATGCCGGCCAAACCGGTCAAGCCCGCACCGCGCAACAATCGCAACAGAAATGTCTCCACCTGATCGTCGGCCGTGTGCGCCAAAGCAATTGTGCGGATACCAGTTTGCACGGCGACCGACTCAAAGAACTCCAACCGAGCTTGCCGGCAAGCATCTTCATCCGACGCGACTTTCCGGGTTTCGATTGTACACGGCAACCCGTAGCGCTGCGCCAGTTGCCGGACAAATTCGGTGTCGCCATCGCTGTCCACGCCACGCAACTGGTGATTGAGATGACAGATGTGTGGTCGCCAACCGAGTTTGACGAGGATGTCGAGGAGTGCGACTGAGTCCGGACCGCCGGACACGCCGACGAGCAGCGGCGCGCCGGGCGCGAGCATTTTCGCCAAGGCGGTTTGGACTTTAGACAACAACAGCTATTTGATCTCCGTCTTCCCGTCCAGATACGGCGCGAGCACGTCCGGCAACTTCAGGCTGCCGTCGGCCTGCTGATAAGTCTCCAGCAGCGCCACGTAGAGCCGGGCCAGCGCGGTGCCGCTGCCATTCAACGTGTGTGTGAACCGGTTCTTGCCGTCCGCGCCTTTGAACCGGCAATTCGCCCGCCGCGCCTGGAAATCTTCGCAATTCGAGCAGCTCGACACTTCCAAGTACGCATTTTGTCCCGGCGCCCAGACCTCAATGTCGTAGGTCTTGGCGCTGGAGAACCCCATGTCGCCGGTGCAGAGCAACACGACCCGGTAAGCCAAGCCGAGTATCTGAAGCACTTTCTCGGCATTTGCCACCATCTTTTCCAGTTCGTCGTAGCTGGTTTCCGGTGTGGCGAATTTGACCAACTCCACTTTGTCGAACTGGTGGACGCGAATCATGCCGCGCGTTTCCTTACCGGCCGCGCCGGCTTCACGGCGGAAACACGGCGTGTACGCCGTATAATAAATCGGTAATTGCTCTGACTTGAGGATTTCCTCGCGGTGAATGTTGGTGACCGGCACCTCCGCGGTCGGCGTAAGGTAAAGTTCGTCGTCGCGCAGCCGGTACATGTCCTCTTCAAATTTCGGCAACTGTCCAGTCCCGATCATCGAATTGCGGTTGATGAGAAACGGCGGGAAAACTTCCGTGTAGCCGTGTTCCCGGGTGTGCAAATCGAGCAGGAAGTTAATCAAGCCGCGTTCGAGCCGCGCGCCCCGGCCTCTATATAAAATAAAACCGCTCGCCGCGATCTTCGTGGCGCGCGGGAAATCAAGCAGCCCCAGCGTTTCGCCGACCTCCCAGTGCGGCTTGGGTTTGAAATCAAATTGGCGCGGCTCGCCCCATTTGCGGACGACCGGATTATCCGCGCTATCCTCGCCGGTTGGGACGCTCTCATGCGGAAGGTTCGGAATTGTCAGCAAAACGCCCTGCAACTGCTCTTCTACCGCCGCCGCCTCTTGGTCGAGCGCGGTGATCCGGTCGCCAACCTGTTTCATCGCCGCCATCGGCCCGCTGGCGTCCTGCCCCTTGGACTTCGCGATCCCGATCTCCTTGCTGACCTTGTTACGTTCCGACTTCAGGTTATCGCTCTCCGTGGCCAGCTTACGGCGTTTTCCATCCAATGCCGCGATTTCACCAATACGAGCGTCGTCCCCTTTGCCGCGGGCTGCAAGGCGTTGCCGGACGAAGTCTGGTTTTTCCCGAATCAATCTGATGTCGAGCATGGCAGAGATGATACGGCGTGGGCCGGGCCGTGGCAAGCTTGACCCTCTTGGAGCACTGCGGCAGTATAGCCACACATGTGGCAGTGGACTGAAACCGTCGAGCAATATGTGCTCGACGTGATATTTGAACGTCGCCGTGATTTCGGCGCGCGCTTGACCAGCGCGGCTCTCCTCGCCCTTTCCCAGCTTTACCGGGCGGGCGTTCAGATCCGCTGGTTTCTCTGGGACACCCGGATTTTCCGCGATCATACGCTCGGCTGTCAGGTGGTCAGCATCGGCAATCTCACCGTCGGCGGCACCGGCAAGACGCCCGTTGTGGAAATCTTCGCCCGGGCCCTGCAACAAAAAGGCCGGCGCGTAGCGATCTTGTCGCGGGGCTACAAAAGCACACCGCGTCCACTCTGGCAACGGTTGCTCGAAAAACTGCCGGGGTTCGAAGATCAATTTCCGCCGAAGGTGGTTTCCGACGGCAAATCGCTGTTGCTCGACAGCGAGACGGCCGGCGACGAACCCTACATGCTCGCGTCCAACCTGAAAGATGTCGTCGTGCTCGTGGACAAAAATCGCGTCAAAGCGGGCCGCTATGCGATCCGCAAGTTTCATTGCGACACGCTGCTGCTCGATGATGGTTTTCAGTATCTGGCGCTGAAAAGCCGGCTGGATATTTGTCTGCTCGACCGCAACAGTCCGTTCGGCAACCATTATCTCCTCCCCCGCGGCACATTGCGTGAACCGATCACCAACCTCAAACGCGCGCACTACGTCTTCATCACCAAATCGAGCGATCTCGGCGCGAAACGATTACACAAGGCCATCCGACAATTCAACGAGCGCGCGGAAGTCATCGAGTGCGCCCATCACGCGCTCCACCTTCAAGACGTGTTCACCGGCGACCGCCACAAACTGGACGTCCTCAAGAACCTGCCTGTCGCCGCCATTTCCGGCATCGCCGCGCCGGAAAGTTTCGAGGATGGCCTGCGCGGGCTGGGCGCGGACGTGATTTACGCCAAACGCTACGCCGATCACCACCGGTACACCCAGCAGGAAATCCTCAACATGATCAACCGCAGCGTCAAACGCGGCGCGAAAGCCATCCTGACCACCGAAAAGGACGCCGTGCGCTTCCCCAAAATTGACCGCCGCGATCTGCCGATCTATTTCCTCCGGGTCGAAATCAAGATCATTGCCGGCGCCAAGGACTTCGACGATGCCGTTGCGCGCATCTGTCACCGGTGACCAATGAGCCGGCGCCAACGTATTCTGGTCCGTTCCACCAACTGGATTGGCGATGCCGTCATGAGCATGCCGGCCGTCCACCGCTTGCACGAACTGGATCGCGACGCGGAGATCACCCTGCTCTGTCCCGCCAAACTCCGCGATCTGTGGGCGCGCAATCCGATGCTGGCCGAAGTCATCACATTCGACGGCGAACCGGACATTGCTGCATTACGCAACCGGGCTGTCGACGTGGCCATTGTGTTCCCCAACTCCTTCCGCAGCGCATGGGAATGCTGGCGAGCCGGCATCCCCGTGCGCGTCGGCTATCCCGGCCACCGCCGCCGCTGGCTGCTCACCGACGTCGTTCCCGATGCCGGCGACGAAGATGCGGTCTATGCAGAAATTGAGGTGGCCGGTACAAAGTTCCAACGGAAGAAATTCCCGCGCCTTCGCCATCAAAGCCACCGGTATCTCGACATGATCGGCTTTCTTGGCGGCAACCGTGAACCCGTTCCTCCGCACATCTGGCTCGCGCACGACGAACTGCCGCCGTTGACCAAATTCTTCCATGACGATGGCCGGGAATTCATCGGCATCAATGCCGGCGCCGAGTATGGCCCCGCCAAACGCTGGCCCGCTGAACGTTTTGCCGAAGTTGCCCGGCGCGTCTCCCGCGAAACGAATTGCCGGTGGCTGCTGTTCGGCGGCCCCAACGACATGGAAACCGCGCGCATCATCGAGACCGCCCTCCAAGAGGAACAACTTCCCCCGAAATCCATCGTCAACGTCGCCGGCCAGACCAACCTGCGCGAACTGTTCCTCCTCCTGACCTGCTGCAAGCTGCTGCTGACCAACGATACCGGCCCGATGCACATCGCCACCGCGCTGAACGTTCCACTGGTGGCGGTGTTCGGTTCGACTTCCGCCGAACTCACCGGCCCGCTGGGCAAACGCAGCGTGGTCGTCACCGAAAAAGTGGAATGCAATCCGTGTTTCCTCCGCGAATGTCCGATTGATTTCCGCTGCATGACCGCCATCACGGTCGAACGCGTCACCGAGGCGGTTTTGAAAATGCTATGAAGACGCAACCATCGGTGGCCCGCTCCGCCCGAACCGTCGGCCTCGCCGTACTCGGCAGCCGGGTGCTCGGTCTGACACGCGAACTGGTGCTGGCGGCGTTGTTCGGCGCCAGCCGGGAATTCGACGCGTTTCTCGTCGCGTTCCGGATTCCAAACCTGTTGCGCGATCTGTTTGCCGAAGGCGCGCTGTCGGCGGCGTTCGTCAGTTCGTTCACCCACAAACTGACCGGCGAAGGCGACGAGGCCGCGTGGCGACTGGCCAATCTGGTTCTCAACGCCCTGCTGGTCGTGCTGAGTGTGATCACGCTGGCCGGCATTCTTGCCGCGCCGTGGATCGTGCGGATCATCGCCCCGGGGTTTTCCGAGATTGCCGGCAAAACGGAACTGACCGTCCAACTCACCCGGATCATGTTTCCGTTCCTGCTGCTCATCGCGGTGGCGGCGCTGGCGATGGGGATGCTCAACGCCAAACACCATTTCGGCATCCCGGCCAGCGCTTCGATGATGTTCAACATCGGCTCGATCATCGGCGGCGTCGGACTGGCGTACTGGTTGGACCCATCGTTCGGCCCGCGGGCGATGTTCGGGATGGCCATTGGCACACTCATCGGCGGCACGGCGCAGCTGCTCATTCAAGTGCCGAGCTTGCGCGCTGTTGGTTACCGGTACGAACCGATTCTCGACTGGCGCGACCCCGGCTTCCGGCAGGTGGTCAGACTACTCGCGCCGTCCGTGCTGGGTGTTGCCGCGGTGCAGATCAATGTGTTTGTGGACAACTGGTTCGCTTCGTTCTTCGGCAATGGCGCGATCACGTTCCTGAACTGTTCGTTCCGGTTAATGCAATTCCCCATCGGCGTGTTCGGTGTCGCCATCGGCGTCGCCACGTTGCCGACGGTCAGCGGCCACGCCGCGCGCGGCGATACCGACCGGTTCCGCGCGACGCTCGCGCGCTCCATCCGGTTGGCGTTTTTCCTTTGCATCCCGGCCGCATGCGGCTTGGCCGTGTTGGCGCGGCCCATCGTCTCCGTGCTCTATGAACATGGAAAGTTTGACTTCGAAGCCACCCGGCAGACCGCGTGGTGTCTGCGTGCGTTCGCCATCGGTCTGGCCGGTTATGCGGCCATTAAAGTGATTGCGCCGACGTTCTACGCACTCGGTGATTCGCGCACGCCGGCACTCGTGACGGTCGGCTCGATCATCGTCAATGCCGGCACGGATTATCTGTTTGCCATCACGTTCGGCATGAAGACCGCCGGCCTGGCATTGTCCACCTCCTGCGTGGCGTTGACGAACTTCCTGTTGTTGTTGGTACTGATGCGCCGCAAGATCGCCCGGCTGGAAGTCACCGCGCTGGTGCGTTCCTTGGTGAAGATCTCCGTTGCCAGCGCCGTGATGACCGGAGCCGCTTACGGCACGCATCGCTTGCTCATGGCCAACCGGTATCTGGATATGGTCGGGTCGATCATCGCCGCGCTAGTCGTTTTCGGCGCGTCCTGCAAGTTGCTGCGCGTGGAAGAATTCGGCGAGCTGCTCGGCGTACTGCGGTTTCGCACCAAGGATGAATCTCAAAGCCAAGGTTAGAGACCTCCCGAACAAGCCGGGGGTATATTTGATGCGCGACCGGTTGGGGCGCGTCATTTACGTCGGCAAGGCGCGGTCGTTGCGGAAACGGGTCAGCCAGTATTTCCATCCCTCGCGGCGGATGGCGTGGGACGTGAAGATTCGCGCGCTGATGGATTCCATCGCGGACTTCGACGTATATATCGTCAAAAGCGAGCCGGAAGCGGTCTTGCTCGAAGGCAAACTCATCAAGGAATACAAACCGCGCTATAACGCCATCTTCAAAGACGACAAACGTTTCCTGCTCGTCAAAATCAGCCTCCACGAAGAATATCCGCGCTTCAAATTTGCCCGGCTCAAAAAGGATGACGGCGCACGCTACTTCGGTCCGTTCGCCCATGCCGGCGCGGTGCGGCACGCGATGCAGTTCATGCGCAAGAAGTACGGCGTGCTGGTGACCGGCACCGGCGGCGCCCCAAAGCCGAAAGACCTGAAGTATTCCACCTATCTTGTCCCTGTACCGCTGAAAGACCTGCCCCGCGAAGAATATCTCCGGCGCGTCGAACTCGCGTGCGACTTTCTCGAAGGTCGTAACCAGGAAGGTCTCGACGAACTCGACCGACAGATGCGCGAGGCGTCCCGGCAAATGCAGTTCGAGAAGGCCGCCGAGTTGCGCGACGTGGTCAACAGCCTCCGTGAAATCGCCCGCACCGCGCGGGAACGCAAGTTCGCCCGTGACCTCACACCGAAGATTGATCCGCAAGCCGAGATGGCCGATCTCCAGCGCGTCCTCAACCTGCCCACGTTGCCCGTGCATATCGAAGGCTTCGATATATCGAACATCTCCGGCACGCTCAGCGTCGCTTCGACCGTCTGTTTCCGGGATGGCAAGCCGCACAAGGAGCATTACCGGCATTATCGAATCAGAACTGTTGCCGGCAGCAATGATTTCGCTTCGATGGCGGAAGTGGTCGGTCGCCGGTACGCCCACGCGGGCGAGCGCCCGGATTTAGTGATGGTGGACGGCGGCAAGGGGCAACTCAGCGCCGCGCTTGGCGCGTTGGCGCAACTGAATATCCGCGACCTCGCGGTCATTGGTCTGGCCAAACAGATGGAGGAAATCTTCACGCCACAGCAACCGGATTCCATTCGCTTGCCGGCCAATTCGCCGGCGCTCCATCTGATGCAGCGCCTGCGCGACGAGGCCCACCGGTTTGCCAATGCCTACCACCAGAAACTTCGTAAACGCCGGATCCAAGAAAGCGTGCTCGACGAGTTTCCCGGCCTCGGCGAAACGCGCAAACAGGCGTTACTCCAGCAGTTCGGTTCCGTCCAGCGCCTCCGGCAGGCGACCACCAAAGAAATTGCGGCCGTTCCTGGCGTCGGCCCGAAGATGGCCGCGAAGCTGAAGACCTTGCTTGGCTAAGAACGTCTTTCACTTTCTTGACAATGCGGCGTGGTAAGTGGTAGTACCTCCTACCTCATGGGTGCGGCGAGGTTCAAACGACGGACTCCCTTGGTGGAGGAATTATGCGAGGAACTATCCAACAAAATCCGCACCGGCAAATACCGCGCCAACCAATGGCTGCCGTCTGAGCGCACGCTGGCAGCGAAAATGGGCGTCAGCCGCACCGCGTTGCGTGAGGCGCTGAAGCGGTTAGAGTCGCAGGGATTGGTGGCGGTGCAGCACGGTGTCGGCGTTCAGGTGGTGAATCGGCTGCATAAATCGGTGCGCACCTCGGTGGCTTGGCGCGTGCCGAACGAACGGCAGCGGTTGCGCCAGTTGATGGAAGCCCGCCTCTTGATTGAACCGGAAGTGGCCCGCCTGGCAGCACGGCGAGTGACCAAAACCCAGCTTGGGCAGTTGCGCGACATCCAGAACAGATTGGGACGCGCCAAATCCACCGCGGAAGCGGCCCGTCTTGACCTGACTTTTCACGGTGTATTGGCGCACGCCTGCGGCAACGAAGTGTTCGCGCTCATGCTTGATGCGGCCGGCGAATTGGGCGCGGAAAGCCGTCGGTTGACAATCGCCAACTGGGGCGCACCACGCGCCCATGCGCACCACGAACAAATTCTCGCGGCGGTCGGGCGTGGCGACGGCGACGGCGCCGCCCGATTGATGCGCGATCATATCAAGATTGCCGCCCAAGACCTGGCCAAGCAACTCAACCACACGAGCACGTGAGGAGATGAGCAGACCGTTCCCCCACTGGAGGCAAATGCCATGATGCTGAAAAAGGAAACCATCGCTGTGTTGGCTGACCGCCAGAGGTTTAAACAGCAGCCCAACGGCGGGAGCATTGTCAACATTTCCAGCGTTCATTCCCCAGCGGTCTTACCGGGGTGGGGACCAGATGACGCGGCAAAATGGGGCGTGGTCGGCATGGGCAAAAACATGGCCGTCGAACGGGCCGCAGTGATCGGTCAGAAGGCGGACGCGGCGGAGTATAACCGGTTGGCGACGGCCATCCGCCGGGCGTTCGTGAAAGAGTTTGTGTCGCGCGATGCTCGCACTGACCCGGTGGGGTCATTTGGACATCGCCTCCGAACTCATCAACAAGACAACAATTCCGAGTTGGGGCTACATGGTCGAGCATGGCGGCACCACCATCCGTGAACGTTGGGATGGTTATGTCGAGGGGCGCGGCTAGCAAAACCCCGGCATGAACAGCTTCAACCACTACGCCATCACCGGCACGGACCTGCCCGTGGACGGCGGCTATCAGAGCCTGGGGCCGGAAGGCTTGGGCCGAACCGCCAAGATTGCCGGATCGAAATAATCACCCAACGGAGAACACCATGATTGATTTCCCGATTGTTGACACCCACCTACACGTGTGGGACCCGAAGAACCTCCGCTACCCGTGGCTCGACACCATTCCCTTCCTGAACAAGCCCTACCTGCCGGCCGACTACACCCGGGCGTGCGGACCGGTCAAGGTCGAGAAGATGGTGTTTCTGCAATGCGAATGCGCCATCGCCCAGTACCGGGAAGAAGTCGCGTGGGTGACGCAGCTCGCCCGGCAAGATCCGCGGATTCAAGGCATCGTCGCGTGGGCGCCGCTGGAGCAAGGCGAAAACGCGCGCTCCGCACTCGCCGCCTTGGCGCAGAAGAAACTCGTCAAAGGTATCCGGCGCATCATCCAGTTCGAGGCGGACGTGAACTTCTGTCTGCAACCCGATTTCGTGCGCGGCGTACAGATGCTGCCCGATTACGGTCTGAGCTTCGACCTCTGCATCAAAGGCGACGAACAATTCCGCAACACCGTCCAACTCGTCCGGCAATGTCCGCAAGTGAACTTCATTCTCGATCACATCGGCAAGCCGTTTATCAAGGAGCGCGTTCGGGAGTCGTGGCGGACCCATCTCAAGGAACTTGCTTCCCTCCCGAACACCTGGTGTAAGATGTCCGGGTTGGTGACGGAGGCAGATTTTAAAAAATGGACGAAAGAGCATCTCAAACCATACATCGCGGCGGTGATGGAGAGCTTCGGGTGGGACCGCGTGCTGTTCGGCGGCGATTGGCCCGTTGCGGCTCAAGCCACGACGTACCCGCGCTGGGTCGAGACCCTCGAATGGGCCGTCACCGGTGCGTCCCCGACTCAACTAAAGAAGCTGTTTCACGACAACGCCATTGCATTCTATCGCCTGCCGGCCTGACGTGGTTACGGTTTGCCGTCGCGGTTGTGCTGTGGTGGCTGCCCAAGATCGGGGTAGCCGCTGCCCCCACCCGGCCCGAGGAACTGATTCCGTTTACCCAACTCACGGCGACCAACCGCGCGCTGGTGCGGGCGGTGACGGACCATTACACGCTCCGCCGCGAGTACCCGGCCCGTCAGTTCCCGGGTGAAACCGCGTCTCTGGAATTCTTGATGGATCACATCGAAGCGTGTTCGCTCCTCGCCCACCAACTCAAACTGATCACCTACCGGGTGACCACCGATGAACAAGGCCGCGCTTGCGCCAACGACGGAGAAGGCTCGCAAGGCTGCATCCTACTCGTGCGTCGCGAGCCCGGCAAACGGATCTACTACATTGCCGGCTCGCGGCGGGGCGCGATCTTCACGGCCCGCGGGCGCGGCGTGGCGGTGCTCGAATATAAACAGGTCGTCCCGGGAAAACTGGAGTACACCGCGACCGTCTTCGTGAAAGTGGACAACCCGGTGCTGGCCGCGCTCACCGAAATGTTCGCCCTCTTCCTTAAGGACACCGTGGACAAGAACTTTGAACACGTCATGCGTCACCCCCTCAAATTAAGCACACTGGCACTCGAAGAGCCGCAGAAGCTGCGGGAAGCCATCCGCGACATGCCGGAGGGCGCTCGCCAGAAGCTCATGCCATTCTTCGATCTCCTCCCCCCGCGGTGACCACTGCCCAGGGCGATTGCATTTTGAGGTTTGAGAGGACGCGTTGATGTAAGTGGGTCGG
>JBBISF010000056.1:0-17757 GCA_037441425.1 Verrucomicrobiia bacterium
CTACCAGCAGCAGGATGCAGCCGAGCGGGTCGAGCAGCACGCCGAAATATACCGGCAAGAACGTCATCAATCCGATGGCGGCGATCTGTGCCGGCGGGATGATGCTGGATTTCCTCGGCGAGTCGAAAGCGGCCAACGCCATTGAGCAAGCCGTGATCAAGACCGTGCGCGAGAAACTCAAAGACCTCGCGGCCGGCAAGATGGGTTACGGCACGAAGGAAGTGGGAGATTTGGTGGCCGCCGCCGTGTAGGGAAGGAATCGTTACGATGAGCAAGACTTACAATGTGGCAGTCGTCGGCGCGACCGGGGCGGTCGGCGTCGAGATGATGGAAACCTTGGCGAAACGAAAGTTCCCGGTCAAGAACCTCCGTCTGTTCGCATCGGAACGCAGTGTCGGCAAGAAGCTGAAGTTTCAGGGAACTGACGTCAGCGTCGAACTTCTGAAGGCCGATGTATTCCAGGGAATTGATTTCGCCCTGTTCAGTGCCGGCGCGGTGCGCTCGAAGGAGCTTGCCGGGGCGGCGGTGGCGGCCGGGTGCGTGGTGATTGACAATTCCTCCGCGTTCCGGATGGAGCCGGATATTCCGCTGGTCGTACCGGAAGTAAATCCCGAGGACGCGAAGAAACACAAAGGCATCATCGCCAATCCGAATTGCTCGACTGCGATCATGCTGGTGGCGGTGTATCCATTGCACAAAGCCAACCCGGTGCGGCGGATCGTGGTGTCCACCTATCAAGCCGCCAGCGGGGCCGGGGCGAAAGCGATGGCGGAGTTGGAGGAGCAAACGGCCAAGCTGCTGGCCGGCGCGAAAGAGGTGCACGCCACCGCGTTGCCGCAACGGATCGCCTTCAATTTGTTCCCGCACGTGGATGTGTTCCTGGACAACGGGTACACGAAGGAAGAGATGAAGTTCGTCAACGAGTCCCGCAAGATCATGCATCATCCGACATTGAAGATTTCCGCGACCTGCGTGCGGGTGCCAGTGTATCGCGCCCACAGCGAAGCGGTGAACATCGAATTCGAGCGCCCGATGACCCCGGCCGAAGCGCGGGCGATTCTGGCGAAAGCGCCGGGCGTGCAGGTGGTGGATGATCCCGCCAACAAGAAGTACCCCATGCCGATTGACGCCTCCGGCATGTACGACTGTCTCGTGGGCCGCATCCGGCAGGATGTGTCACGCGATGACGGGAAGGGGATTGACCTGTTCGTCAGCGGTGATCAACTGCTCAAAGGCGCGGCACTCAACGCGGTGCAGATCGCGGAATTGCTGATTTAGCGACCAGGCTATGGGCTGCCGGGGGGATGAAAACCACCGAGCGCACCGGTGCCTTCCCAGCTTTGGGGCCGATTCCACGGGATGGAACTGACGTCGTCCTTGGGCGTGGCGCACCCAAGCAGCACCCCCGTGGCGGCGATGAGCAGCCACTTCCACAACGCACTACATCTTGCCATGGATGACAATGTCACCTGCGCGCGGCGGTATGGTGGTGAATTGCGGCTCCAATTCCGCAACGCAACTGTTGGGGTAAACCGTTGTCACGCGCGCTTTGCCGACCAACTGGCTGTCGCGATAGACAATGAAGGTGGTTTGAGGTTGGACTTTATCCTGCGCCCCCACGTCGAGGATTACGAAATTCCACATGCTCTTGGCGAGCGCCACTTTGCCACGGAGACCTTCCGGGGTGGTCTTGGCAGCCTTTAATTCGGTAGTCAACTGGGTGTTTTCAGTTTCGGTAGCCTTCAACTTCTTCGAGAGAACCTGATTCTCTTCGCCGAGGACTTCGATCTTCTTGCGGACGGCATCAATGTCGCCAATGTCCTGCACGCCGGCGTCCTTCAATGATTGCTGGATCTTCTGAACGACTTGCTCGGCTTTGGCCTTGTCGTCGTTGGCCGTCTTGAGATCGTCAACCAACTTGGCCGCCTTGGCGGTGAGATCGTCGGCTTCACGGGTCTTTTGGGTCAGCTTGACGTTCGCCGCATCCAATTGGGCCTGCGCTTCCGCCGTCGCGTCTTTCGACTGCTTCAGTTCGGTTTTGGTTTCGTCCAAGGTCTTTTGGGTTTGGGTCAACTTGGACTCCGCATTGCCGAGCTTGGCGGTTAAGTCGGTTTTGTCATTCTGCAAGCCGGTTTTAAGGCCGTTCAACTTGAAGGAGAAGAACAGGGACGCGGCACACGCCAGGATGACGATGATAGGAGCAATTTTGACGAGAGCTTTCATGGTGATTTCCTCCGTCTTGGGATTCGTTCAACGCACGGGCGCATACTAGGCAAAAGTACTGGGGTCTGTCAACTACTCAAGATGATCTCGCAACAACCCCAGCCGGCGGGGCCGGCTGTGCTGCCGGACCTGCGTCTCCAATTCGCGCAGGACACCATCCAGTTCAGCCTCGAACACTTCCGCCGCCGCGCTGTGCGCGCCCAGGCCTTCGACGGTGCTGCGTTCCAGGTTGTCGGAGGTCACCACCAGGATCTGTTCCCGGTGTTCCGCCAAACCCACCAACCGTTCGATGACGTCATCCGCAGTTTTGCCCTCGTTGGAGAAGACAACCTCCAAGCCCGACACGGGGGCCACAGCGGTCGGCTTTCGCTTGGCGGCATAGCCGTCAAAGACCACCGTCACCCGGCCGTGGGTCTGGTCGGCATACTGCCGCAACGCGCGCACCAGCGCGTCGCGTTGATGCTCCAGCGACCGGCCGGCCAGTTTGCGCAACCGGGGCCACGCGTGCAGCACGCTATAACCATCCACCAAGACCCAGCGTTCACTCATGTCTGTGCCGGTATCATACACGGGCCGGGCCGCGGTGCGGATGAAAAATAGTTGAGCCAGCCAGCCGAGTCGTTTAGCGTCGGCGGTGGCCGATGAATGTTTTGCACTTTAGCGGGCAGTTATTGGTGATTCTGGCGCTGGTGTTGGCCAACGGGTTTTTTGTGGCCGCCGAGTTCGCCATCGTCAAAGTGCGCGGCACACAACTGCGGACCTTGTTGAAAACCGGCGGCTGGCGCGTCCGGGTGGCGCTCAGCGTGACCCAACACCTCGATGCTTACCTCTCGGCCACGCAACTGGGCATCACGCTGGCCAGTCTGGGCTTGGGCTGGCTGGGCGAACCGTTTGTCGCCGAATCACTCAGACATCCCTTGACCCTGCTGGGGGTGACGAGTGAACATGCCGTTCAGTCTGTTTCTTACGCGACGGCGTTCGCGCTTATCACGTTCCTGCATATCGTCATGGGTGAACTGGCGCCGAAGTCGTTGGCGATCCAACGGCCCCGGTTTGTAACGTTGTGGGCGTCGCCGATCCTGATGGTGTTTTACTACGTGTTTCTGCCGGTCATCTGGCTGCTCAACGGCGCGGCCAACACGATGTTGCGCTGGGCCGGCATTCCGCCCGCCAGCGCCAGCGAACACGCGTTCACGCCGGAGGAGTTGCAGTTTGTCCTGATGCATTCCCGGCACGTGCATCCCGCCGATGACCAGATCAGCCGGCTGATGTTGAAGGCGCTCCGCTCCAAGGAAACCTCGGCGGCGGAAATCATGATCCCCCGCGATCAAGTCACCGTGCTGTGGCGCGACGTGCCACTGGAGCAGAACCTGAACGTGGCCGAGAAATCCGGTTTCAGCCGGCTGCCCTATTGCAGCGCGACGCTGGAGGAAGTCCTCGGCGTTATTCACGTCAAAGAACTGCTCTGGCAATACCGGTTGCTCGGATCGCAAATGGATTTGGCGGACATCGCCCGGCCCGTGCTCACGTTCACACCGGACACCCGTTTGCCGGCCATTCTCACGTTGTTCCAAAAATCCCGCAGCCATCTGGCAGTCGTGGTGGACGCCAACGACAAAATGTTGGGCATCATCAGCTTTGAAGACGTCCTCGAAGAACTCGTCGGCGACATCCGCGACGAGTTTGATCTCGAAAAAGGGCCGATTTATTCACGCACGGCGGACTCGGTATTGGTGGATGCCGCGATGCCGGTGCGCGACGTGGCGATTGAAATGAGTTGGCCGTTGCCGATGCACACGCGGGACACGGTGGAGAAATGGTGTCTGGCCCGCTGGGGGCATCCGCCCAAGAAAGGCGAACAATTGCAGGTGGACGGCCTCACGGTCATCGCGGAGGAAGTCACGCCGCGCGGTCTGCGCCGTGTGCGGATGTTGCGCGTTCCGGAACCGCCCGCGATCTAACGGCTCATCACTTTTGGTGTTTGCGCAGAATCAACGTGATCGGCGTGCCTTCCGGCGGGACCAATTTAGAGTTCACTTCGAAACCCTGGTCCTGAGCGTTGTAGGGATTGCCATGTTTGCCGCCGACGTTGATCAACATCCCGGTATTCCACCACAGGGAAATGTGCGCCTGTTCGGAGTCGGCCAGAAAGACTTCCTTGCCGTCAAACCCCTTCACGAACTTCGAGCCGGTGTAATACCACTTTACTCCCGACACCACCTTACCGGTCCGGCGGTTGAGGAGCAACCGCGCCACCGGGAGGCGTTCCGTTTTTCCGTTCACCGTCCATTCCACTTCGAGATCAAGTTGGTCGCCCGGCTTCTGTCCTGGTTGGGCTTCCTCCGGCGTCGGCCCCGGCTCGCAGCCAATCAACAACAACGCAAACTGCAACGCCGACGGTTTGCACTTCAGCGTGAACACGCTCTCGTAGTCGCGCGTATTCGGCTCGCAGGCGATGAATTCCAGAATCCCGTTGGTCAACGCCATCGTGCCTTCGGCCGCGATGTACTTCACGTTGTCCCCGCGGACTTTGATGCCCGGCAAGTCCACCTTCTCGGTTTCCGCCAGCGCGCAAGCCGGTCCGATTAAGCCGATCAACATCCAACGCCAGAGTTTCATAATTTGCATTCTCAACCGGGGCGTTATACTCGTCAAGCGTGATAGATCCCGTTTGTCACATGGAGGTGGCGCCGGAAACTGCGGCCTGTAAATTGGAACATGCCGGCCGGACTTACTATTTCTGCTGCACAGGCTGCCGGCAGAAATTCCGCGCCGATCCCGACAAGTACCTCCGAAAACGCTCCGACGCTTTACGCTCCGACCGGCTTTACACCTGCCCGATGCATCCTGAAGTCCGTCAGCAAGGACCGGGTTCGTGCCCGAAATGCGGGATGGATCTCGAACCGGAAACCGTCACCGTCGAAGCCGACGACAATCCCGAACTGCGTACAATGCAGCGCCGGTTTTGGATCAGCCTTGTCCTGACGCTGCCGGTATTCATCACGGCGATGTTGCGCCTGGAACGGTTGACGTGGCTGCAACTCGCGTTATCCACACCGGTCGTGCTCTGGGGTGGCTGGCCGTTCTTCCAACGCGGCTGGCAATCAATTGTCCACCGCCGCCTCAATATGTTTACCCTGATTGCCATCGGCACGGGTGTGGCCTGGGTGTATAGCGTCGTGGCGTTTTTCATTGGCGGCCATGTGTACTTTGAATCGGCTGCCGTGATCGTGACATTGGTGCTGCTTGGTCAGGTGTTGGAACTCCGCGCCCGGAGCCGCACCTCCAGCGCCCTGAAAGCCTTGCTTGGTCTCGCTCCCAAAACGGCCCGCATCGTACGCGATGGCGACGAAGAAGACATTCCGCTCGATCAGGTCCAGAAGGGTAACCGCCTCCGCGTCCGGCCCGGCGAGAAAGTGCCGGTGGATGGCAAGGTAATCGAAGGCGCGAGTACCGTGGATGAGTCCATGGTCACCGGTGAACCGATGCCGGTTGGGAAACAAGCCGGCGACAAGGTCACCGGTGGCACGGTCAATAAAACCGGCGGCTTTCTCATGGAAGCCGAACACGTCGGCAGCGAAACGCTCTTATCGCAGATCGTCAAGATGGTGAACGAAGCGCAACGCAGCCGCGCCCCAATCCAACGCTTGGCCGACGTCGTCGCCTCATGGTTCGTGCCGGCGGTCATCACGGTGTCGGTCCTGACATTTATCGCCTGGATGTTGTGGGGACCGGAACCGCGGCTGGCCCACGCCATTGTCAACGCCGTTGCGGTGCTCATCATTGCTTGTCCCTGTGCGCTGGGCTTGGCCACGCCCATGTCCATCATGGTCGGTACCGGCCGCGGCGCGACGGCGGGCGTCCTCATCAAGAACGCTGAGGTGCTCGAAGTGTTGGAGAAAGTGGACACGCTCATCGTGGACAAGACCGGCACACTGACCGAAGGCAAACCGCGCGTCGTGACGGTTCAGACCGACGACGAAACGCTCCGCCTTGCCGCCAGCGTCGAACGCGCGAGCGAACACCCGTTGGCCGGCGCCATCGTTGCGGCAGCAAGAGACCGGAAGCTCGCACTCGCCGACGTGAAAGACTTCAACTCGGTGACCGGCCAGGGTGTCACCGGTATGGTGGACGGACGAAAAATCGTCGTCAGTAACGAAGGCGACGGCCACCTCGAAGGCCAGACAACGGTCTTCGTCACTGTGGACGGGCGCGCGGCCGGGAAGCTGGGCATCACCGACCCGATCAAACCATCCACCCCGGAAGCGATTCAGTTGCTGCGCGCGGCCGGCATCCAGATTCATCTGTTGACCGGCGATAATCGCACGGTCGCCGCCGCCGTGGCGCGGGAACTCGGTTTGGGGCATTTCGAGGCCGGAGTCTTGCCGGACAAGAAGGGGGCGGTTGTGAAGCGACTCCAAGCCGAAGGCCACGTTGTCGCCATGGCGGGCGACGGCATCAACGACGCGCCAGCCTTGGCGCAGGCGCAGGTGGGCATCGCGATGGGCACCGGCACCGACGTCGCCATGGAAAGCGCCGGCGTCACACTCGTCAAAGGCGATCTGCGGGGCATCGCCAAAGCGCGCCGGTTGAGCGAGGCGACGATGCGTAACATCCGGCAAAATCTGTTCTTCGCCTTTATCTACAACAGCCTCGGCGTTCCGATCGCGGCGGGCGTCTTCTATCCGTTCTTCGGCATCCTCCTCAGTCCTATGATCGCGGCGGCGGCGATGAGTTTCAGCTCTGTTTCCGTGGTGACTAATGCCCTGCGGTTGCGGCGATTAAAGCTGTAACGAGGGGCTTTTTGCGACACCATGCGATTGCTGAGATTCAAATAGGATGAGCGTGTTCTTCTTCGTCATTACGTACCGCTGTTGTTTCTGTGGATAAATGCCTTCGTACGCTTTTGTAAAGGGAGTTCGTTGATGCGTGGCAGACTGATATTGGCAAGATTGATCGCGGGAGCGTGGCTGGCGGATGTTGTTCAGGCCCGATGGCTGCGGCTCGACGTTGAAGGAATACGATCATCTGCTGGGCGATGCGCGCGGCCGGCAGTTTCGTGAGAAGGTTAAAGACCTGAGCGAGTTTCTGGTCGGCAAAATCCAAAGCCGGCAATCCACCGTCCCAGAGCGCGTGACGTACCACGATGCCTGTCATCTGGCCCACGCCCAGCGGATTACCCTGCAACCCCGGAAACTTGTGCGGGCGGTGGCCGGGGAGAATTTTGTGGAGTTGCCGGAAGCGGAGGTGTGTTGCGGCCGTGCCGGTAGTTACCGGCCTCACCGAGCCGGTCATGGCCGCCCGGTTGCAGAAGCGAAAGATCGAGAACATTCTCAAAACGGGCGCACAAATCGTGGGCACCACCAATCCCGGTTGCATTCTCCCAATCCAAGCCGGCTTGCGCGCCGCAGGCGCGGGTCAGATCCGCGTGGTGCATCTGGCTGATTATCTTGCTGAATTTCTCCCGCCCGCGTAACATCGCCACGCCATGAGCACGAATCCCGATTTTAATCTGCAACAGGTGCAATTCGCCGCCACCCTGCTGCGCCAACATCTCCAAACTTATTCGCGCGACACCAACTCCGCGAGCGCCTTACAGGGGATGCGGCAGACGGCGCAAATGCTGGTGGTTCACGCGAAACGGGTGCCCGATTTGGCCACCGCGCGCGTGGCGGAAGGCGCGGCGGCGTTGGCCAGCGACTTGGTGGAGCGCCCGCAGGAACGCTCGGCTTCGGTGTTGCGGACGCTGGCGCAAGCGGCGGACCTGCTCGGCGCGCGCGCCGCCCAGCCGCAACCCAGTTCCAAAGACCCGTTTGCCGGTATCCGCGGTTTGGCCGTGGACGACGACGAGGTGGTGTTGCGCACGACCCGCGCAGCCCTGGAAAAAGCCGGGTTCGCCGTCACCGCGGAAACCGATGCCCACGACGCGCTGCGGCAGGCCAGCCAGAACCTGTTTCACTTTGTGCTCACCGACATCATGATGCCGGGCATGAGCGGGTTGGAGTTCTGCGCCGCCCTCCGGAAACTGCCGCCTTATCAGAAGACCCCGGTCATCTTCGTGACCAGCGCCGCGGATTTCGACAACCGCACCCAGGCCGTCCTGAGCGGCGGCAACGATCTGATCGCCAAGCCGTTTATCTTCAGCGAGCTGGTATTGAAGACCTTGATTCTGACCGTTAAAGCCGAACCGGCAGGCTGATTACCACGTCACCTTCACCGTGCGTTTCTGGCCGAGGCGGTCGAGGTAATAGATTTCGCCGCGCTGCTGGCCGAACTTGTGCAGGTCCTTGGTGATCTTCACATCGTAGCAACAATACTCGGCAATCTCCATGAGCCGGCCTTGCTTCCACCAGTTCAACGCCTGCATCCCGTCGGCAATCTTCGGGGCGTCGAGCGTGGCTTTGGCGACGGCATCCAACGCCAGCCGGTGCCCCAGCTTGGTTTGCAGATCCGCCATCAGATCCAATGTCGGGAGCGCGCGCAAATCCAACGGCGTGTAACCGTGCAGCACGTCGTAGTCGAAGTTGATGATGTTGAACCCCACCACCAAACCGGCCCGCATCAACTCCTTCACCAGATCGTCCACGTGCGCTTCGTCGTAAATCTTGTATTCGCCGCCGGTGGTGTTGAACGTCACGCCCACTGACATCTTCATGTCGCGCTTGTTGTTCCAGCCGCCGACTTCCGCCGCGCTCTTCTGGGTCTCCAGATCGAAATAAACAATGTTCGGCATGTCAGCGGGCGCCATGCGGCAGGGTGAGTGTTTTCATCGTGTGTAATCCGGGCGCCGCCGCGACCAACACCGGCAGCAGGTTCACCAGCATCGCCGGCGTGGCCACATCGCCGGGCGTGCCCCCGGCCACCACCACGTGCAACGGCGGATCGCCGCGAATTTCGATTTCGTCCCGCGGCGCGGGCGCGCCCACGTACATCTGCAAATCCAACGTCAACACCGCGCGCCCGCCCCGGTAGCCGCGCGCCACCTGATGCACCCCGGCCACCGCGCCTCTGTTCACCGTGAGATACCGGGTCCGCACCGTCCGCGCCGCGCGCACCGGCGCCACCTGCTCGGTTACGCGATCCAGCTTCCATCCCAACCCGTCGGCGACCAGCGCCAGTGATTCCGTCAGGCCGACGTGGCCCCCCACCCGGACACGAAATTCTGCGGGCGACATCCCCGCGCCCACTTTGCGCTGCAACGCTTCCCGTCGCGTGCCGGCATTCACCACCCGCCGGATACGCAGCGCATCCACGCGCTGACACGGCGCGGTCAACACCAACGCCAGCGTGTCCATCACGAACCCCGGATTCACGCCCGTGCCGACAAAACCGACGTGATGCGCCACGCACAACTGATGCAATCGTTTGGCCAGCGCCGGATGCCGGTAGGACGGGAGCAGTCCCTCTTCGCAGGAGCTGACGCAATGCAAACCCGCGCGGGCGATGGCCGTCAGTTGATCGAAAACCTTGTCGAAATGCGATCCGGTGCAATGCAGCACCGCGTCCGCGCTCAGCCCCGCCAATTCCGCGCGGACCGGCAGGTTCAGTTTCCGTCGCCACCCCAGCACCTCACCGAGGTCGCGTCCGGCAAACTGCGGATCCACTGCGCCCGCCAGTTGCAGAGTGTTTCGTTTCAAAACCAGACGGGCGGTGGCCCGGCCAATCGCGCCGAGGCCAAATTGAATAACTCGAATTGGTTTGCTCATGAAATCACCGGCCCATCTTCTATCGGCGCGCCGTCAACGGTTCAACGAAAAAGCTTTCCGGTGCGCGCGCCAGGTTCTGTCGGCAGCATCCTGAATTTCCAGTCATCGCGGGCGTTGTCGTGGAGGAACCACGGGCCATGGCGGTCGCGGATGTGGGTATGCGTACGGGTGGATACAACGCTTCAAATTCCGGCGGCGCGCTGAACGGCGTGTGCGGTGGTCCCCAGGACATGACGAGGGCAAACGGCTGGCCGCGCAGATGCCATTTGCCAATGTAGCCTGTGCGATAGCCGGCCTGCTGGAGCATCTTGCCAAGCGACAGCATCGCCGGGAGAAGTTGGCTGTTGTTGGTGATGGTAGCGTCCCGTCAGGAGCGACCCGCGGTACGGCACACAAACCGGCAGCGTGGACACGGCATTCGTGAAGCGCGTCCCTTGGGTCACGAAGCGATCCCGACACGGGGAAAACGAAGAGCACATTGGGACGAGGTTGGGTTCATCAGTATCGCCCGGCGACAAATCGAGCGGTTGACCGCTGCCGGCCCGCTGGGACGCGTGGCGGCGGCGAATCGCCGGCGTCATATCGTTCAACGCCCTCGTGGTTTTTTATTTCATGGGACAATCACCCGCAGCGCGCGGGGAATGACGGAGAACGTCACTGGCGTCTGGCCGGCCAGTTCACCGTCCAATTCAACGGGGAACACCCGGTCCAGGTCCGGGGTGAACGACGCGGTCTGGAAATACCGGACACCGGCGCGTTGGGTGTGCTTGCCACGCCATACCGCCCAAGCGTGGCGCAACATCGTCCACACGCCCCGGTTCTCGAACACACACACGTCCAGCTTGCCATCGTCCAACTGCGCGGCCGGGAACAACACGAACTCGCCGCCGTAGAGGCGCCCGTTGCCGACAAAAACCGCCGGCAATGGCGGGCGTTCGTTCAGCGCGCTCAACCCGGCCCAGACATAGCTGAGCGGGCCGATTTTCTTTTTCAATTCCCAACTCGCCTGCGCGACTGCCCGCGCGTCAAACCCCGCGCCCGCCAGTTGCACGAAGTACCGGGATGTACCGTTGGCTGCCGCGGAACCGAGATCAATCTGCCGGGTGTTTCCACGTTCCACCACCGACCACGCCGCCTCCACGTCAAGCGGCAGACCCAGTTCGCGGGCGAAGACGTTGACCGTCCCGGTGGGCAAGACCCCGAGGGCCACGTCGGCTTGGCCGAGACCATTGACGACTTCGTTAATTGTCCCATCCCCGCCGGCGGCCACAACGACGGAATAACCCTCGCGAACCGCTCGCGCGGCCAATTGCGTCGCGTCCCCGGCAGATTGCGTCGGGGCGAGCACCACGTGGCTGTTGGTGCGGGCTTCGAGCAGCCGCCGCACGTGCCGCGCTTTCTCGCCGCGGGCAACCGGGTTGAAGATGACAAACAATTTGGTCATGCCAATAACGTGGGTTATTGTAGCGAACAAAGGAGTGTAGCCAACATGAAAGCGTTGAAAATTGTTCTCGTTGTCGTGCTCGTCCTCATCGTCGCGCTCATTGCCGGGGCGTTGTATCTCAACCACTACATCCAGTCGCCGGCGTTCAAGGACACAGTGCTGGCCGCCGCCAAACAATCGCTCGGTTCGGCGGTCACGATTACGGATATGAAAGTTTCCCTCCTGAGCGGTGTCATGCTGCGCGGTCTGACCGTGGCGAACCCGCCGGAATTCACGGGTAACCTCCTGACCGCCGAGGCCTTTGTGTTGCGCTACCGGCTCGCGCCGTTGCTGCACAAACGCATCGAGATTGAGAAGCTCGCCATTGAGAAGCCGGTTGTCACGCTCGTCCGTAACGATCAGGACGAATGGAATTACGACAAGCTCGGCGGCACGAAAAGCCCCACCGGCAGTTCGCCCTCAGCCGGTAGCGGCGGTGGCGGCAGCAGCGGTTCGCCGTTGGATGTCACGCTGTCCTCGTTGGCGCTCGATCACGGCGATGTCGTCATGCAAAGTGGCGGCAAATCGTTGCTGGCACTCCGCGACATCATTCTTTCCAGCGCCGTGAACCTCACCGACGGCAAACTCACCGGCAGCGGCAACGCCCGCATTGCCACCATCAACGTCGCCAATTCGCTGTCCGTTAAGGAACTGGCCTCGCCGGTTGCGATCGCGCCCGAAGCCGTCAAGCTCACTTCGCTCAGCGGCACGTGCGCCGACGGCAAAATCTCCGGCACGGCGGGCCTGACGTTGAAACCCGCATTTCAATACGCCGCCGACATTCAGATCAAAAACAGCGACGTACCGACGTTGTTGCAAGAGGCCGGGGTGACGAAGAAGGTGTTGGACGGCAAACTGCAACTGACCTGCGCGCTCACCGGCACCAGCGGCCTGCCCACCATTACCGGCAACGGCAGGGCGGAGATCACCGGTGGTCAACTCGTCAACGTCCCGACGCTGAGCCTGCTGGCCACCTTGTTGCAGATACCGGAATTGCGGAATCTCAAGTTCGACCAATGTCTCTTGGAATTCACCATCGCGAACAACCAGATGCAAACCACGGTGATCAAACTGATTTCGCCGGAAGTCCAGATTACCGGCAGCGGTACCGTGTCATTGGCTGACTATTCGCTCGACCACAAGTTCACACTTGCGCTCGCGCCAGGATTGCTGGCTCACGTGCCAGCCCAGGTTCGCAACGTTTTCACCGACCGGGGCGACGGTTTTTTGACGCTCGACTTCAAAGTCACCGGTCCGTATAACGCGCCGCAGACCGACCTGAAAGACCGGCTGGTGAAGGGGGCCGCCAACCAATTCCTGCAAGAAGGGCTGAAGAAACTCTTCAAGTAACCGGCATGCGCATCATCGCCGGTATCGTCAGAGGACAGCCGCTCGCCGTGCCGCGCGGCGGAAACGTACGCCCCACGTCGGACCGGGTGCGCGCGGCGATCTTTTCCAGCCTTGGCGACCGGGTGGTGGGAGCGACCGTGCTCGACATCTATGCCGGCACCGGTGCGCTGGGATTGGAGGCCGCCAGCCGGGGAGCGCGGGCGGTGACGTTCGTTGAAAATGCAAGTATCGTGACGCAAACACTGGAGAAGAACATTGCCGCGGTTCGACGAAATCGCGAGGTGCAGTGCGAGTTTCGGGTGATCCGCAGCCGGCCACCGGATGTCTTCGACTTAATTTTCGCCGATCCGCCTTACGGCGACGAGGCGCAAGCGGTGTTGGATGACGAGGCTTTCCGCGCTGCACTCGCGCCGGACGGGGTGTTGGTGTTGGAATCCGCGAAACGCAAGCCGCTGGCCGTGCCGGCGGCGTGGCAAGTGATTCGCGAAGCCGTTTATGGCGACACGCGGGTCAGTTTTTTGCGGCGTCAGCCAGAAGTTGGTTGATCACGTCGAGGTCGGCCAGGCTGGTGCCGGGTTCGGTTTCGACAGGGGCGGGAGGAGCATCCAGTTCTTCGGCCAGCATGTTGGCGACCAGCGGGAGCTTTTTGCGGACCTTGTTGATGGCGTCGCGCGCTTTTTCTTTTTGGCCGAGCTGCAGGTACGCCAGCGTCAGCCAGACCCACGGGGTGGAATCGTCGGGCTGGAGTTTGATGGCGGTTTGGTAACAGGCCACGGCTTCTTCGAGCCGGCCCACGGTTTGGTAGGTGCAGCCGAGGCTGTTCCACGCGACAACGAAATTGGGTTTCAACTCGATGGCCTGCCGGTAGGCGGAAATGGCTTCATCGTACTTGCACTGCGCGGCGTAGGCATCGGCGAGATTGCACCAAGTCTGCGCATCGCGGGGTTTGAGCCGGATCGCCGCCAGACAGGCGGAGACCAGATCGGCGTGTTTCGCCTGTTGCTTGAAGGTCTGGACGAGCCGGGTCCACGCGAAGACGTTGTGCGGGTGGGCACGGGTGATCTCCCGGCAGAACGAAATCAGTTCCACGGGATCAAGACCGTCCTCAAATGCCTTGTCCAATTGCTGCCAGGCGCGGTCGCTGTCCGGGTGCAGGCGGACCAGGTCTTTGGCAAAGGCCAATTCATCGGTGGCGGCCACCTCGGGTGATTTGCCGGCCAGTTGGAGGAAATTCCACGCTTGTTGGCTGCCGGGATGTTGTTTGATGATTTCGCGACAAAACGCGGCGAATTCGGTATGCCAATTCAGTGTGCTGCAAAGCGCGTAAAGCTTCGACCAGGCGCCGGGATCGTTCGGTCGTTTGGAAACGGTTCCCTGTGCGCGCCGCACTCGCCAGCGGGCAATTCCCTGTTGCATGAGCGCTTCTTAAGCGGGATTCATGCCTGAAACTCCCCGGCAAATCGCGTGTTGTGCGACGTTTTTTTGTGGTAGGAAGAGAACGTGTTGGTTGAACTTTTGTGGTGATTTCCGTGTCATTAAAGGGCGGAATCCCAAAAGGAGAACAGATGGAACAAGGTATTGCAGCAATCAATGAACAAGTGAAACGCGAAAGCGAATTTGTCCGGCAACTGACGGGCGAAATCGGCAAGGTCATTGTCGGCCAGAAATATCTTATCGAGCGATTGCTCGTTGGGTTGCTCGCCGATGGTCACGTGTTGCTCGAAGGCGTGCCCGGTTTGGCGAAAACATTGTCGGTGAAAACGCTTTCGGCGGCGATTCAGACATCGTTTCACCGCATTCAGTTCACGCCCGACCTTCTGCCGGCGGATGTGGTCGGTACGCTGATTTACAATCCCAAGGACGGCGAGTTTCGCATTAAACAAGGTCCGATCTTCGCCAACCTGATTCTCGCCGACGAAATCAATCGCGCCCCCGCAAAAGTGCAAAGCGCGCTGCTCGAAGCGATGCAGGAGCGGCAGGTCACAATTGGCGAACAGACGTTCAAGCTGCCGGAGCCGTTCCTCGTGCTTGCCACGCAAAATCCCATCGAACAAGAAGGCACGTATCCCTTGCCGGAAGCGCAGGTTGACCGGTTCATGCTCAAGCTGAAGATTGATTACCCGAGCAAGACCGAAGAACGCGAAATCATGGAGCGCATGGCCGAAACCGGCAAAGTCATCACCACCCAGCCGGTGATCACGCCACAGCAGATTCTCGGAGCGCGCAAAGTCGTCAACGCCGTCTACATGGACGAGAAGATCAAAAACTACATCGTGGACCTCGTCTTCGCCACGCGCGATCCGCAAGCGTACAAGATCGACGCGGCCGGCTTGATTCAGTACGGCGCGTCGCCACGCGCTTCGATTTATCTGACCGTTGCCGCCAAAGCGTACGCGTTCCTCCAAGGCCGCGGCTATGTGACGCCGCAAGACGTGAAAACCATCGGCATGGATGTCCTCCGCCACCGCGTGATCATCAGCTACGAAGCTGAAGCCGAAGAGATGACCAGCGAGGATGTGATCAAACGCATTTTTGACGAAGTGCCTGTCCCGTGATTCCCCGCGAGATTTTCAAGAAGGTTCGCCAGATCGAAATCCGCACCAACCGGGAAGTCACCCACGTGTTGGGCGGACAATACCACTCTGTCTTCAAAGGCCGCGGCATGGAGTTCGAGGAAGTCCGCGAATATCTCCCCGGCGATGAAGTCCGCTCGATTGACTGGAACGTCACCGCCCGGTTCGGTCATCCGTTCATCAAGAAATTCCGCGAGGAACGCGAGCTGACGGTGATGCTCGTGGTGGACGTGAGCGCGTCCGGCCAGTTCGGCAGTGTCCGGCAAACAAAGAACGAACTCGCCGCCGAACTCGCCGCCGTGCTCGCCTTTTCCGCGATCCGCAACAACGACCGCGTCGGTCTGATCATGTTCACCGACCGCATCGAAAAATACGTCCCCCCCGAAAAAGGACGCCGGCATGTGTTGCGCGTCGTGCGCGAGATTCTCGCGTTCCAACCGGTGGGGTGTGGCACAAACCTGAATCTCGCGCTCGATTATCTGAACCGCGTCCAGCGGCGCCGGGCGGTGTGCTTTGTGTTGTCGGACTTTCAAGATGCCGGTTTCGAGAAGAAACTGCGCGTAGCCGGGCAGCGACATGATGTCGTCGCGCTGAGTCTCCGTGATCCCCGGGAAGACGAATTGCCGGCGGTGGGCTTGGTCGAATTGCGCGACGCCGAAACTGGCGAGTTGACCTTGGTGGACACGTTCGATGCCGGGGCGCGCCAACGATTTGCCGAGGCCGCCACGCAACATCAGGCGCATCTCCGGCAGTTGTTCCGGCAGGCCGCGGTGGACCGCGTGGATATCCGCACCGATACCGATTATTTGCTGCCGTTGGTGAAATTTTTCCGGATGAGGGAGCGTCGGCATTGATGAAGACCAACGCGGTTCCAGTGGACATCCGCGACATCAAGGGGCTGGTGCCGTTGCCGGGCTGGCCGTGGTGGGTCTGGCTGGTGATCGCGTTGGTCATCGCGGGCGGCGCGGTGCTGGTGTGGTGGTGGACGCGGCGCCGGCGACCGACGGAAGAACCGGCGCTGCCGGCGATGGTGCTCTCGCCGTATGATGTGGCGGTGGCGGCACTGGCGCGGTTGTGGGAGGAACGGCCGGACGTGGAGGAATTTTACACCCGGTTGGCGGACATCATTCGTCACTACATCGAAGGCCGGTTCGGGTTGCGCGCCCCGGAACGCACCACCGAAGAGTTTCTGGCCACAGCGACATTGTCGGCGCAGCACATGCACTTGCTCGGCGAGTTTTTGCAGGAAGCCGATCTGGTGAAGTTCGCCCGCTTCCGCCCGGGTGAACCGGAGATGAAGCGGGGATACGCCGCGGCGGAGAAATTCGTGCGCGAAACAAAATGAGATTCGCCAATCCATGGGGGTTGCTGTTGTTGCTGCTCGTGCCGGCTTGGTGGTGGCGGACCTTGCGCTCCCGCCAGCGCGGTGGCTGGTTGTACTCGTCCGTGGAGGCGGCGCAGGCGGCGGGATCCGTCTGGGCGAAGTTCGGCCCGAAGCTGCTGCTGACGTTGCAGGGCGCGACACTGACGTTGTTTGTGGTGGCGTTGGCGCGCCCGCAACTGGGCCGCAGCGACAGCCGGGTGAAGACGAAGGGGATTGATATTGTGCTGGCGGTGGACGTGTCTGGCAGCATGGGGGCGATGGATTACCGGTTGCAGGGCCGGCCCGTGAGCCGATTGACGGTGGTGAAAAACGTGGTGCGTGATTTCATTCGCGACCGGGCCAATGACCGGATCGGCATGGTGGTGTTTGCCGGGCGGGCGTACATCGCCAGTCCGTTGACGCTGGATCACGATTGGCTGGACCGCAATTTGGATCGGATCCAGATCGGGTTGATCGAGGACGGAACGGCGATTGGATCGGGCTTGGGCACGGCGGTCAACCGGCTGCGCGAGACCAAAGCCAAAAGCAAGGTGGTCATTCTGTTGACCGACGGCGTCAACAACGTGAATACTGTCCCGCCGTTGGACGCCGCGAAGGCGGCCAAGGAATTTGGCGTGCGTGTCTATACCATCGGCGCGGGTTCGGATACCCGCGGACCGGTGCCGGTCGCGGACGCGCAGGGACGGTTTATCGGTTACACCCGGGCGGATTTGGATGAAGGTCTGTTGAAGCAGATCGCGGCGATGACGGGCGGCCAGTATTTCCGCGCGGCCGACACCGCGTCGTTCCGGCAGATCTACGAGCACATTGATAAGATGGAGAAACACAAGATCGAGGGCGTGAAGTTCGAGGAATGGCGGGAGTTATTTCCGTGGGCGCTGGTGCCGGGCTTGGGGTGTCTGCTGCTCAATGTGCTGTTGGAAAATACGCGCTTGCGGAGGCTGCCGTAACCGGATGCACTTTGGCGACACAACGATGTTTTGGCTGCTGGCGCTCGTGCCGGTGCTGGTGCTGTTTCTCGTCTGGGCTTTCCGGGCG
>JBBISF010000057.1:0-17697 GCA_037441425.1 Verrucomicrobiia bacterium
CGACCCACTTACATCAACGCGTCCTCTCAAACCTCAAAATGCAATCGCCCTGCCCCGGCGGAGTATGACATTGCAAAAGCGGTGCATAAATGACATTGTTCGGCGGGAGTATGAAGCCGACCGACAGACGGGTGACGATCAAGGACATCGCCGAACAGAGCGGCGTGTCGTTGTCCACCGTGTCGTTGGTGATGAACAACAACCCGCGCATCAGCGCGGCGACTCGCCAGCGCGTGCAGAAAACCATCGAGCGGCTCGGTTACCAGCCCAACCGGATGGCGCGGCAACTGGCGTGGCAACGCACGCACACACTGGCCGTCTTGCTGCCGCAGTTGCGCCACACGTTTGCGGACGTTTATTTCGGCGAAATCATCAGCGGGATTTACGACCGCGCCAGCAAGCTGGGGTACAAGGTGCTGCTGGAAGTCGCGCGCACAGATTTTATCGAACAAAAGGAGCACCTCCGACTCTTCGAGCAAAAGATTGTGGACGGGATTCTGTTCATCGGTGCGAACGAGCGCCACAAGTTTCTGGCCGACTTCGTCAAGAGCGGCGATCCGGTACTGCTCGTGAACAGTTACCTGAAGCAGTACAATCTACACTACGTGGTTTCCAATTACCGGTATGGCGCCTGGCAGGCCACCAAACATCTCGTCCGGCTGGGCCACAAACGGATCGGCTTTATCGGTGGCGGCTTGCCGGAAATCCCCACCAGTCAGGATGTCTTCACGTCGTTCAAGGAAGCGCTCGACGAACATCAGATCGAATTCCGCCCGCAGCAATTGGTGGATGGTTTGTTGACGGAGGAAGGCGGTCGGCTCGCCGCAGAACAGTTGCTCCGGCAAAACACCGGTTTGACGGCCATCTTCGCGCTCAACGACAAAATGGCCATCGGCGCGATTCGCGGAATCAACGAACTCGGGTTGCGCTGCCCGCAGGACGTCGCGGTGGTGGGGTTCGACGACATTCCGCAAGCGAGCTATTCCGTGCCAGCGCTGACGACCGTTCACCAACCGCTCTATGACTTGGGCAAGGTGTCCTGCGAGCGGCTCATTGAATTGATTCACCAGAAAGTGGAGCGCGTGCAGGAAGTGGTGCCGATTCATCTCGTCGTTCGCGAATCCTGTGGCGCAAAGATCGGGGAGTCCACGAAGGTTGCTGCTGCCGTAACGTGAAACGCTTCTTACCGGCATTGCTGGCCCTGTCGATTCTCGGCGGTTGGGCGCGCGCCGAGGACCAAGAAGCTGCGGTCACGCTCACGTATCTCGGGCCGAATGCCAAAGCGGTCGGTGTGGCCGGTGAATTCAATAATTGGCGAATCCTGCCGTTGGACCGCAGCGCCGATGGGGTGTGGACAAAAACCCTGCATCTCCGTCCCGGCCAGTACGCCTATAAATTGGTCGTGGACGACGAATGGATTCTCGATCCGAAAAATCCCGACCGCAAAACGGTCAACGGCATCGAGAACTCCATGATCACGGCGGGCGCGCCGGCCGCTCCGGCAGCAGACACGGTGGCGGTGGAATTTAAGTACACGGACGCCAACGCCAAGACCGTATATCTCGCCGGCGACTTTAATCAATGGCTCGACAACGATCAGGGTAAAGTCACCGGCCACGAAGCTTGGCAATTACAGAATGACGGCAACGGTAATTGGAAGCTCACCCGGCAACTCCAACCGGGCCGGTATCTGTTCAAGTACGTCGTGGATGGCGCCCGTTGGGTGAACGCTCCCGGCTTGCCCACGGCAGAGGATGGCAACTCGATTTTGGAGGTCAAAGCGCCTCCCAGCGAAGTGGACGTGAAATTTGAGTGGGACGCGCCGGAGGCCAAAGCGGTGACGGTGGCCGGTGAGTTCAACCAGTGGAACGCCACCGTGAATCCATTGACCAAAGATGATGCCGGCAAGTGGAGCACGACCGTGCGTCTCAAGCCCGGCAAGTACGCCTACAAATTCGTCGTGGACGGTGCGTGGAAGCAAGATCCCGCGAATCCCAACTCCACCCCCGACGGCTTGGGTGGAACGAATTCGGTCAAGACCGTCGAACCACAATAAGCCCGGAGCCGGCGGCAGATTGCGTCGTTGCGTTCGGCAGCGACCCTGCTATGGTGAAGCCGCGCAATGGCAACCCATCCCCGCGTTTGTGTCGGCATGAGTGGTGGCGTGGACTCCAGCGTGACAGCCTACCTGCTGAAACGCGAAGGCTACGACGTCATCGGGTTGACATTTCGGAATTGGCCGCAAGACTGCCTCAGCCGGGCCGTCGACAAATGTTGCGGTCCGCAAGCGGTCATGGACGCCCGGATGGTGGCGCATGCTCTGGGGATTCCGCATTACCTCGTGGATGAGATCGACACGTTTCAGCACGACGTAATTGATTATTTCGTCGCGGAATACCGGCAAGGCCGGACGCCCAACCCCTGCGTCGTCTGCAACGAGAAAGTCAAATTCGGTTCGCTCCTCAAGAAGGCCCAATCCCTCGGCGCCGCATACATCGCCACCGGTCACTATGCGCGGATTACGCGCAACGGCCGGTATGAACTCCGCAAAGGGCTTGATCCCGGCAAGGATCAGTCCTACTTCCTTTTTAGTTTCCGGCAAGATCAACTGGCCCGGTCGCTCATGCCGTTGGGCGAGCTCAGCAAGGATGAGACCCGCACAATCGCGGCGAAACTGGGACTCAAGACCGCGGCAAAAGTCGAGAGTCAGGAAATCTGCTTTGTACCCGAGAAGGATTATGGCCGGTTTCTGCGTGACGGGGTGAAGTTGCCGGATCATCCCGGCGAAATCGTTACTCGCGGCGGCAAAGTGCTCGGTCCTCATCCCGGCATCCAATACTTCACCATTGGCCAACGCGAAGGACTCAACCTCGGCGGCCAAAAACAACCGCTCTACGTCGTCGAACTCGACCCAGTCGCCAACCGGGTCATCGTGGGCGCGGCCAGTGACCTGTTGCGCCAGGAGTTTCAAATCGCCCACGGCAACTGGATCGCCACCGACCCGCCAACCGGTCCGATGGAGGTGACCGTGAAGATTCGCTACAACCATCCGGGTTGTCCGGCGGTTGTCGAGCCGCAGAGTGAGGGGCGTTGGCGGGTGCGCTTGCCGGAACCGCAACGGGCTATCACGCCGGGGCAGGCAGCGGTGTTTTATCGGGGCGATCTCGTCGTGGGCGGCGGCTGGATCTGCTGACCGGCTCAGCCGCGTCGGGAGTTCGTCGAGAAGCGGGAAATCGAATGGGTCAGCGACTGAATATCGCCGTTGCGCAACCGCTGGTTTCCTCCTGACCTTGCTTCACGAACTGTCGTGATCAATCTGCGTTCGTCTCGCGTTTGGGCAGCAGGCCGAAGTGGATGAGTTTTTCGTGCATGGTGGGGCGGGAAACGCCGAGCCATTTGGCGGCTTTGGCCTGGTTGCCGTGAGCGAGTTGAATCGCCTGCGCATAGAGTTCGCGTTCGGCGGCCTCGGTGATGACGGCATCAACGTTCTCCAGTTCGCCGCGAGCCGCGCGGGCAAGCAGGTCGGCAATGTAGCTGGCGAGGGTCTGGTTGGCCTCGGGGCGGGGGACGCGCACTTGGTTCAGCGCGGTGCGAATGATTTCCGGGTCGATGGTGAAACCGCGGGAGAGCAGGATGGCTTTGCGGACGACGTTTTCCAACTCGCGGACGTTGCCGGGCCAGGGTTGCTGTTGAAGTAGTTGAATCGCCTCCGCACAGATCGCGGCGTGGGCGAAGCCGAGTTCGGGGCCGTATTTCCGGGTGAAATACTGGGCGAGGGCGGGGATGTCTTCGCGGCGGTCGCGCAGCGCCGGGAGTTGGATGACGGCGACGTTAAGCCGGTAGTAAAGGTCTTCCCGGAATTCGTTCGATTGGATGGCTTGTTCCAGGTGCCGGTGGGTGGCGGCCACGATGCGGACATCCACCGGGATGGGTTCCCGTCCGCCGAGCCGTTGGATGGTTTTTTCCTGGAACACGCGCAGGAGTTTGCCCTGGGTGCTCATGGTCATGTCGCCGATCTCGTCGAGGAAGATCGTGCCGCGATGCGCTTGCTCGAACCGGCCGACGCGCCGCGCGGTGGCGCCGGTAAACGCGCCTTGTTCGTGGCCGAATAATTCGCTCTCCAACAGGGTTTCCGGGATGGCGACGCAGTTGACGGTGATGAACGGCTTGTTCACCCGGTCGCTGTGTTGGTGCAGCGCCCGCGCGACGAGTTCCTTGCCGGTGCCGGTCTCGCCGCGAATGAGAACGGTGATCGGCTTGTCGGCTAACCGGCCGATTTCCTTCAACACGGTCTGCATCCCGCGGCTTTGGCCGATCATGGTGTCGGCTAGGGACACTGGTGCGTTGAGTTCGGCCGGTGGGGAAATCAGGCGGGTGCTGGCGACGGCCTGGGCGATGAGGTTGAGCAGTTCCTGCGGATCGAACGGTTTGAGCAGGTAATCGTACGCGCCGATCTTGGTGGCCTCGATGGCGGTGTCGGTGGTGTGATGGGCCGTCATCAGGATGATCGGCAGTTGCGGTTTGGCGGCGTGCAGTTGGCGGATCAACTCCAGGCCGGCTTTGGCGTCGAGCGGACCGGCGCCCGGCAACTGCAAGTCCGTCACCACTACGTCGAACAGACGAGCCTGTCCGTGATGCAATCCCTGCGCGGCCGTGCCGGCCGTCTCGACGGCAAAGCCTTCGCCTTCCAGCACGTGTTGCAGCGAGGCGGCGAGCGTCTCGTTGTCTTCGATGATCAAGACGGTGGTGGCGCTCATGCGGGCGGGTGGTGAATGGGCAGCAACACCATGAACGTGGTGCCGCGGCCGACTTGCGACCGGAAATCCATCGCGCCGCCGTGCCGGTCCACGATGCGGGCGGCGATGGACAGGCCGAGGCCGGTGCCGCCTTTTTTCGTGCTGAAAAACGGATCGAACAACCGTTGCTGCACGGCCGGCGGGATGCCGGGACCGGTGTCTTCCACCTCCAACACCACCACCTCGGTCGTTTGCCCCTTCAACCGGTGATGGTCACTGCGGGCGCGCAACCGGATCGTGCCGCCTTTCTCGCCGATGCTGTCGGCGGCGTTCTGAATCAGGTTGATGAGCACCTGCGTCAACTGTTGCAGGTCGCCGAGGAACGCGGCGTCCACGGACGAATCAATCTCCAGATCAATGGATTGTTTGGCGCACAGCGGCGCGAGTAGCCGGTGGACTTCGTCGAGCAGCGGTTTGGCGGTCATCGGCGCCAACATCGGCGCGCTGGGCCGCGCGGTGTCCAGCAGGTCGCTCACGATGCGGTTCAGGCGGGTGATTTCGTTGCGGATCACGGTGGCATCTTCGTGTTCGGGACTGCCGGGGGGGAGCGTCTTGTGGAGCGTGAACAGGCGCGCATGGATGGCGGTCAGCGGATTGCGGATTTCGTGGGCGACCACCGCGGCCAGTTCGCCAAAGTGCGCCAGTTTTTGCTGGCGCTCGACGATCGCCTGCGTCTCCACCAGACGCCGTTGCAAGGGGGAGACGATGCGGCGGTAAGCAACCAGCACCAGCCACGCCGCGAGCGCCGTCAGCAACAGCAACGAGGCCAACATCAGCTCCCGCAACCAGGCGAACCACCGGCGGGTGCCGTCCAAAAAGAGTTGAATCGCCTTCGTCTGGGCGCGGGCGTGATTGCTGATGATCGTCAGTTCGCGAGCTTCGATCTCGGCTTGTTCTTCGATCTGATAGGGCGTGAGATTGCCGGTGCCGGCCATCATCCGTCCGACGTGCGCAACGTATGTGGCCACGGCCTGCTCAATTTCCCGGAGCAGCGGACCGATATCCAGCGTCAACGCGATCGGGTGTACGATGATCACTTTGGCTTGCGTCATGATTCCCTGTTGTTCGGTCAGCCACGCCTGGAACGCCCGGCTGCGCTGTTGGAATTCGGTCCAATGTCCGCGGTCATTGTCCGTGCCGTAGTGTTCCAAGGCCGTGTGCGTGTCTTCAATATACGCGCTCAATTGCGTGGCGACTTGATCGTATTCAGCCCGGCTCGTGGCGAACACTTGGGGCATGCGATCCACCTCGCGCACAATCCGCCACGCCCGCCACGCCAGCCACCCGATCAGGATGACCAGCAGGAAGAGAACCAACTCCACCACGCTCAGTCGAAACTTGTCCGGCCTCATGAATTCATCTGGTGTTTGCCGGTACAGTGGAAACTGATTTGCCATCGAAAGGCAAGCGGCTTTCCAGCGGGCGTGTGTCGCCCCGGCGTCACTTCGCTGAAACCCGCCAGAAATTGGGCATTTCACGTCGTTGCCGGGGCTGGCACACGCATTGCGAAACGCTTGGCCGCGACGGCAGTACGCGAACAAGGAGCGCGAACGGGGAAACTAAATTATGAAGCGAAATCGTGGATCATGTCGTCCACCGGTGTTCCCCCTGATCTTGGCCCTGCAATTCTGCGCCCTTCAGCGCAACCGCGCCGAGAACCAGGTGGATTCCCGCTACGAGGATTACAGCGAAGATAACGGGCGCATCCACGTCCAAACCGAGTCTATCTTCTTCGATCAGGAATTGAACTCCCGGCTCAGCCTTTCAGGCGAGTTCGTTTACGATGCGATTTCCGGCGCGTCGCCAACCGGCGCGCCGCCGCCCGACGGTTCCAAGCAGGTCCCGCTCGCTCACATGGAAGACACCCGGTACGCGGGCAACCTGCAAGCGCATCTCCATCTGGCCAACCACACCTTGTCGCCGCAGTTCGCCTACAGTCAAGAAAGCGACTACCGGTCCATTGGCGTTTCGCTGGGCGACGCGATTGATTTCAACGAGAAGAACACCACCCTCGTACTCGGCATTTCCCATGATTTTGACTCGCAGTTCCCGAAATTCTACAGCAAGCCAAAGGACAAAGACACGACCGACGCGCTGCTGGGCGTCAACCAACTGCTCGGCCCCCGAACCGTGTTGTCGGCCAACCTGACAATCGGCTACGCGAGCGGCGACCTCAATGATCCATACAAACGTATGCGTTTTGACGGTTATCCTGATCCCACCGCGACGTTCTCCGAGAAACGGCCGGGTCACAAGTTCAAACAAGTCGGGTTGCTGTCACTGACTCATTTCTTCGAGCCGGTCAACGGCAGCGCCGAAGTGTCCTACCGGTTGTACCATGATTCATACAGCATCCTGAGCCACACGATTTCGCTCGCTTGGTATCAACATGCCGGCAAGCACTTCATCATTGCCCCGATCTTTCGCTATGACTACCAGGGCGCCGCGGACTTCTACGTCGTGCGGCTGCCCGGCGATCCTTCCGATCCCACTTCGACCATCCCGATCCCGCGTTACTATTCGGCGGATTACCGGTTATCCCGGCTGGAGTCGTTCACCTACGGCGTCCAGGTCACGTGGATCATCAAAGAATGGTTGTACCTGGACGTGGGCTACAAACGCTACGAGATGCACGGCCTCGACCACGTCACCTCCGCCAGCGCGTACCCCAAAGCCAACATCATTACCGGAGGCCTGCGACTCCTATGGTGAACGTCTACGACCGCGTGTGCAATTCCGTCAGCGAGATGCCGGTCGCCGGGGGCGTGAAGTTTGCGTTCAAGGCGATGGGCACATTGTGTCAGGTCACGTACGCCAGCAACTCCCGCGTGGCCGGCGAAGCGTTCAAACAGGCAACCATCAAATGGACCGCCGAGTTCGAGGCGCGCTACTCGCGGTTCATCCCGGAGAGCCTGATCAGCCGCATCAACGCCGCCGCCGGCCAGCATTGGGTGGAAGTGGACGAAGTGACCGACCGGCTGTTCTCGTTCTGCCACGAACTCGTATTCTTTACCGGCGGCGCGTTCGATCCGACGGTGTTGCCGTTGCTCCGGCTGTGGAATTGGAAATCCACGGTGCCGGTCGTGCCCAGCGATGCCGCAATCCAATGCGCGCGCGCCTTGGTGGGATGGGACAAAGTGCAGCGTCGCCCGGGCGCGATCTTTTTACCGGAAGCCGGCATGGGCCTCGACCTCGGCGGAGTGGGGAAGGAGTGCGCCGTGGATTGCGTCGTTGATCTGGCGCAGCAACACGGCATTGCCGATGTGCTCGTGGATTTCGGTCAGGATGTGCGCGCGGCCGGTAAGCCGCGCCATATCGGGCTGGAAGATCCGCAACGCCCCGGCCAGTGCTGGACGGGCGTGGCGATCAAAGACATGGCGGTCGCCACGTCCGGGGATTATCTCCGGTGCTTCCAAATCAACGGCCGCCGCTACGGCCACATTCTTGATCCGCGGACCGGCTACCCCGCCAACAACGGTTGCCGGGCGGTCACTGTCATCGCGCCCAGTTGTACCGTGGCCGGCATCCTGTCCACGACCGCATTCATCCTAGGGCAACACGAAGGCATCAAACTGATCGAGAGGTACTTCGGCGCGGAGGGATGCATCCTCACCGCAGACTCCCAATCGCAAACCCGGAGGTTCAGTGGTTATGTCACGAATTAGACAAACAGTCTTGATGGTCAGCGCGCTTGCGCTCGGTTTGTCCGCCGTCCAAGCCGGACAGATCAAAGTGGGGGATGTATTTCCCAACCTCACCCAGTTCCAACTCGAAGGCCAACTGCCGCAAGACCTGAAGGGCAAGGTGGTCCTGGTGGATTTCTGGGCGTCATGGTGCGGTCCGTGCAAATCCTCGTTCCCGGAACTGGAAAAACTGTACGAACGTTACGCTAGCCGGGGACTGGTGATCGTCGGCATCAATGAAGACACCAAATCAGTGGAGATGGCCGACTTCCTGAAGAAGAACCCGGTCAGCTTCACCGTCGTCCGCGATGCCGGGCAGCGGCTCGTCGCGGCGGCCAACGTCGCCTCGATGCCGACCTCGTTCATCATTGACCAAGCCGGCCAGGTCCGCGCCGTGCACAATGGTTTCCACGGGGAGATCACCGTGAAACAATACACGCAGGAGATTGAAGAACTCCTGCCGGCGCAGCACGCGCAACGGTGACGCCATGCGCCTCCGTCTTTTCGCCCTCGGTGGTTTGTTGCTGGTGACCGGCTGCGCCAACGTCAAACCGTGGGAACGCAGCGCGCTCGCCGATTACACGATGCGCGGCGACCGCGATCCCCTCGGCGACGCGCAAAACGAACACATCTGGTTCTCCCGCGAAGCCGCCAGCGGCGGACGCGGCGTGGGCGGAGGAGGGTGCGGATGCAACTGATCGCGGCCGTTCTCTTGTTGGTCGGCGCGCTGACGGCGCGCGCGGCCAGTCCATTTACGGTGACTCCGTCATTGCTCACGAGCAACGAGACTGCCATCGTGACGGTGACATTGGGGGTGCCGGCAGGGCATTTTTTGTACGCGGACAAGCTGACGCTGGAAGTTGACGGCGTGACGCCGCCTCCGCAATTTGCCCTGCCGGCGCCAGTGGTTGTCGTGGATCGGTTCAGCGGCGCGGAGAAAAGGGTTTATCCCCAATCGGTGACGGCGAGTTGCCGGTTGCCGGCCGTGCCGGCCGGCGGCGTGACGTTGCGCGTGCATCTCCAGGGCTGCAACGAATCGCAGTGTTTCTTCCCGGAAGATCATACGTACACGTTGGCCCCGCAACACCCAGCAAGCCCGGCGGCGCGCGCCGACCCGGTTCAGATGTCCCCGCCGAACGCGGGTTGGAGCGCGCTCGCCGCCGGGTTCACCGTGACGGCCAAGGGAACCGGTTACTTGAATGAACGTGATTTCCTCGCGTTCCTCCACCGGACCAAGGGGGGTGAACATCACGGCGAATGGGGGCTGCTGGTGACGCTCGGGTTGGTGGTGCTCGGGGGGATCGGTTTGAATCTCACGCCCTGCGTGTTGCCGATGATTCCGATTAATCTGGCGATCATCGGCGCCGGCGCGCAAGCCGGGTCGCGCCGGCGCGGGTTCGCGCTGGGCAGCGCGTACGCGGCGGGGATGGCAATCGCATACGGGTTGCTCGGCGTGGTGGTCGTGCTGACCGGGGCGAAGTTTGGCACGCTGAACTCGTCGCCGTGGTTCAATCTGGTGATCGGGTTGATTTTCGTCGCGCTGGGGCTGGGGATGTTTGATTTGTTCGCGATTGATTTCTCGCGGTTCCAAGGGCGTAGCGTTGGCAGCGCGGATGCATCGCGGGGGAAGTTTGTGCTCGCGTACGGCATGGGTTCGATGGCCGCGCTGCTGGCCGGGGCGTGCGTCGCGCCGGTGGTGATTTCCGTATTGGTGCAGGCGACGACGCTGTACGGCAAGGGACTGACCGCCGGGTTGGGGCTGCCATTTTTGTTGGGGGTGGGGATGGGATTGCCGTGGCCATTTGCGGGCGCAGGCTTGTCGTGTCTGCCCCCGCCGGGTACGTGGATGACCCGGGTGAAGTATGGCTTCGGCGTGTTGATTCTGATGTTCGCCGGTTACTACGGCTATCTGGCGTTCGGCCTGTTCCGCGCGGAGGCGATGGCGAACACCGGGATGGCGACGGGCGAGCAGTTGACGGAGGCGCTCGTTCAATCCCGGCAGGATGGCCGGCCGGTGTTCATCGATTTCTGGGCGAGCTGGTGCAAGAACTGCGCGGCGATGGAGCACACCACCTTCCGTTCCACCGTGGTGCGGCAGGAGCTTCGCCAGTACCACGTCGTGCGGTTGCAGACAGAACAACCCAACGAACCGCCCGCCCGCGAGTTTCTCGATCGTTTCGGCGTAATCGGCTTACCGACTTACGTCGTTCTAACCCCGCAACCGAAGGAGTAGAACATGCGATATGCCCGAATCGTTTCTGTTATCTTGGCGGCCGTGCTGCAAGTTGCGCCGCTCACCCGCACGCTGATCACAATGTTGATGCCCGAATCGCCCGACCTGGCGGTCGTCTTCCGCTGGGCGGTTGGCGCGGCGGCGATGTTGGGCGGCTATGACGCCGTGTCCGGCGCGTCCACCGTCATCACCAGTCCCGCGACCGTGACCGGCACCAACGGCGTGCCGTTCTCATTCCGGTTTACGACCGGCCCGCAAGTGGCCACGGTTTACACGGCTGCGCCGTTACCGCCGGGGCTGACGTTGACGGCCAGCACCGGGCGCATCACCGGCACGCCAACGCAGGTGGGCGTCACGGTCGCGACCGTACAAGGTTGCGATCCGGGCAACGGTTGTACGCCGACCGCCACGCTGACGATCACCATCGTTGCCGGTGGCGCACCGGCCACAGCGCCATCCATCACCACCCCGCCGGCCAGTCAGACGGTCACGGCGGGAGCCAATGTGAGCTTTTCGGTTGTCGCCAGCGGCACCGCGCCGCTGAGCTATCAGTGGCGGTTCAACGGAGTCAACATCTCCGGGGCCACCAGCGCCACGTATGCGCTGACCAACGTGCAGTCTGGCAATGCCGGCGCCTATGCGGTGGTCGTGTCGAACGCCGCCGGCAGTGTTACCAGCGGCAATGCGACGTTGACCGTAACCCCGGCGGCGGGCCCGCCCTCCATCACGACGCAACCGGCCAGCCAGGCCGTGACCGTCGGGGCGAATGTGTCATTCACCGTGGTCGCCACCGGCGGCGCGCCGCTGAGCTATCAGTGGCAGTTCAATGGTGCGGCCATTGCCGGGGCCACCAGTGCGACCTACGCGCTGACCAACGTGCAAACGAATAATGCCGGCAGCTACGCGGTCATGATTTCCAATGCGCAGGGCAGCGTGACCAGCGCCAGCGCCACCCTGACCGTCAACCCGGCGCCGATTGCGCCGGTGATCATCACGCCGCCGGCGAGCCAGACAGCAGTGGCGGGCGGCACGGTCTCCTTCTCGGTGGCGGTGACGGGCACCGCCCCCTTGAGTTATCAATGGCGGTTCAACGGGGCGAATCTGGCCGGGGCGACGAGTGCGACATTGGTGTTGGCCAACGCGCAGGCCGGCAATGCCGGCAGCTACGCGGTGCAGGTCGCCAATGCGGCCGGCAGCGTCACCAGCGCCAGCGCCACCTTGACGGTCAACGCCCCGCCCGTCATCACAGCACAACCGGCCAGCCGCCCGGCGAACATCGGCAGTTCGGCGATGTTCACCGTGACGGCGACCGGCAGCGCGCCGCTGAGCTATCAGTGGCGGTTCAACGGCAGTGATCTTGCCGGGGCCACCAGTGCCAGCCTCGCGGTGTCGAATGTGCAAACCAATCAAGCCGGGAACTACTCGGTCGTCGTCGCCAACGCGTTCGGCAGTGTCACCAGCGCGAACGCGACGCTCACCGTTCAGAGCGTCCCGTCGAACCTGGCCAGCACGTATAACGGGTTATTTTACGACACCAACGGCGCGGTGTTCGCCAGTTCCGGCTTTGTGAACGTGCGCGTGCTGTCCACCGGCAAGTACAGGGGCAAGCTGATAATGGCCAACCAGCGGTGGACGATTGCCGGACAATTTGGCGCGCCGGGCATGACGACGAACACCTTCACCACCCGCGATGGTCGGGTCATCACCACGGCCATGCAGTTGGATGTGACGGGCGGTGTGCAGTCATTGACCGGCACGGTCAGCGATGGAACGTGGACCGCGTTGATCATCGCTGACCAGCCCGCGGCCACCACGCCTTCGCCGTATACCGGGAGTTATCAGATGGCGTTGGCGGGACCCGGCAATCCGGGCGGCGGCGGTAGTGGTGGTGGTGATGGGCAAGAGGATTCACCCGCGAGTCTGGCCAGCGGGCAACCCACCGGATTGGCCGGTTCAGCCACGGCGGTGGTGGATCCGCGCAGCAATCTGCGCATGACCGGCAAGTTGAACAACGGCCAGAAGCTGGCGCAACAGGTGCCGTTGTCTGCGCAGGGCGATTGGCCGGTGTGGACTTCCCTGGGCCACGCCGGCGCGCTGATGGGGTGGCTCAGTATCACCGGGCCGACCGCACCGGTCCAAGGTGGTCAACTGCTCTGGCTGCATCCGGATGGTACGGTGACGCCGTTGACCGTGGCCCCGTAGTTCCGGTAGCGGCGCGCGTGGAGCGCGACGGCGATTTAGGGATCGACCTCCGGGGCGGAGCGACCTATTCTCCCGGCAACAGGAGGTTGCTCATGCAACGTGTTGCAATGTTCGTGTTCGGATTGTGGCTCACCTTGGGGATGATGGCGCCGGTTCTGCGCGCCCAAGCGCCGGAAACAAATCCGCCACCGGCGGCCATCGCGGCGCCGACACAAGTTTCACCCGCGCCAGAAGTGCCGTTCATGCGGGTGACGTTGACGCCGCGGTCGCGCGTGTTTCCCGGCAGCGAGGCGATGGAGAATTTGTTCTGGCGGGCGATGCGGATGCTCCGGTGCGCGGCGTACACCATGATGGTGTGTCACGTGTTGCTGGCGTTGTGGGTGTTTGCCGACGTGCGCAAGCGCCGCAACGGTCAATGGCTCTGGGTGATCCTCGCCATTCTTGGTGGGTTCGTGGCGACGGCGGTGTACGCGTTGGTCCGCATCGGCGAAAAACCGGCGTAGTGGGACGACAAACTTTGATCGGGACGGGTCGCATCAATGGTGTTCCCTTGTGGGGGTGCCGGTAACCTGATTATTTCCTCGCAAGGCGAGGCCGGCTTCACTATTTTGACGCCTTCATGAGGATTTTATCGGGGATTCAACCGAGTGGTAAGCTGCACATCGGCAATTATTTCGGCATGATGCGCCCCGCGCTGGAACTGGCGCAGAAGGGCGAGGCGTTTTATTTCATTGCCGACTATCACGCGTTGACTTCGGTTGATGATCCCGCGGAACTCCGGCAGAACTCGCTCGACGTGGCGCTCGACTTCCTCGCGTGCGGACTCGATCCCGCCAAGACAGTGTTCTACCGGCAAAGCGATGTGCCGCAGGTGACGGAACTCGCTTGGATTCTCTTGTGCGTCACGCCGATGGCGATGTTGGAGAACGCAGTCAGTTACAAGGACAAGATCGCGCAGGGGCTCAAGCCGAACGTGGGATTGTTCACGTATCCGGTCCTGCAGGCGGCGGACATTCTGATCGTGCAGTCTGATCTCGTACCGGTCGGCAAGGACCAGAAGCAGCATATCGAAATGACGCGGGATATTGCCGGGACGTTCAACCGAAAGTTCGGCGAGGTGTTCCGCATCCCGGAAGCCAGCATTCGCGAGGCCGTGGCGGTGTTGCCGGGGCTGGATGGTCGCAAGATGTCCAAGAGCTACGACAACACGCTGGAAATCTTTGGCGACGAGAAGGCGACGAAGAAGAAGGTGATGGGGATTAAGACCGATTCCCAGCCGGTGGAAGCGCCAAAGAAGGATTTGGATCAGAACATCGCGCTGCAACTTTACAAGGTCGTGGCGTCCGCTGAGAAGGCGCAGGAGATGGAAGCTCGGTTGGCGGCGGGTGGATATGGTTACGGCGAGTTGAAGAAGGAGTTGTTCGCGGTGTTGATGGAGTATTTCACGCCGTACCGGCAGAAGCGGGCGGAGTTGGTGAAGAATTTGGATTACGTCCACGAAGTGCTGCGTCAAGGCGCGGCCCGGGCGAATCAAACGGCGAATACGACAATGCAGCGCGTCCGGGAAGCGGTGGGCTTGCGTTAATGGAATCCGACTACAAAGTCAAACTGGAGGTGTTCGAGGGGCCGCTGGATTTGTTGCTCTACCTCATCAAGAAAGAGGAGGTGGACATCTACGATATTCCCATTGAGCGCATCACCAACCAGTACATGGAGTATCTGGCGCTGATGCAGTTGCTCAACCTCGAAGTGGCCGGCGAATTCCTGGTGATGGCGGCCACACTGATGTACATCAAGAGCCGGATGCTGTTGCCGGTCGATCAGCAAGTGACCGATGGCGAAGTGGAGGAGGGGGAAGATCCGCGTTGGGAACTCATCCGGCAACTGGTCGAGTACAAGAAGTTTAAGGATGCCGCCGCCCAACTGGCCCAGCGCGAGGAAGAAACCAGCCGGATGTTCCCGCGCAACGTCGGCGACGATGTCGGCATCGAAGTCGAACCGACCGTGTCGTTGGCGGAGGTCAGCATTTTCGATCTGATCAACGCCTTCAACGAAGTGCTCAAGAAAGCCGGGGCGCGCGAGGACTTCCGGGAAATCATCGAAGAAAAATTCACCGTGAGCGACAAAATCGAGGAAATCCTCTACACTCTGCGCGACCGCACGGAACTGGTGTTCCGCGAGTTGTTCGAGAAAGCCAGCTCGCGGGCCGAAGTCGTGGTGACGTTTTTGGCGATGCTGGAGCTGATCCGGCTGAAGCGCTTGAAGGTCCGGCAGGAGGCGGCGTTTGGAGAGATTCGCGTGATCAAAGTGTCATGACATTGGAACTGAAAAACATTTTGGAAGCAGTGCTGTTCTCGGCGGAGCGCGCACTTTCCACGAAGGAACTGCGCGGGATTTTGGCGGACGCAATCGACGAAGAGAATCCCGGCGTGACCGAACCATTTCGCAAGGTCAAAGACGCGCAGGTCGAGGCGACGTTGCAGGAACTCAAGGTCGAATACGATACGCAGCAACGCGCGTTTCATCTGGTGGAGATTGCCGGCGGTTGGCGCTTGGTCAGCCGGGCCGCGTACGCGCCGTGGCTGAAGCGCCTGCTCGACGAAGCCCGCCCGCATCGCCTTTCCCAGCCGGCCTTGGAAACCCTCTCGATCATCGCGCTCCGGCAACCCATCTCCCGCGCCGACATTGCCGCCATCCGTGGCGTGGAAGTGGACGGCGTCATTAAAACGCTGCTCGAACGCGATCTCATCACCATTACCGGCAAGAGCGACGCGCCGGGCCGGCCGATGGTTTATGGAACGACGCAGAAGTTCCTCGAACATTTCGGTTTGCCCAGCCTGGACGACATGCCCAAGGCCGCGGAGTTACGGTTGCAGGCCGCCGCGTTGAAGACGGCGGAAGAGAAGGCGGAAAAGACAGAAGAGCAGCCCGCACCGGTGGCGGAAGGTCAGGATGCGCCTGCGGAATCATCCGCTCCGGCAGCGGCGGTTCAAATTGCCGAAGAAGAGGAAGCGGAAGACGAACCGGCTGAGGAGGAAGACGAGTACGACGACGAGGATGATGAGGATGAAGACGATGACGAGGAGGACGAGAAGGAGTGAAGGCTGATCTGGCCAAGCTGCGGACGCAGATTGATGCGATTGATGCCCGGTTGGTGAAATTGCTCAACGAGCGGACGGAGTTGGTGTTGGAGATCGGCAAGATCAAGCGCGCTGCCGGCGGGGAAATCTACGCGCCCGACCGGGAGGAAGCCGTCCTGCGCGGCATCATCGCCAAGAACAACGGTCCGGTGACCAACGATTCCTTGCGCGCCATTTACCGGGAAATCATGTCCAGCGCGCTCTCCTTGGAAAAGCCGCTGGTCATCGCCTTCCTTGGCCCGGAAGCCACGTACTCCCACATGGCCGCCGTCCGCAAGTTCGGCGCGAGCCTGCGTTACGAACCATTGCCCAGCATCCCGGACGTCTTCACCGAGGTCGCCAAGGGCCGGGCCGATTACGGCGTCGTGCCCATCGAGAATTCCACCGAAGGCGCGGTCACGCACACCTACGACATGTTCGTGGACAGCGACCTGAAAATCTGCGCCCAGATTCTGTTGCCCATCCGGCATAACCTGATGTCCGCCGGCGCGCGCGACCTGATCAAGAAACTTTACTCCATCGGCCAGGTCTTCGCCCAATGCCGGCAATGGACGCAACTCAATATGCCGGACGCCGAGATTGTCGAAGTCTCCAGCAGCACCCGCGCGGCGGAGATTGCGAAGACCGATCCGCACGCCGGCGCGCTCGCCAGCGAACTGGCCGCCGAGAAATACGGTTTGACCATCCACGACGCCAACATCCAGGATTCCAGCGAGAACGTGACCCGCTTTCTCGTCATCGGCCGCAAATATCCCGCCCGGACCGGCAACGACAAGACCTCGCTCATGTTCGCCGTCCAGGATCGCGTCGGCGCGTTGCACGATTGCATTGCTGCGTTCAAGAAGCACAAGATCAACATGACGAAGATCGAGTCGCGCCCCAGCAAAAAGAAAGCGTGGGAATACTACTTCTTCGTCGACGCCCTCGGTCACTGCGACGACACCCGTGTCAAGAAAGCCCTTGCCGAATTGGCGAAGCACACAATGTTCGTGAAGATCCTTGGCAGCTATCCGAATGTGAATGGCTGACAGCTATTTATGCGTGCCTAAATAGCGGCCTGTCGGGCTTGCAGGGATGGTTTTCACGGACCAGCGTTGAGGCTGGTGTTGGGCGGCTGAATTTCCGGTGGGGAGGACACCGCTCCCTGCCACAACACCTCCGGTGACTCCCGCCCTCAGCGCGCCGTTCGTTGACGTGGAGGGTCGTCAACGGTAGGCCGTCGCCGGCATCGAGGACGTAATGGACCAGATGGTCTTCGGGAATCCACTGGCGCAAGTCGGGCGGCAGTCACAGGGGCGTCTCGCGCTCAATGTTGACGAATCGTGCCAGCCTACCGCCTAAACAACACAGCCGAAGGGACAATTCAAGAAAACTGTCGAGCTCAGCCCGACAGGCTGCTAGGGAGACGCTGAATAAATGCGGGTTTGAGTGAACTTTGGTTTTGGCGGGGCGAAAAGGCGATGATGAAGGTCAATCGTGTGTCGGCAAACCTCGGTGGACAGGTCGGTGTCGGGTCGTGGGAGGAGTTGGTGGTCCGTATTTTTCTCCGCACCGGCGGCGGCGCGCTTGTTTTTAGGCTCCCGCCAGTCCCGTTGAATCATTGAAAGATGTTACCGGGCGGGTTGGGTCGGGTTGGTGTCGTT
>JBBISF010000058.1:0-17664 GCA_037441425.1 Verrucomicrobiia bacterium
GTTGCGGAATCGCTGGGCCACGCTGTCCACGGTCCTGCTGCTAGTGGCGCTGGGGTTTTGTCATTCGCGCGGGGTGTGGCTGGCGCTGGGCATTGTGGCGCTGCTTGGCATGGTGGTGCGCGATGCGCGGCGACTCTGGCTGGTGGTGCCGGCGATTCTGCTGATCGGTTGGTTGGGCGTTTCCCGCTGGGAAAAGGAAGTGCGCCCCATGATTTGGCTGGGAGCACTCAAGATGGTGGCCGCCCGTCCCTTAACCGGTTTCGGGCTGGGGACGTTCGTCTTCAACTACCCGCAGTTTCGGCCACCGGAGTATTTTGCGCGCCTCAAGGCCGCCCCGGTTACCGACCACGCGCACGATGAGTTGCTTGAAATCGCCGCGGAACAAGGATTGTTGGGATTGGGAGCCACGCTCTGGCTTTGGCTGGCGGCGATCCTAGCCGGATGGCGTCAGCGCCGGTTTGGCCTGCTGGCCGCGCTGGGCATACTGATGATCCACGGCCTCCTGGATGTTGGTCTCCGATTTCCTCCCAATCAACCGCTCTTCTGGTTGTTGCTGGGTTTGCTGGTGGCCGGTGCCGATCTGAAAACGATCACTCTTCAATCCCCTCCGGCACGCGTCCTCTTGGCTGGCGGTTGCGCCGTCGCTGCGCTCTGGGTGTTCTGGGCCGGCGTGGTGCAACCGGTATGTGGGGATTGGCTGGACCGACAATCCCACCTCGCGGCCGACCGCCACGACGTTGCCACAGCGGTCGTCCAAGCCCGGCAAGCCTTGACCCATCAACCCTTCCGTCCCCAGACCCGGTACTGGCTGGCGAGTCTGCTTGCGCAAATCCCCACCGCCGCCTCGCAAGACGCGGCGATTGCCGAGTTGGAACGCTTGCAGGCGTTGTCGCCCGACTACGCCAACGTGCCGGCCAATCTCGGCGCGCTGTTGCTGGCCCGCGGCCGCACCGCCCAAGCCATCCCCTACCTGCGTCGTGCCGTGGCGATGAACCCACTGGATGCCGACAGCCAGCGCGCCCTCCAAGACCTCCTTCCATCAGGTGGGTCGTCGCATTAGCATTTTGTCTTTCGCGATGGTCCGGCTGTGCTATGAAATAGATGTATGCGATTGACCTTCTTTGGCGCGGACCGCACCACCACGGGCTCGAAACATCTCCTCGAAATCAACGGGCACCGGGTGTTGATCGAATGCGGCATGTTTCAGGGCCGCCGGGAGAAATCCGTCGAGTACAGCACCAAGATGCCGTTCGACTGTGCCGGCATTGACGCGCTGCTGCTCAGTCACGCGCATATTGACCACAGCGGCGTCATCCCGGTGCTCTGTCGGGACGGGTTTCGCGGGCCGATCCATTGCACCGAGGCCACCGCTGATCTCTGCCGGATCATGCTCATGGACAGCGCCCACATCCAGGAGCAAGACGCGAGCTTCGTGAATAAGAAGCGCGCCAAGAAAGGGCTGCCGCCCATTGCGCCGTTGTACACGCAGGCGGATGCCGCCGCGAGTTTGGAGCAATTCCGGCCCGTGCGTTACACCCAGCCGGTCCAAGTGCTCGACGGCGTCACCGCCACCTGGCTTGATGCCGGCCACATCCTCGGCTCGGCCATGATCATCCTTGATCTCGAAGAAAAGGGGCGCAAAGTCCGGTTTGCGTTCAGCGGCGATCTGGGGCGCGGGCGGAACGACCTATTGCGCGACCCCGATCATCCGCGCGACTGCGACTACCTGATGGTGGAGAGCACTTACGGCAACCGGCAGCATGAGCCCCTGACCGATGTCAATGAGCGGGTCTGCCGGATTATCAATCACGCCCTCGCACATCGCGGCAAAATCATCATTCCGTCGTTCTCTGTCGGTCGCACCCAACAACTGCTCTACACACTTTACCAACTCGTCCAAACCCGGTGCATCCCGCCGCTACCGGTCTATGTGGACAGTCCGCTCTCCGTCAAAGCTACCGATGTCTTCCGGCGCCACTTGGAAGATTTCAACAAGCAGTTTCGCGACGTGATGATGAATGGCGACAACCCGTTCAGCATGTCCCACCTCACCTACGTCGGTAGCGTCGAGGAAAGCATGCGGCTCAACGAGCTGAAGGAGCCGGCCATCATCATGAGCGCGTCCGGCATGGCCGAAGCCGGCCGCATCCGGCATCACATCAAGAACAACATTGAAGACCCGCGGAACACGATCCTCATTGTCGGCTGGTGCGCCCAACACACCCTCGGCGCGCAACTCGCGAGCGGCCACAAACAGGTCAACATCTTCGGCGAAGCGCACCGGGTGCGCGCTCACATCGAAACCATCAACGCCTTCAGCGGCCACGCTGACAAGAACGAGTTGCGGGCGTGGGCGGAACAGGTCACCGGCCATCTCAGGGGCATCTTCGTTGTCCACGGCGAAGAGCCCGCCGCCAATGCCTTTGCCGGCACCCTGCGCGAACTGCACCCGCAAGCCAACGTCCTCGTGCCGCGGTTCGCGGATTCGGCGGAACTCTAGTTCGCGGTGACCCGCTTGACCAGAATCTCGCGGGCGATGTCGGTTTCCAGCGCCAATTCGGTTTCGCCCACCCGGACAATATAGTGCGGACGCTTCTGGCGAAGCGCGATGTGGTTGCCGGGAGAAATACCGTACACGGCCAGCGTGTTCTTCCGGGAAGCGTGGGCGCAGTTCAAGCAGACCACCTCGGTTTCTTCACCGGCCTCCAACTGGGTCAGATCCAGCAGTTCGCAGTGGGACGGTGGCGGTGGCAACTCGCGATGGAACAGCCGCGCGAGCCAACCCCGTGCGTGCGGCTCGGAAAACTCGTAGCCGCAATTCGGGCACCGCACCAACCGGCACCACTTGCCCAGCGGACAACCGTGCGTGCAGGCTGTATCCTTGCGGACAAACTCCCACCGGCAGAGCGGACATTGCATTGGCGGACTCATAATCTGAACAGCTTCCCCACCAGATTTACCAAACCGCCAACAAAGAAGGCGAACGGAAAGACGAACACCGTGATCCAGAACGCCGTCTTGCGGCCCAGTTCCCGGGAAATCATGAACAACGTGGCAATGCACGGCATGAACAAGGTGATCGTCACCATCGCCACCAGCACTTGATGCGGCGTCAACTGCGGATGCGAACCCGTGGCGGCATCCAGCAGGTACACCGCGCCGTAATCCCGGCGCAAAAAACCAACGAGAAACGCCGTGGCCGTTTCCTTCGGCAACCCGAGCCAACCGGTCACCAACGGTTCGCCCCAGTGCGCGATCCGGGTGAGCCACTGGAGTTTGTCGAGCACGAACAGAATCGCCGTGCCGAGCATGAAGAGCGGAATGACTTCCTTCAAATACCATTCCAGCCGGGCAAACGTCTTGGCGATCACGTTGCCCAATTGCGGCCGGCGCATCGGGGGCAATTCGAGGATGAAATCACTGGTCGGTCCGCCGTATAATTTCGCGGCCAGCCAGCCGATGACGAATGTCACCACGACCATCAGCACAATCCAGAACAAGGCCGCGCCCCACGAGATGCGGGCCATCATCGCCAGCAACACGCCGAGTTGCGCCGAGCACGGCACAGCCAACGCCAGCAACAGCGTGGTCACCACCCGTTCCTTGCGGGTCTCCAGAATCCGGGTGGTCATCGTGGCCATCGTGTCGCACCCGAGACCGAGCACCATCGGCAAGACGGCTTTGCCGTTCAACCCCATGCCGCGCATCACGCGGTTCAACATCACCGCCAGCCGCGAGAGATAACCGGAATCTTCCAGCAGACTAAAGACGAGGAAGAAACTGGTCACGATCGGAAACACGATGGCCAGCGCGTAACTCAACGCCATCGTGATCTGGCCGTAGGGGCCAACGAGGAAATCGTGCGCCAGCCGTTTCACCTGGGACCACCCCCCTGACGTTGCATCAGGGGCAGTTGAATAGGCTGGCGACGAGACTGTTTTGGCACTGCTCCAAAGAGGAATGCCGTGCGCCGGAGCCAGCGGGATCTCCAGCGTATATTTCGATTCGACCGGCGCGTGCGTGTGCGGGAATGGCAACACTGTGTCCACCACCCGAATGGCCCACGGACTCAGATACCGGCCGAACACCACGTTCTCGCAAAAATCCACCGCCGTACCGGCCCCCACCAGTCCGACAAACCAAAACGTGACCGCCAGCACGAGAGCCGCGATCACCAAACCGCCGACCGGATGAACCGACCACCAACCGAGCTTCTGCGCCCATGTCGCGCGCCGCGGCCGGGTGAGCGTGTAGGTCTGGGCGAGGATTTCGTTTACGCGCGGCAAAAGCTGATCAACGTCTTGGTGGGCGCGGCATTCCGGCCGCGCCGCCGGCGCAGGGCGCGACAAGAAGGTTGCTCCTACCGTCTTGCGCAGCAGGTCAATCCCGGTACTGGCAGTCGCGATCGTGGGAATGACCGGGATGCCCAGCAACTCGCTCAGCTTGCGCACGTCAATCCGCCCGCCGCACTTGTCGAGCTCATCCATCATGTTCAACACCAGCACGCCGGAACGCCCCATTTCCTTGAGTTGCAGCGTCAGCAACAACGCTCGCCGGAGGTTCTTGGCGTCCGCGACTTGGATGACCGTCGCGCGGGGGTGATCTCGCAGCACGTCACAGGTCACGCGCGCGTCTTCGGTGCGCGGTGACAATTCATTCAAGCCGGGTGTGTCCACGAGATTGAACGTCTGGCCTTCGATCTCCGCCGTGGCGCGAGTCACCTCAACGGTCGTGCCGGGATAGTTGGAGACGATGACGAACTTGCCGGTCAGCTTGCTGAACAACACGCTCTTGCCGACGTTGGGATTGCCGACCAACACAATCGTGTGCTGATCAACCCCGGTCCCGGGCTGATCCGGCAACACCGCTTTATGACAACCGTTGCTCATCGTCGTCTAGTACGCAAACAACTCCAGTTCATACCGCGCCACATAAGGCCGTCCCGAGTCCTGGGAGAAATGCAATCCGGCGCGCACGGTCTGTTCCTGTTCATGAATCTCCGTCGGCGTCAGCGGCACCACGTTCTGCGCCCGCGCCTGCGTGTCGTACAGGCCGCCGGGATGCACCACCAACGGCGAGAAATACACGTAATCCCCGCGCGCCAACCCCAATTCATTCAAGACCCGGCTGGTCTCACGCGCGTGGCTCAGGGCAAACCGCTGTCCGCCGGCGCCCAGCAACACGATCACGCCCACGTTGATCCGCGCCGCTTTCAACGTGCGGACCACGCTAATCACCGTGGCGCTGGTTGCCGGCTTGCGCAACCATTTCAGCAACGCATCGTCGCCGCTCTCCAACCCGATGTACACGCGTCGCAACCCCCGGCGCCGCAGCTCTTCGTACTCCGCCACGGTGCGCGGCGTCCCGCTGAAGCAATCCAGAAACGACGCCACGCCGTCAAACCGGGTCCGGCTGCCCAACCACCAACTCGCCGGCACATGCTCCGCGTCAGCGCTCGGCAATTCAAAAACTTCTCGGATCAATTCGAGGTGGGCGACCAGCGTCTCCTGCGGCAGCGTCAGGGCATTGGCCTCGCCGAGAAACAGCGCGCGCCGGGACCGCAAAGACTCGCCGTGATAGTCGGCCACCGCCCGAATATGGGCGCGGAACTCCCCGGTGTTGCGCGCGTGGAACGCCACCCCCCGGTACAACTGGCAAAACGCGCAGTGATCGTAAGCGCAGCCCTGCGTCGCCTGCAACACCAGCGCGTTATACTCATCCGGCGGCAACACCGCCACGCGCCCATAAATCTGGCGGAACCGGTCCGCATCGGACCGGGCGGCGGCGACGTCAAACCGCGCCGCGCGTTGCAACAACCGCTCGACATGTGGCCGGGCTTCCTCGCCGTTGGGTTTGCCAAATTCGATTTTCGCCGCGCCATCGGCCAGCTCCGCCGCGACGGTTTGGACAGCGCGAAGCGCCTCGGCCACCACCCGGTCGGCCGCATCTTCCGGCCACAACACGCGCTCCAAGCCCCCGCCCTGATCCGCCGCGCGTTTCCGGGAATGCACCACGCGATGCGAACAACTCCGCCGCCAGTACTGATGCGGTTCCGCCATCTTGACCAAGCGACCTTCCAAGTCGTAATGAAGCGCCCGATCGTTCTGAAAATAGAGAGTCAGTTCCGTGGAGGAACACGCGAGGTACACCCGGTCGCCGCCCCGCAACCGAAGTTGCAGTCCCACTGCATAAGCCGGCACCTGATCCAGCGTCCGCTGCCGTTGGTAGTTCAGGATCGGCGCGGCCGGTTGAACCGGCGCGTTCATGGAGCGCTCGCCAAGGCGGGGACGCCAATCTCCTCATCACTCAGATAACAGGACGGGTCCGGGGCCCACGGGTCACCATGCACTTGAAACGCGCGCACCCGGAAGCTGCCGCCACAAATCTCCTTGAACCGGCAGTCAGCGCAGCGGCCCTTCAGCAGCGGCAGCCGGTTGCGCAACCCCGCCAGCAACGGATGGGAATTGTCCGACCAGATTTCACTGAACGGGCGCTCTTTCACGTTGCCGAGCGTGGCGGATTGCCAGAACTGATCCGGGTGGACGTTGCCTTGCGTGTCGATGTTCGAAATCCCAATGCCGGAGGAGTTCGCGCCGCCGCCGTTCCACTTCATCCATTCGTAAACCTTGTCCGCGCGGGCGGGATCCCGTTCGCGCAGCTTGAGATAGACGTAAGGGTTGTCCACATGATTGTCCACGGTCAGGATTTCCCGGGTGTCGCCCCGCTCGTGGAATCCCAGCGTGCGCTCCAGAATGACATCCATCGCCCGCCGCACTTCAACGTTGGTCAATTCATCCGCAGTGTTCCCGCGCCCGGTATAGACCAAATGATAGAAACACGCGCGCTGGATGCCTTCGTTCTGGATGAAATCAAAAATGTCGTGGAGATCCATGCAGTTGCGCCGGGTGAGCGTCAACCGCAATCCGACCTTCTGCCCAACCTCGACGCAGTTGCGGATGCCGTGGACGGCGGCGTCGAACGCGCCTTTCTTGCCGCGGAACAGGTCGTTGGTTTCGCCGATGCCGTCCAAGGAGATGCCGACATAGGTAAGGTTGGTCGCCTTGAGTCGGGCGGCGATTTCCGGGGTGATGAGCGTCCCGTTGGTGGAGAGTGTGACCCGCAATCCGCGACCGGTGGCGTACTCCATCAACTCAAACAAATACGGATGGGTCAGGGGTTCGCCGCCGGAGAACAACAGCGCCGGCACGTGGTACGCCACCAGATCGTCGATGACGGCACGGGCTTGTGCCAGCGTCAATTCCCCCGGATACTTCTGGGCATAGCTGTCTGAGTAACAATGCACGCACCGCAGATTGCAGGTGCGGGTGATGTTCCAGACCACGATCGGTTTGCGCGTGGCGGCCGATTGCGGCGCGCCACGTCCGTGCCCATAGCGAAGATGATCCGCCGGTTGCTCCACCCCGCAGAACAGTTTGGTGATATTGATCATGCTGGCTCACAACTCCCGTAACGCTTCATTCAAATCGCGCATTCGTTTGGGTTCGTAAATGCAGTACGGCTCTTCCGCCATGTAATCGCCGCGCGTGGCGTAGAACGCCCGCGCCCGGCAGCCCATGCAGACCCGTTTGAATTCGCACAGGCCGCACTTGCCCTCCAGTTGGTCGTCATCCCGCAGTTTCTCAAATACCGGCGCGTGTTCCCAGATCTCGCTCATCTTCTGCTGCCGCACGTTGCCGGCGCTGACCGGCAGATACCCGCACGGGAATACCTCGCCGGTATGCGACACGAAACAAATCGCGCTGCCGGCCAGACATCCTTTTGTCATCGCCGCCATGCCGGTGGGATGGACACCGCGTTGGGTATGCGGGTGGCCGGGCGCGGCGGGGACGCCGCTCCCACCGGAACGCCGCTCCGCCACGCCGCGTTGTTTCGCGACGCGGAAATAATGCGGCGCACAGGTGGCTTTGAGGTGCAATTCGTGGAGTTGGCTCTTGTCGTACATCCAGTTAAGGACTTCCTCGTACTTTTCGGCCGGCAGCATGTTGGACTCGGCAATCTGCACGCCGCAGCCGACCGGCACGAGCATGAACAGATGGAGCGCATCCGCGCCGAGGGCGCGCGCCTTGTTGTAGAGCAGTTCGATCTGATGAACGTTGTGCCGGGTGACGGTGCAGTTGATCTGCATGCTCATGCCGCGCTGCCGGAGATGGCGGAACCCGTTGAGCGCGGCGGCCAGCGATCCGGCCTGCTTCCGGAAGTTGTCGTGCGTGACTTCATCCGCACCGTCAATGCTGATCGCCACGCGCTGGATGCCGGACGCGACGATCTTGTCGGCAACGTCCTCGGTGATCAGCGTTCCGTTGGTGGCGAGGGCGACGGTCAGGCCGCGTTCACCGGCGTGGCGGGCAATCTGGAAGATGTCGGGACGAAACAGTGGTTCGCCACCGGAAAGGACCAGAATCGGTTTGGCAAAACCGGCGAGATCCGTGATGAACTGGAATGCCTCGGCCGTCTTGAGGTCGTTCTGCATCAGTTGCTGGCTGACATCCAACCGCCGGCAGTGCACGCATTCCAGATTGCACCCGGCAGTCGTCTCCCAAAAGAGAAGACGCAACACGTTTTCGGACTGGCGACCCGCGACCATAGTGACAGCTACATTTAGCACCGGTGATGCCACGGGACAAATACTATTTCCAAGTCGCTGCCGAACAGCCCATTACCCCTGCGCGCTTTCGCGTTACGACCAACCGCAAGGTGACAAAATGGCGGGTTGCCGGGCGAGCCGTGGACAAGTTGTCTGTTGAAACGGAACAGGCCGGGGAGCCAAACTCCCCAGCCGGCACAGCCGTCAAAAAGGGTGATAACTTAGAACCGACAGGTGACGCTGCCGCTGAACAGATGGGCGCGGTAATTATCAATGCCGCCATTGCCGGGATCGTTCAACTCGTAATATCCGTAGCGCAAGCGGGCAAGAATATTCTCTTTGATGTGTCGCGAGATGCCAACCAGCAGGCCGTGGCGCTGGTTTTCGACGCCCAGCGGCAGACCGTCAGCGGCGTTACTCTGTCCGTCGTCCGTCCGGGAATACGTGTACTCAACGGTCAGATCCGTCTTCTTGTCGAGCGCATAGCCGGCCGTGCCGATGACCGTGTACACGTTGCCCCGATACGTTACGACCGTGGGCGTGCCGTTGTCAAACGTCGCAGTCCGCGTGTCCTGGAACGAGAAATACCCGGTCAAATACATCCGGGAAATCGGCGTCACGGTGGCGCTGATGGAATAAATGGCCGCGTCGAAATTGCCCGACTGCACGCTGCCGCTGGGAACCAGTGGCGGAACGGCTTCGGTAGTCGTATTGAAATCGGTCGCGACCAGTTGATACTCCAGCGAAACCGTGAAGCGGGAACAAGGGCGCACAGTCAATTTGCTCATGACTTCGTCGGTGGTGAAGTCCTGGGCGGTGATGAAGCCGGGATAACCGGCGATGGTGTCAACCGTATGATTGTAGTCGTTCTGGTAGATGCTGCGGCGATACCGGCCCGCCAAGGTCACGCGCGGCAACGGAGCCGTGTTGAAGCCGATGCTGTAATCTTGCCGGAAGATATCGGAATCGGTTGAGTTGACAAACGCGTCGGGCCCGCCGTCTTCACTTTGCCCAAGATCAATCTGTTGCTCCGTCCATTTACCCTCGGCGTAGAGCGTGGTGAACGGGAGTTTGGTGTACCGCGCACCGAGCGTCTCTTCGAGACTATCCGTGTCGGTGCTGCTGCGGAGCAGCGCCTGCGGGGAATTGGTGACACCACCAAAGGCGATTTCTTCCAAAACGGCATCCGTCAAACCGTTGCCGGATGTCTTTTCGCCTTGGAGGCCGCCGTAGAGGTACAGGCCCGCAAACGGTCCGACCATGGCATTGAGGTTCACCACATGCGAATTGAGATCAACATCAATCGCTTGGGCAAACCAGTTCTTATCCGTTGGCGTGCTGAACGGCTCTGTGCTCAGCGCCATGTCGCCCCCACCCTTCAACGTGGTGAACATGTAACCGAGCGACCAGTACACCTTCTCGTTGAGGTGCTGATCCATGTGGAAGGTGTTGAAAAATTCGTCGTGCCGGTAGTCTTCGTGGACCGTGACCGACTGGCTGCTGCTGGTGTCCAGATTGACCGAACCATCGTACCGGGTGATATCGCTGTGGAAGTGCTCGAAGCGGAACTGGTCCGCAAGGTGCACACTGCCGACGTCGTATGCGGCCTCGGCTTTGATGATGTGCGTGAACTCGTCAATGTCCTCATGCGACGGGAAGATGTTCCGCGTCGCGCCACCTTGGGTGACTCCGCCCCATTCCAGCAAGGACTTCTGCCCGTCCGTAGATTGGCGTTCGTAGCCGATGGTGAGCTTCGGCAGATCCGGCAGCCGCAAGCCGGCTTCGAAGAAGATGTCGCCATGCCGCAGTACCAAGTTGTGGTGCGAATCGAAGCCGTGCGGCGTAAAACCTTTGAAGAACCCGCCCACGTCGTCAAAGTCATGCCGGTTTTCCGTGTAACCGCCCCGGATGAAGCCGACATCCTTTTTCACGATCTCCAACTGCAACTTGTAATCGTCTTGATTGAAAAGCCCGCGCCCGGAAAAATCCAACGTGGTATCCTTGCCGAGCACCTGATGCAGCGTTGCCTCAGCCGCGCCGCCCGACCAGTAATCGTTCATCCACGTGTCTTCCCGGAACCGCTGCTTGTCGCCTTTGACGGTGATGTAGGTGAGACTTGGCGTGACCGTCACTTGCGTGTTGGAATTCGTCGCGTCGTCATCCGCGCGGCCGGCCGCGCCCACCAACAGGAATACGGACAGCACCAGCCAAAACATTGTCCAGGGGATGCGTTTCATGTCAGTAGCGCAGGTGAGGGTTAATGTCGGAACCATGCACGGCGGTGTGGCAGCCGGCACTGAAGCACGAGCCCCGCTGCAGGAATTGCGTCGGACTGAATCCCGCGTGCGGCATGTTGCCGATGAACACCGTGCCGGACGTGGCGGGCGCGGCGACCTGCGCGTGGCACTTCAAGCACAGGTTGTTGTCGCGCTCGACCAACATCTTGTCGTTGATCGAACCGTGCACATTGTGACAGGTGGTACAGCCTTCCCGGAGCGCCTCATGTTCGAAGACATGCGGCCGGGCCTGCTCGCGATGGCATTGGGCGCAGACGTCGTTGACCCGTGCGAGCCAAAGTCCCTTGGGCTTGTCGATATCTTCCCCGTGCGGATCGTGGCAGGAGGTGCAACTCATCTTCCCTTCCTTCACCGGGTGATGATATTGCAGGCTGAACTCCGCGTTCTTGTCGAGGTGACACTGGAAACAGACCGTCGGGTCCTTGCCGGGATTGATGATGAACTTGCCTTTGCCGCCACCGGCGTCCACGTGCAAACTACCGGGGCCGTGGCAGGATTCGCAGCCTTGGCCTTCCGTGCGATCACCTTCACCGGGAATGGTGACGCGCGCGTGTTGCGTGAGCTTGAAGTTTTTGACTTCCTTCTCGTGGCACATCGCGCAGGTGTCCATCCCCACGTACTTAGCGCCGGGAATCATCGGTGGCGCGACCACCACCCGGTCGACCGTGGCGCACGAGATAATCAGGACTGCCATTGCAACAACCGCAATGACCCCCATCGTTAGTTTCATTGTTGGTCCTGCTCTGTTCAAGGCCATCACCTCTCTTGCCAGACAGTCGCGACTGTCATCTGGCGGACAGCCTGACGCTGGCCGGATTGGCCAACGTCAGGCTCAAATACCACTAACCCACTTTCCTACCGGAGGTGGGCGTTCGGATAATCCACCGAGAACGGATTGCCGTTCGTACCAGTCCCCAAACTGATGCAGTTCGTGCTCAAGTCCGTATAGGAAGACTGCAACAAGCGCACCGTGAACTGTGTGTTGTGCACACCGAAACTACCCTCACGCACGATCAACACCCGGTTCCAGAGCGCTCGCCGAATCGGCGCGGCTTCGGACGGATACAGATTGGTCACCGTTGTGTACGAGGTCGAATCAATAAACGGATAGCTGTCGTACACCGTGACGCCTACATCCGCGAACTTGTTGGACAGGATCGTCAACAGCCCTTGCACCTCAGTCTGCACGCCTTCGATCACACCGTTACCATCATAGTCCTGAGCATTGACGGCCACGAAGTCGAAGCCGGTAACCGGCTCGGTATGACACTGGTTGCAAGCGGCCACATTGTCGTCTCCGGTAAGGCGATCCGTCATACTGAACGTGTGATCACCAACCGTATTGGAACCGTTGCTGTACATGTGGCAGGTCGTGCACTCGGCCAAGTAGGTATGGAACGAATTGCCCTCAGCGTTCCCTTGATCAGCTGCTCCGATGCCGTTCAACACTTCCGTCGCCGTGCTCTCATGCGGCAACGACTTCATGTAGTTCGGGATGGGGCTGCCCACCGTGCCGGCGTTCTGATACGGCAAGCTGCGCGCGTTGTGGCACGACATACACAGTGCCGCTGTGCCCTTGTTGGTCAACGTCATCGTGCTCGTTACCAAACTCAGCGAACCATCAGGATTGACTACGCCATTGGTCTTCGTCACATCCCCAATGGTCACACTGTCGTAAACGCGCACCTGATGAGCTACCTCCGGGAACTGGGCCACGTTATGCGGATCGTGGCAGACCTGGCAGGTGAGCGGGCCAGTGCTGACGCTGGGAGTGAGACCTCTCGTACGATCAACGTAGCCCTGCGGCGAGTGGCATCCGGCACATGCTGATCGTGTGCCTTCCTGGGAGGAGATGCCTTCATACCCGCCGGCGTGCGGCGAAACTTCCCACTGCTCCGGCTTGACGTGATGGGTGCCATTCTGGTGGCAATTCGCACAGACCTTCACATCCAGACTGATCGACGGCGCGCCCGGATGCCGACTGCCGGGACCGTGACAATTCTCGCATTGGATGTTGGCCAAGCCCTGCAGGTGAGACGGCATCGCGGCAAAATTGCCCACCTTCAGCACGCTGGGGAATTTCCAGCCGAGCTGCTGTTGAACCGCATAGAAGTTGTTGTTGGTGGCCAGCGGCGATTGATTGTATCCGACGGTATGGCATTGCATGCAGGACTGGCCTGCGGTGCCCGATCCGCCATCAATGCCGTTACTGAAGATCATCGAGTGCAGCGTCTCGCTCCACGGCGTCACTATGTCCGTCTGGCCAACGTTATTACCTTGGCCGTGGCACACTGCGCAGAATTGGTAGCCGGTCCACGACGCTGCTGTCAACGTGATGTTCGTGCCGGTAACGTTGTCATGAATGACGTAGGGGCCTTCCACGTCAGGCCGCAACTCCGGAATCAAACCATTGGTATGCACCAGCGTAGCCGCCGAACCTGTCGGGGCCGAAGCCAGCGCCCAACTCGTGCTGTTGGTCGCACCCTTGATGAACGCCTTCACACCCACCGGAATGCTGGGCTGCGCCGGCGTTTGCACCGAACACGCGACGGTAAACGTCCCGGTTCGCGCAATGGAGCCGTTGCTCACCAGCAATCGGAAAACGTATGTGGCAGCGGTCGCTTGCTGGTTCTCCAGATAAATACCCTCATCTGTGCCGAACCGGTGCGCGGGGGTCACGTAAATCTGATTGGTATTACCAGAGCCATCCACGTAGTCCACGTAAAGGTCCGTGCCCATCGTCACAAAGTTGGTCAACGCCCCAGTAGTGAAGCTGGTCGCGGGCACGCCGTTGGTGCTGAGGGCGGTTGTCATGCCGCTGGTTTGGCTCCACGTGTAGGTGATGGGACCGGTCATGCCGACGGTCGAAACGATGGTGCCATCCAGCGTCACTGGATTCTCAAAGCCGACGTCGTAGAGATTCGTGCTGACCAAGCTAGGTATTGCTGTGTACGGCGCGATCGTAACCGCGATGAGTCGATCGCCGAGATTCGAGCGGTTGAACTTGGCAGTCACCCGCAGGAGGGCCGTGCCGTGAAAACTAGCCGGAATGGAAATGAGCGGACCTGTGATCGTGCTGGTGCCCGCCGACGGCGACGCCGTGAAAACCGGGATGTTCACCTTAAGGCCTTTGGCCTTAATCTGAGCCTTGACGACTAACACACCCGAAGTCAACGCGCTGAGATCGAAACTGTAATTGAGCGTGCCGCCGGATACCTGCGTGCCACCCGTCGTCACAATCCCCATTTGCGCCGGTGGCACTCCGCCAGAATAACTTGTCGCCGCAATCGTTGTCGCCAGTGCAACAACCAAACCACAGATAAATTTCGTAGATAAAAATGTGCGCATATATAGAGTCTCCTAGACACCCGATTGGCAACCTATGTGCCAACAAATAGGCATTTCCACACAACACTCGTCATATCAAATTCTTACGTGTGCTAACCGATCAGAATATCCAACGTATCTCATCCAGACTGCGCGGTTTCGCGCATTGCGCCGCGTGATTTCGCGCAAACCAATGGTGCTGGAAGTTGGTCGGAAACCGCTTCTGTGAGGGATTCACCGCCGGCAACACACCGTGGCACCGGCATCTCGAAATCCAGCAGCACCATGCTAACGCACGCCCGTGTTTACTCCCCGACTCCCGCTGGCATCCTTACCGGACATAGGCGTGCGGATAATCCACCGAGAACGGATTACCGTTCATACCAGTCCCCGAACTGATGCAGTTCGTGCTCAAGTCAGTATAGGAAGACTGCAACAAGCGCACGGTGAACTGTGTGTTGTGCACGCCGAAGCTGCCCTCGCGTAAGATCAGCACCCGATTCCACAGCGCCCGGCGAATCGGCGCGGCTTCGGACGGATACAGATTGGTGACCGTTGTGTACGAGGTCGAATTAACAAACGGATAGCTGTCGTACACCGTGACCCCCACATCGGCGAACTTGTTCGACAGGATTGTCAGCAAACCTTGCACTTCGGTCTGTACGCCGTCGATGGTTCCATCTCCATCGTAGTCATGCCCGTTGAGTGCCACGAAATCGAAGGCGGTCACCGGCTCGGTATGGCACTGGTTGCAGGCGGCAACGTTGTCCGACCCGTCGCCGCGGTCGGTCATGCTGAACGTGTGGTTGCCAACGGTGTTGGAATTCGAGTGAAACATGTGGCAGGTCGCGCAACCGGCCAAGTATGTGTGGAACGAGTTTCCCATCGAAACGCCTTGAGCGGCGGCGCCAACCCCGTTAAGAACTTCCGCCGCCGTGCTCTCATGCGGCAACGAGACCATGTAGTTGGGAATCGGGCGGGCGACACTGCCGACGTTTTGGTAGGGCAGACTGCGCGCGTTGTGGCAGGACATGCACAGCGCCGATGTCCCCTCGTTGGTTAAGGTCAAGGTGCCCTCGGTTAACGCCAGCGAGCCATCCGGATTGATGACACCGTTGGTCAGGGTCGCATCGCCAAGAGTCACGGTGTCATAAACGCGCACTTGATGGGCCTCCTCCGGTAACTCCTGGGCGTTATGCGGGTCGTGGCAGACCGCACACGTCATCTTCCCTAAGGTCGTGGTGGCGGGTAAAGGCAGGCCTTTCGTCAAATCAATAAACCCCTGCGGATCGTGACAGCGGACGGAACAGGAAGTGCCCGCCGCGTGGGAGAACTTTGCCGCGTCATCCGTCTGGGCATGCGGCGAACTCGCCCATTGGCCGACGCGGAAATTGTCGGAGGTATTCTCTTGGTGACACGGAGCGCAGGTGGCGACAGACAAGCTCGGCGCGTCAGGATGCTGGCTGCCGGGGCCGTGGCAGCTTTCACATTGGATGTTGGCCTTGTTTTGCAGAACCGTGGGCATCGCCGCGTAGTCGCCGCCCTGCAACGGTTGGGGCAGCGTCCAGCCGGTGCTGGCCAGCACATCGCCGAAGCTGCCATTCGGAGCCAAGGCCTGCTTGTTGTAGCCCACCGTATGGCAAAAGTAACAGCTCTCATTGTAACCGGGATCAAGAATGCCATCCGCGCCGCGTTGCAACATCGTCGCGTGACCGGTCTGGCTCCACGGTGTGACCAAGTCCGCCTGGCCGACATTGGAGTTCGGGCCGTGACACACCGCACAGAATTGGACGCCTGTCCAAGTTGCGGCTCGCAGCGTGAGGTTCGTCCCCAAGACGTTATCCCGGACCACATAGGGACCTTCGACATCCGGCTGCAACCAAGGCGTCCGGGTATTGGCACCAGCGAGCGCCGCAGTCGAACCGCCCGGCACCTTCACCAACGTCCACGAATTGCTCGGCTCCGAGGCCGGGGCCTGCAAGTGGGTCTTCACCCCGACCGGCACCGTGGTCAAACCGGGCGAGAGACTGGCTACGCACACGATCACGTTGCCCGTAGCGGATCGCGCCCCGTTGCTGACGACGACCTGAAACCCGTAAGTGTCCAAATTGCCGTTGTTATCCTCGCCAATCTCCAACGTGTTGAATGGCACCACACCGAGTTCATCCGTCAAATCCACAAAATTTGTTAGGGAGCCGGTTGTGAAGGTTGGTTTGGCCGCATCCGTAGCGCTTAAGGCCACCGGTGGACCTTGAACCTGCGTCCAGGAATATGTCAGCGGAGTACCCATGCCCGTGGTCGGCACCACCGTGCCATCCAAGGTGACCACCGTGGCAAATCCCACATCATAAAGTTTCACGTTCGTCGGACCAGTAGGAGGCGGCGGAGCGGTGATGGTCACCAACAAGGTCTGGCTGCCGATTCTCTTGCGGTTGAAGAAGGTATTCACACACAACTTGGCCACACCCGTAAAGCTCGACGGGACGGAGACGGAAGTCCCCTGAATCGCGCTGAGGCCCGCCACTGGCGTACTACTGAGCACCGGAAAGTTTGCCTTGAAGCCGCGGCCCTTAATGCTCGCCTTCACGGTCAAAGTGCCTGTCGTCGTTGCGCTGAGCGGGAAGCTGTAGCCGACAGTACCCCCTGAATACGGACTGCCGGTCACCGACACAATACCCATCTGAGCGGGAGGCACTCTCGTGTTCGCGTGAGCTGAAATGATTGGGGTGAGGCCGGCGGCGATCAGGATAGCCGCCGCCGTTCCAAGGCAAAAAGTTCGGCGCATAATCCTACTCCTTGCCTTGTTCTTACTGGCATTCTACGTGCCAACGGCGCGCCCGAATGCATAAGCTGCGCTCAGTCAGCAGATTAATCGGCGCGGGCCGACAGGTGGGTTCCAATTGGCGCTGGCCTTTGAGCGGTATCGCGCAGACGATAGCGTGGTTTCGCGCAATCTACCAGATAGCATCTGTGGTGAGCTATGTTGTTTCATGGTGCTTCTAACGTGAAACGCATCCGTGGCACCGGCAGTGCTAAGTCCGCTGACCGATGCTTACAGGCAAAATGCTCGGTCTGTGGCTGACGCTGATCGCGCTTCTCGCGCTGGTCGTGTCGGCAATCGTCATTTACATCTGTACCGTCAGACGATAACTTGCGGGCGTGTTTGCTCCCCGTGGTGAATTGGGCCGAACCAGCTTCCGTGCCTCCATCCTCGGCATCGGCGATGACAAAGGCCTCCTGATCAGCAACGTGGATGACCGCGGCGGGAGTTTCCAACCGGAAAGGCGCAGTTATTGCGGTGGCCTTGCCACGAGTTTGTCACTGGCCACGTGGAGCCGATGACGGTCAATCGTCACTTCCGTTTTCCCAAGATACAACTGGGTGACCTGCCCCCGTTAGTTGGACAGAAGCTTGGGTGAGTCTTGGCTGAGTTTA
>JBBISF010000059.1:0-17367 GCA_037441425.1 Verrucomicrobiia bacterium
TGGCCCAGCGATTCCGCAACGCCCACGCAACCGGGATGGCGGTTGCCAGATACGCCGCCGTCAGATTTGGGTTGCCGATGGTGGACAGGAAGGTCGGGTCACTGCCCAAACGCACCAGTCCATTGATGGCGACCACAAGTGCCGTGGCCAACCAGCACCACCCCAACGTGCGCAGTCGGTTCGCAGGGAAATGCGCGCCGAGAAACAACAGACACAGATTGCCGGCCGCCACCGGCAGAGCGCCCAACGACGCATACGGTTGCTGACTGAAATGCACCGCCAACAAAAGACCAGCCACCCAACAACCGGCCGGTAACAGCAAAGCACGGGGAAGCGTCACCCGGCCAACGCCGCACCACAAAAGTCCAAAGGCCGCCGCCAGCACCGTGAACGGCAAGGTCAGGTTACGCGGGGTGCCGGCCGGCAACCAACTCAGTGGATAACTGAGCAGCGGCAACGCCACGACCAGGAACAGGCAAGCGCGTTTGGCCCACAGTGGTTTCGCTTCCGTCATCCGGAAGCATTAAAAGAGACTGCGAGGTGAAAGAAAAGCCTTTACCGCAGCCCGCCGGCTGTGACCAAATACCGGTCGTGAGACTTTGGCCGCGCACATTTGCCGGGAAGTTGTGGCTGCTGGCGCTGGTGGCGTGTGTGATTCGGGTGGCGTTTGTTTGGCAGGTGCGGACGACGTTGCAGGAGCCGTGGGGCTACGCGCTGGCGCCCGGCACGGACATGCCGAAATATGTGCGTTACGCGCACATGGTGCTGCAGGGCAATCCGTTGGCGGAGGATGTGACGATCAGTCCGCTTGCGCCACTGGTGGTGTTGCCGGTTTTGCTGGCGCTGGCCGCCGGCAATCTGATTGGGGCCATGATGTGGCAGAGCGTGTTGGGGAGCGTGCAGGTGGGATTGATCGGGTTGATTGGGCGCCGGTATCTCAGCGAAGCCGGCGCGCTGGTCGCGGCCGGCCTCGCGGCATTGTATGCGCCGTTCATCGTCCACGATGCGGTGCCGTTGACGGAGCCGACCATCAACGTTTGTTTTCTGCTCACGTGGTGGGCGTACTTGCGGCTGCGGGAATCACCGGGGGGCGGGCGGGCCGTTGTGACCGGTGGCGCATGGGGATTGGCCATTGCCGCGAAGCCAACGATGGCGGTGCTGTTGCCCTTGCTGGTCTTGGGCGATTGGATGGAACGCGGCCGAATCCTCTGGCGGTCGGTGGGACTGGCGGCGGTGTTGGCGGCCCTGGTGATTGCGCCGTTTATTGTGCGCACACGATTATTGTGTGGTGAATGGTTGTTTTTGCGCGGCAACACCAGTTACATGATGTTGATGGGGAATTATCCCGGGGCAACGGGTGACTACCGGGATTTGCCGGCAGATTTGCGGCGGACCTTCGAAGCGGAAGTGGGGACAGGTCCCGGCAAGTATCGCCGGCGCGACGCGGTGGCGGCGCAGTGGGTGCGGCGGTTTTGGGTGGAGCATCCGGCCGCAGCCGGCCGGTTGCTGTGGCGGAAGATCGGGCTGCTGTTTGCGCCCAACGAGATTCCGAACAACATCTCCCAGGAGTTTTACAGCAGGATTTCATTTCTCAAGTATCCGGTGTTTGTGGGCGCGGGATTGTTGTGGCCGCTGGCCGGTTTGGGGTTGGTCGTGACGTGGCGACGCTGGCGGGCCTGGAGCACAGTGTTGGTCCCGTTTGTGGGTTACGGGGCATTGATTGTGATGACGATTGTCGTTGCGCGGCTGCGGTTGCCTTTGATGCCGGCGGCGATGCTTGTGGCAGCGGCCGGAGGCGTGTGGTTGTATAACGAGGGGCGGCGGTTTGATTGGGCGCGCACGTGTGCGGTTGGCCTGGTCGGGGTGGGGTTGATTTTGCTGAATCGGGCAACGCTGGCGCGTTGGCTGCGCCCGACCGTCACGCCGGTGGGGGAACGGCTTGTGACTCCGGAAGGTTGGTTCTACCGGGAGGAACCATGGGATCTGGAAACGGCTTACAGCGCGTGGATTGACACGCCGGATGGCGAGTTGATCAAGCGAATCTGGGTGCGTCAGGAAGACCTGCCACGAGCGGCGGTGGTGGAGTTGAAGATGCGCTGCGTGGTGGAGGGGGCTGGTCGCTTCGTGGTGGAATTGAACGGTTGCGCGCGCGAAGTCGAATACGCCGTAGGTCTTCGGGGAGAAAATTCCGAGGTGACACTCCCGTTCCCCGCAGCGTGCCTGAGAGTCGACAATCAAATCGTTTTTCGGGTGAAGCCGGATACCCGGTTGCGGTTGTTTCTGGATGACGCTTGGTGGTACGGGAGGTCGTCCGCGCAGGATGCCGGCGAGGATTTCTGCCACGATGCTGTCAACCACCGGCCCGCACGTCCCCGGCATGTCATTCGCGGCGAGTGGCAGGTGGGGCTGCTACTAATTCAGAGTCGCCGGTGATCAGGGATTGAGTTGCAACCCAGTGATCGGGTTGTTATCTCCACCTTTGATTGTGGCAGGCAGTTTGGGGCGGAATTCGATATGTCCATCCAGAAAAACCAGGTTGCCACCTTGGATCTTATGTGGAGAATTATCGGGCCAAGTGTCGTTGATGGTGCCGGTGGCGGGGCTGGGCATGCGATCAAACGCCACGATGGAGTCTGGTGCATCGGCCCAGCGCAGACCGGGCGCGTAGCCGTAGCTGATGTTATTGACCGAAAGGGGTTGGGCTCCCCCAAAACCAGCAGCTCTGGTTTTTGTCGCGTCACTGGGACACATGAAGAACTGTCCGGACGTAGCCACGTTGGTTAGCAGATCATAGCTACCATTCACCGTCGCCGAAGCGGGCGTGGTGTTATCGGTGGGGCACTTATCACTGTTCACGTCCGAGTAAAGCCCGATATAAAGACCGATTTGGCGAAGGTTGCTTTGGCAGTTCGCGCGTCGGGCCTTTTCCCGCGCGGCCGTCAAGGCCGGCAGCAGCATGGCCGCCAGCACGCCAATGATGGCAATTACCACGAGTAACTCAATTAGTGTAAATGCACACTGAAGCCATCGGTCATGGTTTTTCGTGATCATTTATTCCCTCCCTGTTGGTTCGTCAATTCTTTCGGGTTTGACTTGGATATCCACAATTTACTGCCTTGGATGCGGTTTGTTTCGCATTTTAAGCATGGTACATGCCCACGGCTTGCTATGATTCGGATGTTGTAGGAAGTGCTCCGTCAATCTTCATTTGGCGGGCGAGATCTCCCAGCCCGCCGTGGTTCGGTCAGGAATTCGCTCCTCCACACACTCCGACATGGCACTAACTGCACAAGAAAAGCCTTTCCCGCCGAAGCGGGAAAGGCTTTTCAGTGACTATCAACACGTCTGACTACGGCGTGGTATCAATCCCGGCGCCAGCCAGATTCTGAATCAAGGTGGGCTTGAATTCCACATGCCCATCCAAGAAGAGCTGGTTACCGCCCTTGTCTTTGTGCGGACTGGACGTAAGCCAAGTCGCACCCTTCGATGTCCCGACCTCGCGGTCAAACGCCAAGATCGAATCCGGCTGATCCTGCCACTTCAAACCACGGACGTAGCCGTAGCTGAGGTTACCCGACGTCAACCCTGATCCTCCTGCGAATGCTGCCTGGGCCGTCTTGGAAGAATCGCTCGGGCAGGTAAAGATTTTGCCCGAACTGGTCACGTTGGTCAACAGGTTGAGGTTGTCCTCAGCTGAAACCACCCCTTTATCCGGCGCGCTCTGGCTATACAGATCTGAATACATGGCCACAGACAAGCCGATCTGCCGCACGTTGCTTTGGCAGTTGGCAATCCGGGCTTTTTCACGGGCCGCATTCAATGCCGGCAACAGCATCGCCGCCAGAATTCCGATGATCGCGATGACCACCAGCAATTCAATCAGCGTGAACCCGTGGTACTTCTTGGTGAATAATCTCTTCATTGATCGATCCTTTCTTCCCCGAATACTGTCGGGGTTGCGCAGTTTATTGGTTTATTACCGAAGTCTCATTGGGGGCGTCCCCCCGGTTACCGAGACCCTCGTCGGGTGTTGACTTGCGATCTGTCACCCACACCCGAACTTCCCGAAAGCCATTTAGCACGGCATATGCCACGGCCATTTTATGCGGTTTTCCGTGGAGCCGACATGGTGCCTGTTGTACCTAAAGCGTGGAAGTAGCGCGCTGTGCGTGAAAAAGGCGCATCCGGCGTAGCTGTGGACTTGGTGATGGCGTCGGCGGTCTGCGTGCCCCGGGCGGCGGCTTCCATCACGCCGCCGCGCGCGATTTTCAGACCCACTTCCTCGGCCAGCGCCAATTACCGGTCATTCGCGCTACCGGGGCCGATGACCGCCACGCGCAAGTTTTTCGGGTCGCGGGGATTCGTGGGGATCATGATGAATTCTTCTTCAAGTGGGACAGCGCGGCGGCAAAACGGCGGGCATAATCCGGATTACCGCAGATGGCTCGCCAATCCAAGTCGCTGACCGCTTGCCGGGCGAGGGCGGGATCAAGCATCGCCAACTGTTGCCACGTACGCCACGCGTGTTCGAGAGCGCCCGCTTGGGAATAGGTCGCCGCTAAATAATAATGGGCCATCACGAGTTCGGGATTGAGCGCAACCGCCAACGTAAGCTCCCGCAACGCGGCGTCGTAATCGCCTCTTTTGAAGTTGACCCGGCCCAGCGTCTCGTGTGCCGTCGCGGACTCCGGGGCCAGTTGGACCAGCCGCTGCGCGTAAGGGAGAGCTTGATCCGGCTGACCATCCCAGGTCAGGGCGACCGCCAGCAGGTCGTTGGCTCGGGCGCAGTCGGGATAGACGGCCAGAACGGAACGCCACAGGGATTCGTCGGTGCGCCACACGGCAATCTGCGCCCGCGTTTTGAACCCAAAGAAGACGAGGTAACAGATCCCGAGCACCGCCAAAGCGCCACGGCCAACGCCGCCGAGACGCCGCTGGACGTGCAGTAACCCAACCACGACCAGCAGCAGGATTGGAAGCATGGTCAGATACATGAACCGGTCGGCCGCGGCTTGACCGCCGACTTGGATCACCCCCGCCATCGGCAGCAACAGCGCCAAATAGCTGAGCCAGGCGGCCAACACGCCGGGGACGCGTCGTACGCTGGCAACGGCCAACACACAGACCAGTCCGAAGAGCGCGAGGCAAACGAAGAATTCCGGCTGCCAAAGACTGACGGTTCCTTCGAGCGGATAGTACGGTGAAAGCCAAGTCGGCCAAAGAAGTTTCCAAAGGTAAAACCAAGTGGAGCGGACAGCAATCAGGCTGCGCTGCGCCAGACTCAACTGGTCCATCAGGGACATCGCCTTAGCCTCCATCTGGCCGATGATCGTGACCACGCAGAGAATTGCCGTCGTGATCCACAGGAGTGATTTTTCGCGGATTGCCGGCCACCAGCCGTCGCGGCGGATCCGTTCCAGCGGATACCAATCCAGGACCAACATCACCACCGGCAACGACACCGCCATCGGTTTAGAAAGGAGCGCCGCGACACCCAAAAGGAGGGCGACGATCCGCCACGCGTTTTCATCGATCCTTTGTGTGGCGCCTGCGGTCATGATGCGCGGCTTGTCCGCTGTCAGATAGGCGCAGAGACTGGCCAGCATGAAAAACCCGCACAGCACATTTTTCCGTTCGGACATCCAAGCCACCGATTCCACCTGCAAAGGATGAATTGCGAACACGAGCCCGATGAATCCGGCGCCGCACAATCTTTCGCCGGCGCGCACCCCGTGGATGTGCCCCAGCAGCAGCCAGCCCAATAGCACGGTCAGCGCGGCGTTGAGCGCGTGCAGAATTAAATTGGTGAAGTGAAAGCGAAAGGGCGAAAACCCGGCTGCTTGATAATCGATGATGTTTAAGATTCGCGGGAGCGGTTCATAGTAGTCGTGCCCAGTGGTCGTGAACGCCCACGCGACCGCGTTCCAGGAAAGCTTCGGATGCTGCTGCAACGCCTTGAGATACAACGGATCGTCCCAGCGCACAAAGCCGTTCCACACGCACGGCCAGAAGTTCCAAACCGTGACTCCGCTGACAATCAACATCATGGCGGCGAGCCACACTCTGTTGTTTGGTTGCCGGCCCAACTTCATCAAGTCGTTCGGAGTTCCACAATGGCAGCTTATTGGGTACTCTTCATGACGGCAAGAGCCTTTGCATGAACACGCGCCGGCTGATTCTCCTGTTGTTGATCGCCGCCACCGTGGTGGTGTACGCGCCGGTCATTCACTACCCGTTCGTCAACTACGACGATCCCAGCAACGTTTATGAAAACCCGCATGTGACGAAAGGACTGAGCGCGGCCGGCATCAAGTGGGCGTTCACGAGCGGGACGGAAGGAATGTGGTTGCCGCTGACGTGGCTGTCGTTGATGGCGGACGCGCAAGTGTATGGAGTGTCGGCCGGCGGATTTCATCTCACGAACCTACTGTGGCACATCGTGAATACGCTGCTGTTGTTCGGTTTGTTTCGTCGGCTTACCGGTGCCGCGTGGCGCAGCGCGTGGGTGGCGGCGATGTTTGCGCTGCATCCGTTGCACGTCGAAACCGTCGCGTGGGTGACGGAACGCCGCGACGTGTTGAGCACGGCGTTTTGGCTGCTGACCATGTGGGCGTACGCCAATTACGCCCAGTTGCCCTCGCGAACCCGGTACGCGCTGATCTGGTTGCCGTACCTGCTCGGACTGATGGCCAAACCGATGTTGGTCACATTGCCGGTGGTGATGATCTTGATGGACCTCTGGCCGTTGCGACGAACTCTTAACTTAAGACTCATCGCGGAGAAACTCCCCTTCCTGTTACCGGCCATCGTCATCAGTGTGATCGCGGTTCATTTCCAAAAGGGCATCGGCACCGCGTATTCGTTTGAAGCGCTGCCCTTGACGACCCGGCTGGAACACATGTTGATTGCCTATGTCCGCTACATCGGCCACACGGTTTGGCCAACCGGCTTGGTCGTGTTCTATCCCTATCCGCGCGTGTTGCCGGTGACGCAGGTGGTGGGAGCGGGATTGTTGTTGCTGGTCGTGACGTGGTTCGTAATCCGATGGGCCGGGTCGCGACCGTACTTGGCGATGGGGTGGGGTTGGTATTTGGTGACGTTGTCGCCGGTAATCGGGTTGGTGCAGGTCGGGGCGCAGGCGATGACGGATCATTACTCTTATGTGCCGTTGATCGGATTGTTTGTGGTGGTGGCCTGGGGTGCTCCGGAAATTCTGACCAAACGTCCGTGGTTGCCGGTGTTGGGCGTGGGCACGATCCTCGTGTGCATCGGGCTGACGAGACAGCAGCTTCGTTATTGGCGAGACTCGCGCAGTCTGTTCGAGCACGCCTTGGCGGTGACGCGGGACAACTGGATGGCCCACAACGGTCTGGGTATTGCTCTGTCTCAGCAAGGTCAACTCGACGAAGCGCGCCGGCATTTTCTGGAAGCCATCCGGCTGAATCCCGGCCAGGCCGCCTTGCACAAGAACCTCGCCAACGTGTTGGTCAAACAAGATGAATTGACCGCCGCCATCGACGAATATCACATCGCGCTCCAACTCAAGCCCCACGATCCGGATGTCATTCGAGCGTTGGCCACGGCACATTACAACTTAGCCGGGCAACTGGCCAAGCAGGGCCAAAGTGCGGCCGCAATCCGGCACCTCCAGGCAGCACTACGACTGCAACCGGATGATCCGCAGGCAAATTACAATCTCGCCAACCTGCTCCTCGCGGAGGGCCACGCAACGGAAGCCATCCCGCATTACGAAGCAGCCCGGCGTGTGCGCCCCCACCACGCCGAGACGCACACCAACTTGGGCAATGCGTTCCTCGCCGTGGGCCGCAAAACGGAAGCGATCGCGCAATACCGGGAGGCACTGCGACTGGATCCGCAACAAGTTGCTGCGCGACATAATCTCGCCGTCGCGCTGGCCGGCCGCCATTGATCAATGCGGTTTCACGGCGAAATCCGCGACTTGCGGTTGCGCCAGCTTGGCGTAATCCGCGTAGCTCAACTTGATCGCGTCCGTGTGCGTGCCGGCTTCAAAGACGATGTAGTCATCCGCGGTCAGGCTCTGGTCCACCATCGTCGGGACGTTGTAGAGGTTGCCAAACGGCGGCATGGTGCCCACGGCGCAATCCGGGAATTGCTCTTTGAAGTCCACTTCACCGGCCACCAAGCTGGGCCGGCCGGTGATCTTGCCGAGCTTGGCGAGGTCCACCCGGTGATCGGCGGGCAACACCGTCATCAGCAACCGGCCGTCGTTCTTCACCATCACCACCTTCGCGTGGTACTTGCCTTTCACCCCTTCGATGGCCGCCAGCTCCTGCGCCGTGAACGCTTCCGGATGGTGCAGGACCTGGTACCGCACCTTCTGTTGATTTAGAAACTCGATCAACCGCGCCGGTATCTTCATGACGCACCTCCACCGACACTATAAACCCAAAATGGATGTTTGGGAACGGGCTTGTGTTCACCGGCCCCCTCACGGATGATGACGATCGGGCCATGACGCTGCGTAAAATCGCTCCTTGGGTACTGGTGCTGATCACCGTTGTGGCGTACCAGAATTGTTGGCGCGGCGTGTTCGTGTACGACGACCGGCTGGCCATCGAGAAGAATCCGACGATCCGGCAACTCTGGCCGCCATGGGGAGCCCTCACGCCTCCCACAGCCACGCCGGTGGCCGCGCGGCCGGTCGTGAATTTCACCTTGGCCGTCAATTACGCCATCAGCGGACTGAAGCCGTGGAGTTATCACCTGTTCAACCTGCTGGTGCATCTGCTGAGCGGATTGCTGCTGTTCGGCATTCTGCGGCGCGCCCTCCGGGACGACGGGCTGGCATCCATCGCTGCCGGATTGTGGTTAGTGCATCCCCTGCAAACCGAGAGCGTCATGTACGTGACTCAACGCACGGAATTGCTCTGGAGCTTCTTTTTCCTGCTCGCGTTGTACTGCGTCATTCGTTCCGCCGGCAGCCCGCGCCCGTCGGTGTGGCATGCCGGCGCGGTCGTCTCCTGTGCCTTGGGGATGGGGAGCAAAGAAGTCATGGTGGTCGCGCCGCTGTTGATCCTGCTTTACGACCGGATTTTCCTGAGTGATTCCTGGCGGGCAACTTTCCGGCAGCGCGGCGGGCTGTATGCCGGGCTGGCGGCGACCTGGCTGATTGTGGCGGTCTGGCAACTGGGGCGGCCCCGGGCCGACTCCGTCGGCTTCGACTTCGCGCAGGTCACAGCCGGACAGTATGCGCTCACGCAATGCGGCGTGATCGCCCACTATTTGCGGCTCACGTTCTGGCCGCGTCCGTTGGTGCTGGATTACGATGATTGGCCCGTGGCCCACTCGCTCACTGCCGTTTGGCGCCAAGCGTTGTTGATCTTGGTATTACTCGTCGCGACCGGTTGGGCTTGCTGGCGCCGGCCGCGGGCCGGCTATCTCGGCGCGTGGTTCTTTCTGATTCTCGCGCCCACCTCCAGCGTCGTCCCGATTGTCACCGAGATCGCCGCCGAACGCCGGATGTATCTGCCATTGGCGGCGGTGATCGTGGCCGTTGTGTGGGCGGGCCGGCAACTCAAAGTCTGGCGCGGTCTCCTGGTCATGGTGGCGGGAGGCTTTCTCGTGCTCACGATGCAGCGTAACCGGCGGTATGAGAGCGAAATCACCATTCTGCAAAGTGTGGTCGTGAGCCGCCCCGGCAACGCCCGCGCGCAGACAAATCTCGGCAATGCGTACCTCCGGCAAGGCGATCTGCCCCACGCCGCGGCGCATTACGCAACGGCGGTGCAACTCCGTCCCCGGTGGGCGGAAGCGCGCAACAATCTCGGCGTCGCGCTGGCCGGTTTGGGGCGGACCAACGAAGCCATCGCCGCCTACCGGCAGGCGGCGCAACTGGATCCGCAACTGCTCGACGCACAGTTCAATCTGGGGGTGACGTTAGTTGGGCAAGGGAAGTATGCGGAGGCGATTCCGCATTTGGAAGCCGCGTTGAAATTGAAGTCCGATTTGCCGGCGGCGCGAGCGGCGCTGCGCCACGCGCTCACTCACGCAGCAACGCCTTGAACTGCGGGCCATAGATTGGATCCCGCCGGAGATTGTCCAGCTTCGGGTCAGTTCGCGCGAGCGAGGCAAACTCCCTGGCTGCGGGGAGGACAATTTGCAGAATTTCGCACGCCCGCCGGGGATCGCCCGCGCAACTGTAGGCCCGCGCCAGATTGTACAATGCAAAATACCGATTGTCCCAAGGCCGATCACAGGCGGCGCCCAGGCGGAGCGCGGTCTGCAGTTCCGGAATGGCCGCGCGGCAGTGATCCATAGAACGTCCAAAACGCCGATTTGCAGATGGGTTTCCTCGGTCTCGGGGTTGAGTTGCACCGCGCGCTGCGCCAATCGCATGGCGTCGGTGAGATCGCCGCGGCGGGCCAGCGCTTTGGACAACGCACTGTTTACCAGCCCGGAATTGGGAAAGTGCATCCAGGCGGCACTCCACATCGAGACATCATCGTGCCAGACCGGAATCTGCGCGCGGGTCGAATAGCCCAGAAACAGAAGATAACAGCCCGCGAGGACTGCCAGCGCGGTTCGCCCGGTCGGGTGCAGGCGGTGCCACAACCAAAGGCCGCCGCCGGCCGCCAATAGCACGATCGGCAACAGCGCCAGATACATGTACCGGTCCGCGACAGCTTGATTGCCGGTGCGCACCAGGCCGATCACCGGCAGCAAAAACGCCAGATATGCCGCCCAAGCGCTGGTCCAAGCCGGCCACCGGCGCACGCACCAGCAGGCGCTCGCGGACAACGCCCCGAACACGATCCCGGTCATAACAAATTCCAGGATGCGCAGCGAGACTTCGCCCTCCAGCGGGTAGTACGGCGACAACCACGAGGGCCAGAACAGCTTCCAGAGGTAAAAAATTGTTCCGCGAGCCGTCACCAGACATCGGCTTTGGACGCCGGCCACTGACACGGGGTCGCTCCCCTCGCCGGCGAACACAGCTTTGACTGTTAATGCTGAACACGCGATGCTCAGCAACCAGTAAGGCAATTTCTCGCTAATCAGTTGCCGCCAACTGATCGCGGGCCACCGGCGCAGCGGATACAAATCCAACGCCAACATCACGAGGGGCACGGTTACCGCTTGCGGTTTGGCCAATAGCGCCAGGACAAAGAATAACAATGCCGCCAGCCGCCATGGTTTGGGGCGTGCTGATGGCGCACTTTGCGCGTAGGCGCAGAGCGACCACAGTGTGAAGTGGGCCGAGAGGACGGTCTTGCGTTCGGCCAGCCACGCCACCGATTCCACTTGAAGCGGGTGCACACCGAACACCAAGCCGACGAGGGCGGCCAGACTGAATCTCGTCGTGGCGCGGGCACCGGCCGCGCCGGTGAGCAGCCACACCAAAAGACAAACCACACCGGCATTCAGAGCGTGAATGACCACGCTGGTGGCGTGAAACCGGCGCGCGTTCATCCCGGCCACTTGATGGTCGAAAAAATAGGACAGCCACGTCAACGGTGAGTAATAATCATGACCGGTGGAACTGAACGCCCAATGCGTGCTCGCCCACGAAACCTTCTGCCAATGCTCGATGGTGGCCAGATACTCGTAATCATCCCAATGCAGAAACTCGCCTTGCCGCGCCGGCCAATACAGCCACGCGGCGATCGCGCCGACGGCGAGCATGATGACCAAAAGAAGCAGGTGTTGCCGGTTCATCGGTTTAGAACTTACCGGCCAGTTCCGCGAACGCCGGGTCCTGCCGGAGCGACGCCGCCAGTTGCGGATTCAACTCCACGAGGCGCTGCAAAGTGTGCAGAGCTTGTTGTGGTTGCTCCAACTGGATTTGGCAGCGCGCCAGAAAGTACAATGCCCGTTGATCGGTGGGATCCAGATGCAGGGCGATTTCCAGTTCCGCGAGCGCTTCCGGACACCGTCGCAGGTCCGCGTACAGAATACCCAAGGTTTCGTGCGCGTCCGCCACCTCGGGCGCGACCACAACCGTGCGTTGTGCATACACCAGCGCTTCCCGGAGTTTGCCTTCGCGCTGCAACGCCGTGGCAAGTTGGCGGTTGATCATGCCGGAATCCGGGTAATACCGGAAGGCTGTCCGCCAGAGTGTCTCATCGTTGCGCCACGCGGCAATCTGCGCGCGGCTTCGGTAGCCGAGAAATAAACAGTAGCAGACCACCAAGCTCGCCACCGCCGCCCGTCCGGGTATTCCGAATCGGCGGTACGCTGCCGCCAAACCACCGATGACCAATAACACCACCGCCCCGACAGGCAGGTATAGGTAACGGTCCGCAGCGGCTTGGGCGCCAACTTGCATCAGTCCTGACACCGGCAACAAAAACGCGCCAACCCACATCCCGGTGGCCGCCCATGCTGGCCGCCGCCGGTACAACAGGACGCACGTGCCAACCACCACGCCCACCAACGCCAACCCCAGCATCACATCGGGACGAGTCAAACGCATGGTCCCATCAAACGGGTAAAATGGCGACAGGCGGACGGGCCAGAGGAGTTTCTCCAGGTAAAAACCAAACCCGCGGGCGGCAATGCCCATGCGTTCCGTCGCGCTCACCGCGCCCAACGCTTCCATTGCGCCCACTTGTTTGACGGAGTAATATGTCAACCAGCCACCCACCACCGCGAGGGCGAACAGGATGAGCTTCTCGTTCAAGCACGTCTTCCAGCGCGCCCGGTCGAATCGCCGCAGCGGATAGAGATCCAAGGCCACCAGCGCGACCGGCAGGGAAACCGCCATGGGTTTGGCCAACAACGCGGCGGCGGTGGCGGCCAGCACCATGAACCACCAACCCAATCGTCGTTTCAGGCCGCCCACCGCGCGGAGGTAGGCCAGCGCACCCAGCAAACAAAAACAACCGCAGAGCACAGTCTTGCGCTCCGCCACCCAGGCGACCGATTCCACCTGGACTGGGTGAATGCCAAAGATGAGTCCCGTGACGCCGGCAATGACCCAATGGTCGTTTCGACGAGGACCGGCCATCTGCAGAATCAACCAACTCAGCGCCACCACCAGCGCGGCGTTCACTCCATGCAACACAACCGAGGTCCGGTGGAACGCATACGGCGAAATCTCATGGTGGTGGATGTCGGCAACATAGGTCAACCACGTCAGGGGCGAGTAGTAGTCGTGCCCGGTCCTGCCGAACGCCCACCGGATCGTACTCCAGCTTAACTGCGGGTGCTGCCTGAGCGACTCGACATAGCGCGTATCATCCCAGTCCAGGAATCCGTTCCGCACGCAGGGCCAATGCACCCCGATCGTCACCCCCGCCACAAACACCATCGCCGCGACCAACCAGGAACGCGACGCGCTTGGTTGGTGACAGGGCTGCGGGCTGTCCGGTATGCTCATTCGCTGAAGAACGAGTATAGGCGACGATGCGCACGGCGACAAATCCAATGCGGCTCCGGCCCGTCCTCCCGCTGTTGATGGTCATTGCCGGGGTGATTGCCTATGCCAACACCTTCCGCGCGCCGTTCATCTTCGACGATTACGGGGCGATCACCCGGAACCCGCAGATTCGCCGGCTCTGGCCGTTGACCGACGCCCTCACACCGCCCCAACGCACCCCGGTAACCGGCCGACCATTGGTCAATCTCTCCTTCGCCATCAACTACCGGATCAGCCGGCTCGATCCGTGGAGCTATCACGCCTTCAACCTCCTCGTTCACATCCTGAATGGCCTGTTGCTCTTCGGCCTGCTGCGGCGAACCATGAACCGTGACGGCCCGGCGTTGGCAGGGGCGCTCCTCTGGCTCGTGCATCCGTTGTTGACCGACAGCGTCACCTACGTCGTGCAGCGCACCGAGCTGATGATGGCCTGCTGTCTGTTGTTGACGCTCTACTGTGTGGCGCGCGGTTGGCTGGCTTGGGCGGTGGTGGCGTGCGCGGCCGGTATGGCGTGCAAGGAGACGATGCTGGTCGCGCCCATCTTGGTTCTGCTGTACGACCGCGCGTTTCTGGCCGGCAGTTTCCGCGAAGCCTGGCGCGCCCGCAACAAGCTCTATCTCGCGCTCGCCGCCACGTGGCTCGTGTGGTTGCTCCTCCAGTTGGACCATCCGCGGGGCACTTCTGTCCGGTTCGACGACCCGCAACTGACGCCGTGGCACTATCTGCTGACGCAATGTGGCATCATCACGCACTATCTCCGGTTGACGTTCTGGCCGCACCCGTTGGCGCTGGACTACAGCGACTGGCCCATCGCCCACAGTTTGGGCGCGGTCTGGCCGGCGGCGGCGCTGTTGGTCGCCCTGGCACTCGGCACGGCTTGGGCCTTGTGGCGGCGACCCGCGTTGGGCTTTCTCGGCGCGTGGTTCTTCCTGATCCTCGCGCCCACATCCAGCATTGTTCCAATTATCACCGAGATCGCTGCCGAACGCCGGATGTATCTGCCCTTGGCGGCAGTGATCATCGTGGTGGTCCTGGCCCTCGCCAAGGTCTGCCGGCTCCGCGGTCCCGCCATGGTGCTGAGTTGCGTGGTCGTGACCGGATTGAGTGTGATGACCATTCTCCGCAACCACGATTACCGGTCGGTGGTGGCGATTTGGTCGGACACGGTCGCCAAACGTCCCCGCGACGCCCGCGCGCGGACAAATCTCGGGGTCGCGCTGTTGGAAGCCGGGCAAGTCAGTCGTGGTCAGAGCGCATGCGAACGTGCGTTACAATTTGATCCGACTCTGCCGATGGCGCATGTGGGTGTGGGCCGCGCGGAGTTGGCGGCGGGTGATACCACGCGGGCGCTGACGGAATTTGCCGAGGCCATCCGGCTGAATCCGAAATTGCCCGAGGCCTGGTTCTATACCGCCAACGCCCAACTCAGTCTCGGCCAGACCAACGCCGCCGTTGCTTCCTATCAGCGGGCCATTGCCGCGCAGCCGGTCTTCGCCGAGGCGCACAACAATCTCGCCGTCGCGTTGCTGGGGCTGGGCCGGGAAAAGGAAGCGCGGGAACAATGGCGGGAAGCGGTCCGGTTGCGGCCCGATCTTCCGGAGATTCGCCAGGCCGTCCAGCCGGCCCCCCGGTAGCGCCTACCAGAATTTCCAATCCCCGCGCGCCAACACCCACGCGGCGAGCGCGGCATTGCTGACCGCGTGGGCGATCACGCAGGCGAACAGGTTCTTTCGCCGGTAATACAACCAGTTGTACAACGCGCCGCAGATCAATCCGGCCAGCCATTGATTGTGCTCCGCGCCGAACATCGCCACCGTGATCCCAAACGACGACCACGTGAACGCGCCCAGGGGGACGCTCCGGAAATCCTCGTTGATCAACCAGCGGATCAGAAAACCGCGCCAGAAGATTTCCTCCATGAACGCCACGACCACCACCGCGCCAAACACCCGGAACCCGATGAACACATAGCGCATGGTCGGATTGACGATGGTGGTCGGATCGAAGGCCGGGGTCGCGTCCGCGGTCGGGGCCGGTTTGCCGAACAACCCGTTCAACCAGCCTTCCAGCATCCGCCAGAGTTCGCCGAACTTCGGATAGTACGGATCAATCCCGATCCACAGGACGATAACCGCCAACCCAATCGCCACCGCCAACCACGAGAAACTGAGCCGCAGTTCCGGGTACTCCTTGCGGAAATACAGCAGCGTCGCGGCGACGACGATGGTTTTGACCGGATACATCCACGTCAGATTGGTCGGCGTCTGCAACGTGAGAAAGGCCATGTACACCGCGAACGGCAGGACATACGGCAACCACGGTCGCGAAGCAGTCATGAGCCATGAGAAATACCGGTCACCGGCCCATTCAGCAAGAAGCAACTGCGGGCGGTGGGGAAAGATGGCGCCCCCGGCGCGAGTCGAACGCGCGACCACCGGTTTAGGAAACCGATGCTCTATCCATCTGAGCTACGGGGGCGTCGCACGCGGGGAGTGTACCACAACCCCTGCCGGGCGGGAAGAATGCAACCAGCCGCGCGTCCATCTTGTCGGCGATTGTCGCCGCGGTCGGCGACCACGGCCACAGTGCATCCGTGTGATCCGCGGCATCCGTGGTTAAATCCTTCCCTTCCTCCGTGGCTACCACCCGGGGGATTTCTCCTCGCGGACGGGGGGCGGGGTGGCGTAGAGTGCCGGTCCATGCACGGATTGGTGCTGGGGGCGAACCGGGAAATCAGTCTGGCTGTTGTCCAAACGCTCGTGACCCACGGGTTCCGCGTGGGGTTCCATCAGTTGCTGCACCTGCCCGCCGCCCTCGACCATCTCCGCCGCACCGCCTACGACGCCCTCATCTACATCTGCCATTCCAAAACCGCCTCCCTCAACGCTCAACCCTCACTCCATTCCTGCGCTAACTGTCCCATCCGGCTCCTCTGCGCGACCGGCCTCCGGCTCCCGATCCTCACGATTGCCGAGCGCGGCCCCAACTGGCCCGGCTGTTTGAACGCCGGAGCCAATGCGTACATGGCCGGTTTCGATGACGAAGAATTTCTCGCGGCGCAATACCGGGCGATGCTGAGCCACATCGGTTCTCCGCTTTCCGTCCTCCGCGTCGCCGGCCTGACGCTCGACCTGTTCACGCTCACCGCTTACCGCGGGGACAAGGTGATCAAGCTCACGGCGCAGGAATACCAGTTCTTGGTGTTGCTGATGAGCCGGCCCGGGCACGTCTTCACCCGGGAACAGATTCTCATCCACGCGTGGCAGGCCCACCCGGACAACGACACGAATGCCGTGGAAATGTGCGTCTGCCAGCTCCGCGAGAAACTTGATCAAGGCTGCGACGAGCGGCTCATTCTGACCGAGCGCGGCGTGGGGTATTACTTTAGGGCGGAATCCTCCGCCGCCTAAGGCTGCGGTGGACAAGGGCTGAATGCGGAGGGCGCTTACCCTACAAAAGTTACTTCGCTCCGTATTTCTTAACCGGCTTCTCGCGGACGAAGGTGGCCGGCGTCGTCACATCGAGCGGTAACTCCGCGTGCTCATCGCGCGCTTTGTTGACCACTACCAGTTTGCCCTGTTCATCACCGCGCAACTGGTCGTTGGCGTTAAGCAACTCAATGCCGTAAATCGTGCCATCGGGGGCGAGATCGACGTTCAACTCGTCGCTGACGCGGATCGTCTCGACCGTGCCGGCTTTCTCATGAAAGCGCAGGTAGGCGATGTTGTAACGCGGGTCGTAAGTGAGTTTCATGGCCGTTAAATTATCGTCAAAAGTATCGCACAACCACCGTGAGCGCAAGCCAACCATTTGCCGAGGACCGCGTCTCGTTTGACTCGACTGCGGACCATCCCCACGCGCGTGGGGAGAACGCCGACGAGATATAACAATTCGCAAGCCACGGCGGACCATCCCCACGCGCGTGGGGAGAACGGAAATGAATTGCGCGGCCTCCTCATCCCACTCGG
>JBBISF010000060.1:0-16593 GCA_037441425.1 Verrucomicrobiia bacterium
CTCATCATGAAGGCTTACAAGAAACGTGATCGCCTGTTAAGCGGACATCCGTGGGTTCAGATACAAGAGTCACGCAGCAGCCCCGACAGGAAACTGCCGGGGCTTTTGCTTTCTACAACTTGCGGCGTCCTTCCAACGACCGGGAGAGCGTTACCTCATCCGCGGTTTCCAGCGCGCTGCCGGCGGGTAATCCCATGCCAATGCGGGTCACGGCGACACCCAACAGTTTGAGTTGCTCCGCCACGAAGTGAACCGTCGCTTCACTTTCCACGTCCGCGCCGAGTGCGAGAATCACCTCGGTCGGTTTTTCACGTTTCACCCGTTCCACCAATGCCGCCAGCCGCAGTTGCTCCGGGCCAACGCCGTTGAGCGGAGAAATCCGGCCCATCAGTGCGTGGTACACGCCGCCAAACTGACCGGTGCGCTCCAGTGTCAGAATATCGTTTGGGCCTTCGACGACGCAGAGCAGGGATTGATTGCGTTGCCGGTTGGAGCAAACGCTGCACGGATCATTTTCCGTGTAGCCACCGCACCGGGTGCAGTTGCGAATCCGGGCGCGGGCGTCCAACACCGCCTGCGCCAGTTGCCGGCTGGTTTCGTCACCGGCTTTGAGCAGATGGAGTGCAATGCGTTCCGCGCTGCGTTTCCCGATGCCGGGCAGTTTGGACAACCGTTCGATCAGGCTTTGGATGGGCTGAGGATAATCCACAGCTTACATGCTCATCCCCGGTAGGTTCATGCCGGCGGTGACCTTATTCATTTCCTCGGTCTGCGTTTGTTTGGCGAGGTCCAGCGCGTTCTGCACCGCGCCGCGCACGAGGTCTTCGAGCATCTCGACGTCGTTGGGATCAACCACCTTGGGATCAATCCTTACAGCGGCGATGGAGCCGTCACAGCGTGCGGTGGCTTTCACCGCGCCGCCGCCAGCGGTGCCTTCGACTTCGCGCTTCGCGAGCTCTTCCTGCACGCGTTGCATTTGCTCCTGCATCTTCTGGGCTTGTTTGAGGAATTTACCGAGTCCGGCCATGAGCATCCTTTCTCGCGACTACTGTTTTACTTCGACGATGGTGCCTTTGAAAATTTCCAGCGCCTTTTTGATCAACAGATCATCGTTGAAATCTTCGTGGTTTTTTTTGGCGGGTGGCATGGCGGCGACTTTGACGGGCGCGACTGGCGCCGGTGTCTCCGCGGCTTCGGCGACCTCGAACTTCAACGTCACATCCGTATGGAGCTTCTCCCGCAGTTTGTTCTGCAAAAGTTCCTTGTTCTTGCCGGTATCCACGAACTCCCGGCGTTCCGCGAATTCCGGGTCGAAACCCACGACGAACACCTTGCCCTTCAGCCCGAGTGGCCGGGTACCGACAAGGTAGCTCTTTACCAGTGGCGTGACTTTAGCAATGTGCTCGACGGCATACGCCCACGCTTCCTCGAGATTGGTGGTGGGCGATGCAGTTGTGGGAGCGGCGTCCCCACCGCGATCCTGTTGGTGAGAGCTTGTGGAAGTCGCCCCGACGAGCTTGTCGGGGCTCCCACCTTTTAATTCATTGAGTTTCTTCAGGATGCCATCAATCCCGGTCGCCTCGCGGGCGCGGATGGCTTTGACCAGCGCGATCTCCAGAAAAATCCGTTTCGACAAAGCGTAGCGCAACCGGCCCTCGGCGCCGCTCAATGCGTCAATGACGCGCAACACGGCATCGGCCTCAATCCGTTTGGCCTGCGCCTGCAACAACTCCAACTCGGTATCCGGCAGGTCCAAGCTGCCAGTCGCGGTGCCGGCAACGGTCAGAACGAGCAAATTGCGAAAATGATCCAACAGATCGGCGAGCAAGCGTTGCAGGTCTTTGCCGACATCGTCGAGTTGTTTGAGACGCGCAAGCGCTTGACCGGTATCCCCGTCGATGATGGCGTTGGTCAATGCACTGAGTTGATCATGCGCCACGAGACCGAAGACGCCGAGCACGTCCTTCTCGGCGATCTCATCACCGCAGAACGCGATCAGTTGATCGAGTGCGCTCTCGGCATCGCGTAGTCCGCCTTCAGCGCCGCGAGCGATGGCGGTAAGGGCTTTGTCTTCAACGGAAACTTTCTCCTGCTTCGCGATGTGCTTGAGGTGGTTGACGATGAGATTGGCCGGGATGCGACGGAGATCGAAGCGTTGGCAGCGGGAAAGAATGGTCGGTAGCACCTTCTGTGGTTCGGTGGTGGCGAAAAAGAATTTCACGTGTGGCGGCGGTTCTTCGAGTGTCTTGAGCAGCGCATTGAACGCCGCCGTGGTCAGCATGTGAACCTCGTCGATGATATAGATCTTGAACTTGCTGCGGGCTGGGGCGTACCGGCAGGTCTCGCGGAGTTCGCGGACTTGGTCCACGCCGTTGTTGGACGCGCCGTCGATCTCCAGCACGTCCAAGCAGTTGCCGGCGGCGATTTCTTTACAGTTGTCACACTTGTCGCACGGCTCGGCGGTCGGGCCTTTGACGCAGTTCAGCGCTTTGGCAAAGATGCGGGCGGTGGAGGTCTTGCCGATGCCGCGCGGGCCGACGAAGAGATAGGCATGTGCTAACCGGTCCTGTTCGATGGCGTTCTTGAGCGTGGTGGTGATGTGCTCCTGCCCGACGACGTCGTCGAACTGTTGCGGTCGCCACTTGCGGGCGAGGACTTGATATTGTTTTGCCATCGCGTTGTCGTCTGAAAATTGGTCGTGCACCGCGGCTCGACGCACGCCGTCGGTTTGCGCGCCGCAGTTAAAGCTCCCGACAGGCGACCCGACGGCACATGGAACATCAAGTTTACCGTTGCTGTCTTCCGACCCTGGCGGGGTTCAACCCGCATCCATTGCATCGGACCCATCGTTCGTCGCCGCCCTGCGGTTGGCTCGCCCACGGCGCCGCCTCCCCGCGGAATTCCGCCCGGCTGGAGCGGGTTGCCGGAAAGGGGAACCGCTAACTCCCCGCCTAGCACGACCAAAACTGGAGCCGATGGTCGGGATCGAACCGACGACCTACGGTTTACGAAACCGTTGCTCTACCAGCTGAGCTACATCGGCACAAAGAACATCAAAATCTGTCCGATATTATGCCACGTCCCGGCTATCTGGCAAGCGCTCAGAAACCCGCGCGATCAAGATCGTCGGTATCCGGTGTTTCGGTCAGCTCGCAGAATTGGGGGTGGAGTCCCCATTTTTCGAGCATGTGGACGACCATCTCCGATTTCGCAGCTTGGCCATCAAATAGAATTCGGGTTTTCAATTTGAATCAGCAACTCCAGCAGCCAGCCCAGCAGATGAATTTGCAGGAGCGCCTTTTGCCGGGAATCGCGGACATTGAGGTCCTGTTGATCCATATCGGCTTCGGCGACTTGGAATTTGGCACCGAGAATTAGGCGGGCTTGGTTGAGGGCACTCATCCAAGCGTGAATGTGTTCGGCGGGGAAAGTAACTTCGCCTTGTTCCGGATCGAACTGGGTCAGGTCGCGCGTCATCACATCGCCGGCTGAGGCGAGCAGATGATAGAGATCACCATCCATCAGTCGGTGCCATTCGGCATTGGCTTCGGGATCGCCGGGAAGCAGATCGGGGAAAAGGCGTTCGTGTGGTTCGGCTTGATCCCGCAGGCGCAGAATTTCCGGCACGTCGAACAGACAATACGCCAAGGCCGGGTTGACTCCGGTGATCCGGAGATGTTTCTCGTCGCTCAACTCAACGTGGAGATCGCTCACAGTTCGGCCCGCTCCAGATTGGCCAGCAGTTGATAGCCGTGGAGTTGTTGCACGTAGAGCTCAGCCTGCTCGCGTTCGCCCGACCACAAAAGGGAATGACCGTGGTTGTGAACTTCCAACATGTGTCGTTCGGCTTTGGCGCGCGGATAACCAAACACCCGCTGGAACACCATCGTGACGTAGCTCATCAGATTGATCGGATCGTTGTGGACGATGACATTCCACGGCGCGACGAGGGACGGTTTGGTCTCCGTATCCTCGACGTGAACAACGCCTGGTTGTGTTGATGCCACCATGCCGGAACCATAGCAGAAGCCAGGAAGCCGACCAAGTTAGACTTGATTTGGCGCGGCTTTCAGGGAGAATGTCGGCCAGCGGTGCGGGTGTAGCATAGTGGTAATGCACCGGCTTCCCAAGCCGGCGAGGTGGGTTCGATTCCCATCACCCGCTCCACCACGCGATTCGACGAGTTTTCGAGAAGTAGTGACCACGGTTTCACGCAAGAACCACGGGCTTTTTTACAGTCGAGGACAAGGTTCGAGCCAATCGGCCCGGCCTGCTGCACAGGCGACCTTTTGTTCCTCCAATGTCTTCTTCCGCCTCATCAATTTTGCCTTCTCGGCGGTGTAGTCATTGCGGTCAATGATGCCGTCGAGAAACGAATCGAGCAGCTTTTGGAGACGGAGTGTAACCCACCTTCGCTGTCGATGGAGTATGGGGGGATCGACAAAGCGAAGGTTGGGTGGAGTTGCCCGCTCATTTCAATTTAAGGATCACAAAGCGGCTGATGCCGTGGCTCTTGACCAGCATCAGGATGCTATCCTTGTTCTTGGCGGCGGCCACCGCTTGGTCGAATTCGTGGACGCTGCTGACTGCGGCGCGGTTGACTTCGGTGACGAGATCACCCGGTTGGAGGCCGGCGTCGGCGGCGGGGCCGCCGTCATCCACGTTGCTGATCAGGACGCCTTTGTCATCGCCGTAGCCGAGTTGTTTGGCCTTGTCCGGCGTCAGCGGTTCAACGGCGAGACCGAGCTGGGCAACCGTACGGGGTTCTTCTTCGCCGCCGTTGCTGGCCTGGGCTTCCGGAGTCAGTTCGCCAATCTTGGCGGTCACGGTGCGTTCTTTGCCATCACGCAGCACGACGATGTCCACTTGGGTGCCGGGCAGGGTGGCCGCGACGCGGTTGCGGAGGTCCGCGGTGTCCGTCACTGCTTGGCCGGCATAACGCAGGATAACATCGCCGACTTTGATGCCGGCCTTGTCGGCGGCGGAAGCCGGATTCACCTGGGAGACGAGCGCGCCTTTGGTGCTGGTGAGGCCGAAGTGTTTGGCCAGGTCGGCATTCACCGGCTGGATGATGATGCCTAATAAACCGCGCGTGACTTTGCCGGTGGCGATGAGTTCGTGGATGATGGGTTTGGCCATGTTGATCGGGATGGCGAACCCGACGCCGGCAAACTGGCCGACGCTGGTGGCGATGGCGGTGTTGATACCGATGACTTGGCCTTGGAGGTTGACGAGCGGGCCGCCGGAGTTGCCGGGATTGATGGCGGCATCCGTCTGGAGGAAGTCCTCGTACTTCCCGTCTTCGCGTTCGACGCCGGTGCGGCCCTTGGCGCTGATGATGCCGGCGGTGACAGTCTGCTCGTAGCCGAATGGCGCGCCGACGGCCAACACCCAATCCCCCACGCGCATGGCGTCGGAATCACCCAGAGAGGCGACCGGCAGATCTTTGGGAACGTCGCCTTTGATCTTGATAACAGCGAGATCGGTCCCGGGATCGGTGCCGACGACGGTGGCGTCATACGTCGCGCCGCCGGGGAGTTTGATTTTGATTTCGTCCATGTCGCCGACGACGTGGTTGTTGGTCAGCACCCGGCCTTCCTTGTCAATGATGACGCCGGAGCCCATGCCGCTCTGTTTGAATTTGTATTCGTGGTGCGGCGGCTGCAGTGGGGGTTGATTTTGATCGCCGAAAAACCAGCGGAACGGAAACTGATCGCCAAACGGCCCCTGCATGCCCGGCATCTTGATGGTCTTCTCCGAATAGACGGTGACGACGCAGGGTTTGATGCGTTGGGCCACGGAGGCAAACGTGTCGCTGAGCGACTGGAGCGCGGCCACGCTGGTGTCAGGGAGTGGTGGGGCGGCGACGACGAACAAACCCGTCGCCAAAAAAGTGGTCAGACTAAGCAGGGGGAGTTTTCGGCAATTCATGTTGTGCTTCCTTTCACTGCCATTCCGACACGGCAGGCGGAAAGGTCGTTCAACCGGCCCCCGCGGAATTTTTTTGCAGTCGCGCGGGTTTGTGGCATGTTGAAGTGTGGTCATTCCCCCGCACAATCGCGTGCCGGCCACAGGAGGTTTGTATGATTACGCGTCAACAACTCCGTCAGCTCACCGACTTTCGCAACGGCCCGTATCTCATCACCAGTTGTTACCTGAACCTCGATCGCGCCCAGATGCCGCCGCAGATGTTGAAGATTCGCGTCAAAGATTTACTGCAGGCGGCGCAACAGGATTTGTCCGCCCGCGCGGCGACGCATGACCAGCGCGAATCGTTGCGAGCCGATTTCGCGCGAATCGAGCAGTTCGTGCTGCCGGAAATCGTCGCCAACCCGCCCAAAGGACTAGCGGTATTTTCCTGTAGCGGCCACAAGTTCTGGCAGGCGTACCGGCTGCCGCGCGGCGGGCGCAACATCCTGATCGCCGACGCCGATCCCTATATCCGGCCGCTCACGGCGATTCTCTCCGAGTATCACCGGTATGGCACGGTCGTTGTGGACCGGCATGTGGGCCGGCTCTTTGAGGTGTACCTCGGCGAGATTGGACCGCACGCGGAGATCAGCGCCGATGTGCCCCGCCGGGTGCGCGAGGGCGGCTTGGGCGGCCGCGACGAGCGGCACATCGAACGCCATCATGACCAAGCCGTGCATCAACACTTCAAGAAACTCGCCGACGAAACTTTCCGGTTGTTCCAGCGCGATCAATTCGATTGGTTGATTCTGGGCGGTCACCGGGATTTGCTGCGGGAGTTCAAGGCACAACTGCACCCGTACCTGAAGGAGCGGTGGGTGGGCGATTTCCATTGCGACCCCGCCAGCATCGCCATGCCGGAAATTCTGGCCCGTTCGCTGGCGATCGAGGAACAGGTGGAGCGCGAACACGAACAACATCTGGCCCGCGCGCTGGCGGCGGAATCGACCACCGGTCACCGCGCCGTGGCCGGCATCACGCGCACGCTCCAAGCCATCGCCCGCGGCGAAGCGCAGACCGTCTTGGTCGAGCAAGGGTTTGAGATGCCGGGTTATGTTTGTTTCCAGTGTCACTGGCCCACGCTTGAGCCGGAACCCTGTCCGCATTGCCGGCAACCCGTCGAGCCTTGCCCGGACATCGTGGACGAGGCGATCGAACTGGCCCTGCACCGAAGCTGCAGCGTCAAACACGTCCAAGGCGCCAGCCCGTTGCGCGACGTGGGCCGGATCGGCGCGCTGCTGCGGTATCAAGCGTGACGGTTCCCCGGCTTTTTTCTGGCGACCACCCCCGCCGGGGTGTATAGTCGCCCGCGAAAAGGGAGAAGGACGCAATGGCCGACCTGACAAATCGTTACCCCGACAACATCGCCGGCAAGTTCTACGTGGACAATCAGTGCATTGATTGCGATCTGTGTCGTGAAACAGCGCCCGAGAACTTCACCCGCAATGAAGACGGCGGTTACAGTTTCGTCTTCAAGCAGCCCACCGCTCCCGAAGAAGAAGCCCTCTGCAAAGAGGCCATGGAAGGCTGTCCCGTCGAGGCCATCGGCAACGACGGCGCGGAAGTGCCCGCGCCCAGCGCGCCATGACCCCCGCGTTGCGCGCTCGGGTTTTCCGCGAATGGCGTCCGTACGCCAACCCGGAACTCGCAAAGCCCCCGCGGCCGGCCGCCGCCGCGAAACAGGTTGTGCCCGGGTTGATGAAAAAACTCGGCCTCGAACAACGCCTCCAGCAATCCCAAGTCTTCTACCTCTGGCCGCAGATTGTCGGCAACGACATCGCCCGGCACGCCCAACCCGTCGGCCTGCGCAACGGCGCGTTGACCATCGCCGTGGATCATCCCATCTGGTTGCAGGAACTCAAACGGTACCACAAAGACCTCATGCTCCAGAAAATCCAGGCCGCCATTGGCAAACAAGCCGTCAAGCACCTCACCTTCCGCATCGGCTGATGCGCCCTCTCCTCCTCGTCGTCGTTCTCGCTCTCGCCGGTTGCGCGACCGTCAACCATCGCCCCTCCACCATCGCCGTCCCGTTCATTCCCCAAAAGACCGACTACTGCGGCCCGGCCGCGCTCGCCATGCTGGCCAACTACTACGGCCACCCGGTCACGCAGGACGAAATCGCCCAAGCCATTTACTTGCCGGCCATCCACGGCACCCTCACCACCGAACTGGCCGATTACGCGCGCCGCTTTCATCTGTTTGTCCGGCAATACCGCGGCTCGCCCGACGATCTTCGCCAAAAACTCGCTGCCGGCATCCCGCTCATCGCGCTCGGCCACCTCGGCGACCACTGGCATTACTTCGTCGTCCTCTACGATGGCGACCCGCTCATCGTCCACACCGACATCCGCGCGTTCCAACCGATGCGCCGGGAAGATTTCCTCCGTTGGTGGGACCGGGCCGACCACTGGACACTTCTGGTTTGTCCGCCCGATCGCATGACGTGGACGCTTTCCACGGACGAGCACAATGACTTGGGTTACCACTTCGAGCAGGCCGGCCAACTGCCTGCCGCCGCGCAACACTACCGGGCCGCACTCGACCTGCGTTCCGACAATCCATACTTCGCGCTCAACCTTGGCAACGCCCTCCGCAAGCAGGGTCAACTCCGCGAAGCGGCGGCCGCCTTCGGCCGCGCGCCCGGTAATGCCGACGCCCTCAACAATCACGCCGACGTTTTGTGTGAGTTGGGCGAACACCTCGACCAAGCCGCCGCCATGTGTCACCGCGCCGTTGAGCTGATGCCGACCCACCGCGCCTACTACCTCGACACCCTCGGCAGCGTGCTGCTCAAACAGGGAAAGAAAACGGAGGCAGTGGCCGCTTTCGAACAAGCATTGGCGGCCACGACCGCGAGGGAAACATCATTGCGGACCGGCATCCAACAACGGCTGGCGACCGCGCGCTCGCTCGCTGAAAAATAAGTACTGCTGCGCCCAGCCGGCATACGGGCCGAAGTGTGTCCGCGCAAATTCCCGGAGTTGCCGGGCGGTGACCTTTTGATTGGGGAAGTACAACCGGCGGAGCGAGCGCTCCACCCAAACATCAATGGGGAAGGCTTCGTCATGACCGCAAGAGAACAGCAGCGTGCACAGGGCGATTTTCTCTCCCACACCGGGCAGCTTGTCGAGTTCCTCCAGGGCACGGTCGAATTCCATTCCGGGCAAACCGGCAAAGTCACACTTGCCGGCATCAATCCGCCGGGCCGATTCCAGCAAGTACTTGGCGCGGAAGCCGAGTTTGCAGTCCCAAAGTTGCCGGTGCGTCGCGCGAGCAATCACGTCCACCGCCGGAAAAGCGTAATGTCCCTCGGCGATCGGTTCGCCAAACCGCCGGGCGAGATGAGCGACGATCTGCCGGATCTGGACGATTTGTTTGGTGGAACTGGCGATGAACGACGCCAGCGTTTCCCACGGTTCCTGGCGGAGGACGCGCAAGCCCCGGTGTTGTCGGACCGCTTGGCGCAGATGAGGGTCGTCCGGGAACGAGGCGATGATTTTCGGCAAGGAGACGTCGAGCGCCAGGTAATGTGCATCAACATCGCCTTCGAGCGTGTTGCCGACCTGCCGGACGCGCCGCCTCCGCTGGCCGACAACACCGGTGAACCAGCCGGCGGCGCCGCGCTGCCAGCGGAACGCCTGGCCGCATTCCAACGTGGCGGCGAGATCGAAATCGGCAGCGTTGATTCGCGTCGGCATTTCTGTTACCAAGGCTACCATGCTGACCAAGGAGGTCAACTCGCTGCACTTCGTCGGAATCTGCGGCACCGCGATGGCGTCCGTGGCCGCGCTCTGCCGGGAAAAGGGCGACACCGTCACCGGCAGTGACGAAAACGTTTATCCGCCGATGTCCACGTTCCTCGAAGCGCGCGGCATTCGGATCATGGCGGGGTACCGGGAAACCAATCTCGATCATCAGCCCGACCTGATCGTCATCGGCAACGCCATGAAACGCGGCAATCCAGAGGTCGAGCGCGTCCTCGATGAGCGGTTGACCTGCTGCTCGTTGCCGGAACTGGTGCGCGAGTATTTCATCCGGGGACACCATTCCATTGTCGTGGCCGGCACGCACGGCAAGACGACGACCACTTCGTTGCTGGCGTGGACGCTGGAGTCGGCGGGGTTGCAACCTGGCTTTCTCATCGGCGGCATTCCGAATAACTTTGGCGGCGGCGCGCGCGCCGCCGGGGGGCGCCACTTCGTCATTGAAGGCGACGAGTATGACACCGCGTTTTTCGACAAACGCAGCAAGTTCATCCACTACCTGCCGGACACGGTGATCCTCAATAACATCGAGTTTGATCACGCCGATATTTTTTCCGATCTGGCCGCGGTGAAGCGCGCCTTCCGGCAACTGGTCGCCATCGTGCCGCGCCGCGGGTTGATCATCGCCAACGGCGAGGATGCAAACGTGCGCGAGGTCGTGGCGGGAGCGCAGTGCCGGGTGAGTTTTTTCGATCGCCGTCACACCGGCAACTTCACGTTGCCGTTGCCGGGGGAACATAATCGGCTCAATGCGGCGGCGGCGGCGCTGTGCGCGACCGAGTTGGGATTGAAGGGCGACCAGATTCAACGGGCATTCGCGACGTTCACCGGAGTCAAACGCCGTCTGGAAGTGCGCGGCGAAGCGGGCGGAGTCACGGTGCTCGATGATTTCGCGCATCACCCGACCGCCATCGTGGAAACCCTCCGCGCCATTCGCGAGAAATATCCGCAGCGGCGGGTCTGGGCGTTGTTCGAACCGCGCAGCAACACGACCCGCCGGAACGTGTTCCAAAACGAGCTGGCGGACTCGTTAGGCCTCGCCGACGGCGTGTTTATCGGGAAGGTGGATCGGTTGGATGAATTGCCGGAAGCCGAGCGGCTGAAACCGGAGGCGATCATCGCGACTTTACGCGCGCACGGCAAACCCGCCGAATACGCCGCCAGTGCCGACGACATTGTGGAGCATCTCGTGCCCAGTCTCCGGCCGCGCGACGTGGTCGCGGTGTTTTCCAACGGCAAGTTCGACGGGATTCACGACAAACTGCTGGCCCGGCTACGCCAACCCGGTATTGCTAGTTGACTTTCAGCCTCGCTCTTTGGTAATCGAATACGGGTGAGACTATGAAGTCTAGGCTAGACTCCGGCGCAACGGCAATAGCGGCAGAGCGACAGTAGCCGCGTCGCAGCCAAGAACATTTTCAGCGGACGACAAGCTGCCATTCGGGGCAGCTTTTTTTGTGTCTCGGCGCCGCGTGTCGGGCACGATTTCCTGTAGATCCAAAATGATTCCCGGCAGCCCGGATTTCATTCCCGGCACACGGAGAACGATTTCCGTCAGACGCAAAATCATTTGCGGGCTGTCGGGAACGGTTCCCGGTCAGTCTAGAAGCATTTTCGACGTGCCGGATATCATTTCCGGTAGCCCGGAAACGGTTTCCGGTAGCTCAAGAACCATTCCCGGCGTGCCGGGAACCATTTCCGGCACGCCGGAAATCATGCCGGTACACGATTTCTCGCAGCGGCATCGTCTGAAGCTGCTGTATATAAGCTATTTGGGCATGAAACGGCATGAGAGTGCTCCGTTGGGGCGATGGCACGAAGTGGGGAGACCCGAACGCGCGTTGGGGCAATCCCAGCTACGTGCTCGAACCGGGCGATCCCGTTTATGTGCCGCCCACGCCCCCGTCCAATCAACCCCAGCCAAGGAGAAAGCATATGAAACGTAATCCGTTCTGGCCTGGCCGAGTCGCGGATCAGGTCACGTTGTTGGTGAAGTTCGGTAACAAACTGCCCACGCATGCCACGGCCCTCGGGCTGACGCCGCAACAGGTTAGCGCCGGGCAGGCGGACGCAGCGTGGTTGGTGTACGTACTGCAAGCGTGGTTGCCGGCGGTGCGGTCGTGGGCGCAATCATGTACCGACGCGGCCACTACCGCGCAAACGGGCGATGGCGCGGTGGCGCAGACGTTGCCGGTGTTCACTGCGCCCGATTTGGGCGGCGCGGTGGCCGTGCTGCCCGGTGCGTTGACCCGGTTGTTCGACCTGTTTGAACTCATCAAGGACAGCGACGGGTTCGGCGAGCAGATCGGAACCGACCTCGGCATTCTCGGGGCGGAACAGACCGGGCCGGACTTCGCAACGCTCGCGCCGGGCTTCAAGCTCACGCGCACGCCGGCGGGCATCGTGGTGGGATGGACGTGGCAGGGGTTCGCGAAGTTTCTCGACATGATCGAACTGCAAGTGGATCGCGGCGACGGCCAGGGTTGGAGATTGCTGGCGTACCCGAAGAATCCACAGCGTGCTTACGCTATAGCGCGTGCAGTCGTATCCCGACCCGAGAGCAGTGATGCAAACCGTCAACGAGCCGAAAAGACGGTGGCGAAAGCACGTCGGAAACTGGAACCCGATCAGATGCTCGCGGCGGAAGAGGAAGTGGCAAAGGAATCAGCACGACTGCAATCTGCGTCCGGTGCTAAAGCCACAGCCGAAAAGCTAGGTATCGACCTGAAGAACACGGCAGCAATCACGAAGGCACAATGGAAAGCTGAGTTAGGCCGAATCAATCCCTTGTTTGCGATCAGTGGTGAGATTCAAATGGGGAAGAATGCCTTCATCAAGTTGTGTGGAGAACCGAAGAAGACGCAAACCGTTGGGGACACAACCTACTGGTATTACGAATGCAAGGATGGTGTCATTCAGTTGAGTCTTGATAAGGTCAATCTGCTTACCGGCATAGTGACTGGCCAAGCAAACGATTACTGAGCCACGAACCACCCATTGGGGAAGACGCTACCATGGATGCCGCAAGACTAATTGTTGTGACCGGGGCCACGCTCGCAATGATCATCGGGTTGGTACTTGTGTTTCTGCGGTTGAAGGCGAAGAATCAAGGGTTTGGTTTGAACTCGCTAAGGGCACTTGGCACCGTGCTTCTCATTCCGACATTACTAATCCTTGCCACCGTCTCAGAATTCAAAGTTGAAACGCTGGCTGCACTGTTTGGTACCGTGGCCGGCTACATACTGTCGCGCTCAGAACCCGAAGGCAAATCTGCGAAGACAGAGTCAGCCAGTGGAGGCAGTAAAACGAACTAGCCCGAATTTTGCATAAAGAGAAGTGGCGAAACTCTTGGAAGTCGCTATAAGCGACGGTGTTCAAACCAATAACCAAGGAGGTTTCGCCGTGACAGTTTGTACACAATCGACCTTTGAGTTTCCAGTCGCAAATCGTCGCCGCGTCCAAGCCAGTTTCACCGGCGGCGATGTCTCCAGTGATGGCGGGTTGTTGTTGGTACGGCAAGCGGACCGCCAGTTGAAACTGACCGCCACGCTGGCCAAGCGCCTGCCCGACCAGCGCGACCCGGCCAAGACCACGCATCCCCTTGGTGACGTTGTTGCGGCAACGCGTGTACGGACTGTGTCAGGGCTACCAAGATCTGAATGACCACGACCGGCTGCGCACGGATGTGGCGCTGCAGACCGCGGTGGAACAGGACGACGAGTTGGCCAGCGCTTCGACGCTGTGTCGGTGGGAGAACGAGGCGAGTCGGCCGGCGGCGTGGGTGGTGCATCAGTGGTGGGTGGAGCAATTCATCGCCAGTCACGGGGCGCCGCCACGCGAGTTGGTGCTGGTGAAAGCCGAGCAGACCGACAAGGGCCGCAACCCGCGCTTTGTGGTGACCTATCTCCGCGGTGAAGCTCAGGCGCTCTACGATGAGGGTTACTGCGCGCGCGGCGAGATGGAGAATCGGATCAAGGAACAGCAGTGGGGATTGTTTGCGGATCGGACCAGTTGCCACGGCTGGTGGGCCAACCAATGGCGGCTGTTGCTCAGCGGCTTGGCGTACACGCTGCTGGAAACGCTGCGGCGCATTGGGCTGGCCGGCACCATCCGCTTGAAGCTGCTGAAGATCGGGGCGGTGTCTTTACGGGATGCGCCAAGGGTCGCGAGAGCGTCCCAGCAGCGCGAAAACAACCACTCACGGCGCAGTTGTGTCGCCCCCACCTCCATCATACAATAAGCAGGTTAGGTGGGTCACCGGGCTTCCACAAGCGCTGACGCTATTATCAACTTGCTCACGCCGCAACTCCGGCCGCGCGACGTGGTCGCGGTATTTTCCAACGGCAAGTTCGACGGGATTCACGACAAGCTGTTGGCCCGGCTACGGGCTTGATTTCGCGGGATGGCGCGGTATTCTACGGGCGCACTCGCGGCCCCATCGTCTAGTGGCCCAGGACACCAGATTCTCAATCTGGGAACACGGGTTCGATTCCCGTTGGGGCTGCCACTTCAAAACCAATACGCCCGCAAGGGCTTCTGCAATCTCACTGCGACACGATCACAAATGGCAAAGTGCGTTGTGATACCTTTTGTGATACCCGGCGACGTTTTGCCGGCGAGTGATACCACCTTGAACGCCCCGGCAAGCTGGGGCACAATCAAACGAACAAGCGGCAGCGTGCGATCACACGCGAAGGCTGGGCGGTGCTATTCCACCGCCCGGCCACCGCTTCAAGCTGGGAATAGACAGCATGAAACAAAACGGAAAACCGAAACCAGACGACGGCGCGGGCTTTGACGACGCCGGCCATGTTGAACAAACCACGGGCTTTGACGACTTAGCGGCAACGCTGGGTTTGCTGGGTATCACGCCCGACCAGTGGGCAGCGGCACACACCAAAGCCAAAGCGACGTGGCTGTTGAAGTCGAAGGGGCTGCCGCAAGCCGAGATTGCCGGGCTGTTGCGCGACGTGTCACTTGACGACCCCGAACACGAACGCGAGGCACAAGCGAAGGTTGCGGCGTGGGCAAGCCCTGAGCGGCGGGCGCAAGTAACGGCGGCGCTGGCCGGGCTGGGCTTTGAACCAAACGAGCAAGCCGTTGTGTTGGCTGTTGCGTGCGACGGCTTGACCGTGTGGCGGAAAGGCGAGAAAAAATCGAAACCGAATCACGCGGCGGTTGCCCGCGCGACGAAGCTACACCGTCACACAGTTGAAAACATCTTGAAACGCCCCAGCGTGCGCGACGTGTTGGCAACGCTGGAGCGCGGCGCGTTGCCGGCACCACAACCCGCCCCCAGCGACACGGGCGACGGCTGGCGACTGGACACGCTGGCCGACTATGCCCGCCGTGAGATCGAGCGGGTTGCACAACGAACCGGCCCCGACGTTTTGGGCGGCTGGTTGCGAAAGCTGGGCGTTGCACCCGCCGGCCCCCGGCGTGCGTGGACTGGCACGAAGAAAACCAAACCGCAAGGCGCGGCTGTTGTTGTGGACTTCGTGAAGCGTTACCCGGCAACCCTGTTGCACCCCGAAGGGCGGTTGCTGTTAGAGGGGCTGGTTGACCTACTGGAAGCGGCGAAAACTGGCAACCCCGCCCGCCGTGTTGCGGGGCTGCTACCCAAAGGCAAAGGCAAGCGACTGGCACGGGCGGCAAAGGCGGAACTGGCGGCGCTGGGCAAAGGTGAATACTGCGAGCCGTTGGACTATCCGCCCGACTTGCTGGCGCGATTGCTGGGCTTATTCCGTGAGCGCGTGGGGCAACTACAAGCCGAGTTTCAGAGATTGAAGGGCGACAATCTGGTTGCCCGCTTTAGCGGGGCACATGGCGCGGAGTTGCGCGGCTTCAAGACTGATTCACAACTGGCAACACTGTTGCGGGGCGACCCCTTGACGGTTGCGGCTGGGCTGGCAGAAAAAGCAACGGGCGTGAGCGCTGAAACTTGTTTGCGCTGCCGTGTCGAGTTGTTGACCCCGCACCAACGGCGAGCCGAGAAACACCGCAAGCCGTAGCGCCTTTGTCCATTCTCCCGCCGTAGCCCCCCAACGCTGCGAAAGTCGTTGGACGTGTCCGCCGATTGGTGAAAGGCATGATTGCCAACGTTGAAAGGCAGACAATGAGCGACGGCGAAAAACTTCTGATTGAGCGGCGACGGCGCGGGCTTGCGGCGTGGAAGTTGGCGGCGGCGGCGGATTTAGACCCGACCACCTACAGCAAAATTGAGCGCGGCGAGCGCGAGGCGACGCATGATCAAAAGCTGGCCCTTGCGCGGGCGTTGGGCGTTGAGCCGGAAAATCTTTTTGCGAGGTTGCCGTGAGCCTTCAAGTCTTATCCCCAGCGACACCGGGCGCGACACTGGCCCCACAACCCGAAAGGCTTTTCACGTTGCAACAGATTCAAATGGCCGGCAGCTTCAGCCGCAGCACGTTGTTCCGGCTTCGGCACGGCGGCGGGCTGCGCGTTGTGACTGTGGGCGGCGTGACCAGAATCCGCGAAGCCGATTGGCTGAAGTTTTTAGACCGGCACGCGACAGCGGCACCGGGGGGCAACGGTGAATAGTTCCATCACCACCAACGCGGCCCGTTGCGTAACGTGCGGGCGCTTGACCCCGCCCGACGAAATTGCGGCGCACGTCAAGGACTTCCCCAGCTTGTGCTTTTGCCGGCAATGCGACAGCGACCGGCAACAAACCCGGCTTGAACTTCAGGGGGGTTCACGATGAATCGCAACGACATTCTCGCCGCCCACCCGCTGCCGGATTTTCTGTTGGCGCGTGGCGTCAAACTATCTGCCGGCGGAAAGCGGGCTGACCGCTGCCCGGCAAAACAACATTCCCGAACTGACACCGTTTCCGTTG
>JBBISF010000061.1:0-2950 GCA_037441425.1 Verrucomicrobiia bacterium
GCCCCTTCCCGCCCCCTCCGCGCGGCAACGCGGCCAAGCCGGGTTGACGGGCCGTCTAATTGCGAATAATTCGCATTATCGACATCGGCATCGGCGGCAAGGAAATGGCATGGCAGGGACGACCTATCGACGGCTTTCACGACAACGGGCACCCGCGCCTGCTCAATGATGATCTCAATGCTCGCGCGCGTCTCAATCCCGCGAGCACTGCCAATGGGCGATCCCAACGGCATCACCGTCGCGCAACCGGCATCCTCCAACCGTTTGGCCAGAACCGGGTCGGCATTGATGTAGGGCAGGACCGTGAATCCTTCTTTCACCAGAATCTCCGCCGCCTGGAGTGTCTCCACCGGGTCCGGTAGCAGATACCGTGGGTCGGGATGGATTTCGAGTTTCATCCACGACGATCCGGTTGCTGCGCGTCCGAGCCGGGCCAGCCGGCAAGCTTCCTCCGCATTGCGCGCGCCGCTGGTGTTGGGCAGGAGCAGATACTTCTGCGGATCAATAAACTCCAGAATGTTGGCGAAAGGATCGCGCTGGCCGGTCAGGTCGGCGCGGCGCAACGCCACCGTCACCAGTTCCGCGCCGCTGGCGGCAAGGGCCGCCGCCATCTGTTCGCCCGAGGCGAACTTCCCGGTCCCCATGATCAGCCGCGAAGTGAACGCGCGACCGGCAATCCGCAGTCCCTGAGATTGGTCCGTCATTGCGGACGATGAAGTTCTTCGGTCAGTGGGTATTTCCGTGGCTCCGGCGTGACGGTCTGCCATTCGCCCTGACGCAGCAGGAAACCGTTGTTGCCGGACAGCGTCGCCGCGCGATCGAACCGCTCGCGCGCCGCCACTTTTTCCTCGTACATGTGCCGTTTCACCGTCGCGATCTGTAGCCGCAACGTGGTCAGATCGTTGAACTTCGCCTCCAAATCGGTTTTCTCCTGCTGCACGGTGACGTAATCCTGCCGCAACGCCGCCAAATGCCCCAATGTCTCCGTGTGCGCTTTTCCCAACTCGGTGTACGCTTGTTTCACATTGCCCAATTCCATCGTGGCCTGCCCCAATTGATTCGACAGATTGAGACTGACTTCCTCCAGGTCTTTCAACTTCGCGCTTTGTTCCTGCCGTTCGGTCATCAACGTATTGAGTTCGCCGTTGACCGCCACCAGTTTCTCCTCCGCTTGCGACTTCTCGGTGGTCAACTTGTCCACCGCCTGCTGCAACTCCGAAACCCGTGCCGCCATTTGGGTCTTAACCGTGGACAATTGCGTGTGCGCCGCGCTCAACTCACCGCGAGTGTTGACCAACTCCGCGTTGGCCGCCGCCAACTCTTTCCGGGCATCCGTGAGTTGCTTCTCACTGCTTTGCTTGACGAAAATCACCAGCACCCCGAGTAGCACCAACGCCACCACTAACACCGTCACCAACGTCTTCATGTCGTTCTCTCCTGTTCCTGTAATCTGTCTGCCAGCGCTTCGTGTGTACTGCCCCGTCGATACCCCTGCAAATCCAACGTCACATAGACGTAACCGATGCGCTTCAACTCGCGCACCACCAACTCGCGCAGTTCCGGGTCCTCAAACCGATGCATCTCGTCCGCGCCCACCTCCAACCGCGCCAAATCCTTGTGCTGCCGGACCCGCACATCGTAGAACCCGGCATCCCGCAAAATGTTTTCCGCCGCCTCAATCTGCGCCAACGCTGCCGGCGTCACGGCGTCCCCGTACGGAATCCGCGACGCCAAACACGCCATCTGCGGTTTGTCCGCCGTCGGCAACCCCAACCTGGCCGACAACTCCCGAATTTCCGCCTTCGTCAACCCGGTTTCCTTCAACGGCGCCCGCACCCGGTATTGCACAGCGGCCAGGGCCCCCGGCCGGTGATCCCCCACGTCGCTGGCATTCTCCCCGTACACGATCGTTTGCCAATTCCCGGCATGCGCAATCGCCTGCAACTTCTCGAATAACTCACTCTTACAAAAGTAACAACGATTCAGCGGATTCGAGGTGTACCCCCCGTTGTTCATCTCCTCGGTGCGAATCACCCGCACCGGGAAACCAAACTGCCGGCCGATCTCCCGCGCTTCTTCCAATTCCCGGCGCGGCAAACTTGGCGAATCCGCAATGATCGCCAGCGCGTCCGCGCCCAACACGTCATGCGCCACCTTGGCCAGAAATGCGCTGTCCACGCCTCCCGAGTACGCAACCAAGGTCCGCCCACAGTCGCGCAGAACAGATTTCAACTGCTCCAACTTATCCACGGCGGCATACTATCGCCAATTGCCGGGGGTGTCAAAGACGTTGCTCCACGCGGTGGACACTCAAAAACTGCGGACGCGGCGACTCACGCCTCGTCGCCCAACTCGACGTTCCAGTAGGCGAGATCGAGGAAATGTTTCCAACTGTCGTGAGCCACCCATGACACGCTCACGTTCACGAACGGACGCCATTTGGGCCGTTTGGGTTTGCGGATGAGATGAATCCCGGCTTCCTGCGGGGTCCGGTTCGCTTTGCGGGTGTTGCACGGAATGCAGGCGCAGACGATGTTCTCCCACGTGGTCGTCCCCCCGCGGTCGCGGGGAACGACGTGGTCGAGGTTGAGGTCCCGGCGGTCAAACCGTTTCCCACAATACTGACAGGTGTTGTGATCCCGCTCGAAAATGTTATGCCGGGTGAATTTCACTTCCTTGTGCGGCAGCCGGTCGAAGAACAACAGCAGAATCACGCGCGGCACGCGAATCTTGAACGACACGGCGGTCACCACTTCGTCGCCACCATTCTGCGCGCTGAAATCCCGCCACTCACCGAAATCAAAGGTCTGAAAGTTGCCCCCCTCCTCCACGACGACCTCGGCATGGCCCATGTACAACAGACAAAACGCCCGCTCCACCGTGCAGACATTGATCGCCTGCCACAGGCGGTTCAGCACCAACACATTCTCATTCAGCACGTTCTTCACGT
>JBBISF010000061.1:2986-16312 GCA_037441425.1 Verrucomicrobiia bacterium
ACCATACCGCCCCGCGCCCGGTCAACGCGCCGGGCAACCGGCGGTTCAGTCCTTCGCCTTCTTCTTGCCCCGGTGCAACTTCTTCTCAATCGCCTGCCAGCGGCTGACGGTCGCCGCCGCTTGGGGAATGGCCTTCGCGAATTGCGCATGCATGTCTTTCGGTTCACGCAACTCACCGAGAACAGTCTGTCCCTGCCACACCTGCACCACCTGCCCCACAAAGCGCCCCCCTGCATCATCCTCCACCCGATGCGTGACCTCGACCGGCTCCGTCACAAATGATACTTCGCGCATCGGCGGCACAGCCAATGTCGTTTGGCCCATTCCCGCCACCTCAACCACGTCCATTGCCACATCCCGCACGAACAAATAATACTTCACCACCACCTGCTCCAACTTCTTCGAACCAAGATTCCGCACCGTCACCTCCAACCGGCGCGTGTACTGGCTTTGCGCGATCCGCTTCACCTTGCCGACCCGCTTATACGTGATCACGTTCTCCGTCCGGGTCTCCGCGCGAATCTCCACCGACCTTAACTGCGCCCGCGCCGCCGGCCCCATGAGCACCGCCAACAAAACCACCCGCCCAATGTTTGTGCTCGACATCACCGGTATTTTTCCCAATAAACGCCCCAAACTCAACCATCATTTCGGGAGAACCAAATGAATCGTAAAGTGACCGTTTTCGGAGCCGGCTTTGTCGGCTCGACCACTGCCCAACGCATCGCCGAGAAAGAACTCGCCGACGTCACCATGATTGACATCATCGAAGGCATGCCGCAAGGCAAAGCCCTCGACATGCTGGAGTCCGCCTGCCTCGAAGGCTTCGACACCAAGATCACCGGCTCCAACAACCCCGCCGACTGCAAAGGGAGCGACCTCGTTGTCGTCACCAGCGGCATCGCCCGCAAACCCGGCATGAGCCGCGACGATTTACTTAAGACCAATGCCGGCATCGTCGGCAGCGTGTGCGACGCCATTAAAACCAACGCCCCCAACGCCACCGTCATCATCGTCAGCAACCCGCTCGACGTCATGACCTACCTGGCCGGCGTCAAACTCGGTTTCGCTAAAAACAAAGTCATCGGCATGGCCGGCGTCCTCGATAGCGCCCGGTTCCGCTGCTTCCTCGCGATGGAACTCGGCGTCAGCATGCGCGACGTCGACGCGATGGTGCTCGGCGGCCACGGTGACGACATGGTGCCGCTCGTCAGGTACGCCACAGTCGCCGGCATCAAAGTTGAAGACCTGATTCCGAAAGACAAACTCGACGCCCTCGTCACCCGCACCCGCAATGGGGGCGCGGAAATCGTGGGCCTTCTCAAAACCGGCAGCGCCTACTACGCGCCGTCGGCTTCCGTCACCGAAATGGTCCGCGCCATTCTCAACGACGAAAAGCGTGTCCTTCCCAGTGCCGCCTGGTGCACCGGCCAATACGGCGTTACAGACATGTTCGTCGGCGTCCCGGCAGTCCTCGGCAAGAACGGCGTCGAAAAGATCATTGAACTCAAGCTGACCGCCGATGAACTCGGCCAGTTGAGCAAGTCCGCCAATCACGTCTTGGAGAATGTGAAGAAACTGAGCTTGTAATAACGGCGTTACCCTCAGCTCAACAAAACTGCTGAAGGCCAAGTGATGGATTTATGATCTTTTTGCGCAAGTCGTCGGTTTTGATCGAATCGGTTATTTCATAGACCAACCACGATTCTTTTTCGCCTCGTCCGCTGTAATCCATCGCATATTATTTGCCGTATCCTGTCCTCCACGATTCAACGGGATGATGTAACCGACTACATAACCGGGGCGCCTATTGGGATAGCTGGGTGTAGGGAAAATCCGCTCTGCACGCTCCTACGCAGCGAGGTATGACGGCGACTTCCAGTAAAAGGCGCTGGGCTGAGTGAGCAGCCGGTTGCGTTTTTGCGATGAGGCGTTTGGCAAGGCGCGGTTTGGCGCGGTCGAGGGCGTAGGCGGTGAGGAGTGGGAGGGCTGCCGCGAAAAAGTTTCGCGGCTACAAGTTGCGCGCCCGTTCGTCCGGTCGCAACAGTGGCGCTTTGGCGTTGTGACCCGGGCACGGCGCGGCTGGAGCCGCGCCCTCCATCCACACCTCCAGTCAAGTGTGGTGGAGCGTTGGCGCTCTGTCGCCGAGGCCGCTTCCTTGCGCCGGATTCCGCCTCACCCGCCACGCCGGCAGAGCGGCGTGGTTACACCAAGTGCGACGATGATTTTCGGTAATCGGCGATAAGTTGTTGGAGCAACCGGTCGCGCTGGGCGATGAGGCGTCTGGGTTTGCGGGGTTGGGCGTGATCAAGGGCGTAGGCGGTGAGGAGCGGCAAGGCGATGGTGGTGTCGGTGTAGCAGACAACTGCGTCCGACAATTTTGACGGATCGACTTTGCCCCAACTAACGGCTTCGCGGGGGGTCGCGCCGCTGAGGCCGCCGGTATCGGGGCGGGCATCGGTGATTTGCAGGAAGTAGTCGTGGCCCTTTTCCGGGAGGCCGAGGATTTCCTGAAGCTGGGGTTCGGTTTGAAGCATGAAGTTCTTTGGGGAACCACCACCAAGGATGAAAACGGCGGAGGTGCGTCCGCGGCGTTTGGCGTCGTAGACGATGGCGGCGGTCTGGTTGACGTCGCGGTTGACGTCGAATTGGAGTTGATTGCCGGTCAAACTCATGGCGGCGACGTTCATGCCGATGGAACTGTCGCCGGGGCTGCTGGTGAAACAGGGGACGCCATATCGGTAGGCGACGGCGATGAGGGAGGCGTCCTTGAGACCGAGTTTCTTTTCGCGGGCGTGGACGTATTTGCCGAGGAGGTAATGAAATTCGTCGGTGCCGAGTGGGCGCTGGAATTCGGGGCCGGCGACAACTTGGCGGATGAAGGCGTCGGTGTCGAGCAGGACCCGGTAGTCGAAGAGCACATCGTAGATGCGGATGATTTTCTCGCGGCGGAGTTCGATGTCGTTGAGGAACGGCGAGCCGCGATGGAGTTTCATCGCGAGGCCATAGTGGAGGTCGTGGTAGAGGTTGGCGCCGGTGGTGACGATCCAGTCAATGAAGCCGGCCTGGATGAGCGGGATGAGGCAGGAGCACCCGAGACCGGCGGGGGTTAATGCTCCGGTCAGGCTCAGGCCGACAAGGCCGTTGCGGGGGAGCATCTTACGGACGATGAGTTCCGCGCCTTCACGAAGGCGGGCGGCGTTGTAGGCGTGGAAATTCTGGGTGATCAGGTCGGCGGCGGTCACGTCCCGGCGGAGGGGCCGGGGCTGAAGCTGTGGGAATTGGCGCAATTTAACCGCAGGTTTCATGATTTTTCTACGTGCAAACTCTGGATTGAGCGCCTAGACTAATGGTTCGCGTTTTAGTTTGGCAACCAATTTAGGAGACAAATCATGGAGCCTCGAGAAATCACCATTGGCCACAGCCCTGATCCGGATGACGCTTTTATGTTTTACGCGTTGACGCACGGCAAGTTGGAGACGGGTGGGTTGACCTTCAAGCACGTCATTGCCGACATCGAAACATTGAACCATAAAGCGGTGGAAGGCGAGTTGGAGATTACCGCGCTGAGCGTTCACGCCTACGGGTACGTCATGGACCGGTACGCGTTGTTGGCCAGTGGCGGCAGTTTTGGCGAGCGGTGCGGGCCGATCGTGGTGGCGCGCAAACCGATGGAAGTCGGCGAGTTGGCCGACGACCGGATCGGGGTGCCGGGCACGATGACCAGCGCCTATCTGTTGTTGAAGTTGTTGTTGATGAATTTCCGGTTCGAGGTGGTGCCATTCGACAAGATCATGGACGCGGTGCTCAGTGGCGAAGTAGATGCCGGGTTGCTGATCCACGAGGGCCAACTCACGTATGGCGACAAGGGCCTGCACAAGATCGTGGACCTCGGCGCGTGGTGGTACGCGGACACGGGGTTGCCGGTCCCGCTGGGCGTCAATGCGGTGCGCAAGGACCTCGGTAAACAACTGATGCGGAAACTTTCGTCATTGTTGACGGAAAGCATCCAGTACGCGTTATCCCACCGGGCGGAAGCGGTGGCGTATGCGCAGGAGTTTGGTCGCGGAATGAACTCCTCGCTGACGGATCAGTTCGTCGGGATGTACGTGAATCCGTTGACGCTGGACATGGGGCGACCGGGACGGGAGGCCATTGCCCGGATGTTGACGCGGGCTTATCACGCCGCGCTGATTCCGCGACCGGTGCATCTGGAGTTTGTGGAATGAGCCGCCGCTGGCTGCTTCTGGTTTTGGCCGGCCTCGTGCCGGCGACGGTGGCGCGGGCGGCGTACGAGCCGGAGCTATTGCCGGACTCCTCGAAACATTGGGCGATCAACGTCGGGTTACGCGGCGAGTACGACGACAACATTTTCACCGTCCATACCAACACCACCAGCAGTTTCAAGAGCATTGTCGAGCCGCAAGTACTGGTGAACCTGCCGTCAGACCGGAATTTTGTGGGGTTGCGGTACTCTTACCGGATGATTTATTACGAGAACCGGCCCGGCACACAGATTGATCAGGAGCACCAGGGAGTCTTTTTGTTTTCCCACACGTTCACACCCCGGTTGACGTTGGATGTGAACGACCGGGTGGTCCGCGGCCTTGAGCCGGAACTGAATCAACCCACTTTGGGAAACCCGGTGGTGCTGCGCCAGCGCGGTGATTACTTGGACAATAATCTGAATGGCACGCTCAGCTACAACCTGAGCCGGCGGTGGGTTGTTTCGCTCAATGGCGGTTGGGAACTGTGGAACTACGATGTGACCGAGGTGGCAACCAATAACAACCGCAACATCTATCAAGGCACGCTGTCCTTGCTCTATGCGCTGGATCAGCGGACGACCCTTGGCGTGAATTACGGGTATACCCGGATCGACTATGAACACTCCGGCGCGAGCAACGAGCGCAACGCCGATTCGCACAGCGGATATGTGACGTTGATCCGGCGGTTCACCCCCAAGTTTTCAGTGAAGTTGGACAGCGGCGCGGAGTGGCGGGAGTTTGGTAATAACAATCAACAGGTGTCACCACTGGTGGATGGTTCGATGACGTATAATTACGCGCCGCGCAGTTCGGCGACGCTGGGGCTGCGGTATTCGCTGGAAACCACGGAAGTCAGCCTCTACCGCACTTCTGATTCGTTGTCCCTTTTTGGACACATTGACCACAGTATCACGCCGAAATTGTTCGTGGGCGGCAATGTCATCTTCTCATTCGACAGTTTTGGAAGTAAAATTCAAAGTGCTGTCCCAATCCCCGGACTTCCCTCGAATCCTCAGGAAACCAGTTTGAGTGCGGGCCTGAGCTTGCGTTACAGTTTCACGCACTGGTGCAGTGGAGAGGCCAACTACACCTTTGATTTGGTCAACGTGAATTCCGGCTTGTTGGGCTCCAGTTTTGATCGCGACCGGGCGTCCTTGGGTCTGCGGTTGACTTATTGAAGAACTGGGAATACTTGGTGCTCAAGCAAGACCCGCACGGCCGCGTTAATCAAACCGATACCAATGGAAAACGAGACAACTAATCAGGAAGCCCGCCTGCATTTTGTGGATTACTGGCGCGTCATCAAGTCGCGCTGGGTGCTGGAGTTGATTGTATTTTTGGTGATGATGCTGGTCGTGGCACTCGTGACCTTTTTTCAAACCAATCTCTACACATCCACCACCCGCATCAAGGTCGAGCCGGAGCGCCCGACTGTGGCCGTGTTTGAGCGGGAAGTCTACCCGACCTACGATCCGTTCTTTCTGCAGACGCAATACGAGATCATTCAATCGAAGAAAATCCTCTACCCGGTCATCGAACGGCTCGACTTGGAGAAAAAATGGGGGGTGCCGGCAAGGGAACTGGCCTACAAACAACTCAGTGGCGCATTGCAGGTCGGCCGGGACCGGGATACCAGTCTGATTAAGATCTCAGTGACCGATCCCGACCCCACCCAAGCCGCGCAGATTGCCAATACCATTGCCGACGTTTTTGGGCGGGACCGGTTGGATGTTCGGCGCAACGAAACGCTCAAGGGGATCGACAAACTGCGCGAGGAAGCAGCCGATCAACTCGATCAGTTGCACAAGGCCCAAGCCAAAGTGGAGCAATTGCGAAAAGAACTCAACGTGCCGGTCTTCGGCACCGTCAAGCTCAGCGACCTCGATCTCCAACAACGGGCGCAGGAGTTGACCCAGGCGCGCGCCGACGCCGTGGCGCGTCAATCCAAGCTGGAAGCGCTGAAAAAGCTCCCGCCGCAACAATTGCGCAACACGATCGCCACCCTCATCAACGATCCGAACGTGCAAACCCTGTTGCAGAACCTCACCGACTCCGAGTTGCGTCTGGAAGTGCTCAAACAGGATTACGGCCCCGATCATCCCAAAGTTTTGGCGGAACAGGCGACTTTGGATAAATTGCGGGAGCAGATGAATGCCCGGCTGCAAGGCATCCTCCAGGGCCTCGACATCGAAAGCCGGGCCGCCCAAGACCGGGTGAAGGATCTCCAGAAACAGCTGGATGAAGCCAAAGCGCAAAGCATGGTGATGGAAAGTGACAAGTATCTCCCGTTCCGCAACGCGCAAGACGCGGAAGAACAGGAGCGCCGCCTCTACGAAGAATTGAACGAGCGCATCCACAAGGAATCCATTGAGTTGGAAGTCCCGCGCAGCCCGGTGGAAGTCATTGACCGCGCGGAGCCGGCGCTGTTCCCGTCGTATCCCCGGCGTAGCCTGAACCTCGCATTGGGGGCCGCGGCCGGACTGGTGTTGGGCGTGGCCCTGGCGTTCTTCATCGAATTCCTCGACACCAGCGTGAAACGCATCGAGGACGTGGAGCGTTATCTCGATCTGCCGGTGCTGGGGGTTGTGCCGCAAAACATGACCTTGATTGCCGGCGGTGCGGCCACGCCGGTGCAGGTGGAAGCCTACCGGGTGTTGCGCGCCAACGTCGAATTCTCCAAACCGGATCCGTCGATCAATTCCCTCTGTGTCTTCAGCGCCGGCCCGGGCGAGGGCAAGTCCCTCACCGTTGCTAATCTGGCTTGTGTTTATGCGCAACACGGCGGACGGGTGCTGGTAGTGGATTGCGACCTGCGGCGCCCGACACAACATCGCTTGTTCGGCGTCACTAAAGACGATGGCGTCGCCGATTACCTGGCGGGCGGCCGACCGGTGGCGGAGTTGATTGTCCCCACCGCCGTGCCCAACGTTTCCGTCTTGCCGGCGGGTTCGGCGGCGGCCTCGGGTCCCGCCGTCCCCCTGCTCAGTTCCCAACGGATGGCTGACCTGATCCAGACGTTGAAGCAACAATTCGACGTGGTGCTCTACGACGCACCGCCCGCCTTGGGCGTCAGCGACGCCGCCGTGTTGGCCCATCAACTCGAACACGCGATTCTGGTTGTGCAACACCGCCGGTATCCGCGCCAGATGACGCGGCGCGCCCGCCAGATCATCGAACAATCCGGCGCCAAGCTTATCGGCGTCGTCATCAACAACGTGGCCGTCAACCAAGCCGACACGTATTTCTATTACCAGCACCAATACGAGGATTACTTGCGGGGGCCGCGGGTGCCCACGTTGTCCACGGGCCAGCCGGCCGCCCGCAATGACGCGATCAAACTTCCCGAACGATACTGACCATGACGAAACAAACGACACGCCAATGGGTCCACGGAACCATCTTGGTTGGGGTGGCCGCTTTAGTCGGTTGCGCCACGCCGCCACCTCCGCCGGTCGCCCCGGTCAATCCGGCGGTGGAAAACCAGTTGCGCGTCGGCGATGACTTGCAGGTGCGGCTGGCCCCCAGCGGCAATCGCGGGCCGGGCGCCAGTGAACCGGAAATTTACAACGTCACCATCGACGAGAATGGCGACATTTCGCTGCCCTTGGTGGGGCGGATTCCGGCCACGGGCACTTCGTCCGGCGCGCTGGCCGAACGGATTGAAGCCAACTACGTGCCCCGTTATTACGTTCGCTGCAACGTGAGCGTAACCGTGTCGGCGCGATTTTTTTACGTGGGCGGCGAAGTGCGCGCGCCCGGGCGGTTCAACTGGACCGAAGACATGACACTACTGAAGGCCATCAACACGGCGGGCTCGTTCACCGATTATGCCAACCGCAGCCGGGTGGAGATTACGCGGGGAAAACAGAAAATCACCGCGGATGGCGAGCAACTGCTCCGCGATCCATCCAAAGACATCCCGATTCGCCCCGGCGATTCAATTTGGGTACCGCGCAGCATTTTCTGAGAACGAAGGAAACCGCCGGCGGGCAGTTCCCCCGGCGGGACTGCTGCCTTTCTGAGGACGGATGAACGCACCGCAAAAGCACCGGCGCAAATTTCGCCATGTCCACCGCCCGCCCCAACCGTTGTCCGCCAAAATCTGCCAGCACAGCATCTTTGCGTTGGGCTTGCTGATTTTGGCAACCACGCCGTTCTGGTGCGCGGGACAGAACACCTGGGTGCTGGGATTGGTGCAGGCGGCGGTGTGGCTCGGGGGATTGTTGTGGCTGGTCCGGATCGTCACCCGCCGCGAGATCGAATGGGCGGCTCCGACAGTCGTCATTCCAATCCTGGTGGTGTTGGGTTACGTACTCATCCGGTATGCATTTGCCCCGGTCGAGAGCGTGTCCCGCCGGGAAGTTCTGCTGCTGACCAGCGCCGTGCTGTGCTTCCTGATGCTCCACTGCAACATGTCCCATCGCTGGCAAACCACCGCGTTACTGTGGATATGGGTGGGGCTGGCGGTGGCCCTGGCGCTGGACGGGATCGGGCAGGCGGTGTTGGGCGGCCGCCTGGGCTGGGGCGGGATGCTCACCGGCTGGAAACAAACCCGGGCCACCGGCCCATTCCTGGTCCCCAGTCATTATGCCGGCTATCTGACCATGGTGTTTGCCGTGGCCGCCGCCAACGCGTTCTTTTCCCGGCGCACCTACGTTCAGAAGGTCGGGTTGCTGATTGGTTGCGTGCTGCTGGCGCTGGCCGGGATTTTCTCACTGGCGTATGAAGCGTGGTGGGGCTTGATCGCGGTCACGGCGGTGGTGGGGATCTATGTGATCCAGCGCCGGGGATATCGGTTCCGCTGGGTGTTGGTGGGCGCAACGATTCTCCTGAGCGTGATCCTCGCCGTGATCATCGCCTGGGAAGGATCGCCCAGCACGCCGGACGTGACCAGTGAATCCCTACCGTATCTGGCACTCTGGCGCAGCGCTCTGGGCATGAGCTTGGGAAATCTGGCGTTCGGCAACGGCCCGGGAATGTTCCCCTGGTTGTTTGCCGCGCACCGGACGCTGGGCGGGCAACCCGCCAATGCGCACAACGAATTGTTCAATGTGCTGGCGGACTACGGTTTGGTGGGCGTGCTGCTGTTTATTTGGGTGGTTGTCAGTTTCATTTGGACGACCACGCGCATCATCGCGGCGCGGGCGGCACGGTACTCCCAGGAAGCCCAATCCAACCGGTACGCCTTTGCCATCGCGGGGTTGGCGGCGTTTATGGCGATGCTGGTTCAATCGCTGGTGGACGGCCAACTGCGCACGCCCGCCAACTTGTTTACCCTCGCCGCCATCATGGCGGTGACGCTGACCTGCGGCGTGCGCTCGGCCAGCGCGGCGGGCTTGCCCATTGATCCGTTCAACGACGAAGCACTGGCGCAACTGCGCGGGCCGGCCAAGGTCGCCGTGGTCGCCGCGTTGATTGTGACGCTGGGCTTTCTCGGGTTGTGGTTGCCGGAAACCATCCCGGCCGCGTACTTTCTGGGGCGCGCCCAACACGAGCAGGCGGAACTGCATTGGTCCGCGGCGGAAATCCAGTATCTGCACGCCTGGCAATTCAACCCGCAGAGCTATCAGACCGCCGCCGCCTACGGCGATTTTTTCGCCGCGCGCGCCACGTGGAACGTTCCCGAACGCCCGCTACTGACCAAACATGCGCTGCGCTGGTACGAAACCGCGCGCGGGCTGAATCCGTATGCCTGCGATTTACTGGTCAAGATGGCGCGTTTACAGGATGCCCTTGGCAAACAACAAGCCGCGTTGGCGACCTACCAACAGGCGCTGCAAGCCGATCCGGATAACGCCGCGTACTACGTCCAACTCGGCTTGCATCATCAACGCTGGCACGAACCGGATGCCGCGTACACCGCGTTCCAACGCGCCCGGGAACTGGGGGACATCAGTCCAATCACAGACCTCCAACTTCGCCGTCTGGATTCAGAAGAAACGCCGGACAACCCGTCGACCGAGCCGTGATCGGCGAGTTGGCGGAAGGGGTGGGATTTGAACCCACGATGGACCGTAAGGCCCATACCGGTTTTCGAGACCGGCGCTTTCAACCGCTCAGCCACCCTTCCACAAGCACTTACAACTTTTGACTTGCAGCGTGCGTGACTTTGCGTGACATTACAGGCACAGAAGGGACGGTCGGAAATGAAACCACAAACCGATTCACGCACGCGAAAACCTTCATGGCCGCGCATCCTACACCGTCGCCTGCCGTCTGGCAATGTTCAGTATCGAATCGACGCACAGGTGGACGGCCACCGCGTCTATGAGTCGTTTAAGACGGAAGCCGACGCGATCACCCGCGCATGGCAGATTACCGACGACCTCCGGCGATCCGGCAAGGCCGGGTTTGAGTTGCCCATGAGTGTCCGCGTGGAAGCTGCCGCCGCCGTCGCCGCCCTCAAAGACTACGAAGGCGAAACCATCAAGCGGGCCGTGGACTTCTACATTGGCCACTGCCTCAGATTCCGCAACGCCCCGCCCGTCGCCGACATCATCAATGAGTTTGTCGCCGAGCGGGAGAAGCTAAACCAGCGCGACCGCAATCTTGCCGACGTGCGCCAGCGGCTCAACGTATTCGCCCGAACATTCGGCACGCGCCAGCTCGCCGAGATCACGGTTGAGGAATTGGCCGCATGGCTGCGTGACCCGACTTGGAGTGCCCGTTCGCAAATACACTACCGCCGCCGCGTGTCCATGCTCTACGACTACGGCATCAAACGCCGCTGGTGCGAAGTGAATACCGCCGCACTCCTCGACAATCCCGAAACTGAGGACAAAGATGTTCAATGTTTCGGCGTCGAGGAATGCGCCCGGATTCTGGAACACGCGGAGGAGGCCGGTTGTCTGCCGCTGGTAGTGCTCTCCCTGTTTGCCGGACTGCGCCGGTCTGAAGTTTGCCGGCTCCAGTGGCAAGACGTGAATCTCGCCGAGCGCACGATCACGGTCGGCAGCAAGACCGCGAAGAAACGAAGTCGCCGGGTTGTTACCATCAACGACGCTTGCGCGGCGTGGCTGGCAATCTGCGCCCAACTGAAGGGGCCGGTTGTCACCATCGCAAAGGAAACGCTCGACGCCCGCATCAAAGACTTGGCAGCGAAAGCCGGGTTGAAAGAGTGGAAACAAAACGGATTGCGCCATTCGTTTTGCACTTTTCACGTCGCCGCCTACAAGGACCCAGTGCGGACAGCATATGAAGCCGGCAACTCCGCCGAGATCGTCAATCGTTGTTATCGTGCTCTCGCATCGGAAGCGACCGGCAAACGTTTTTGGGCGTTAAGGCCCGGCAAAGTCAGCAAGGACAAGATCGTCATCATGCCGGCCCCGACCGTGCAGGCCGTGGAGCAAGCACCAGAGCCGGCCAAGATCACCGCCGCCAACGCCTAAAAACACCCTATCCGAAGATCACCGCGCCCGGCTGGGAGATCATCCTCGCCGGGCGTTTTGTTGGTAGGCTTATGCCGCCCGGCTCTGGCAGAAAATCCGGTTCACGGTCGCACGATCAAACCGCACCCGGCTGAACTGTCCCGACCGTTGCCACGCCTCTGCAAAAGCGCGTGCGGATAGCCGTTTCAATCCCAGCGAAACCAGTATCCGAACCGCATCACCAATGTCACCCGCACGGGCTGAGGCCATCGCCGCGAGGAAATCCGCCGTGTGTTGTGGCGACGGTTTGCCATCACGCCATGACCATATCGCCTTGCCGAGATCACGTTCCGCGGTCGCGTAGAACTGGCGCTTTTGACGGTCGGGGCGGGCGATAGACTCAAACGCCCCTGTGGGTAGGTCGCGCCCAATGCCCGTCAGATACCGGGGCCGGCAGGACAACCGGCTTGCCCCGGTGGAATCGGTGCGGAGTACGAGGGCCGCGTTATGACCGAACAGGTCGCGTGCATGATGGCGGAGATGCCCCCACAACTCACGGCAGGACATACGGAGCAACCGCCCCCAGCGCGATACATCAAGGTCATTGCCCAACACGGTCGCAACCCGCCGGTCAAACTCGTGGTCTGATTGAACCTGGCCCATGAGCACCCCGACGAACTCCCCTCGTGTTTCAAGTGTCAGACGGATGCCAATATGGAACAAATCAAGGTCGGCACGCTGGCCGTCGAAAGAATCGAATTGCGAGTTTTGTAGAAACTGACAAAGCACGTGCACCGGGTTTGCCCCCTGAGACCGGCAGGCCAGATCAAACCGTTTCCATGTTGGGATTGCTCCCCGCGTTTTTGTCAGTCGTTGGAGATCGGCCAGCGCGAACAAGGGCGACGGCTTGCCCCGCCGATTCGGGCGCGTCCCCCGCACCCGCAACCGTCCCGCCGCGACCGCCCGTTGAGCAGCGCGGACGCTGACCCCCAGCATCCGACAACCATCATTCAACGACAATTTCACGCCACCATAATACGACACATTTACCTTGCACACAAGGGGCGAGACATGACACCGACCGCCAGCAAGGGAATAGAGTAGACGGCTAGGGGCGACGGTTGGCCAAACAACACAATGGGAAGGCCATTCTTTGAACTTAATAACCAAACAAGATGTCGCCTCGATGATCGGAGTTTGCCCCCGGCAAGTTAACCGTTTTATGGAACAAGGCGTGTTGCCGTTCTACCGGCGCAATCGTGTTGTGCGCTTCAACCCGGAGGAGATCGCAGTCGTCATTTCCTCGTGGCGTCATCCGGCGGCCGGCGAACCGCGTCCCACTAAGAGAAAAGCCGGTCGCATCAATCCGGTTGAGGTTTAACGGTATGAAACCGACCGGGCGAATCAATCTTCCCCGCCAGCACGGGCGTCTGGCCGTTCCTGCCCGGTCCCGGCTGGGCGCACCGGCTGGCGGGACTGATTTTTCACGATGCTGTCAGAGCAGCAATCTCGTCGCCGCTGAACTTGCACGGCGGGAACGGGAGCGCAACCGATGAATCGCAACGACATTCTCGCCGCGAATCCACTGCCGGATTTTCTTCTGAGCCGGGGCGTCAAATTATCTGCTGGTGGGAAACGGGCTGACCGCTGCCCGGCAAAACAACATTCCCGAACTGACACCGTTTCCGTTG
>JBBISF010000062.1:0-15990 GCA_037441425.1 Verrucomicrobiia bacterium
ACTTGGCCTGGCTGATTTTGCCTTTGAGCAGCGCGCCTTTGATGGCCGGGAAGAGGAGCCCGACGAGGATCGCGATGATGCCGATGACGACGAGCAGTTCGATCAGCGTGAAAGCGGCGCGGCAAGTCGTCAGCAGCCAGGAGCCAGGAGCCAGTGACCGCTGCCGGAAACGGCCGGCCGGTTCACACCGAGTCCGCCCAGCCACCGAGTCGTTACTCTGTGTACTCTGTGTGAGATGGCCGGCTGTGAACTGTGAACTGTGAACTGTGAACTGTGAACTGTGCATTGCCTGTGTGCTCTGTGTGAGACTGCCGGTGGGGCCGGCGGCGGGTTCACACGGAGAACGCCGCGAGACAAATCCCCGCGCGCTCTGTGTGCTCCGTGTGAAATCTTCCTCATTCATCATTCGGTCTGCGGTCTTCATTTTCATGCGTCTGTCTCCTCTTAATTTATACGTCTGTTGGGGTTGGAAAACAACCGCTGGCTGGTTGACCACGGATCACGCGGATCACACGGATGTTCGGTTTCATGGTGGGCCTCCGCGAGTTGACGGGAGGATCTTCTCCAGCGCGGTGATTAGCGGTGACAGATCCTGGCTGAGGATTTGCCACAGAATGTCAAAGTCCACGTTGTCGTAGCCGTGGATCAAGCGGTTGCGCAGGCCGACGATCTGCGGCCACGGAATGCCGGGATAGTTGACGCGCTCCGCCACCGGTACGCGGCTCGCCGCTTCGCCCACAATTTCCAGCAGCCGCACCAGGGAGAGGTTGAGGGGGCGGTCCGCGTCCAAGTCCGCGCGGGTGCGGCCCCGGGCCATCTGGGCGGCTTCGCGGGCGGCATCGAGCATGTGCCGCAAGCGGACATCCGTTTCAGGCGGCATACTGCACCTCGGCTTCGGCCAGCACTTGGTCGCGGAAATAGGGGCTGAGAAATTGGGGTGTGTTCAGGTCCACCGGTTGTCCCAGCAGTTCACTCAATTCCTGCTCCATGGCAAAAAACGCCAGCCCGGGCACGTGTCCCGGTTCGAACTCGACCAACACGTCCAGATCGCTGCCGGGGCGCGCGTCCCCATGCAACACCGAGCCGAACACGGCCAGTCGCCGGATATGGTGCCGGCGGCAGAACGCGGCGATGGCTTGGCGGGGGAACTGGAGAGTGGTAGCCGTGTCCATCGGCGTCATCCGTGGTTCATGCACTTGGCGGGGCGCTCCCAAACTCCCGCCGCACGGCTTCCGGCAGCGGCGCGTTGAAATCGGCCGGCACGCGGAACTGGCCCGCCGCCAATCCCGCCGGGCGCGGCGCGCGGTTGGTCTTGGCAACGGGTACGACCTTGGCCAACTGCTGGCCGTTTTCGGTCAGAGTGATTTCCTCGCCCCGCTTGACCAGCGCCACCAGCGCCGGCGCGTCCTCGACCAACTCATGCACGCTCAGTGTCTTCATGACCGTCTGTTTCCAGCACCAGCATAGCGCAGGCGGCAATCTTATGCCACCACGATGTCGTCCTCGGTCCCGAAGGTCTTGTCGGGGCCGGCGGAGAGTTCACACCGAGTCGCCGACTGCGAACTGCGAACTGTGAACGGCGAACTGCGAACTGCGAACGGCGAACTCTGCATTGCCGGTGTGAGATCGCCGGTGGATTCCGCCTTCTGTCTCCGGTCTCCTGTCTGCCTTCTTCATTTTCGTTCTGCTTTCGGGCTGTCCGTGCGATTCGCGGTTCAGCTTTTGTGCGTCGTTTGCCGTTGTTCCAACCAGCGTTTGAAGGACGCCTGGCTCTCGCCGGACCGCTGGCCGGCCAGCAAGTTCGCGACGCTGATGTCTTCATCCAGATCCGGCCAGTGAATGCCTTGGCCGCTGCCGGTCAACCGCCACCGGGCGCGTTCCGCCGCTGTGCCGTGCAGCAATCGGGGAAACCACGCCAGCGGCACCGACACGGTGCGCCCATCGGCGAGGTCCACCACCAAGGCATCGTCGGTGACGGTCACCATCTGGGCGCGCGTGGCGGTTGGTTCAGCCGTTAAAGTACTCATGCCAACTCCTCAAGAGTGGTTCGCGGTGTTCACTGACGAGCTTGTGGAGGCGCCAGCACCTCGGCGCGGGAGAAGCCGCCACTGCGTTCCAAGCGCACCGGATCGAGCCAGAACTTGGCTTGCCGGTCTTCGTGTTCGATATGAACATGCGGCGGTTCATCGCGGTCTCCCGCGTAAAAGAAAAACCGGTACGGCCCGCGGCGTAATACCGTCGGCATTGTTCCCAATCACTTTCACAAGCCACACTACCTGCCGCCGGGGCTGTCGTCAACGCCGCGCTCCGGTCTGCGGTCTGCCTATTCAGACGACGGCTCCTTTCCGGAGTTTCCACTCCGAGTATACATGGGTTAAACGGCCAAAAAAATGAGGGAATGGGAACCACGGATGCCACGGAGGGCACGGATTGTCGGGTAGCCGGTGTCCTCGGTGGGCTCGGTGTGCGATTATCCGTGTGCATCGGTGTCATCCGCGGTTACGCTTCTTCGGTTGGGAGGCGTACTTGCCGGGCGGCTCGGCGATCCGTGCCGCCGGGGTGGTGGCCCTGGCCTGCTGGTAAAGGGTTTCGGGGGCGATGTCGAGATCGTCGCCCCAACAAATCGTGCCAAAGTCGGGATGGATCCGCCATTGCCGGAAGATCTGGCGGTCGGCCAGCCGGGCAAACACGCCGCCTTGCCGGACATATTGCGCGAAATCCACCACGCCGGTCGTGCCGTCCTGGAAGGTGAGTTCCAGCCGGTACTCATCGAGGTTCTTGGCGGCGGTGACGCTCCAGTACATACTCGGTGTCCTTCAATTCAGCGGTTCAATCTTACGCCACGGCTGGCGGTTTTCCAATGCTTCCCAGTTGGCCAGCAATTCCGTCCGGTGTTGCGCGGCCCATTCCTTGACCATGCCCAACGCCCGGGGCGGCAGCGTTCCCTCGGTCACGCGCAGGTCGCGGAGCCGGACCACCGCCTCGTGTTCGCCGTAGCGCACGTGGAAGTGGGGCGGGCGGTGTTCATCGTAAAACATACCAATCACCATTCCATAAAAGCGGCTGATTTCAGGCATTGAGCATCGAACCTTTGATGGCCGGGAACAGGAGGCCGGCGGGTTCACACAGAGTCCGCAGAGACACAAAGAAACCTTTCGGTGGGCTCGGTGTGAGATTATCCGTGTGCATCGGTGTCATCCGCGGTTACGCTTCTTCCGCTGGGAGGTGTACTTGCCGGGCGTCTCGGCGATCCGGCGCGGCTCAGGACAGGCCCGGGCGGCGGGGGACGCGGGCGGCAGTTCGCGGATAAACGACCATGAGACTTCCGCGACTTCGCCAGTGTTGTAGGTGATTTTGAAATGGCTGCCCAGGTCCTCGTCCACGGCCACGCTCACCGGCACGGCCGCGGCGGAAATCCGGTTGGCGGTTCGGATCGCGGCATGCGGTTCGAGAAAGCACAAGCCGTCGGCAAACTCGACTTCAAACGCGTCCTCCCAGCCCAAGTACCGCGCGCTGCGGACGCGGGAAAAGGCGGCTTGGCCATACGGTTTTTTCAGTTGCACCAGCGTCTTCATAACCGGCCTTCGTGTTTCAAATCCGTGATCAATTTAACCAGTTTCCGGGACGGCGTCCAGCCTTCGACCCCGACCAGGCGATCCACGTCCAGCCGGCCGAGCGACCGGCGTTGGGTGGTGTACACATGCACGTGCCGCGGGCGGTGGTCGCCGATAAACCACTCGATGATGTAGCCGCTGCGCCGCACTTTACCCACGCGTTGGTCCTCGCATCTTCAGCGCGGGCCCGATTGGCAAGAGTGGATGACATCGGTGGTTCCAATCCTTCATGCCGGGACCAGTTCCAGTTGGTCAATCAACGAATCGGTGCGGAAGCGGTTGACGTGGATTTCGACCACGGGCTGGGCCGCGGCGCGGTGTTTGAGGGAAAGCTCTTTGTGCCAGGCGTTGAACGCCGGTTCGCCGGCGACTTGGAAGACGAGCAACGCCGGGGCCGGCAACCGCTCGCCCACCGCCGGGTGCTCGCTCAAGTACCGGCTGAACTCGCCCTCCAGCATCGCCAGAAACTTCTGGTTATCGGTTAGGCTCATTTGCTCCGTCGAAACTCTTCCACGTATCGTCGCCAATTCTCATTGGTGCCATCGGTGTGCTCCGTGCGCTCTGTGTGAGATTTCTGTTTTCGTCCGGAGGTTCACACCGAGTCCGCCGAGTTCGCCGAGACAACAAGCTCTGTGCGCTCTGTGTGAGACCTTCCTCATTCATCATTCTGCCTTCGTCCTTCATCATGTCCCATCCCTCATTGGAGGTATCTAAAATAGATCACCTTGTAGTTCACCGTGTCATCGCTGGTGCCCCAGACGTTGTCGGGGCCGGCGCTCTGGGTGCGTTGGACGACGGCCTGAATTTTGGCTTCGCCGAGGATGTTGGTGATGTTGAGGCCCGGGACCACTTGCAGGGCCTGGCCGATGCCGTACACACGGAAGCGTTCGCCGCGGGTGGTGATCAGATTGGCCAGACTGCGGACCCGGGCTTCGCGGTAGGCTTTGGTGCCGCTGCCGCTGCTGCCGGTCAGGGTGTCCACCTCGCAGATCTGGCCGGCGAAGGTGTAGTTGTTGGGGAAGAAGCTGCTGGCGTAGTACCGGTTGGACAACGGCGTGGTGAAGTTCATGGTGAAGATGTTGGTGGCCAACGTGGTGGCGACGCCGACCAGATTGGAGGGGGTCAGCAGCGCTTGGATGGGTTTAAGCCGGTAAGGCATGGTGCCGCTGGCCAGGTTGGTCACGGCGGCGTTGATGTTGATCCGGCCGGCGACGGCGGTATTGGTTATCCCAAACAGGTCGAGCACGACCCAGTCGGGAATGAAGTTGGAACTGTTGATCGAGGACGGCATCATGGAGAGCGTCCGCCACGGCAGGCCGGTGTGGATGTAGCCGAGTTCGCCGACGGACTGGTAGTCGCGCGTCGGGAAATCCGGGAAGGTGCTGATGTTGACCAAGCTGCCCCCTTCCGACGGGTCCTGCGGCACATTGACCAGACCGCAGTTGATGGTGCTGCCGCTGGCGTAGGTGACGATGTTGGTGTTCTCGGCGTTGATGGTCATGTTGGTGCCGACGTCATAGCCGACCCGGTACCAAGCCCGAGCGGCCACAGGGGCCGGCGTGCCCCAAGAGGTGAACGTGCGGACCCGGGGGTCGTTTTTAGCGAGGCCCAACATCTGGGAGTTGTCCAGAACCGGTTCGGAACAGGGCGCGCCACCGAGGTAGTTGATCGGGTTGGCGCCGGCGGCGCCGGCGTTGACGAAACAGAACTGGTTGGTGGGATTGCCGGCGGCGGTGGAGCAAAGACCGTACTGGTCGAAATCGGGCTGGATCGCCCAGTCGCGGATGGTGTTGTCATTATTGGCCGTTTGGAGGAACCGGACCTTGGCGATCCGCACGCCGATCTGGCTGACGTAGGCGGTGACATTGGACTCGGTGCGGCCCGCCCACACGGGGATCATGACGCGCACGTAGCTGTGGGCCGGCACGGTGGGCACGTTGGCGACTTCTTCGGGGCCGTTCTGGTAGCCGTTGACGTTGGCGCCGGACTGCCAGGTGGTGTCCCAGCCGGCGGCGGGGCCGGTGTCGTACGGAAACCCGATGCCACCGCCGGGAACGGCCACTTCAAACCGCAACTGATCCATGTACACGCGGATTTGGCCGCCGAGGGTCCAGTCCTGGTTGTAGGGGTTGACCAGTTCGCAATAGACGAACAGCTTGCACTGGAGTTCGTAAGTGTTCGGTCGGCAATAGGCGACGCGCAGGCCGATTTCGTTGAGGAACGGGTACCGGCGCAGACCGCAATAGTACATGGGCACACCCCACCACCCGGGACCACCGGCATTGAGGTAGCCGGCTTCCGCGCCGGTGCAAATGGTCGCGCCCGGGCCGTCGGGTTGCCGGAAATCGAAGATGTTGGCGAGGATCTGTTTAACGTATTCCTGACGGTATTTGCGGGCAAACGTGTTGGGCACGCCGCCGATGGTGCCGAACCAGTTGGCCAGCGCGGCATTGGTCAGCGTGGTGCCGATGTTGTCCACATCGGCGCGGGTGAAGCCGCTGGCGGACGCGGTGGTACTGGTGTCGTTCAAATCCTTGCGGACACCGCCCCACGGGTTGAAGCCGATGGCGTTGCCGTAGGCCGTGATGTAGAATTTGTTGGTGGTATAAATGCCATCGCCGATATTGTCCGCGGTCTTCCACTGTTCGGTGGTGAAATAGCCGTTGGTCTGGGCGTAATTCCAGCTATTGTCCGCCCGCCCCGTGTCCACCCCGGCCAGCACGGTCAGGTCCACGTCGCTCATGCTGGCGCCGTTGGTGCTGGCGGAGGTGGCGATGCGCCGGTTGGCGGTGTTGACGTCAATCTTGGTTGATTCGTCGTCCACCCAGAAGGCGTAGCGGCCGATGATCGGGTTGTTGGCGGTGGCGGTCTCCCCATTGGTGCCGACATTGACCCAGTTGACGGTAATGGCCCGGTCGGAGGGGTTGGGGTAGTCGGCGTTGACGGCGATGATGCTCTGGTCAGAGTTGAGGTTGTTGGTGTCCGCCGACCCGGGGGTGGAGTAGGAGAACAGCAAGTCCATGTTGTTGACGCTGCTGAGGTTGCCGCCCAACCGGCTGAGAATTCGGCCCGGTTGGCTGACCCAGTAGGCGTTGGCGGTGATGGCCGGGGTGTTGGTGCGGATCAGGAACAGAGCCTCGTCCACGGCCATGTCGGCGTATTGCCGGGCCTGGATGCCGTAGGTGTAGTTGCGGGCGGCGGTTTTCTCCACGCGCATGCTGACGGCGAAGGCGATGACCAGCAGGGTGATCACGGCGAGGATGGAAAGCGTGATGATCAGAGCGGCGCCGGACTGGGAACTGGAGACCGCAGACCGCAGACCGCAGACCGCAGACCGCGGGCGGGAAGACTGGAAACTGTGAACTTTCGGTTTCATGGCATGAAGATCGGGTTGTTGTTGTTCGGGCTGTTCCGCAGATAGACCGTCTTGTAGAAGTACCGGACATTGTCCTGCAGGATGTTCTGCAAAACTGAGTCCGTGTTGTGGATGGTGGTCAGGTCTTCGCCGTAGCAGTTGGGGATGACCTGCCGGAGCAGATTGGATGGAATCCCGGTGGTCCAGTTCTTCGCGATCATATACGCGGCGAGCCGGGTGGCGGACCGGCGTTCGATCACCGCCAAGCGGATGTGCACGGCGCGCGGCAGGGTGATTTCGGGATTGCTGATCGCAGGGGTCAGAGAGTTCCCGGAGACACCGGGTGTGATGGTGCTACAGTTCAAATCAGAGCTCACGACCGCATTGGTCCATGCCCGGCAGATGCTGGTGCCATTGAGTGTCTTGGCGGTATCAATGCCTTCGAACATGATCCAGAGGCGCAGGACGTTGTCGAGGATGGGCATGTTGCTGAAGCTCGGATCCGAGAAAATGTACTCATTGGCGCTCGTGCCGGGCCAAGTTGCTGGATTGGCGAACACGTCAAACGCGGGGGAATTGCTCCGGGCCATGTGCCGCACCAAGTAATACCGGTTGCTCTGCATGGTCTGATAATTTTGCTGGGCGTACGCGACGAAATAGCCGTACTCGGTGAGATCATTGTAGGATTGACCCTGCGAATCGGCATTCGCGCCGACGAAAAACAACTGGTCGTTAGGCTGCGTGTAAGTCAACGCCGTGGGGCTGCCAGGAAGGGAGTTGGCATTGGGCACATTGATAAAGGTGATCTTCTTGCCCGTGACGGTGTTGGAGGCGGCGATGGCGCCCTCCAATTCGCGCCCCATCATGTCCAGCACCAGCCGGGCGTTCTGGTAGGTTTCGGTGCGTTGTTCGCCCAGCAGCCAGGCTTTGCTGGTCTGGTTGTAAACGGAGAACACAATCACCATCAGGATCGCCATGATCGCGATGGCGGCCATGAGTTCGATGAGGGTGAAAGCGATTTTAGATTGTCGATTGCGAATTGCCGATTGGCGAAGGCCGAAGCCGGAGGAACACGAAGGGCGCGAAGGAGACACGAATGGCACGAATTCGGAGGTTTTGGCAGAGGCGGAGGAACACGCAGGGCACGAAGGAGACACGCAGGGCCCGAATTCCGGATCGCTTCGGGTTCTGCGTGTCTGATTAGCGGGGTTCGTGTTATTCATCTTTTACCTGTTGGAAACCTGGCTGACGAAATAGCGGCGGTTGAGAACCTTGCCGAGGGAGTTGGTCAACGGCTGGCCGTTAGCGGGATTGATGGGCCATTCGGCGATGATGAGGACCCGCGAGATGTCGGTGTTGCCGTACGCGCTGACCGGGTTGGTGAGCGGGATCCAGGTGAACCGGTAGTAGCCGTACCCCGTGAGCCAGTTGCCGGCCCAGAGCCGGTTGGTGTAACCCGAGTCCGTGGAAGAGAAATTGCCGTTCGCATCCAGCGAGGTAACCGTCTGGATGCCGGTCGCGGTGTGGTTGGTCACCGTGCCCGGGGAGGGCATGTAGGTGACGTTGGTGTAAGGGGTGATGCGGGTCCAGTTGATCATGTCGTCGGCGAGATTGGCGACCAGCGTGTCGTCGGAGACTTGGCGGCTGGAGTCCACGGCGTTGCTCAGCAGGCCGATGATCGCCAGCATGGCGACGCCGACGATGGCGACGGCGAGGGTGACTTCGATCAGCGTGAAGCCGGAATGGAGAGGGCGTGTGGTTTGCATGGTTTTAGGGGGTGATGTTAAAGGAGTCCGCATAACGGATGCGGACCCGGCCGGTGTACGGGGCGGCTTCGAGGTACACCCAGTTGTTGGTACTGATGCAAAGAATCTTGGGTGAGGGGTCCAGCACCGTGCCTTGAATCAGCCGGACGCCGACGGCGGGGCTGCCGTTGTGAGTCGAACCGGAGGACAGGTACCCGGTCGATAAAAAATCAACGTAACTCAACTTCCAGGTCACTGTCGCACCGGTATTGGTCGGATAAACCGTGACGGCAGGGTCATAGTTGTCGAACCACTGCGGCGCAACTGAACTGCTGGTGGCGGCTCCCTTGTAGCGGTTGGCCGGTGGTCCGAACGGGGGCAGGCCGTCTGCAGAAACGCTGATATCAATGGTGTCGTAATAACCACTGTTCAGGTCGGAGAAGACGATGCCATCCGGCAGGAACCGCCAGTCCTGGACGGGGACCCAGCCGGCCAGACTGCCGTCGGCGTTGTTGGTTTGCGCGAGGATGATGTAGGCCCGGGCGACATAGTTGCTGCCGAGGTTCGGCGGATTGGTGGGATCCACACAGATGCCGAAGCGCACGGTGGTCCGGTGCGTGATGGCATACTGGCGCGCGAGCATCATTTCATTCTGCACTTGCCGGGCGGCGGCTTGCAGGGCGGTGGCGCGGATCGCGTTGAGGGCCGGCAAGGCGACGGCGACGATGATCGCCATGATGGTGATGACCGCAAGCAGTTCGATGAGGGTGAAGGCAGACGACAGACTGCAGACTGCAGACCGGAGACGACGGCCCGGCAATTCACACAGGGATCGCCGAGGTCGCAGCGCGCGCGGCGGGCGATGGCCGGCTGGCGGCAACCGGTCAACGTGAGACTGTAAACTGTGAACTGGGGTATGCATGGGTCACCAATTGTTGATGTCGTCGGCGGTGCCGGCGACGCCATCCGCGCCAAACGACCAGAGGTCGAAGGAGACCTTGTTGGTTTGGCTGCTGTTGTAGGAGGCGGTCTGGCAGAAATAACCGTAGGCGTTGCCGAACGGGTCCACGATGCACGGAAAAGTGTTGGTGCTAACGACTTGGATCTGTTTCGGGCTGAACGGGAAATAAATCTTACCGGCCGGATTCGAGCCTTGGCCGATCTGCTGGTACAACAACCATGAATTGATCACGGCGTCGGTCGGGGCGACGCAGCGCGCGATGGAACTGGTCGGGTAATAACCGTTGTCGAGTTTGAAGGATTCGATGGCGGATTCCATGGATTTGATTTCGGCCTTGGCCTGTTTTTCCGCCGCGGAGCGCTGGGCGTAGCTGGCAATCCCGATGACCAGCCCGGCTAGGATGGCGATGATGGTCATGACGGCCATGAGTTCGATCAAAGTGAACGCGGACTTTGCTTCACACAGAGACCGCAGAGCCGCAGAGGAGCTTCTCGGTGTGAGGCTTTCGGATGCTTCTGAATTCTTCATCGGTCTCCCCGTCCGCGGAGCTCGGTTTCGAGCCGTTCGCTGAGCCATTGTTTCATCATGCTCTGGTAGTTGAGATACCGGGACCGGGCCAGCCGTTTGATGCGGGCCAGCATCCGCGGATCAATCCGCAAGGTGATGGTGGTGGATTCGCTCTGGTCGGCGGTGGCCAGCGCCTCGCCCAACAGCCGCACATCGAGCCGGTGCGTGACCCAGTATTTCGCCTCGTCGTGCTCGCAGGCGAAGGCCGGGATTTCGTCCCATTTGTTTACGAGATCCATTCGGCCACCTTCCGGTCGTAGTAGTTCTGTTCTTCCTCGGTCATCTGTCGGGCGCTGATCACGCGCACTTTCTTGCCGTCGGCCCGGTACACGCAAAACAGGCCGCGACCGGTGAGCGTTTGTCCCAGACAAAACGCGCGGGAGGCCTTGGCGAAACGAAGGGAGTCGGGAACAAACCGCAACCCGTGGGGATCTTCGAAAGCCTCCTCGATCTCGCGGATCGTCGGGGCATCTTTCGGGCTGAACGGCGGATCTGACCAATCGAAGTCCATGTCGTCATCCAGTGTGCACAATGTATTTACATCAGCCATACACCAACGTCAAGCGCAGAAATGAGAAAAAAGAGGTTTTACAGGGAGATCGGGAAGAACGGGGAGGTTGTCATTTCTTCCCGCACTTCCCGGCCTCCCTGTTGAGATCTTCGCCACCCGGAAATCAATCTGGCGCTTGCAGATGTCCCCGCGTTTGTTCCTGGAATCCAGCGCACCACCACACGCGCAGGCAGTTGATTTGTTACCACGAATTGTTTTTGTCATTGGCTTGAAGCAGGACTTTTAATAAGTTGCGGGCGGGGGCAGGATTCGAAATGATCAGCCGTTTCACTACGGGTGATAAGCGAGAGAAGACGGTATCCTTCACGCTGATGGAGTTGTTGGTCGTCGTGGCGATCATCGCGCTCTTGGCATCCTTGTTGTTGCCGGCACTCAGCAAGGCGCGCGCGAAGGTGCGGGGCGTTGTGTGTCGGAGCAATCAACGACAACTGGCGCTGGCGGTGGGGTTGTATGCAGATGATTGGAAGGAAGTGTTGCCGCGTCCAACGGCGGTGCCGAATGATGCATCGGCGTGGTTTTATGTGATTGATTCCTATCTTAAGAATACCCCGGTTGGTAGTACCCCCACAACGGCGCAACGGTTGGCCTTGGTCAAACAGGATCCGATCTGGACGACATTCGATGCGGGTTCCCGGACCAACTGGCGCACGATCAAGATGAACCGCAAGTTGGTGGGCAACAGCGGACAGTCAGCGACGCTCAGTGTCTCGAATGCCGTACCCGCCTGGCGGCGCCGCGCGGACATTGTGCGGCCCGTGACGACCCCGCTCTTGATGGATGGGTCGGTGGAGGTGACCGGCAGCACGGTTATCCAAGCGCAGTACCACGCGTGGGAAGTGTATGTGGAGTTGCGGCATTTCTCCGGGGCGAACCTCTGCTTTGTGGATGGGCACCTTGAATGGTGGAACAAGGGGATCCCGCAGACCAACGGAGTTGGCTGGAACTCGGATTCGACGCCGCTCGATTGGTGGGTCGAATAATTCCGGCCACAATGGGTAACGCGGGCCCGCTCACTGCGCCACCCGGAAATCAATCTGGCGCTTGAAGATGTCCACGCGTTCGACTGCGACCTTCAGCCGGTCGCCGATTTGAATGATTCGCCGGGTGCGTTTGCCGACGAGCCGTTCGCCTTTCGGGTCGTGATGATAAAAGTCGTCGGCCACGGTGGAGATGTGGACGAGGCCCTGCACGAAGTTGTCGGGGAGTTCGACGAAGAATCCGAAGTTGCGGACGCCGCACACCACGGCATCGAAGACGGTGCGCTTGCCGGTCCGGAGTTGTTGTTGGAAGTATTCCAGCTTTTTCAATTCGACCGATTCCTGTTCGGCTTGCGCCGCGGTGCGTTCCGTTTGGGAGATGTGGAGGGCGAGTTTTTCGAGTTCCGGGAGGGAGTCGGATTGCCGATTGCCGATTGCCGATTGCCGATTACCGGTCAAGGTCGCCAGCAGCGTGCGATGCACGACAAGGTCGGCGTACCGGCGGATCGGGCTGGTGAAGTGGGTATAGTACTTTTTGGCCAGCCCGTAATGGCCGACCGGTTTCGCGGAATACCGGGCTTGTTTGAGGGAGCGGAGCAGGGCGAGGTTGATGGCGTATTCTTCCGGACGATGGCGCACGGCGGCCAGGAGCTTCTGCAATTCACCACGATGGGTGACGTCGCCCACCTTGTAACCGAACGTCTGGGCGTAGGCGCGGAAGTCGCGGAGTTTCCCCAAGTCCGGGTCTTCGTGGATGCGGAAGAGGCCGGGCACCTGCCGGTGACAGAAATGCCGGGCCACCGCCTCGTTGGCGAGGAGCATGAATTCCTCGATCAACTGATGCGAAATGTCGTTCGCGTGCTTTTCGATGTGCGTCGGGCGGCCGGCTTTGTCGAGGCGGACTTTGACTTCGGGGAAATCGAGGTCGAGCGCGCCCTGGGCGAAACGCTGCCGGCGGAGTTTGTCGGCCAGTTTCCACATTGTGCGGAGTTCCCGGGTGAGCGGCTCGGCGGGCGCCGCGCCTTCCAAACGTTGCAGCGCTTCCCGGTAGGTGAGGCGATGTCGGGAGTGGATGAGGCTGCGGGCAAAGGTGGTCTTGCGGATGGTCAGTGCGGGGGTGAATTCAATCAGGCAACTGACGGTGTAACGGTCTTCCCGGGGACGCAGGCTGCAGAGGCCGTTGGAGAGTTTCTCCGGCAGCATCGGCAGGACGCGGTCCACGAGATAGACGCTGTTGCCGCGGGCGCGGGCTTCACGGTCGAGCGCGCTGCCGGGCGCGATGTAGTGCGAGACGTCGGCAATGTGGACGCCGAGCCGCCAGCCGCCTTCCGGCAATTCTTCCACGTGCACGGCGTCGTCGAAATCCTTGGCGTCGTCGGGATCAATGGTGATGATCGGTTGGGAACGCAGGTCGAGTCGGCCGTCCGGGGAGAGGGTGTCCGGGAGGCGGGCGACTTCCGCGAGGACCGGTCCGGGAAACGCCGTCGGCAGGTGGTGTTGCCGGATGATGGCGAGGATGTCCACGCCGGGCGCCGCGGCCCGGCCGAGGACTTCGACGATGGTCCCTTCCGGGTTGATGTGGCGGTTGGTCCAGTCGGCCAGTTTGACGACCACTTTGTCGCCGACCTGCGCGCCCCGGGCGGGGCGCGTATAGAGGTCGTGGATGAGGCGCGGGTCATCGGGCACGACGTAGTGGAACTGCCGGGATTTTTGCAGCGTGCCGACGAAGGTTTCGTGGGCGCGTTCGAGAATGCGGATGACCCGTCCGGCGGGTTTGTCGGCGGCGGCGCGCCGGTCGCGGTGGAGGCGGACGACGACTTTGTCGCCGTGGAACGCCACGGCGGTGTCAGCTTCCGCGATGTAAATATCCTGGTCGCCTTTTTCCGGGATGACGAAGGCGAATCCTTTTTCGTTGAAACTGATGCGCCCGATGACGAGGTCGGCCTCCTGGGGGAGGACGAAGCGGTCGTGGCGGACGCGGACGATGGCGCCGGTGGCGAGCAGTTCGGCGAGCACCCGCCGGTAATCGCGGCGTTCGGCGGGTGTCAGCCGGAGGCGCTGGGCGATCTCGGCGTCGCGCAGCGGATGATAGTCCGGAGCGGCCAGAAGGCGCTGGATTTTTTGGCGGATGTCCATTACGGTGGCGGGCACGTTAACATGCGCCGCGCGCGCGCCCAATGAAAAACTTTCTGGTCAATGTGACCTTTGCCATTCTGGTGTTTGCGGTTGGCTTCCTCGCGGTCCGGGTGGTGCATTATCAGGCGCAAGTGCGGCTGTTGCAGGACCGGGTGGCGGAATTGGAACGGAACCGGGTGGTTTTGCAGCAGGAGTTGCGCGCGCCCACCAATCAAACCGCCACGGTCGCCACGCCCGAAGATTTGCGCCGGACGATTGAGCAGGCGGTCAGCACGCGGCGCTACATGAATTTCCGGGCGCCGGTGGTGTACCAGACGGTCAGCCCGGACGGCTTGCGGGAGATTTGCGTCAAGGATGCGCTGCGTGACTGGCCCCCGTCGGAGACGCACGACTACGTGCGGTCGCTGGTGGCGTTTGGTTTGATCCCGGGTGACGCGGATTTAACGAATGTGTTGGCGAGTGTGTACGATGACCGGGTCGGGGCGCACTACAGTTGGCGGGACAAGACGCTCTATGTGGCCGACAATCTGGAGCTGACGCAGCGGCGGAGCCGGGTCATTCTCTCGCGCGAGTTGCTGCTGGTGCTGCAGGATCAGAATTGGAACCTGGCCGGCCTGCTCACCCGGGTCAAGGATAACGACGATCAGACCCTGGCCCGGACGGCGTTCGTTTACGGGGACATGCTGCTGTCGTTGAACCGGCTGTATGCCAACGATCCGGATCACATGCTGATGGCGCGGGAGATCGGCCAACTGATGAATGATCTCGGCGAGAAATTGCGGTATGTGCCGACGTTTCTGCGAGACCGCATGTTATTCCCATACCAGGAAGGTTTTCAGTATGCCATCAAGTTGGAAGGGCGCTGGCAGTACGGCTTCCAGTGGCCGACCACGACCTCGCAAATTTATCACCCGGAGAAGACGCGAACGGTGGGCGGCGCGCAGAAGGACACCGGCACGCCGATCACGCTGGCGCCGGTGGATTCCACCACCTGGCGCCTGATCGGCAACAACGTGCTCGGCGAATTCGGCATCCGCGAACTGCTGCAGAGTCGCCTCCGCTCCGTGGATGCGGAATTGGCCGCCAGGGGTTGGGATGGCGACCGGTACAACGTGTACGAGCGCGACATCAATGGTCCCACCGGTATTCTGTGGCGCACGATTTGGGAGACGGAATCCGATGCGGAAGAATTTGAGGACGCTTACCGGGACTTGGTGCGCCGCGCCAAAATCACCGCTCATATCGTCCGCGACGGCGTGTACGTCACGGTAATCCAGAGCGCCGATCCGTCGTTTGACGCGTTCGCGCAGGAAGCGCTCAAGCGCAGCGGCATCACGCTTCCCCGCCAGCCCTGAAGCGGCTCAATTCGCGCCGGCGTATTCCTCGTCGGTGATGATGTGCCGGCCCATCAACACGTAATCGTGACTGAGGGCCTGCATATCCTTCACGTAGTCCGTCAGGTACAACAACTCCGTGAAGCCTTGCGTGGCGAACATGTGGCGCGCCGCTTTTTGGGCGCCGAGGAATTCCGCCTCGACTTTCTCCAAACCGATGTTGCGCGCGATCTCCACCAGTTCATGCACCAGATGGCCGGCAATCCCGCGGCCCCGGTATTGCGGATGAACCACCACGCTGATCCGTCCGATGTGCCGTTTCCAGCCGCCCAACTGCTGATGCAGCGAGGCGTCGGCGACGATCTTCTTGCCGTCCATCGCCACCAACGGCAGGATGCGGCCATAATCAATGTGTCGGCACCATTCCCGAATCACCTTCAACTCCGTGACGCGGTGCTTGAACAACAGCCGCTCCAGCTCCGGCACCGCGCAGAAAAAAGCGTGAAAGGCCTTCTCGTCGGTCGTTTTTAACGGGCGCACGACGATGGGCGTGCCGCTCTTGAGCGCGACCTTCTTGGGATATTGATCCACGATCTCTTCAATCAGCATGAGCCACCTCGTGTGCGGCAGAGTAGTCAGCGGCTCGACGAATGGCAAGTCCCGAAACGCGCTACGCGCGCGATCGAATTGAATCACAATAAATGTTACCGGTGGCGGGAAAGGGGTGCGG
>JBBISF010000063.1:0-15385 GCA_037441425.1 Verrucomicrobiia bacterium
TGTTCCAACCAGACCAAGAACCAACCCAAAGTGCGAAAGAAATTCTACGTTATCCCGACTACAAACTGCCCAAGGAAATCCGGGTGGTGGAAACCCTCCCACACACGGCGACCGGCAAAATTGCCAAAGGCGAATTGAAGAAGCAGCTGTAACTTACCAGCGCCGGCAGGCCTGCTGGTAGCTTTCGACGTTGCGTTTTAACTCACTGACACTGTCACCGCCAAACTTGTCGAGCAGCGCTTTTGCCAGTTCAAACGCGACAACGGCTTCACCGATGACCGCTGCGGCCGGTGTGGCGCAAACATCAGAACGTTCGACTGCGCCTTTGACTTCCTGCCCGGTCTTGATGTCTACCGAGCGCATCGGTTTCATCAAAGTCGAAAGTGGTTTCATCGCGCCCCGGACAATGATCGGCTGACCGTTGGTCATGCCCCCCTCAAAGCCGCCCGCGTTATTGCTGGCCCGCCCGAGCAATCCTTCCTTGCCGGGCACGATCTCGTCGTGTACCTGCGAGCCAAATCGCCGCGCCGCCTCAAAACCGAGTCCGATTTCCGCGCCTTTGAACGCCTGGATGCTAACGAGCGCGCGCGCGATATTGGCATCCAGCTTCCGGTCCCATTGAACGTGACTTCCCAAACCGATCGGCACACCGGTTGCCACGACTTCAATCACGCCGCCCAACGTATCGCCATCGGCCTTTGCCGCATCAATGGCCTCCATCATCTTTTTCTCGGCTACCGGGTCGGCGCAACGGACTTCGCTGGCTTCGCTTCGCTCGCGAATCTGCTGGAGCATCAATCCCGCAGTCTCAGCTCGTACCGGTCCCAACTCGACCAGATGCCCCACGATTTCCGCCCCAACCTCCGCAAGCAAGAGCTTGCAGACTGCTCCGATGGCGACGCGCATGGTGGTTTCGCGAGCGCTGGCGCGTTCAAGAATGTCGCGCGCGTCCTGCCGGTCATACTTGATGACACCGGCTAGGTCGGCATGACCGGGTCGCGGTTTCGTGACCGGCGGCAGCTCGTTGATCTTGAAATCCTTGTTCTTCACGGTCAGCGTCAGCGGTGAACCGATGGTTTCGCCTAACCGGACACCGGACAAGACCTCAGCCTGATCGGTCTCCATCTTCATCCGGCCGCCGCGACCGTAGCCCCGTTGTCGGCGGGCAAGATCACGATTAATCGCGTCGCCGTTCAGCTTAAGGCCGGCCGGCAGTCCCTCGAGCACGCCGATCAAACATGACCCATGCGATTCGCCGGCGGTGAAGTATCGGAGTTCTGGCATGGTCAGGAGAGTATCAGATTAAAGTACCACTGGACAATTTCCTTTCCACCCAGCAACCACAACAACGCGCCGAGGGTCAGGTACGGACCGTAGGGAATCCGGCTTTGCCAGTCTTTCCGGCCAATCAACACCAAAGCCAGCCCAATGATTCCACCGATGAACGATGATGCGACCAACGTAAACAAGGTTGCCTTCCAACCCAGAAACGCGCCAATTGCGCCCATGAATTTCACGTCGCCCATGCCCATCGCCTCGCGCGGAATCACAATGAGATCCGTCACGGCCTCAATGGGGCCGCAACTAGCCAATGCCAGTGGTTCACCGGCCACTTCGATGGTGTCTTCGGCAACGACGACCGGTGCGTTCTCCCAAGTGCGTTCCCCCACTCTGACGGTTACCGCCTGAAAACGAATCCGGTCGGAGGCGCGGAAGAAAATATCCTCCCAAAGTAGTTCTTCGTCCGGCAGGGAAAGCTTCTGATCCGCAATGCGCACCGTGCTGCCTTCCGGCAGTGGCACTTTGCGGCGACCGAACGCCAGCTTACCACCCTCGACCATCGCCAGCACAATGCCGGCCCCGCATACCGTGCCGAGAAGCGACTGCCCCAAGCCGACAAGGTGTGAATCCGTCATCATTAGGCGGGGGTAAACCGCACTCAGCGCCAACCCTACCAGCACGCCGCCGTAGGTGATTTCATTGGGAATGATGAAATGCTCGAAATCAATGAAGGTGGACGTAATCAATCCGGCAACCAACACCCAGTAGATCGGCACCAACCAACCCACAAACCTCAGGTTGATCCAGAGAAACAATCCGGCCGTCAGCAGTTCCACCAAGAAATACCGGGGAGTAATCCGCGCTTGGCAATACCGGCAGCGTCCCCGTAGAAGGAGGTAGCTCAACAGCGGAACGTTGTCCGCCCAGCGAATCCGTTGTCCGCAATGCGGACAATGCGACGGCGGTTCAATCAGTGATTCCGCGCGCGGCATCCGGTGGATACAGACATTCAGGAAACTGCCGATGGCCGCGCCCAGAAGAAACGCACAAAAATTGAGATAGAGCTTCAGTCCTTCGCTCATGCGCGCGCTCCGTACACGGCTGTTTCCAACGCGCGGCGCATCACCGTCACGGGCGCTTTCTGTTTCGTCCACAGCTCGAACGCGCGCGCGCCTTGATGCAGCAACATGCTCAACCCGTTGGCCGTCTTTGCCCCGGCAACCGCGGCGGTGCGGAGCAATGCCGTTTCGGCGGGACGATAAATTGTGTCATACACGTGGTGCCGTTTGCTGAACAGCGTGCCGTCCAAACCCAATGATTCGCCCGGCTTCAATCCCACCGAGGTGGCGTTGATCACCACGTCCATTTCCGGCATCACGCCGCGCAAGTCGCGATTATTAATGCCCAACGAGCGGACGGGTATGCCTATTCGGTTTAATTCCGTCAGAATCGGTTCAATCCGGGAACGAGTCCGGTTGGCGACACAGACTTCAGCGGCGCCTTCGACGCCGGCCTGCACCGCGATAGCGCGTCCCGCCCCACCGGCCCCCAGCACGACCACCCGTTTCCCCTTAAGCGATAGATTAAAGTCCTCGGCCAACGCTTTTACGACGCCGTAGCCATCGGTGTTGAAGCCGCGCAGCTTACCGTCCTCCACCACAACCGTGTTGACCGCGCCGAGCCGACGCGCTTCGGCATCAATTTCCTCCACGCAATCAAGCGCGAGGATTTTGTGCGGCACGGTCAGGTTCACGCCGGCCAAGCCCATATCCCGCACGCCGTGCAATGCGGAACGCAGGTTCTGCGGGTCAACCTCAAAGGCGAGGTACACCCAGTTGAGGTTCAGCGCCGCGAACGCGGCGTTGTGCATGGCGGGCGACGCGGTGTGAACGATCGGCGAGCCGAAGACGCCGACAATTTTGGTTGAGCCGTCAATCTGCATGGCCGCGCATTATAAGCGGGCCAATAGGTTGCTGAGAAGCGTAAGTATTGGCTGCGGAAACACGCCCAGCGCCACGACCGCCAGCGCCAGTAATCCGAGGCAGAACGTCAATGACGGCGGCGTGGCAATCCGGTCTTCCTGCGCCGGGGCGTGTACGTAGATGTGCTTCAATACAATCAGATAATAGTACAACGATACCGCGCTGGTCAGGATGCCGACAATCACCAGCCATAGTAAACCGAAGTTCTGAGAATCGCGTTCGACCGCCGCCGCGAACAAGTAGAACTTGCCGAAGAAGCCACCCAACGGCGGGATCCCGGCCAGCGAGAGCATAAAGATGAGCATCAACAGCGAAAGAAAGGGCGCACGCCGGGCCATGCCGTTGAAGTGCGCCACGTCGTCGCCACCCGCCTTACCGGCCAGCGCCGCCACGACGCCGAATGCGCCGAGGTTGGTGATGGCATAAACGATCACGTAAAACAGCACCGCGGCCGCCCCCATTTTCGTGGCCGCGATCAGGCCGATCAAAATGTAGCCGCCATGAGCAATGCTGGAATAGGCCAACAGCCGCTTGATGTTGCGTTGGACGATAGCGACGAAATTACCCAGCACCATGCTTAGCGTGGCCATGACCGCCAGCAACATCACCCACCCGGAAGAGAAGTGGCCCCAGAACGCGGTGCCTTGCGCGCCCACCAAACCGACAAACAACAACTTCAGCAGCACAAAGAAGCTCGCGACTTTTGACCCGGTGGCGATATACGCCGTCACCGGTGTCGGCGCGCCTTCATATGCGTCCGGCGCCCATAAATGAAACGGGACCACCGCCACCTTGAAACCGAAGCCCACCAGCACGAACAACAAGCCGGTGCCTACCAGGGGATTCATCCCGGTCAGCACGGCCGGCATGGCCCGCAGGTTTGTCGCGCCGGTCACGCCATAGAGGTAACTTAGGCCGAACAAGAGGAACGCCGACGCAACCGCGCCAAACATGAAATATTTCAGCGCCGCTTCCTGCGAGCGCAACCAGTTCTTGTGGAAAGCCGTCAGGATGTACAGGCACAAACTCAGGAGTTCGAGCGCAACGAAGATGGTGATCAGGTCTTCAGTTGTCACCAACACCATCATGCCCACGGCGGCAAACAACATCGTGGCGTAATACTCGCCCACGTGACGGCCGATCTCGTGCTCCATCGAAATCACCACCGTCACCGCGGTCAGCGCAACAATCACCATCGCGAAGACCACTGTCAGTTGATCCACCACCAGCGTGCCGTTCAACAGATTGACCGGATGCCACCAGCCGTATTGCCGGATCAAGGCCAACATCCCCAGCACCAAGGCGACCAGAGTGATAACACCGACGCCGCGGCGGCGCACAGCCAGTTCTTTTTGTCGGAAGAATGCCAGGTCGGCAGTCAACGCGACGAGAGCCCCCACAACCAACAGGAGATGCGGACCGAGCGACTTGGCAACCATCAGATAGCTGACGCTCTTCATCGCAGCCCTCCGACGAACAGCGCGACGTTCTTCTGAATCATGTTCAGCATGATGGACGGATAAAGGCCAATGATCACCAGTAGCGCCATCAGGATGACACCGGCCACCTTCTCCGGTACCGTAATCGGCGGCAGTGGATGAGCGTGTGCCGTTTCGGTGTGCCCATGTCCGGCCTCATCCTTTTCCATGAACACCTTATTGTTGGCATTGAGAATATAGGCCACCGTAATCGGAATGCTGACTGCCGCTCCGACCGCCAGCCACGGATTCATCTCGAACGCGCCGGCCAAAATCTGAATTTCCGCCACGAACCCACTGAAGCCGGGCAGACCCATGGATGCGGCACCCGCGATCACAAACGTCACACACGCAAACGGGATGATCTTGGCCAAACCGCCCAGTTCATCGAGTTGCCGGGTGTGCGTCCGGTCGTAAACCATGCGACCGGCGACGGCGAACAGCAGGCTCGCCACGATACCGTGGGAGAACATCTGCAACACCGCGCCGGACATGCCGATCACGTTCAGTGTCGCCAGCCCCAGCAACACAAAACCCATGTGACTGACGCTCGAATAACCGATGATGAATTTGAAATCCTTTTGCACGAGCGCGACCGCCGCGCCGTAGATGATGCCGATGACGGCCAACCCGGCAATGCACCAGCGCCAGTAGCTTAGTCCTTCCGGAAAGACCAGCATCGCGGCGCGCAGGCAACCGTACGAGCCGAGTTTCATGACGACGCCCGCGAGCAGCATCGAGGCTGCCGTCGGCGCGGCGACGTGACCGGTGGGCGCCCACGTGTGGAACGGCCACATGCCCGCCAGCACGGCAAATCCGGCAAAGATCAAGGGGAACATCCAATGTTGCAGGTTCGCGGAAACCGGATGCTTGGCCAGCTCCAGAATGTCAAACGTCCGGCCGCCAGCCGCCACGTACACCGCCAACACGCCGATGAACACCAGCGCGCTGCCGACAAACGAGTATAGCACCAGCTTCATCGCGCCGTACTCCTTGCGGGTCGAACCCCAGATAGCGATGATGAAGTATTTCGGGATGATGGCCAGTTCGTAGAACACAAACAGGAGAAACAAATCCATCGCCATGAACACGCCGTACACCCCGGCAATCAGCGTCAGGAAGAACGCGAAGAATTCCTTGGTCCGGTTCTCGATGTTCCAACTGAACAGGATGCCGGTAACACACACAAAACCATTGAGCACGATCAGCGGGAAGTTGATCCCGTCCACCGCCAGATGGTAACGCGCCCCGAGCGCCGGGATCCATGCGATATTTTTGATTTCCCAGAAACCGCTGCCGGTCTTGCGGATCAAGCTGTCAACGCAATCGTTGTAAGAAAAGTAGCTGCGTAAGGCGATGGCTAATCCCACCAAGCCGGTCAGCAGCGCCACCCAGCGCACGAGCGTTTTCGCCTCGCGCGGCAGGAGCATGACCAACCCCGCCCCGATGAACGTCACATAGATTGTCCAGTCAACATGCATGTGTCAGCTAATGAATCACCTGCGCCGCGCCTTCAAAAATCTTGATCAACCCCATCGCCGCGTGGTTCGACGCATGGAGCAACGGCGCCGGGTAAACGCCAATCCCAAACATAAACAGCATCAACACGGCGCCGATGAAGATTTCCCGGGCGCTCATATCCGGGATGCCCTTCCATTTCTCGTTCAGCGGGCCGAAACAAACTTTCTGCATCATCCCCAGCAGAAACACGGCGGTCACGACCAACCCGAGCAGCGCGCCCGCCGTCCAGGCCGTCACGACCGGGAACGCGCCTTTGAAAATTAGGAATTCACCGACAAACCCATTTAGTCCCGGCAAACCCAGTGACGAGAACATCGAAATTCCCAGGACCCCGGCATAGATCGGGATGATCTTGCGCAGCCCGCCGAAGTCTTCGAGCTTCCGGGTGTGCGTCCGCTCGTAAATCACGCCGACCATAAAAAACAGCGCGGCGGAACTGATGCCGTGGTTGAACATCTGCAGCATCGCGCCATTCAACGCCGCGGCTTTTTCATTCACTACGTCGGCGACGTTGGGCGCCGCCGCCACCGTCGCGAAAATGCCGAGCATCGCATAACCCATGTGATTGACTGACGAATAGGCAACCAGTCGCTTGAAATCCTGTTGTGCCAACGCCGCAAACGCCCCAAACACGATGCTCGCGAAAGCAAGGAACAACAGCAGATTGAGGTGGTCAGCAACCTGCACCGGAAACAGCGGCAGGACAATCCGCAGAAATCCGTACACGCCCATTTTCAGGAGAATCGCCGCCAGCACCATCGAACCGCCGGTCGGCGCCTGGGTGTGCGCATCCGGCAACCACGTGTGGAACGGCCAGATCGGCACTTTAATCGCAAATCCAAGGAACACGCCCCAGAACAGTAGCGACGCGAACCATCCCGGATCGACAGGTAATCCGAGTTTGCCGACCAGCGCCGCGATGTGATTCATCAACTCACCGCGCGCCGCCATTTGCCGGAGCTCAATCAGATCGAAGGTGTGCGTGGCGAGATACAGAAACGTGAATGCCAACAGCATCGCCACACTACCGGCCAGTGTATAAAGGAAGAACTTGAACGAGGCATATGTGCGTTCCTCGTGTCCCCAAATCTTGATCAGGAAAAACATCGGGATCAATCCAAGTTCCCAGAAAATGAACCAGTGGAAGAAATTCAAAGCGGTGAAGACACCGAACATCCCGGTTTCCAGCAGCAGGAACAGTAGAAAGAACAACTTCACTTTGTCCGTGAGTTTCCAGTGCGCGAGCAGTGCCAGCGGCGTGATCAGACCGGTTAGCAACACCATCGCCACACTCAAGCCGTCCACGCCCAGATGGTAATCCACGTGCAACGCCGAAATCCACGCCCAGCGTTCCTCGAACATCATCCCGGCTGACGGATTGAACCGCACCCAGACGCACACCGCTGCCAGCAAGGAGAACACGCTGGCCGCGAGCGCCACGATCTTGATTGCGCCCGTGGCCGTCTTGGGCAGCAACAACACCACCAGCGCCCCCACGAGCGGCGCGAAGGTGATCAACGACAACATGGGCCAGGCGGAAGCGTTCATTTGAGATAGTAGATGATAAACAGGATCGCCACGCCCAGTCCCAGCACCCGGAAATACGTCTGCACACGGCCGTTTTGCAGTTTGGAAAAGATGCGTCCCCAGCCGCGCACGCTGGAGCACCCGGTATCAAACCCGCCGTTGATGATAAACTCGTCGCCGACCCAGCGAACGATCTGTGAAATCCACCACGCCACGCGAACAATGGTGTGCAAAATGCCATCCACCACCAATTTGTCTACCAACCCGAAGAACCGCCCCAGCACGTCCGTCACATAGATGATCGTGACCTCGTAAATCTCGTCGATGTACCACTTACGGTTCAGGAAGGTGAACAGGCCGCCAATCATTCCCACCAAGGGATCGGGATCGGCTGCGTGCGCCCACGATTCGCGTCCATAAATCCACCAGCCGAGCACGATGCCGAGCAAACCGGCTACAACCGACAGCCCCATCACCACTCCCTTCCCTGTTTCCGCAGCTGCTTCGCCCGGCGCGACGAAATGATGATAACCGTGCTCCCACCAACCCAAGCCCAGCGCAAACAAACTCAGGACCGCAACCGGCGCCCACATGTTCCACGGAATCTCATGCGGTTCATGATGACCGTGGCCATGCTCATGCTCTTCATGGCCGTGGTGTTCCCCTGCTCCACCACGCCACTCGCCGAAGAACACCATAAAAATCTGCCGGGTCATGTAGAACGCTGTCAGAAACGCCGCAAACGTCCCCAAACCCCACGCCCATTTGCTGACGTGGAAGGTATTGAGCAGAATCAAATCCTTACTGAAGAATCCGGCAAATGGCCACACGCCCGCCAACGCCAGCGTGCCGATCAGATACGTCACGAACGTAATCGGCATGTACTTCCGCAACCCGCCCATCTTGCGCATGTCCTGTTCGTGATGTGTTCCGATGATAACGCAGCCCGAACCGAGGAACAGCAGCGATTTGAAGAACGCATGCGTTAACAGGTGAAACTGACCACCCACAAATCCGCCCGCGCCCAGTCCCATCATCATGTAACCGAGCTGAGAACATGTCGAGTAGGCCAGCACGCGTTTGATGTCGAACTGCGCCACGGCAATCGTCGCCGCGAAAACCGCCGTGATACAGCCGACCCACATCACAAAGTGCATCACAAAATCCGAGCTGAATTCCGGTGAGGAAGCCGTAAACAATGGATACATCCGGCCCACCATGAACACGCCCGCCGCCACCATCGTTGCTGCGTGAATCAGCGCACTGACCGGCGTCGGACCTTCCATCGCGTCCGGCAACCACACGTGCAACGGAAACTGCGCGCTCTTGCCCATCGCGCCGAAGAACAACATCAACGCAATCGTGCTGGCTACCGACAAGCCCCACCAACCGGCAAGTGTCGCCAGTGTTCCAGCCTGCTCCAACGCCCCATGACCGCCGTCATAGAGATTCAGCGTGCCGGTATGCCAGTAGAGCAACAGAATGCCGATAAAAAAGCCTACATCGCCAATCCGGGTCGTGATAAACGCCTTCTTCATCGCCGCCGCCGCGCTGGGTTTGAAATACCAAAAACCAATCAGCAAATAGCTGCACAGCCCCACCAGTTCCCAACACATGAACAGCATCAGGAGATTGTTCGCGACCACCAGCCCCAACATCGCCGCCGCGAACAACGACAGGAAACAAAAGAATCGAGTGAAATTCTCGTCCTCGGCCATGTAACCGGTGGCGTTAATGAAAATCATCAAACCGACAAACGTCACCATCGCTGCCATTGCGGCAGTGAGCGGATCGAGAATAAAACCGAGACTGAGCTTCGCTGTACCGAATTCAAACCAAGTGAAGTTCGCGATGGCGCGCGCCCCTTCTTCCGCCCCGAGCACAGCCACAAACGCGCGAATCGCCAGCACACAGGAAATCGTCATCGCACCAATGCACAAAGTGGCTGAGAGCTTCCGAGAGCGCTGAGGTAACAGCGATTGAATCCCCGCCGCCACTAGGGGGAGGAAGGGGATCAGCCATTGATGTTGGACGAGTTCGTTCATCTCAGCCCTTCAACGCCCTCATTTCCTGCACGTCCACCGACTTGTATTGCCGGTAAATCGCGATCACCAATGCCAACCCAACCGCTGATTCCGCCGCCGCGACCGCAATCGCGAAGATGGCAAACATCAAAGGGGTGATCGTCGTAAAATGTTTGAAATGCCAAAAGGCGACGAGATTTAAGATGCCGGCATTGAACATGATCTCGATGCCCATGAGCACGATAATCGCGTTGCGTCGGGTCAACGCACCACACAAACCAACCGCGAACAGAACACCGGAAAGCATCAGGTATTGGCCCAGCGTGATGCTCATCGTCGTCGCCGAACCTCCTCCAGCGCGATCACGACCGCACCGATCAACGCCGCGGTCAGCAACACGCCCAGCACCTCCAGCGGCACCACCCACTGGGTCAGCAACTCTCGCCCAATGGCTTCCACCGAACCAACCGCCTGCCCGGCGGAGGTTACTCCCGCTTCCGGGGCGCTGCGCAAGGTGATCCAAACCGCCACCGCGACGAGCGCCGCAGTGATCAACCCGGCCCACCAACCCAAACCAAACATATCGCGCGGACCTTCTGTTCCGGTCACATTGCGCGTGAGCATGATGGCGAACAGAATCAGCACCGCCACCGCGCCGATGTAGATCAGAATCTGCACCGCGCCAAGGAAGTCCGCCCGGAGCAGGAAATAGTTCCCGGCAACCCCGAGGAAAAACAGGATCAGTGACAACACACAATGCACGAGGTTGCGCAACGAGATCGCGAGCAACGCGCCCATCAGTGTAATCACAGCCAGTATCCAGAAAGCAGCGTTCATGCGGCGTACCGGTAAGTACGGCGTTCCACGTTTTGTGGTGAACCGATTTTGGAGAGAATCACCGCGGCCACGAACAACAGCACCGCCGTGACAATCCACGCCCAAAATTTCGACTCCATGTAATGCGCGATGGCGACGGCGACAATGTTGAGAATGGACATCGGCAAAAGAACTTTCCACGCGAACGCCATCAACTGATCGACGCGAATCCGCGGCCAGGTGCCGCGAATCCAGATGATGACAAAAATGATGCTCAATAGCTTTGCAAAAAAGTAACCGACACCAATGAGCGGCCCGATGTATTTCCAGCCTACTCCCGGTCCGTTATATCCGCCCAAGAACATTGTCACCGTGATGCCGGCCATCGCCATGCTCGCGAGGTATTCGCCCATCTGGAACAGCGCGAATTTGAAGCCGCTGTATTCGGTGTGATACCCGGCAATGATTTCCGATTCCGCCTCCGGGATGTCGAACGGCGTTCGCGCGGATTCCGCCATCGCCCCGATGACGAACAACACAAACCCGACGAAACCCCACGGTTGGAAAATATACCAATGGGCGATATTCAGGAATCCGCCGGCCTGCTTGTGCATGATCCCGACGGTCGAAAGCGTGCCAGCCGCCATCACCACCGCCACCGCCGCGAGCACCATCGGCACTTCGTAGCTGACGACTTGGGCCACCGCGCGCATTGCGCCGAGCAATGAGAATTTGTTGCGCGACGCCCAGCCGCCCATGAATAGCGCCAGCACGCTCGCCGTGCTCACGGCGAACGCAAACAGAATCCCGATAGGCAAATCAACCGGCACCAACCCCGGCCCAACCGGCAACACAGCGAACAACACTATCGCCGGGACCACCGCGATGACCGGCGCGAGAAAATGCACAAACTTGTCAGCCCGGCGCGGCACGATGTCTTCCTTCGTGAGCAGTTTCAGGCCGTCGGCAATCGGTTGGAGAATGCCCCACGGCCCCACCCGGTTCGGGCCAATCCGATTTTGGATGCGTCCCAGCGCCTTGCGTTCGATCAATGTGATATAGGCGAACACCCCCGGAAACACCGTGATGATCAGCAAAATCGGAACAACAATCGCCACCGTGCGCAGAACCGCGTCCGGCGCGTTGGCGAACCATCCGTGCAACAGTTGGTAGAGTTGTTCCATTTCAGTGCTTCCGTAATCCGCCCCACCACCCGGTTAACTGGCGGCCGGTGCTGGGCCCTCCGCTTTGGCCGCCGGCACCGCTTTTTTCGCCTTCTTTTCCTGTGCGGCTTTCAACCGCGCATCGACCGCACTGGCCTCCGTCGGTTTGATGCGGTTGTAATAGGCGTTCGACTTGAGCAAATCCGGCAAGTGCTCCACGAGTTCGTCGAATCGTCCGTGTTGGGACTTCTCGTAATCGCAGTCCATCTTAATCGCGTCGAAGGGGCAAACCTCCACGCAAATCTGGCACTGCATACAGACGCTGATGTCGATGTCGAACACCTTGGGACGCTGCTGTGGTTTGCCCTTCTCATCGCGATCCATCACGATGTAGATGCACTGCGGCGGGCATTCCGTCTCGCAAATCTTACAAGCCACACACCGCATCGTGCCGACCGGGTCCTGCTCGTCATCGCACACCAGGAATGGAAACGTCCGGGAATTTTCCGGCAACGGCATCTTCTCTTCCGGATATTGATAAGTGAACAGCCGTTCCTTCCGGCCGCCATCGAAATAACTGCCGATGAAGTTGCGGGCCGTGACCGCCATCCCGGCGAACAAACCTTTGCCGAGCAAGCCCATTAGCGATCCACCTCCCCCAGCACGATGTCCACACTGCCGAGAATGATGACGACATCCGCCACCTTGTGACCGAGGCACATGTCTTCGAGAGTCGTCAAATTGATGAAGCTCGGGGGGCGGACGTGATACCGGTACGGTTGCTTGCCAGTTTTATCGGAAACCAGATAGAAACCGAGTTCACCCTTGGGCGATTCGGTGCGCGCATAGCCGTCGCCTTCCGGCACCTTGAAATTACGCACTTTCACTTCAGGGGCTACGTGCGGGCCGGCCGGGATGTCGCGCAACGCCTGCTGCAAAATCTTGATGGCCTCGCGCATTTCGAGGACGCGAATCATATACCGGTCGTACACATCGCCGACCGCGCCCACCGGCACGCGGAAATCAAACCGCCCGTACACGCCGTACTTGTCCACCTTGCGCACGTCGTACTCGACGCCGCTGGCGCGCGCCATCGGGCCGGTGATGCTACCGTTAATCGCCAGTTCCTTGGGCAAGATGCCGACCTTCTGGCACCGCGCGAGTACAACTTCATTTTCCGTGAGCAACTGCTCAAATTCATCGAGGAACTTGGGGAACTTCGCCACGACATCGCGCGCCATGCCGAGCGCTTTCTCGTCCATGTCCACCCGCAGACCGCCAAACCGGAAATAGTTGCACATCATCCGCGAGCCGCTGACACACTCAAACAAATCAAGAATCTTCTCCCGTTCCCGGAACGCGTAGAGCAACGGTGTGCCCCACGCGCCAAGGTCTTGCAGCATGAACCCGATCACCGAAGCGTGGTTCAGCAGCCGGGTCAACTCCGCCATGATCACCCGGATGTATTCGGCGCGCTCGGGCACTTTGATGCCGGCCAACTTCTCGACCGCCAACGCGTAGGCCCAGTTGTTGGCCATCGAATTCAAGTAGTCCAACCGGTCGGTGTACGGCATCGACCCCAGCCACGCCATTTTCTCGGCAAGTTGCTCGTGATTCCGGTGCAAGTAGCCCATCACGGGCCTTAACTTCACCACCACTTCCCCGTCGAGCACGCAGTCCATCCGGAACACGCCGTGCGTGCTCGGATGTTGCGGGCCAATCGAAACCGCCAACTGCTGGGTCTCAATCAGACCTTCCGGGCCGGGCACGAGCTGGAAGCGTTGCTCTTCTGTAAGCGGCTGAATCATCACTTCTTCTTCGCCTTGTCGGCCTCCACGAGGGCGCTCGGGGGCACAATACCTTCCTGCGCTCGGGCTCGCGCCAACGTCTCGTCGTGCGCGGTCGGTTCCCATTCGTAGTCCAGCGGCGGTGTGTAGTCTTTCCGCATGGGATGGTCCGTAAACTCATCCCACATCAAGATACGTCGCAAATCCGGGTGCCCCTCGAACTTCACGCCGTACAGATCGTAAGCTTCTCGCTCCTGAAATTCGCCACCGCGCCACAGCGGCGTCAACGACGGCACGGAACATTGCCCCAACTCTCGCGGCGCACGCACTTTGAGGATTACCGGCCCTTGTTTGAGCGCCATGGAGTATAAGTGATAAACGACTTCGATGAAGCCAGAAGCCAAGTAATCCACCCCGGTGACGCACGAACAGCAGTCCATCTGGAATCGCGGATCTTCCTTGAGGAACTTCGCGACGGCGAAGCAGTGTTCGCGATCCACAAGCAAAGCCGGCTGTTGCGCCGCGGGCGTCGAGGGGATGATCTCGATTTGCGCTCCCGGCACGGCGGCAACCACTTGCTCTTTGATTTTCTCGATGGCTTCCATCAACCTTTCAGAAGCTCCCGTGCCTCGTCAATCGTGACCCCTTTGTAATTCCGATCCGGTTGCCAGATTTCACGGTTGGCCGGTGGTTCGAGATCGTGCGCGCCATAAGCCGGCATTGGGAACTCGGTCGTGGCCGCACAGTCGTACCAGCGCGGTTTGGCCCCCGTTTCCAGATGCTGGCCGGCAATCTTGCGCTGCAATGTCATGATCGCATGAATGAGCGCTTCCGGGCGTGGCGGACAACCGGGAATGTGAACATCCACGGGCACATAGCGATCAATTCCCTTCAACACATTGTAGCCATCCTTGAACGGGCCGCCCGAAATTGCGCAGGCGCCCATGGCAATGCAGTATTTGGGTTCGGGCATCTGATTCCAGAGGCGCACGACGTTGGGGGCCATCTTTTTCGTGACGGTACCGGCCACGATCATCAGATCAGCTTGCCGGGGCGTGGCGCGAAATACTTCCGCGCCGAAGCGCGCCAGATCATACCGGGCCGCCGCCGCCGCGATCATCTCGATGGCGCAACAGGCCAAGCCGAACTGGAGCGGCCAGATGGAAGACTTCCGACTCCAATTGTAAAGCTCCTCGAACGGGACGATGAACACCCCGTGCTTCTGCAATTCGCTTTTCAGTCCTTCGTCAAGGGCCATGGTTTACTTCCAATCCAACGCGCCCTTGGCCCAGGCATACACGAGACCCTCCAAGAGCAGCAACACGAACAACATCATGGCCACGAACGCACCGAACTTCAGCCCGGCAAACGCCACCGCCCACGGATACAAAAACACTGTTTCGACCGCAAAAATCACATAGATCAGCGCGTAGATGTAGTAGCCCACCCGGAATTGCACCCAAGCGTCGCCTTTGGAGGCAAGACCGCACTCGTAGGTGTCCAACTTTTGCTGGCCCGGCCGTTTCGGCGCCAGCAAACGCGCCAGCACCAGCGGCGCCAGCGGAAACGCCACGGCGACAGCGAGCAAAACAACGACAAATAGATACTGTGTTGAGTACGAGTCCATCGCTTTCGCGACCGATCCTCCTCGATTTGGAACGCCTCGTTCCCCCAGGCGGAAAGTTCGTTCCGAAATTTGTAAAGTGATTTATCAGGATTTGCCGGAGCTGTCAACAGTCCGCAAGACGATGCCAGGGCAATTGCATTTAGAAGTTGAGTAAGGATGCGAGGTAGGGGTGACTCCAG
>JBBISF010000064.1:0-13992 GCA_037441425.1 Verrucomicrobiia bacterium
CACGGCCAATACTTCCCCCGCTACCCAAGGGGTCACGATCTACCTGTCCATCCCTGTTTCTTGACATGCCGGGCGGGACTGGTATGATGCGCCGTTCGCGGAAAGAATAAGTGACATGAAACGAACGTATCAGCCGTCCAAACGCCGCCGACAGCGGCGCTTTGGTTTTTTGAAACGCACCCGCACCAAACGCGGGCGCGCCACCCTGAGCCGGCGTCGGCGCAAAGGACGCAAGCGCTTGTCGGTCTGAGCCCCGTTCTTTGTTGGCAAAGCGCGGGACGGAGGCCCGGTTGCATGGACCGCAGACATTTCCGAAAGAGGAACGACTCCGCTACGGCCACCAGTTTCGGCGGCTCTATGAGCAGGGTCGCCGGCAACCGGGACCAATGGCTGTGGTGTTTGTGGCCGCGCCGCCCGAGGGCGCGACGGGCCGCGGCGTGGGCGTGGTGACCAGTCGCCGGGTCGGCAATGCGGTGGTGCGCAATCGGGCGCGGCGGTTGATACGGGAAGTGTACCGGCTGAACCGGTACCGGCTTAGGCCGAACGTACAGATCGTGATTGTCGCCCGCGCCGCCATCAACGGTAAGCCGTACCGGGAAGTGGAAACGGCATTGTTGGCCCAGTTTCAGGCGGCGGGCGCGACGCAAGAAGCAGCATGAGGATGATTTTGTTGGCCCTGATTCGGGCCTATCAGTGGTTGATTTCGCCGTGCAAGATGTTGCTGCCGGCCCCACCTGCGGGCGGGCGGTGCTGCCGGTTTTACCCCTCCTGTTCGGCCTATGCGTATGAAGCCATTGCCCGGTTCGGCGCGGGGCGCGGGGTGGAGCTGGCGATCAAGCGCGTGGCCCGTTGTCATCCGTGGAACGACGGCGGTTATGATCCCGTCCCGGAGCAATTGAATGGATAAGAAAACAATTCAGGTGGTCATTGTCTGCATGGTGGCGTTGTTTGGCCTCCAGCTCTTGGTGAATAAGATTTGGCCGCCCGTGTCGAAGCGGCTCAAGCCGGTTGCGACCAACGCCGTCGCCGCCGTTGCGCAAGCGAACGCGCCGACTCAAGTGGAGGGCGCGGCTCCCGTCGCGCCGCCGGTCATTGAGAAACCAGTCGCTGGTCTGCGCCCACCGGAACAAATCGTGGTGTTGAGCAACGCGCTGGTCCGCGTGGAGTTTACCAACTACGGCGGCGGGATTCGATCGGTTGAGTTGTTGCAGCACCGCAGCAATGAGGGCGGGTCGATTGTGTTGAACCGCGAAACGGATGTGCCGGCGCTGATGATCGACGGCGACACGAATGCGGTGTTTGCCATCGAGCAACCGCAACCGAACACGGTGGTGATGCGGGCGAGCGGTGTCACCAAGCAGTTCGCTTTGGGAACCGGTTATCTGCTGACCGGCAAAGTCGATGTGACCGGTGGCGGAACCAATCTGCCGCTGGTGATCGGCATGGTGACGCCGGCTTCGGTGAAAGAGCCGATCGATCTGCTGAGCGCGTGCTGGTTGATGAACACGAAGTTCCGGTACGCCGACCTGAAGCACTTACGCAAGGGCGAACAGCAGGAAACCGGAGCGCTGGATTGGGCCGCGGTGAAGAACCAGTTCTTCACGATGATCTTGACGCCCGCCACCAACGCGGTCGCGGTGCGGTGCAGCGAGATCAATTTGCCGATCCCCGACGGCTGGACCAGCAAACTGCCGCCAGCGGGTGTGACGGCTACGTTGGACCTTGCGCCCAGCGCGCAAACGGCCACCAGCCGGGAGTACGCGTTCACCTATTATGCCGGTCCGAAGCAGTACGATCGGCTGCTGGCGCTGGGCAACGGCCAGGAAGAAGTGATGCAATTTGGGATATGGGGCTTCATCAGCGTGTGGCTGTTAAAGGGCATGACGTTTTTCTACGGCCTGATCCCCAACTACGGCGTCGCGATCATTATCATCACGTTGATCATCAAGATCATCTTCTGGCCGATCCAGGCGAAGAGCATCAGGTCCATGAAGGAGATGCAGAAGTTCCAGCCGCTGATGGCCAAGCTTAAGGAGAAGTACAAGGACGACCAGGCGCGGATGAACCAGGAGATGATGAAGCTCTACAAAGAGCACAAGATCAATCCGCTCTCCGGCTGCCTGCCGATGGTGGTGCAGATTCCGGTGTTCTTCGCGTGGTACACGATGTTGCGCAATGCCATCGAACTGCGCGGCGCCCATTTTCTTTGGATTAAAGACCTATCCCAGCCGGACACGCTGGCGCACATCGCCGGTTTCCCGTTGAATCCGTTGCCGCTGGCGATGGGCGTGAGCATGATCGGCCAGATGAAGCTCACGCCACAAAGCGGCGACATGAAACAGCAACAAATCATGATGTGGTTCATGCCGGCGTTCTTCCTGTTCATCTGCTACAACATGTCGTCCGGCTTGGTGCTGTACTGGACGGTGCAACAACTCCTGTCCATCGCCCAACAGTGGTGGAGCTTGCGCAAAACCGCGCCCGCCACCCCACAACCTGCATGACCCCGGAGCATCCCATGGATACTACAACCACGACCGAATCCACCCCGCAACCCGCGTCCACGCCGTTGGACCCCAAAGAAGTTCTCGAAAACATCCTCAACGGCCTCGGCTTGGACACCAAAGTCGAGCAGGACACGCTGGACGGCGCGATCCTGCTGCACATCTCCACACCCGAACCCGGGCGCCTCATCGGCCGGCACGGCCAGACGCTCAGCCAACTCCAGTTCCTCGTCAACCGCATCCTCCTCCGCGCCAGCGCCGACGCGCCGCGGGTGACGATCGATTGCGAACATTACCGGACCAAGCAGCGCGATGACGTCCTGCAAAAAGTGCTGGAAGCCGCGGATAAAGTGCGGCGTTGGGGCGAGCCGTTGCACATCGGTCCTTACAGCGCGTTTGACCGCCGCGTCATTCACCAGCATTTTGCCAGCGACCCGGAAATCGAAGCCGTCAGCGAATCCGAAGAAGGTCCCGGCATGAAGCGGATGACCATCCGCCTGAAAGCAAAGTAGCCGGTTACGACCGCGTCACCTGAAACCCGGTTTCCGAAACGCTCAACTCCACAAACCGCGCTTTCGGATTAGGCGGGCTTTGCGTGAGCGATTGACGGACGCGTTGGGCCGCTGTCTCGTCCTTGGCAAACATCAGCAGATAACCACCACCACCAGCGCCCAGTAATTTAGCGGCGGCAAGGTCGGCGCTTACTTGATCAAAAATCGCCTGCACCGCCGGCGGATTTGTTCCCTGATCGAGCTGTTGGTTCAACTCCCAACTCCGCCGCACGCCCGCGCATAATGCCGACCAGTCGGCCCGCTGCAACGCATCGGCCACGCGCCCGGCATTCTGGCCGATCTCTTCAATGATCGCCAGATGCGTGTGCGAATTCAGGAACATACCGCGCACAATTTCCTGAAGGATCCCCTTTGCCACCCGCGTCAGCCCGGTATAGTAGAGCAACACGCGCGGGTCGGGATGGGCTTCCGCAAAGAAATTCTCGGGCAACCACCGCACGGTCGGCTTCTGCGCCAGGCCCGGCGGCGTCTCGATCAACTTGATGCCGCGCAACAATCCGCCTGCTTGATCCTGCCAGCCACCGCCGGTCGTCAGCATTTGCTCTAACGCCAGCGTCCGCTGGATCAGGTCGTGTTGCGTCCAGTTTAAGCCGCCCAGTTCGCTCAATGTGCCGAGCACCGTTGCCGACAGAATACTGCTCGTGCCGAGGCCGGAGCCTTTCGGCACCGCGCACAACATCGCCACCTCGATTCCGCCGCCGAACTGTCGCAATTGTTCTTCCAGCGAGCCGCTCTTCCCGCCCTGCCGGAACCGCGGCAGAAAACCCGCCAGCGCCAGCGCCGCTTTCGCCACGGCAAACCCGCTGCCCACCTGCGCGTAACTCGCCAACTCTTCGTATGTGCGGATGCGCTCCTCCGAGCCGAGATCAATCGAACGGACCACGATTTCCGGCTTCTCCGAAAGTTTGGCGAACACCTGAATCGGTGGTTGTCCGTTGAGATTGACCGCGAGGTTCACCACCTGCCCGCCGTGCAGCAGGCAATACGGCGGCGTATCCGTCCAACCGCCCGCCAAGTCGAGCCGCACCGGTGACCGGCCCCAGATAATCTGATCTTCCTGCACCTGACACGTCGGCTGCACCGGGTGGGCTTCCGTCTCCTGCAGTAACAACTGTCGCAACTGCGCAAATGCCGCCACCTCGTGCTGTTCCCAATCCAGCGCACCTCGCCGGCGCAATACCGCCGCGCGAAACATCTGGTCATGCACGGATTTCATCGGCTCAACCGCGTCGTCTGCCGGTAACTCGGGCGGTAGTTTGATGCGCGCGGCCGCGAACAAATCGGTGGTGGACTGGAGGTCGAGTTTGTAGAAAACGCTCCGGGCATGATTTTCCGCCAGTGGCAAAAGAACTTGTTGCCGGTTGACCGCCCGCTGAACGTAAAGGCGGCGGAGACAGACTTGCTCGCTGAGTTGCCGGGCGGACAAGCGTTGCGACGCCTGCCAGCGTTTCGCGAAAGCCGGATTGGCAGCCGGCTTCGCCGCGGACAACCATTCCAACCACGCGCCGGTAATCTCTGATTGTTTGACCACCGGGAACAACGGCGCGGTCTGCCAATCGGCGTTTAAGTCCGCGCCGGTAATCCCCCTTGCGATAAACCATTCCGCAGCCGGGCGACCAAACCACGTGGCGGTGCGAAACGGATCATCCATGCCGTACGCGCGCACGCAGAATTCATTGTCCCCGACCGGCGCGAAATCGAGGCAGACACCCGGTTCGAGGCGCAGTTTCCAATTGTTATCCGGCACGCCCGTCAGCACGTGATCATGGGTCAATTGCCAGGTGCTGGGAATAACCGCGTTCTCGACCCACAACGTGTGTTGCGTCGGGTTGAGCGGAGCATGGATCACCGCGTTTTGCGTGTGCTGGTCCGGATGCGGCTTGGGAATGGTGAACCCGAGTTTGGTCTGGTCCACGATCCGGTTTTGTAGTTTGGTCACCGACTGAATCAAATCGCGGCTGGTGCCGAAGTGGTAGAATTCCCCCGCCGGCAACGGCACGACCGCGCAACTGAGCGCATTGACTTCCGGATCCCGATGACGGGGGGCACGGCCAAAACCCGTCGCCATCTCCGCGTAGAACTCGTAGGGCTGTGGCGTCCCGCGCGGATTGTCAGGATCAAGGCCGCACTTGCGCAGCAACACGTGCACCGCCCGGTCACTCAGCAACCACACGCCCGTGTCCACCATGAACACATGGTTCGCGGCAAGTTCGCGGATCCGGTCGGGCGCGGGTTTTTGGAGCACGAACGCCAGTTGTTCCGGGTGCGCCCGTGGACAGAAGAACACGCCGAAATGTTGCGCCTGTTCCGGTTGCACCCACAACCCGAGCGCGAGCACGTCCACGTCAGGAAATGCCGGCCAGTTGTTGCCGCCGCGCAGGATCACGTCGCCGCTGGCCAACATCGCCACCGCGCGTTGCGGCGCGAGCGACAGTACCTGCCGGTAAAACGGGAGTTGGAGATCAAGCAATGTCTGCTGCAACCGTTGGCCGACCGACCAGCGCATCACCGGCATCGGAATGAAGGCCTTGCCCACCGCCGCGTATGCGGGCAGCCGCCGGCTTTGCCCGCCGGCATGAATCAACAATTTGCGCGATTGGCCCAACCAATCGTTGAAGCCCAGCGCCCCACCCGTCGCCCGCCACGCTTCGACCAATAGATGGGCCGATCCGCCCCCTGAGCCGAGATTGCTGCCCGGCGGATCGCATGCCGCAAACCCGTCACGCGCGAACTCTGGTTCCAGCGCGTTGACTTCATGCGCCATCGCCGTCGGCAATGAAAGCAACAACTGCATCATGTCTTGCTTATCAGCAATCCCATTGCCTGTCGATACCCGGTTGGGTATGTTTTCTCACGCGTGCAACTCATCGAACATCTTTACGTCCACGTCCCGTTCTGCGCGGCGAAATGTCATTACTGCGCGTTTTATTCCGAAGCGGGCAGCACGGACAAGATGGCCGGGTATGTGGACGCCGTGCTGCGGGAGCTGGACCGGTTTGCTGCCCGACTTGAGCCCAGGACAATCTTCTTCGGTGGCGGCACGCCGAGTATCCTGCCGGTAAACTTGATGCGGCGGGTGTTGGAGAAAATTCCAGTTGGTCATGTGGCCGAATTCACCATCGAATGCAATCCTTCAACCGTCTCCTCCGAGAAGGCGAAGCTCTACCGGCAGTTTGGCGTGAACCGGATCTCCATGGGCTTACAGTCACTCGATGATGAGTTGCTGGTGAAGCTGGGCCGGGTCCACACGGTCAACGCGGCCGTGAGATCTTTTGAGAAACTCCGGGCCGCCGGTTTCGACAATATCAACCTCGATCTAATTTTTGGATTGCCCGGCCAGACGCTGGATCATTGGCGCAACACGCTGCAGCGTGTGATTGAACTCCAACCGGAACACATCTCGACCTACTGTCTGATTCTGGAAGAGGACACCGAGTACTGGAAGCTGTTCCGACAGGGGCTGCTGAAGCCGAATGAAGAACAGGAGTTGGCGATGTATGAAGCCGGCATCGAAACGCTTGCGGCCGCCGGTTACCGGCAGTACGAAGTCAGCAACTTTGCCAAGCCCGGCTGTGAATGCCGGCACAACATCGCGTACTGGGAAGGCAAAGATTATCTCGGCCTCGGCCCGAGTGCGTGCTCGACGGTCGGCAACCGTCGCTGGCAGAACTCGTCACAACTCGAAGAGTGGACAATCTGTTTCGAGGAAACACTCACTCCGGAATTGCGCGCCGCTGAGCGCGCGGCGTTCGGCATGCGGATGAATGCCGGCGTGCCGGCAGAACTGGTGCGCGGGCGGTGGGATAAACAGATTGCCGAATTGCTTTCCGCCGAACTCGTTCAGTGGCGCGACGGACGGCTGGCGCCGACGCGCCGCGGGCTGTTGTTCGCCGATGAAGTGGCGTCAGCGCTCGTTTAGAATTCGCGTGAATCCGGCTGGGTTCGCGGTTAGATTCCCGGCGTTATGGCCAAGAAACTGGCAGAAATTGTCGAAAGCTTGGTGGATTCGTTCAAAAGGGTCGGCGGCATCAATCACCTTGATGGCGCGAACTTGCCGTCGCGCGACGCGGTCGTGGAGATCACCCGCGACCTGCTGCGGCTGGTGTTTCCCGGCTTCTACGACACTGACCCGATCCACTCGAACCAAGTCAACGAATACACCGCCGAGTTGGTATCGTCCGTGGCGCGCCGGTTGGAAAACGAGTTGCACAAGAGCCTCGAATACCGGCCCTGCGAGCAGTGCGCCCCTCAAGACCTGGCCGGCACGGCGGCGCGATTGACCCGGGAGTTTCTTGCGGAACTGCCAGCCGTGCGGGCCGTGCTCCAGACCGACGTAACCGCTGCGTACGAAGGCGACCCGGCGGCCATCAGCAACGAGGAGATCATTCTCGCCTATCCCGGCATCGAAGCGATTGCGGTGCAGCGCATGGCCCATTTGTTTTACCGGCGCCACGTCGCGCTCATCCCGCGCATCATGACGGAATGGGCGCACAACAAGACCGGCATTGATATTCATCCCGGCGCGGCAATCGGCCCGAACTTTTTCATCGACCACGGCACCGGCGTCGTCATCGGCGAGACGACCGTTATCGGCAAGAGCGTAAAGATTTACCAAGGCGTGACGCTCGGCGCGAAAAGTTTTCCCAAGGACGAAAAGGGCCGCGTCGTCAAAGGCATCAAGCGGCATCCCAACATTGAAGACGAAGTCACCATCTACGCCGGCGCGACGATTTTAGGCAACGTCACCATCGGGCGCGGCTCGATCATTGGCGGCAACGTCTGGCTGCTGGAATCCGTTCCGCCGAACATGGTGGTCTATCAAGAGGGCGGCCAGACCAAGATGAAATCCGCCGCCAAGGACCGCGACAAGATGGTTGGTCACGCCGGTGACCAATGAGACGCATTTACCTCGACCACAACGCCACCACGCCGCTCGCCCCGGAAGTGTTGGCGGCGATGCTGCCGTATTTTGCCAAGCATTACGGCAACGCCAGCAGCATCCACGTCTTCGGTCGTGAGGCGCGCGCCGCGATCGACAATGCCCGCGTACGGCTTGCGCGACTACTCGGGGCGCGGGAGGATGAAATTATCTTTACCGGCGGCGGCACCGAAGCCGACAACACCGTCATCTTCGGCGTCGCCCGCGCGCGCCGGGACAAAGGCCGGCACATCATCACCAGCCAGATTGAACACGAAGCGGTCTTGCACGCCTGCCGGCATCTCGAACGTCGCGGCGAATGCGAAGTGACCTATTTACCGGTCAGTCGCGCCTGTCTCGTCAATCCCGACGACCTGCGGCGCGCCATCCGGAATGACACGGTGCTCGTTTCCATCATGTCCGCCAACAACGAAACCGGCACCATTCAACCCGTGAAAGAACTCGCCGCCGTCTGCCGGGAACGCGGCGTCCCGTTTCACACCGACGCGGTGCAATCCTTCGGCAAAGAGCCGGTCAACGTAGCGGAATGGGGCGTGGACCTGTTGAGCGTTGCCGCGCACAAGTTTTACGGCCCCAAGGGCGTGGGCCTTTTATATGTCCGGCATGGGACGAAGTTCGAACCGCTGCTGATGGGTGGCAGTCACGAAAACGAACGCCGCGCCGGTACGGAGAACGTTCCGGGGATTGTCGGATTGGCGGCGGCCGCTGAATTGGCCGTCGCCAAACAGCCGGAAGAATCCCGGCGGCTGTGGGCGTTGACCGAACGATTGGCGGTGCAGTTGCCGGACGCGGAGCGCAACGGTCATCCCACGCAGCGCCTCGCGAACACGCTGAACGTCAGTTTTGCCGGGTGCGACGGCAGCGCGTTGTTGATGGCGCTGGACCTGGAAGGGGTCGCCGCCTCAGCGGGATCCGCCTGCGCCGCCGGTGCGCTTGAACCATCGCACGTGCTCGGCGCGATGGGCTTGCCGCGCGAACTGGCCCGTGCCGCGGTGCGCTTCTCGTTCGGGACCGGCAACACGGAGGCGGACGTGGACCATCTGCTGGACGTGCTGCCGCGGTTGGTTGAGCGAATCCGTGGATTTGGTCCGGTTTAATCGAAGAACCGGTAGCGGAAGATAAACCACAAAGCGGCAAGACCGTCCCGCCAGGTGATCTTTTTCCCTTCGGTGTAATCCCGACCCGAATAACTGATGGGCATTTCGTAGAACCGGTAGCGCCGGCGCGCCAGCTTGGCGGTCAACTCCACCTCGATCCCGAACCGCGCGGAGGTTAGGCTCATATCCCGGACGCAAGCGCGCTTGAAAAGCTTGTAACCGGTTTCCATGTCCGTGAGATTCAGATTGCAAAGCATGTTGGAAAACAAGGTCAGGCCTTTGTTCGCGAGGTAATGCCAGAACAACAGGACGCGATGTGGCCCGCCGAGAAACCGTGAGCCGAAGACGACATCCGCGCGCCCGTCGAGGATCGGTTTCAACAGCGCGGGATAATCCGCCGGGTCGTACTCCAAGTCCGCATCCTGAATCAGCACGATGTCCCCCGTCGCGTGCTGCAACGCCGTGTTGATCGCCGCCCCCTTGCCGCGATTATACGAATGGGAAAACAATTTCAGGCCGGGCGCCGCGGCGAGTTCCTTCAAGACGGCACCCGATCCATCCGTCGAACAATCGTCCACCAGAATAATTTCCTTTTTCAACCCGCAGGTATTGGCCGCTTGGGTGCGGCGCACGATCTCCGCCACCGTGGCGACCTCGTTAAATACCGGAATCAGAATGGACAACGTGTTGAAGGTTTCCGCCATGCGCCGCAGTATAATGGCGAGTCGGCGGGAGGCCAGCCGTTTTTTCTGTGGCAACCCGCATACCCTGCGTGCTATGATTTTTATTCCTGACAGGGGCGGGTTAGCCAAGTGGTAAGGCGGGAGTCTGCAAAACTCCTAACGTGAGTTCGATTCTCACACCCGCCTCCAATTTTACTCGCGTAGCCTCAACAGGTTGCGCGAGTTTCCTTTTTCGGTGCGAAACGGCGAGAGGGTCTGTGATACTCGCTGTGATACTCGGGCTGTTTCAGATTTCTCGACGCGAGAGTTGAAATCGCAATGCTGAGTTGTGCATTTAGTGACGAAGCCGTTTACGACCGCTTCTCGCTTTCCGACGCCGCCGAGAAGGGGCTGCGGATTTTCTCGGCTTCCTTAGCTCCGTGACCGTATCGTAAAGATCGTCTTCCGGACCGATGGTCGGATACAACTCAAGCAGTGCAACGCCCAATACCCTGGCAATGAAAAGCAACTGGAAGTCGTAGACGTACACGATCTGGGCTTCGATGCGTGCAACTGCCTCCCTGCTCTTATCTAGGCCGGCGCGTTGCAGTGCTTCTGCGAGCCGCTTCTGTGACCAGCGTTTTCCAACGCGGATTCTGCGAATCCGCGGGCCAACAAGGTTGAGGATTTTCATGCCTTGGTTTTGAAGGCTGAAATCTCCCGTTAAGAGAAGCTTCGTTGAAAGTAAGCGGGGCAAGCTAAACCACAACGAAGTTCTCCTATGCAAGCGGGTTTGTGAGCATGGCTTTGAATATGCCGTCATCGACCAGTCGCCAGTCGCATCGGTTTACGCCAAGGCGTATGGACCAGTGGATGTTTTGCGAACCGGTGATAGTCCGCGCCAAGTGCTCCGCGACTACCTGCGCAGCGAATGCGAGACCTTGCAGCTAATGACCAACGACATCACCGCCAGCGTCCGATTGCTTATCGCAGAGCGTTTCCCGAAGCAGGATTTGCGGCGTGTCGTCAACGAGATCACTAGCATGTGCAAGAAAGTAGCCCGCCTCGGTTTCTCCGAATCACTGATTGACGCCGGGCCTCAGACACAGAAACACAGCGGCGGTGTCCGGGTTTGAGGAGCGTGATGCTGGCAGCGCACCGCCATCCCCGGCGAGGGGCTGAAATGAACACACAGTCAGGCAAGTTCCTCACAATCCAGGAAGTGGGTGAGCGGCTCAACTTGTGCCGAACAACCACTTGGCGACTGATGAATCAGCATGGCTTGCGTTTCGTTCGCATCGGCGGCACACGCCGTATCCGGGAGCAGGATTTGGAGATGTGGCTTGAACGGCATTCGGTGAGCCTCAACACCAACAAGGACGGCAACGCCGAAGACTGATTAGACCGATGGCAGCAAGATGAACGACGGACAGACAGGCGAGATAAGGCAGCGAACCGCATTGGTGACGCCGGAGAAGATCGAGGGCGAGGAAGGGTTGTACTGGCGCGGCGGGATGATTTACGCCCGCGTGCGCGTTGACGGTAAACAAACCTTTCGCTGTACCGGCAGCGACAAGATTGCGGCAGCGCGGAAGGTTCTGGCGAAGTGGCGCGAGGACGCCGTGCTGCGCCAGCATGGAATTGAGCCGAAGCAGGCGGCGTTGGAGCGCAACCGGCTGACTGTGGCCGCAGTGCTCGAAGAATATGTCGGATTCGGTTTCCCTGATCGCAAGAGCCGCATCAAGAAAACGGCGGCAACTCGGGAGACCGAGGGCAAGTCGATCCAGCGGTTGAAGGCGTTCTTCGGGGCGAAGGCTGCGGTCAGTCTGACGCTGAAGGATTGCGATGCGTACCGCAAATGGCGGGCAAACGGTGGATACACCTGGCAGCGCGGCGAGAAACTGCGCCGCAGCCGGGCGGGCGACCGGTGCGTGGACATCGAGCTGCAGACACTCGGCAATTCGCTGGCGCTGGCAGTGCGACAGGAGAAACTGAAGGTCAATCCACTGACGGGTCGCGGGCGATACCACAGTGAGGAAGACACTCGCCACTGTAGAGAGACCGCACCGACGCCTCAACAACTGCGGATCATCGCCCAGACGTTCCGAGAACGCGGCGACGATGTGATTGCCGACTGCCTCTTGTTTCTCGGATTCTCCGGATTGCGTGTTCGTGAAGCACTGCGGTTGGATTGGGAAGCGGTGGATTGGGAGGCCGGCGTGATTCACGTCAAACGCGAGAAGCGCGGGATCAATCCATTCGTGCCGATCCTGCCGGAGATGGAAACGTTGTTGCGTGAGATACAAACCCGGGCGCGAAGTCATCTGCTGTTCCCATCGGACATGGACGTGAACCAGCCGCTTCCGTACCCCGTCGTGGCGCAGCGACTGAGCCGCCTATGTCGCTCGACCGGAATGCGCTACGTGACGCTCCACGGACTACGAAGCTTCTTCGTGACGCAGTGCAGGGAGTCGGGGCTGCCCGACACGGAGATCGCCGCGTTGATCGGTGACAAGAGCGGCCCGGCCATCATCGCCCGCACCTATGGCGACGTGCGCCCTGAGCATCTTTTGAAACAGGCCCAGCGAGTCCGTTTCCTAGCGGGGGTAAAACCTGATGCGGAGGCACCGAAGTTCGTCGTCCCACAACGACCCCAAACCATCCGTCCTTGAAACTTCTGTGATACTCGCTGTGATACTCACGTTGCTCAAAGTTGCCCGATGTTTCACAAAGTCTACCGCTTTGCAGAAATCACGTAAATGACTATCTACCAATGCGTTCAATGCAAGATTAGCTAAAGGCGTAAACAGGCTGAAACCCCCTTTTCCAGCCTGCAAAACTCCTATCCGTCGGTTCGATTCCGACACCCGCCTCCAATTTAACCCCTGCAATTCCAAGGAGTTGCAGGGGTTTTGCTTTTCCAATTCTGAGCCATGTTGGCGGTGGTGGATACCATACGTGGATACCACTAAATTTTTGTTAGCTACGTTGTGCGCGCGTTTGCCGTGCACAGCAAAGGCAACACGACAGCAACGAGGGAATAGTTCGCGTTTTGTGGCGGAGAGAATTTTCGCACGCAGATTCGTGCGGGCTGCGACAGGAATTTTCGACTATCAAACGCGGACGCCGCGCGCGGGTTTCTGTGTTTGGCCCATGGTGTCGAGCGGTGTTTCGGAGAATCCGAGGCGGGCGACGTTCTTGCACATGCGCGTGATCTCATTGACGACACGCCGCAGGTCCTGTTTGGGGAACCGATCCGCAATGACCAACCGGACATTGGCAGTGATGTCGTTCACCATCAGTTGCAGCGTCTCGCGCTCGCTACGGAGGAAATCCCGGAGCACCTGCCGTGGATTGTCGCCAGTCCGCAGCACATCCGTTGGCCCATGTACCTTCGCATACGCTGACGCAACGGGAGAATGATCTATGACGGCGTATTCCATGCCGTGCTCGCAGACCCGCTTGCACAGCAGGACCTCGTTGCGATCCAACCGCATCAATGGTGTGCACACTTCCCACGGACTCTTGTCCTGCGCGGAATCCGGCACCTGCACGGAAGCATCTTGGTTCTGGGTATCGAGTGACCCAATGTTGCGCACCGTTGTTTCCACCTCGCGCAGTTTGTCGCCGATCAAGCAGCGCGGCTTGACCGGCGTGCGGCTGTTCGTCTCGGACAAGTGCTTGGGATTGGTGGAGCAGTTGGCGGAGTTCTACCCCGCCGCGCGCTGGCAACGCTGCGTGGTGCATTTCTATCGCAACGTGTGGACGGCGGTGCCCCGTGGGAAGGTCAAGGAAGTGGCGGCGATGTTGAAAGCGATCCACGCCCAGGAGGACGGTCCCGCGGCGCGGCAGAAAGCGCAACAGGTGGTGGGGAAGTTACGCAAACTGAAGTTAGCGAAGGCGGCGGAGCTGGTGGCGACCGGCATCGGCGAGACCTTGAGCTACGACGACTTTCCGCGCGAACACTGGCGGTGTCTGCGCACGAACAATCCGTTGGAGCGGATCATGCGGGAGATTCGGCGGCGCACGCGCGTGGTCGGGGCGTTTCCCGATGGGCAATCGGCGCTGATGTTGGTCGCGGCGCGACTGCGGCACATCGCCGGCACAAAGTGGGGCACGCGTCGATACTTGGACATGGATCGGCTGAAGGAGACGGCGGCCCAGGCCGCGTGAAATTTTTCCCCTCCCCTCGGGGAGGGGAAAAGGAGAACAGATCAG
>JBBISF010000065.1:0-13939 GCA_037441425.1 Verrucomicrobiia bacterium
TAAACTCAGCCAAGACTCACCCAAGCTTCTGTCCAACTAACGGGGGCAGGTCACCACATTTCCCATCAATTCGACGATTTTCATCGGTTTCCTTCTCCTTTCGCCAAGACATCGTGACCTGACCCCATATGCTGCATGGAAAGCTCTGTGAGTCTCGGCAGTGCGGGTAAACTTCTCCGCCCGAATTTCTACTCCCGCGTCTATCCGGTGAGCAACACAATTCCTCTAGCAGATTCTCCGATTTTTTCCGGGATGGGAAATGAGCGGCGTTTCTTTCGTCACGACGCAGGGGCGTTCGCCGCCTCCGAAACTGTGGTTGCAGGCTTGGGCGACTTCTTGGCGACCTGCCGGCAGGCGCGGTTGGCGAGGAAGAGTTCGAGGGCGGCGAGAGCGAGAACGATCCACAGCAGGGTTTCATCGAGTGGACGGCCGACACGGTGTTGTTCGATTTCGTGGAGCAACTCGGGTTGGTCGCGGGCGATTTGAAGATTTTGAAGGCCCATTTTCGCCCGGACTTGATCGGGGGTGATCGGCGTCAGCACGGATTCGTCACGCGGGACGTTGACGGCGATCAGGTTGCCGCCGGCCAGTTTCTGGATGCCGGGCGTGGGTTGTTCATCCGTGACCCATTGGAAGGCCGGTTCGCGGCCGACCCCGGCGGCAAAATAAACAATCTGATGGACCACCGGCAGGAAGAACGGAGAGAGAGGCCAGTCGCTCCATTGGCGGTCGGCGGACACCGTGAAGAGCATCACGCGCCCTTTACCGGCTTGACCGTTCAACAGGAAGGGCTGTTCTTCGCCGGCCGAGAGCAACACATCCGGTTTGGCATCGGGGGGCAGCGTGAGTTGTTGGCGGATGGTGACGGCGGGCACGGTGCCGGGCGGGAGATGAAATCCTTGAAAGACCGGGTCGCGCGGTTTGAGCAAGCGCAGCGGACGCCGTTCGGGTTCGACGTCGCTGATGGCCGTGGGTTTGACCGGCAAGAGTGTCCAGTTCGCGTAATCGGCGGCAGTGGCGCGGTCGCCGGGGAAGATGACGAGCGCGCCGCCGTTTTGGACGTAGCGTTCGAGGTTGAGCATGGCCGGGCCGGGCAGGGGCACGGCGTTGCAGAGGAAGACACAGGCGGCGCTGGTCAGGTCTTCATTGGCCAGCGCGTCGGGATCCACACGGCGGGCGCCGATGGCGGAAGTGTCGTTGCCGGGATTGAGGGCGTGCATGAGGTAGAAGGTGTCGTTTTCGGAACCAACGCAGAGCGCCGGCAACTGTTCCTTCACGCGCAGCAGAAAGTAAAAGGCGTTGTCGAGTAATAAACCGTCGGCGGGTGTCTCGAACCGGGCGGGATGAATGCCGGCCGGCAAGGGCGGCACGTTGAACGTGAGTTCGGTCTGGGGCGCGCCACTGAATTTGGTGGTGCGGCGGCTGATCTCCTTGTCGTCCACCAAGAGGGCGACCGCTGAATCGCGGTCCGCGCCGGTGTGGGTGAGTTGAACGGTGACGCGCGCGTTCATGCCGGTGATGAGCACGGCCGGTTCGACGTTCACCGAGATGGGCGCGACGTTCTGCGGCGACTCCGCGCCGAGCAGCGCGGTGAAACAGGCAATGCGTTTGTCGAATTCAGCCGGGGTCAACGAATTGAAATCCGTCCACGGCAAGGCTTGGCCGTCGGTGATGACGAAGAGTTCTTTCTCGCGGCCCCCGGAATCGCGGAGCGCTTTGGCGGCGGCCACGACGGCGGGCCGCAGCCGGGAACTGCGGTTTTGGATGGCTTGGGCTTTGACGAGGGAGAGGGCCAGATTGAAATCGCTGGTGGGTTGTTCGAGGAGCGGCTGGACATCTTGATCGGCGAGAAAGATACAGACCCGGTCGCCGGCCTTGAGACCATTGATGATGGAACGAATCGTCGCCTTGGCGGTGTCCCAGACGTTTTGGCGGCCGGACTCGTAGCCCATGCTGTAGGAAACATCCCAGACGATGGCGACATCGCGCGGCGCGGTGCCTAGCCGGCTGCCGAACGCGGTGTTGCGCACGACCGGCATGGCGAACGCCAGCGCCAGCAGCAGGAGCAGCAACGTCCGCAGCAACCAGAGCAACAGGTTTTCCAATCGCGCCCGGCTGGCGGAACGTTGTTTCGCCAGTTTCAGGAACCGCAACGTGCTGAACGGGACGTGGACAATGCGCCGTTTCTGCAACAGGTGCAGCAGCAGCGGAATTGTCGTCGCCGCCGCGGCCCAGAGGAACAAGGGGTTGACGAAGGACCACATGGCGTTCGCGGCCAGTATAGGATAGATGCAGTTGCCTGCCAACAAGAGCTTCGGTACAACTGAGTCGCTATGAGAACTCTCGTCTGCGCCTGTCTGTTGCTGTTGGTCGGCGTGCCGGTCACATGGCCGGCCTCCGACCACGTGCTGGTGATCGGCACGAAGGAAGCCCCGCCGTTCTCGATGAAGAACCGGCAGGGCCAGTGGGAGGGCATCGCGATTGATCTGTGGCGGAGCATGGCGGACGAATTGGGTTGGCGGTATGAGTTCCGGGAACTCACGCTCGACGAAATGTTGCAGGGCGTCGCCAGCAATCAACTCGATGCCGCCGTGGCCGCGATTACCGTCACGGCGACGCGCGAACGGGTGATGGATTTCAGTCATCCGTTCTACACGACCGGCTACGGCATTGCCGTCTCGCGGCGGGCGGCCGGACCGCACTGGCTGGAAGTGGCCCGCTCTTTTTTCTCGGCGGCGTTTCTGAAGGTGCTCATCACCCTCGGGCTGGTGTTGTTGGGGGCTGGCCTGCTGGTGTGGCTGTTTGAACGCCGCCACCCGGCGAACGACTTCGGCCACAGCTTCTGGTCGGGGCTGGGCAATGGCTTGTGGTGGTCGGCGGTCACGATGACCACCGTTGGTTACGGCGACAAAGCGCCGCGCACCGTCGGTGGCCGGATGGTGGCGGTTCTCTGGATGTTCACCAGCGTGGTGATCATTTCGAGTTTCACCGCGACGATGACCTCGACGCTGGCGGTGGGCCAATTGCGGTCGCTGATCCGCAACGTGGATGATCTGGCGCGGGTCCGGGTGGCGACGGTGACCGGCACGACCAGCGCTGATTACTTGGAGCAGTTACAGATTAACCACACCGATTACGCCAGCATCCAGCAAGCTTTGGAGGCGCTGACCAAAGGCGAAGCGGACGCCGTGGTTTATGACGCGCCCATCTTGCGGTATCTGGTCACCCACGGCAACAGTCGGGACGTGGAAGTGTTGCCGCAAGTCTTTGGCCGGCAGGATTACGGAATTGCGTTGCCCCTGAACAGTCCGTTGCGCCAGCCGCTCAACCGGGTGCTCTTGGAGAAGATCAACTCCGAGGAGTGGGGGCACATCAAGTTCCGGTACCTGGGCCGGACTTGATCAGCGGGAGAACTTCCGGCGTTCTTCCAGATATTCGCGCACGTACAAATCCACCGGCGCATCGGTCCGCACTTGCCGGTAATCAATGTTCATCTCGGCGCAGGATTGCCGGTAGTGCTCGGTGAATTCTTCCAGCGCCCGTTGATATTCAACGCGCACCACGCGCGGGTCGGCGACGAGCCGCTCGCCGGTTTCCAAGTCAATGAACTCGGAGCTTTTCTTGAACGGAAAATCCAACTCCGCCGGATCGAGGATATGGAAGACAATCACGTCGTGGTGATGCTTGCGGAAATGGGCGAGCGCCTTGATGACATCTTCCGGTTCGTCGAACAGATCGGTAAACAACACGATCAACGCCCGGCGCTGGATGGACTCGGCGATGGTGTGCAGCGTCTTGGCGGTCTGCGTGGTTTCCGCCGGTTCGGAGCGGTGGACGACTTTGAGCAGGTTGTTGAGATGGGCGAACGAGTTGCGCGCGGCCATCATCGCCTCGGTGTCTGCCGCATAGAGATATAGGCCGACGGAATCCTTGGCTTTGACAACGACGTAGCCGATGGCCGCGGCGAGATGGCAGGCGTACGTGTACTTGGTGCGTTCGCCCGAACGGTAGCCCATCGAGGCGCTGCGATCCAACACGAGATAAACACGGAGATTGGTTTCGTCCTCGTACCGGCGGACGTAATACCGGTCGGTGCGTCCGAGCACTTTCCAATCAATGTGTTTCGGGTCGTCGCCGGCAATGTAGGAGCGATGCTCGGCGAATTCGCTCGACGCCCCGCGGCGCGGGCTGCGATGCCGGCCCGCAAGCGTGCCTTCCACCACGTAACGCGATTGCAGCATCAGCCGGCCGAGCTTGGTCAACTCCTGCGGCGTCAGAAAACTCCGGATGCCTTCGGGCATGGGGACAGATTGGCCTCAGCGCGGCGAAGTTGCAACCTTGTAAACGGAGAGACCGACCGCGAGTTGCGCCAGTGATGAAGATGGTCTTGAGCATCCGGTCCTGCACACACTTCCAGACGGTGGCGGCGACCGCCATGACCGGGGCGAGCCAATCGGCCCGCGATTCCGCGAGGCTCACGCAGATTCACCCACTAACCGGCGAAACTCCGGTGAGTTGCGCAGACCATTCAGGTCCGGCTCGGCGCGCGCAATCGGTTTGAGTTTCGGATCGAGATGAACGGCGTTCTTCAACAATTCGAGCGCTTCGGCGGGGCGGTTCTGCACGGCCCGGTAGCAGGCCATATTGAAGTGCGCGAGCGCGTCCTTGGCGTTGGCGTCGAACGCGCGCTGCAACGTTTTGGCGGCGGCGTCAACCGATTGGGTGCGCCGCCGGATGTAGGCGAGATTGATCCAGAGACCGGTGTCCTGGGGATTCAATTCCGCCAGTTTGGCCATGCACGGCTCGGCTTCGGGCAACCGTTTCAGCTCCCAAAGGGCCGTGGATTTGATCGCCAAAGCTTGGGGTTGATCGGGTTCAATGGCCAGAGTCGCCTCAGCCTCCGCGAGCGCGTCGGCGTACATTTTCAAGTCGAGGTAACCGGAAGCGTGTTCGAGATGTTTCTGCGATTCGTGATTCATTCCGCGCGTCCACTATAGCCGAACCGATTGCGTTTTTCCATTTTACAGGCTAGAACAAACGCCATGATGAAGAGCGACTTCGTGCGGTCCCACGGGTTGGGGAATGACTATTTGGTGATGGATGCCGGGACGCTGGGGTTTGAACTGACGCCCGAACGCATCCGGCTGATTTGCCACCGCCACCGCGGCGTCGGTTCGGACGGCATCCTGGTGCGCGTGGACAACCCCGCGGCGGACTTTGCCGTGCGGATTCTGAATCCGGACGGTTCGGAAGCGGAGAAATCCGGCAACGGCCTGCGCATCTTCGCCAAATTTCTTTACGATCACGGCTACACGAAGAAACGCGAATTTACGATCCACACTCTCGGTGGCGTCGTCAAGGTACAACTTCTCGACAACGGCATCCGTGTTGAAATGGGCCGCGCCGTCATCGATCGCAAACTGACCTGGCTCGAGCCCGTCGGCGCAGTCACGTCGCTCTCGGTCGGCAACCCGCACTGCGTCACCATCGTGCCGGACCTGGCGAAGGTCGATTTGCTCAAACTCGGTCCGCTGATCGAGAACCACTCGGCGTTTCCCAACCGGACGAACGTCCAATTCGCCCAGGTGCTGGGCCGCAACGACGTGAAGGCGTTGATCTGGGAGCGCGGCGCCGGCCACACGCTGGCGTCCGGCTCCAGTTCCTGCGCCGTGGCGGTCGCCTGTTACGACCAGAAGTTGGTGGACGAACGCGTGACCGTCCACATGGAAGGCGGCGATCTGACGATTGAGTTAGACAAACAACTCAACCTCATCATGACCGGCCCCGTCGAGGAAGTCTGTACCGGCAACATGAGTGGCGACCTGCGCCGCCGCTTGAAATTATAAGTTCGCGCCGTTGCTGGCGATCACATCCCGGTACCAGTACGCCGAATCCTTCGGCGTGCGCTTCAGCGTCGCGTAATCCACGTGAATCATGCCGAAGCGTTGCTTATAGCCCTCGGCCCATTCGAAATTGTCCATGATCGACCAGTGGAAATACCCGCGCACGTCCACGCCATCCCGGATCGCCAGGCCCAACTCCCGCAGATAGCGGGTAGTGAAGTCAATCCGCTGTGGGTCATGAACGCGGCCATCCAGTCGACGTTATCGAGGCCGTTCTCGGTGATGTAAATCGGCAGCCGGTAGCGTTCTTGAAAAAACTTCGGCTCCCAGTACAACACTTCCGGTGTGACGAACCACCGAAACGCCGTGGACGGATGCCCCGGCTCCCAGGCGACTGTTTCCGGTTCGCCATGCGTGCCGGCCCGCCAACAATCGCCGTGGTAAATGTTCACGCCGAAGAAGTCCACCGGCGCGCTGATCGTTTTCAGATCACCCGCCTCGATCGGCGGGAGGAACGGCGCCGCGCCAACCATCTTTCTTTCCGACGGGTCTCGTGCTAGAAACGGGCGACATGGCGTTGGAGGAGATACTTGCTCAAGACGGTTGGACGCTGGCGCGCGGGATGGCGCGGAAAGGCGACCGGCAGATCGAATTTCATCCGTTGAGCCGGGGCGACCGGCAACTACAGAACATCTTCCGCGCCATCGCCAGGAAAGACGCCGGTCAGTTCAAACGGATCGGCGTGCTCGTCGTGCCGACCAACGCCGAGTTGCGCCGGGTGCGCGACTCGAAATTCGCGGACAAATATCCCCGGGCCTTTTTTGCGTCGGAAGAAGAGTTGCGCGACGGCGTGGCTCCGGTCAGTGCGTTGCCGGCCAACGTCATGGCGTTCGATGCCGACGTGCTGGCCAATCAACAGATTGGCGGGCCGGGCAGTCCATTCTGGATTTTGCGGTTCAAAGCGCCGGAGATCGAGGACGTGACGCCGGCGCAGTTCGTGATGATGGACGTGACGCCGGCGCGACCGTTGTTGAGCGGGCGCGTCGTACGCCGGCGGGGTTGGGATGAAGACATGGACCGGCCGCCATTGCCAATTTTGAAGCGGCCGTTCGGCATTCAGCGCGCGTACTACCGGCATTTCGACAAGTTGTACTTGCAGAAGTTGGTGTTGCCTCCGGCGCTGGCTCCGGCGCTGCACATGGTTTATCCGCACGAATTTGAGCTTCTCTACAAAGTCCTGCCGGATGGCGTCGGCACCGCGTTGATGACCAAACTCAAACGCGGTGACACGGTGCAAATGGTCGGTCCGCTGGGTCGGCCGCATGATGTGCGGAGTTTACGGGCGCAGGGCATCGAGGAAGTCCACGTCATCGGCGGCGGCGTCGGTACCGCGCCATTGATTCTGTTAGTGCACGCGCTCCGGTATTATTCGTTCCGGGTGAAAGTCTTTATCGGCATCAGCAAACTTGATGTCCTGCGTTATTCCGGCGACGTGGCGGCTTCGTTCGCGGAAGAACCCGGCAACGCCTACGTGTACGTGGACGATCTGCTGGAAGCGGGTTTGCGCCCTGCCGACATTCACCTCGCTTTTGATACCGAACTGCCGAAGCGGAGCGTGCGCGGCATCCCGAAGCCGAATCTGTTTGCCGGGTTTGTGCCGACTCAATACCAAGAATTTCTAAAGAAACAAAAACCGCAGTTCGTGATGGCCTACACGTGCGGCCCGGATAAGATGATGGAGCTGGTCTGGGGCATCGCGCGCGAAGCCGGTATTCCGTTGCGTGTGCTCATGGAGAAACGCATGGGCTGCGGGTTCGGCGTCTGTCTCTCGTGCGTGTGCAAGGTGCGCGGGGCGGATGGCGAAGAAACTTACGCGCGGGTCTGCACCGAAGGCCCGGTGTTTGATGCAGGTGACATTCTATGGAAAGAAAACAACTCGAAGTCTCCCTTGGTAAACTGCGGCTCCGCTCGCCCTTGTTGACCGCGTCCGGCACGTCCGGCAGCAGCGGTGATGAAGTGCGCGTGCTCCGGCAGAACAACCAAATTTTTGCGAGCCTTGGCGCGTTCGTCACCAAAGGCGTGACGTTGCACTCACGCAAAGGCAACCCCGAACCGCGCGTCATCGAGACCCGCGCCGGCCTGCTCAATTCCATCGGCCTCCAGAACAAAGGCGTGGATCGTTTCCTCCACGAAGACCTCCCCAAGCTCCGGCATCACGACCTCCCGGTCTTCGTCAACATCTCAGCCAACTCGGTTGAAGACTACGCCACGCTGGCCGAGAAATTATTGGCGGCTGACGCTGGCCAGGTTGCCGGGCTGGAGATTAATGTCTCCTGTCCGAACATCAAAGAAGGCGGCGTCTCCTTCGGCGTCGATCCGTGTGCGATCGAGAAAATTGTCAAAGCCGTCAAGGCCGTCGTCCCACGCGGCCGGAAATGTTTGATCATCACCAAACTCACGCCAAACGTGACTGACATCACCCTCCCCGCCAAAGCCGCGATTGCCGGGGGCACGGACGCGCTATCGCTGATCAACACCGTCCGCGGCGTCGCCATCAACATCCGGAACCAAAAGCCGTACTTCGCCAACGTGTCCGCCGGTCTGTCCGGCCCCGCGATCAAACCGATCGGGCTGTGCATGGTGTGGGATTGCTTCGCGAAAATCCCCGAGTGCCGGCAGCAGAAGATTCCGATCCTCGGCATCGGCGGCATTTCCACGTGGCAAGACGTTGTCGAGTATCTCTTAGCGGGCGCCACCGCCGTCCAAATCGGCACGGCGTGGTTTGTGTACCCGGAAGTTTTCCTCGAGATCCATAAAGGGCTGATAAAATACCTCAGCCAGAAGAACACTGGCGTTCGAGAGTTGATCGGTAAAGCCCATGACTGAGAACAACCAGAGGTTGTGGAGGTGCGGCTGGTCGTTGCTGTGGCAGCAGCGCCGGGCGGCGACGATTGGGATGGTGTTATCGCTCGGCGGCATCGCGGCCAGCTTGCTCGCGCCGTGGCCGATGAAAATCATCGTGGACTCGATTCTCACGGACAAGGCGCCGTTGCCGACTTGGTTGCCGGCGGCGAAGGGGGCGGCGTTGTTGGCGGTGTGTTCGGCGTTGCTGGCGCTGAATTTTTTGCGGGGCGGGTTGTCGGCATGGAGCACATCGTGGCTGGTGCGGGCGGGGTTGGAGATGACGCACGCGTTGCGCCGGCAGGTGTACGAACATCTGCAAAAGTTGTCGCTGGTGTTTCATGAGCAGCGGGCGGTGGGCGATTCGATCCGCCGGGTGAGTTGGGACACGTATTCGATCCAGACATTGTTCAATGGCGGGCTGGTGCCGTTGTTGACGGCGGCGGCAACGTTGGGCGGGATGTTGGTGATCATGCTGCGGTTTGATTGGCTGTTGACGGTGCTGGCGTTGGTGGTGGCGCCGGGCATGGCGCTGACGCTGAAGTTGTTCAACCGGCAGATTGCCCGGGTGTCCACGGAGTATCACGAACGGGAAAGCCGGGTGAGCGCGCAAGTGCAGGAGTCGCTGGCGGCCATCCGCACGGTGCAGGCGTTCGCACGCGAGGAGGATGAGGTGCGGCGGTTTGGGGACAATGCCGGGTTGAGCGTGGATGCGAATTTGCGGATGACGCAGGCGCAAGTGATGTCGGGGTTCGTGGTGGGGTTGATCACAGCGGTTGGGACCGTGGCGATGTTGTGGATTGGTGGTCGGCAGGTGTTGCAGCAGCGGCTGAGCGTCGGGGAACTGCTGGTGTTCATCAGTTACGTCGGCATGCTCTACGGGCCAATGAATACAATCAGCGGTCTGGCCGGTTCGTTCCAAAGCGCGCTCGTGCCGTTCGGCCGGGTGGTGGAGCTTTTGGAAACAATGCCGGTAATCCGTGATTTGCCGGAGGCGCAGCCACTCACGGCCTGCACCGGCGTGGTGAAATTCGACGGTGTCTGGTTTGGGTACATCCCGGACAAACCGGTGTTGCGGGGGATTGATTTCGAGGCCCGCCCCGGCCAGATGATCGCGCTCGTCGGCCCGAGCGGGGTGGGCAAGACGACGTTGTTGAGTTTGTTGCTGCGGTTTTACGATCCCGACAAGGGCCGGGTGCTCGTGGACGGCCGGGATGCGCGGGAGTTTCAATACCGGTCACTCCGCCGGCAGATCGCGATTGTGCCGCAGGAGCCGGTGCTGTTTTCCACAAGCGTGCGCGAAAACGTGGCGTACGGCCGGCCCGCCGCGTCGTTGGAACAAATCATCGAAGCCGCCCGGCAAGCGGAAGCCCATGAGTTCATTACGAAAATGGAAAAGAGCTACGATACGCCGATTGGCGAACGCGGCGTGCTGCTGTCCGGCGGTCAACGGCAACGCCTCGCCTTGGCACGGGCATTCCTGAAGAATTCGCCGCTGCTGATCCTCGATGAACCAACCGCCGCGCTCGACGCCGAGACGGAAGCGGCGGTGTTGCGGGCCTTGGACCGGTTGCGGAAGGGGCGAACCGTGTTCGTCGTCGCCCACCGGCTTTCGACTGTTCGGCAGGCGGATTTGTTGTTGGTGATGGAGGATGGCCAGATCGTCGAACGCGGTCGGCATGAGGAATTGCTGGCCAAACACGGGCCTTACGCCCGGGTGTGTGAACTGCAATTTGGGACGCCGGCATGACACCGGGGGTGGTTTGTGAAGACGCCGATCTGTTGGTGGTGGACAAACCCGGCAACATGGTTTGTCATTCGCCGCAGCGGCCGGGGCAGGTGTCGTTGACGGAATGGGTCCGGAAGCACGGGGTGGCCACGCCACGCCTGATCAATCGGCTGGACCGCGAGACGAGCGGCTTGGTGGTGATCGCCAAGAACGAACGGGCGGCGAAGATCTTGGGGAAACAAGTGTTGCGGCGGCAGGTGGAGAAGGAGTATCTGGCGATTGTGTGGGGCGTGGTCGAGGAGGACCGGGGGATCATTGACGACCCGGTGGGTTATGCGGAGCAATCACTGGTGTACACAAAACGCGGCGTGGATTTTGCCGATGGGCTGGAAGCAATGACGGAATATTTTGTCGAAGAACGGTTGCGGGAGTTTACCGTGCTGCGGTTGCGACCGCAAACCGGGCGGACCCATCAACTACGCGTCCACCTGAGTTCTCGGGGATTCCCCATTGTCGGCGACAAGGTGTACGGGCCGGATGAGCGGTTGTACTTGCAGTTCATCCGCGAAGATGTGACGGACGAGATGCTGGCCAAGCTGTTGCTGCCCCGGCACGCGCTGCACGCGGCGTATTTCGGTCTGCGCCACCCGACCAGCCAGCAACCGGTTTCCTGGACCGCGGCGTTGCCGGCAGACCTGCGGGAATTCATCGAGGAGCACCGGTAGATGCGCGCTCTGTTTCGGAATCGCGGGTTTGTGTTGCTGCTGAGTGCGCAGATCGGGCTGGCGATTGGCGACGCCTGTATGCGCATGGGGTTGCTGGAGGTGTTTCGTCGTTGCCAGCTCAACGTGGAGGCGGAGACCGCCAAGATGTTCTTCGCGCTGTCGCTTCCGGGGTTGGTGGTCGGGCCGCTGGCGATGGCGTATCTCGACCGTTGGCCGCGGCGGCGGGTGATGATTTTCAGCGACGCGTTGCGGGCGCTGCTGATCGCCGGGATCGTTGTGTGGCTCTGGCAGGCGCTGCGCGCGCCGGAACCGCCCCGGAGTTTATTCCCGGTTTACCTGTTGATCGTGGTGGTGGGGACGGTGGTGACGTTTTACCTGCCGGCGCGCTACGCGATTCTGCCCAATCTGGTGCCGGCGGATCAACTGCTGCCGGCGAACACGGCGTTGACAGCCAGCATGGCGGTAATCGGCGTCGCGGGCATGCCGCTGGGTGGTTTGGTGGCGGTGAAGATGGGGCCGTTGTGGGCGGTACTTCTGAACGGCCTGGCGTATGTGGTCGGAGTGATTTTGATCAGCGGCATCCACGTTGCGCCAGCCGCCGCCACCACTGGCCGACAGGAAACCGTTTTCCAAGAATTAAAAACCGGCTTGGTCTATTTGTGGAAGCATCCGACGGTCATGCCGCTGGTGGCGGTTGCGGCGGCGTTTGCGTTTCTGGGCGGAATTCTGGCGGTGACGGTGGTGGGTTACGTGGAGAAGACACTGGAACTTGGGACATTTGGGCTCGGTTGCTTGGGCGGCGCGGCCGGGATTGGCGGAGGAATTGGGATCGCGCTGCTCGGGCGTGGCCGGAAGTGGACGCGGTCGATTTGGCTGCCGCCGGTGCAATTAGTTTTCGGCGCGGTCGTGCTGGGCCTGTTGAGCATCACGCGTGAGCCGGGGCCGGCGGCGTTGTGGCTCGTCTTGCTGGGGGCGGTGGGCGCAACAGCGGTCATTCCCATTGATGCCAAGCTGCAGGAACAGGTGGAGGATCAGCGGCGCGGCGCCGTGTTCGCCGCGCGGGGAATGTTCACCAGCGCGACGATGATGGTGGCGTTCTGGATGAAATTTGCCACGCGCGTGCTGCGCGATACACCGCCGCCAACGGTGTTGGGTTGGTGCGCGGCGGGGGCGATGCTGGTGGCGTTGTTAACGTGGGCCGCGCTCCGGTGGCGCCAAGGTGGCCAACGATAATCAGACCCCAGTCAGGAACGACCCGCCGGCTTCGATCTCCGCGCCGAGTTTGCGCATACAGTCCACGAACATTGGGAATGTCACGGCGGCGGCTTCGGCGGTTTGAATCTTGGTTTCGCCTTTGATCGCGCTGCCGGCCACGGCCAACGCCATCACGATGCGATGATCGTCGTGACCGTTGACCTCCGCGCCGGTCAGTTGGCTCTGCTCGATGACCAAACCGTCCGGCAACTCCGTCACTTTCGCGCCGAGCTTGGTCAACTCCTCGCGCATCGTTTTGATCCGGTCGGTTTCCTTGATGCGGGCGTGCGCGACGTTCGCCAGCGTGGTTGTACCGGCGGCGAAACACGCGAGCGCCGCCATCATCGGCAACGCGTCCGGCGTCGCGTTCAAGTCGAGCCGGCAACCGTGCAGCTTGCCCGGCCGCACGCGGATGCCGTCCGGCAACACTTCGACGCGCGCGCCCATCTGCCGGAGATAATCGAGCACCGCCTTGTCGCCCTGCGGGTCGGTGAGGTCGAGGCCGCGCACGAGGAGGTCGTTGTCGCCGATGGCGCCGGCACAGAGGAAAAATGTCGCCGACGAAAAATCCGCCGGGATACGCCGCGTGAACGCCCGGTAGCTTTGCTTGCCGGGAATGCGGAATTCGCTGAGGCCGTCGCGCTCGAGTTTGATGCCTTGCCGGGCGAGCCAGTCGAGCGTCATTTCGACGTACGGTCTTTCTTCGAGCACCGGCACTTTGATGATCGTGTCGCCGTCGGCAAGCGGGCAGTTGATGAGCAGGCTCGTGAGATACTGGCTCGATTTGCATTCGATGGTGGTCGTGCCGCCCTTGAGTCGGCCACGAACGGTGATTGGGGGACAGCCGTTGCCCCGGCAGGATTCGGCCCGCGCCCCGAGGTCGTTCAGCGCGGCGAGTAACGGACCCGAGGGCCGCCGTTGGATCTGGTGGTCGCCGGTCAGAACCACCTGTCCCTGACGCACCAACGCCGCCGATCCCATGGCGATATTGATCGTGGTACCGGAATTGTCGACGTCAATAGCGTCCTTTGGTGCCTGTAACTCGCCCCCGGTGCCTTGGATAATCCAGATGTCCGGTTGGCAGTTGATCCGCGCACCCAAGGCCGTGAACGCCCTGACGGACGATCGCGCATCGCCGGAATCCAGCGGCGCTTCGATCCGACTTTGGCCGTCAGCCAGTGAAGCGATTGCCACCGCCCGGATCGTGTGCGACTTCGAGCCGGGGATGGTGACTTCACCACGTAGCCGGGATTTGCGGCAGACGAAATTCACCGCGGGTGTTTAGCACGGGCCGTCCAAGCCGGTCAAGGTCGGCTCCGGTGGTCAAACAACGGCAGCGCCTCCGCCGACACCCGGACCAAAACCTGCGCCCCGGCGATGTTTGTGGCGGAGGGGGAGGGATTCGAACCCCCGGGACGCTTGCGCGCCCAACGGTTTTCAAGACCGCCGCATTCGACCGCTCTGCCACCCCTCCGCGAAGGACTGGA
>JBBISF010000066.1:0-13860 GCA_037441425.1 Verrucomicrobiia bacterium
TTGTTCCAACCAGACCAAGAACCAACCCAAAGTGCGAAAGAAATTCTACGTTATCTTTCAATCTAACACCTACATTACAAATGTGTTACATTGCGGTTAGCGTCATATGATTGACATGTCAAATAATGGTGTGGTAATTCAATCTCTGTGGTTACGTGGAAAGAATTTGAGGCGAACGAACTGACGCACAGCGCGGCGCATCATTTGTTGGCGATTTACGATCTTGGGCAGCGATACGGCGGTTGGGCGCGGGTCTCCGACATCGCCCGGCAACTGAGTATTACCCGCGGCAGCGTCTCGATCAATCTGCGGGCGTTGAAGAAACGCAACTTGGTCGAAACGGATGAACACCGGATGGTGAAGTTGTCGCCGGAAGGTCTGCGGATTGTCCATGGGGTAATGGCGAAGAAGGTGGCCATGAAAGCGTTCCTGCGGCGCGTGCTCAATGTCCCTGAAGATTTGGCGGAAGTGGATAGCTGCAAGATCGAGCATCTGCTGAGTCAACTCACGGGGAAGCGGTTGATCATGTTCATCCGGTTTCTAATGTCAGAACAGCCGCTGGCCCAAGAATTTCTCGCCAAATTCGCGCAGTACCCGGCCACGTGCCCGGACACCGAAACCTGCCCGGTCTGCGATGGCCATTGCCTGATGGAGGAATTCGAACGCACCTCATGAAATTGGCATTGGGAATTGCGGTCGCCATGGTGGTGGGGATGTTGGTTTGGCAGGGCATCACGGCCAAGGGAAATCCGGACCCGACTACGCCGCGCGTCAGTCCAACCGTGGCGGTGCTGGACATTGGTGTGTTGGTGTTTCGCGAAGGCTTGGAATGTATCCTGGTTTTGGCGGCGATCACCGCCAGTATGGCCAGGAAGAATCGGAGTCTCTGCCGCCCCGTCGTGTGGGGCGCCGGCGCTGGCTTTGTGGCGACGCTGGCGACGTGGTTCATCGCGGTGGGGATTATCAGCAGCCTAGCCGAGAGCATCCCCGCGCTCGATCTTCAGGCGGCTACCGGATTGTTAGCGGTCGTGGTGTTGCTGGTGGTGATGAACTGGTTCTTCCACAACATTTACTGGGGCGGCTGGATTTCCGTGCACAGCCGGAAACGAATGGAGCTGCTCAAGAGTGCCGATCAGGCGGAGATTTCACGAGCGCGATTGTTTTGGGGATTGGCCTTACTCGGATTTGCCTCGTTCTACCGGGAAGGATTTGAGGTGGTGTTGTTTCTGCAAAGCTACCGCTTGCGGATGGGCGAGAACATGGTCCTAGGCGGCGCGCTCTTGGGCGTGGCGCTGACCGGCATTGTCGCCGTGCTGACCTTTGTCGCGCATCGGCGGTTGCCCTACCGGCGCATGTTGATTCTAACCGGAATGATGTTGGGCGTCGTCCTGCTGGTGATGGTGGGTGAACAAGCGCAGGAAATGCAGTTGGCCCATTGGATCCCGACCACACCGATCCTGCGGTTGGAGAACCTCATTCCGCCGTGGCTGGGCCTGTGGTTTTCCGTATTCCCGACGGCGGAAACCTTGACTGCTCAAGGGTTGGCGGCGCTGCTGGTCATCGGTTCATATTTCGTGGCCCAGCGGCCGCTTACCGGCACGACGCAGGCCGAAGCACCTTCGGCAGCGCCGGCAGTCGAGTGAGGATGGTGTGCTGCATCGAGGAACCGTTACCCCTTCAGCCCGGTTGTCGCGATGCCGCGGATGAAGGTTTTTTGCGCGAGGAAGAAGAGAATAACGATGGGGAGAATCACAACCACGCTGGCCGCCATGAGATGATGCCATTGGATGCCACCGGCCTGGCTCTGGTAGTTTTGCAGGGCGAGCGCGAGCGTGAAGGTGTGTTTTCGGGTGAGGAACAGCAGCGGGCCAAGAAAGTCGTTCCAGGCAAACAGAAAGTGGAATAGCGCCACCACGGCGAGGACCGGCTTGCTCAACGGCAGAATCACGCGCCCCAAAATCTGCCATTCGCTGCAGCCGTCGATTCGTGCGGCTTCACTGAGTTCTTCCGGGATGGTGCGGAAGAACTGACGCATGAGAAAGATGTTGAACGCATTCCCGAAGAACGCCGGCACCCAGAGCGGTTTGAGCGTGCCGATCCAGCCGAGCGACTTGAACACGCCGTACAACGGCACCATCAGGACCGGGAACGGAACCATCATTGTGGCCAGCGTCACCGCGAACAGGAGTTCACGACCTCGCCAGGGGACTTTGGCAAAACCGTAGGCGACCACGGCGTTGGACAGCACGGCGCCGATCACGCCGAGCAGGCAAACCAGCACCGTGTTGGCGAGAAATGTCCCGAAAGAAACGGCGCTGTCAGGGCTGGCACCGGTCTGGCGGGGTGGCACCGTCCCGTCCGCCTCTTCGATGCTGCGACCGCCCATCGTCGCCAGCGCGATCCGGTAGTTCTCGCAGCGCGGTTTGATCCGGGATTCGATCTGGTTAGCCGGGACAATGGCGGTGGCGAGTTTGTGCGTCCGCATTTTGGTCGGCGACCGTTCGGTAACCTGCCAGCGGCCATCCGGCAGTTGTTGATCACGGGTGACCTCGACGCGGTGTCCATGGAGCGTCGCGTAGTAGGCGCGCGGCAGCCAGGTCGGAGGGAGAGTCATCGTCTGTTCGATTGGTTTGAGCGAGGTCGAAACCATCCAGAGTAGCGGCGCGAGAAAGACGAACGACAACCCGAGCAACACCGCGTAGACAAAGAGGCGACCGAGTGGTGTTCTAGGTTGCATAATGCACGCGTTTCTCGGTCAATTTCGTTGCGGTAACGGTGAGCACGATGATGATGACGAAGAGCATCCACGCCATGGCGCAGCCGTAGCCCATGCGCAGGTCATAGAACGCCACGGAGAAGAGATAGAGTGCATAGAACAAAGTGGAACGCGCCGGATTGCCTTCCGCGCCGCCGGTCATCACGAAGACCGTGGCGAAGACCTGGAGCGTGCCGATGATTCCCATGATCAGATTGAAGTAGAGCACCGGTGAAATCATCGGCAGCGTCACGTGCCAGAACCGCCGCCACGTGCTGGCGCCGTCGATTTCCGAAGCTTCGTACAGTTCCTTGGGCACGTTCTGCAGACCGGCCAGATAGATGACCATCGAGTTGCCGACGCCCCAGATGCTCATCAGCGCCAGCGCGGGCTTGGCCCACGTCGGATCGCCGAGCCAGCCGGGCGGTTGAAGGCCGAACACGCCGAGGACCGGATGCAACGCGCAGTTGAGGAGACCAAACTGCCCATTGAAAATCCACATCCACAACATGGCGCTGGCGACCATGGGAACGATGCTGGGCAGGTAGAAGATGGTGCGGAACATCGGCATCCCGCGCACTTCGGTGTTGAGCAAGACCGCCAGCGCGAGCGCGACGATCGTCCCCGCCGGCAATGACAGCAGGGCGAAAACCAACGTGTTTTTCAGAGATAGCCAGAACACGGTGTCACTTAACATCTGCCGGTAGTTTTCCGTCCCGCACCACACCGGCGATTGCAGCACCGAATAATCGCAGAAGCTGTAGAACAAGGACGCCAGGACCGGGTAGGCGGTAAATACGCCCAAGCCGATCAACCACGGCGCGCAAAAGAGCAATCCGTTGCGGAGGTGACGGCGCTCACGAATTGTCATGGATGACCGCCTCCGTGTCGCGCCAGACTCTCGCAATGCCACTGCCAGCTTGCGCTGACCCGGCGTTGGCAAAAGGCGAGAGCTTGCGCGTTGGGTATGATCAGTAAGCGCGCGTTTTCAAAAACCGAATTCAGCTCCCGCCGGTATTCTTCCCAGATGCCGAACTTGGGGATGAAGATCGCGTTCGGGCTTTGAGCGAGTTGCCGGAAGACTTGGATATACCGGTGGGGATGATGCTGTTCGAAAAACGGGCTCCATTGGCGCAGCGGCGAAATCTTCTTCTGCCGGTAGCAAAGCAACTCCATTCCCTGCAATTCCGCCTCGCTCTTGGCGTGGGGGTTGATGGAACTGACATACTTGATGAACTCCCACGCCGCCCGTGGATGTTTCGCGCCGTGGGGAATGACCAGAAAATCGCAATCGGCAACAGTGAAGTTGTCTTCGCCCGGATAGACCGCCGGCCACGGCGCGACGCCGTACTCCAGGCCGGGAGCAAACTGGTTGATGAAGTTGTCCATCCATACGCCTTGGATCACCATGGCGATCTTGCCGGACATGAACGGATTCTGCGGCGACGCGAAATTGCCGAAGCCGCTGCTGAATGCCCGGATCTGGTCGAGGCCGTATTTCTTGGTGTAGCTCGAGACCCACTGGTAGGCGGCCAGATTATGCGGGTCCGTGCCGATGGTGATGTTGGTGCCGTCCCAGTAGCGGCCACCAAACCAGGCCGGAAACGCCCATGACCACCAGCCCGGTTCCTGTGGGAGAAAACCCAATTGCGTGATCGCGCCAGTCTTCGGATCGCGCTTGGTCAGTTTCTCGGCGAACGCATCGAGTTCCTCCAGTGTCCGTGGCGGACGCTCCGGATCCAAGCCGGCCTCGCGGAAGAGCCGTTTGTTCCAGTGCAACGCCGTGGTCGCCGGCGTGCTGGGCAGCGCCCAAACCGTGCCGCGATACGTGCACATGGCGGCGAACACCTTATAATAGCGTTGCAACCATTGCGCCGGGGTTTCACCTTCCTTGCGGATGAAATCGTCGAGCGGGGTTAGTGCGGCGCAATCCGCGAACGAGAACACATTTTGCAGATACAATCCGGCCACGTCGGGAGGATCCCCGCCGGCGGTGGCAATCAATGTCTTGCGATCCACGCTGGAGGTGGCCAGATATTCGACGACAATATGCTGCTGGGACTCGTTAAACCGGTCTACCACCTCCTGCATCGCCGCGCCCTCAGCCCCGGTCCACTTTTCCCAATACCTGATATGCACCTTGCCGTCGGCCGGAGGCCGACAGCCGCCGCACAGGAACACGCTCACCGCGACGCAGATGACGGATCGAGTCATTCCAATATCAACCGACCCAGTGTGACATGGTCGCCGGTGGGTTGCCAGTTCCATTCTGCCTTGCCGTGACCGGTATTCTTGATCGCGGGCGAGACTCGCAGGATTGTGCCCCGGGCCGGCGTCACGCCGAGCAGGGACCACGGGATGGTGGCCTCCACCTCGTACCCGCTGGTGGTGGGTTGAGCCACGGCTTTGATCTGGCGTCGCCCGCCAAACCATTCCCAACACTTGTTCGTCACTGCGAATCCAAACTGGAAGTCCGCCTTGTCGCCCCAGCGCAAACCATCATTCTGCGGGTCAATGAACAACTCGACACAGTCTTGCTCCCAGAGCTTGTCCGACGGCCGGTTGTTCACGAGATCGGCGTTGCGCACGTCGGCCCGGAAATGCAGCGCCGTGTCATCCCACGCGAATGCGAACCGCGAATGATCGAGCATCTGCCAGTCAGCGGTGCGCCAATCGTTGAATCGGCGGGCCGCCACCGTTTTCTGTGTCGCCTCGCGAAGGTCGGGCGATGGTGGACTCAAGATGAAGAGGGATGTGTTGGCGCCAAAAGCCGGTTGCCGGTAATCGGCAATCAACTCGCGACCGTGTTGCACCAAGGGATGCTGCTGAAAATACCGGCGAATCGTGTCGTCGCGCAGGTAGTTGACCAAGCTGATGAACAACATCGATTGATCGAGCGACAGAAAGTTCTTCGCGACCTTGCCGGTCGACAGGTCGATGGCATCGTAGAAGCCGTGCCGTTTGTCGCGCGCGCCAAGTTGTTCCAGAGCGTGGAGGTTGGCGACGACCTCGCGCGGGAAATCGCCAATGGCCAGCGCGCTGGCGTGCGGGGTGACGATGTTGTCGCGCAGTTTGCCCCAACCGAGGTAGCCGTCCGCCGGTGAATCACTTGCCGACCAGCCCCACGCGGGCAGCGTCTGCGCGATGGCGTGTTGGATTTGGGCGTAGGCGAAGTTCTGGGCCGACTGGCCCATCAGCGTATGGCGGTCATCGAGCCACAGGCCATTGATGTACTGCATGAACAGGCCGCCGCCTTGCCAGCCGGGAACGAGATAACGTGTGCCGTAACGTTCTTCGGCGTTGCGGGTGAGCGCGTCCCAGGATTCGGCCGGCACTTTGCCGGAAGCGATGGCAATGAACGACGTGAGCCGGGAATCAGCGCCGAGAAATGGCAGATGCCAGTCGGGATTGAACTTGCCGGTGGCGTTGTTGTAACCACCGAGCAACTGCCGGCAGTTCTTGTCGTAGAATGCCGCCCAATCCATCGCCCGGACCAGCCGGTCGCAAGCGGCGCGGAAACAGGGGAACGCCTCGGCAACGGTGATGATTCCCCCGACGAGATTGCCGGAATCCACCACCGAAATCCAGGTGTCGTTAGTGCCCGGTTGGAGCGTTTTAACGTCGTTCCAGCATTGCTGAAAGCCGTAGGTAGTCTTCAGTTTCTTCAGGCTGGCCAGGGTCTGGGCCAGTTTTTGTTCAGCGGCGTGCCGGCTGATGAATCCCATGTCATGAGCCGCCACAACGTCCGTGAGATGTAACCCGATGTTGCTGACGGAGGTAAACTCGCGGTTACGGATACTGTCGTAGGGCAGGCCGGTGGTGGGCTCGACCAAGGTCTCGTCAAGGCAGCGCCACGTGTCGTGCGCCAGTTGACGGAGGTATTGCCGGTCGGCAGCGGGCAGGGTGGGGGTGGTATCGCAAAAGCCGGCGCGATTGAGCGCGACTTGGATTTCCGGGTTTTTCATAAAGTATTTCCAGACGAAGCCCGACCGGTAGTTCTCGGCCATTAGCAAGGTGATGCCGGTATCAATGCCGATGACATTTGCCGCCGTCCAACCGGTTCGCGGATTGAAGGCGTCCACAAAGCCGTACCGTTTCCAAACCCGGTTGCTATAATGCGTGCGCATAAACCGCAACGTGCGCAGACATTCCTGCGGGGCGAATGGGAGGGAGCCGCCGGCAGCGCATGGGACAATCACACCGTCAATTGGCGCGTACACGGTTGCCGGTGGTCCACCCCAAGCCTTGTAACCTTCCGGTGCCGCCGAAGACGTAATGCCCCAGAGATCGGCGCTATAGGTCGGGAATTGACTGGCCAGATCGAGGCAGAATTGCCGGTGGGCGAGGGTGGCGAGGACGGAGTTACGCCAGTAATCCGCAAACGCATCGCGCTTATTGCGGAAGTCCACCCAGACCTGCGAATACTGATGTGTGAACAGCGGCGGACATTGCAGGAAGGTGCGTCCGCTATAGGTGATCACCGGTTCTCGTTTCCAAGCCCGCCACGTCGCCGCCGGCAAGGGATGCGTGGTCGAGCCGAGGCCGAGGAGATACAACACCATGTGTTCGCTGAAATCGCCCCACCGGCCGCCAAGGAATCCGCCTTCGGGAGTCCAGCCCATGGAGAGGGTTTGTCCGCCGTTCAACATCCACGGCCAATCGACGCGTTCGTAAATCCGGGTGGCAAGTTGCTCGACCTCCGTGCCGCGGAAGTATTGCCGGGCGGTCAACACGCCTGCGAGCAACAGCGCGCTGTCGATGGACGACAACTCGCAGTTCCATTGCCGCGCCCCGGTCTGCATGTCCACGAAGTGGTAGTAGAACCCGTGTTCTTGCGGGAGTTTGTCCAGGAGGAAACGCAAGGTTGTCCGGGCGCGCTGGTAGGCTTGCTCATGGGAAACCCAGCCGCGTTCGTCGGCAATACAGATACCGGTCAGACCGAAACCAACAGAGGCGATACTGGCGACAGATGGGTGATTGGTCCCAGCGGCGTCGGCGCTATCGGGAATCAAACCGGTTGCGGGGTTCGCCTGTTCCCAGAAAAACCGGAAGCTTCGCTGCTCCAGTGCATTGAGAAAACGCGCATCCGACTCGGCCACGGCGGCATGATCAAGGACCAGAACGAAAGCCAAGATGAGCGCACCGGAAAATCTCACGGGCAGGAACCGAGGTTGCCATTCGCGATGCCCCAGTTGAACCACGGGTAGCAACCGAACGGATCAGCGGCGGAAACCCCGCCAAACTGGAATTGAAAGTAATCTTTCGCTTCGACATGGCAATCGAGGAAAACAATGTTGGCCCGGTCGAAATGGGGCAGCCGATAGGTCCAGTCGCGATCCAGCGCCAACGGTACCCAGGTCGGGTCGCGGAACACGGAGATCAAGGCGGCCAGAATCGTGGCGTTGTCCTGAAACTTGTAATCGGTGCAGGTACTCGTGCCGGCAATATCGGTGCAGGAGACGGAGGACCAGCCCGGCCAATCATCTTCGGGACGTTGGCTCGGGCAGGTGAAGAGTTTGTAGTTGTGGGTGTACGGGGCGAGCCGTGCAAATTGTAAAAACTGGTTCGAGTAGGTCATCGCCGGCAGGTGGTCGCCATTATCGCTGGCATAGATGACGACGGCATAGCCCAGTTGCCGGAGATTGGAGGCGCAAGTCGTTTGTTTGGCCTTCTCGCGGGCGCGACTCAACGAAGGCAACAACATGGCCGCCAAGAGCGCTATGATCGCAATCACCACCAACAGCTCAATCAATGTGAATGCTAACTTCGTTGTCGAGTCACGCCTCATGCCTTGCGACGGCGACGCGCAGCGGCCAGCAATCCGCCGAAGACAAGCAATCCGGCAACGCTCGGCTCCGGCACCAGCTCCGTGACTTGAAAATCATCGAAGATGTGGAAGTCCGTGTTAATCGTCGGCGCCGAGGGCATCCAGACGATCCCGCGCACGCTGAGCGCAACTGCGTTGGCGGGCGCGACAATGTTCGCGATAGACGTCAATGTGAACGGCTGGTCGCTGGTCACCAAGGATGATTGATAGGTGGTCACCACCGCATTTGTGATATCCAAGAACTGGAGCTCAAAGTATGACCGCGAGGTCTCCACATTCACGGCGCGAATCCAGACGCTGCCCGAATAATGCGCACCGGGCGTGATGGACACATTCTGGAACACTCCCCGGTAAACATCTGTGTCGTTGGTGTTCACATCATCAACGACGCCGTATATCCCGGTGTGTGCGTCGGCACCGGTACTCGTCCGCCATCCTGTGCCAAACGTTGACCATCCTGTGAAGTCGCCGGTCTCAAACCCCGGATTCGTCAAGGTGGTCGCAGAAACCCACGGTCCCGCCACCGCCATCGTGACCACAACCACCATTCCCAACATCATTCTGACTGTTTTCCCTGTTTTCATTTCCTGAGTCCTTTCCTTTCTTGGTTTACGCCCGCTCTTTGGCTGGCTCTTGTACTTTGCACCCGCAGGAACGCCGCGCGATCAAACTAACCGGCAGCAAGCCGGGGGTGCGTTGCTCGTTATGCAAAATTTGCTGAATCAATGTCTCCGCAGCCATGCGGCCCATTTGCCGCATGGGCACGCGCACCGTCGTCAACGCGACATAGCGCGCTGCCTCGCAATCATCGAAACCGACCAGCGCCACGTCGTCCGGTACATGATGGCCGCGCGAACGCAGCGCATCCAACGCGCCCAGCGCCATCGCATCGTTGCAGGCGAAGATCGCGTCCGGCAATGAGGCACCAGTGTCGAGCCAGCGGATCATTGCCGCCCGACCGCTTTCCTCGGTAAAGGCCCCCGACCAAATCAAGTTCGGATCGAGCGCCACCCCGTCGGCGGTCAGGGCTAGCTGGGCACCGGCGAGGCGCTGGATGGCATCGTGGTTGTCACGCGGGCCGGTCAGAATGGCAATCCGGCGATGGCCGTGCTCGAGCAGATGGCGCATCGCCCCCATGGCGCCGGTGGTGTTATCAATGCAGACGGACGGAATTTCTGTGTCGGGCAAAGGACGATCCAGTAATACGACGGGCAACCCGATCTGTTGCGCACGGGCGAGAGCCGAGGGTGGGAGCGAGAGGTTCAGGATGGCGACGCCGTCGCACCGGTTCTCCTGCAGAAAACGCAAAAGGAGCTTTTCTTCATCTTCGCGACCGTGGGTGAAGACGGTGGTGAGGTGGAACCGGTATTCGGCAGCGACTTCGTCGAGACCACAGAGCACTTCCGCGAAGAAACCGCTGGCGATCCCGGGCGTCACGACACCAAGCATCCCGGTTCGTTGGCCGGCGAGAATGCGCGCAGCGTGGCTGGGGTGATAATCCAATGCCTGGATAATGCGTTGGACTCGGTCGCGTGTGGTCTGGTTAACGAGGCGACTCTCATTGAGGACACGGGAGACGGTAGCGGTTGACACGCGTGCTTTTTTGGCGACATCGAAAAGAGTTGCCTTCATGGCTGCAAGCGCTTACATTCTCCGTGGCCAAAGTACGTTGAGAGGTATCTGAATGCAAGCACATTTTTGGATTTCGGCACTTGCTTGCGGACTTTTTGCCTTGCCGACCACCTTGTCGGGGTATCAACAACCCTCTTCCCGGACGGTATATGCGTGGCTGATCCAACAACAACAGCATACCGGACTTCTCGGTAATGAGGATGGGGACACGTTCTCCGGGCTTTACGCGAATGCGCTGGCTGCGATGTGTTACATCCATCAAAGCGACATCCGTCGAGCGGAACGGGTTTTCGAGTTTTTTGATCAGCAGTATGTGAAGGAGTTTGCAGCTGCCACCCCCGGCGGCTTTCATCAGTTCTGGGACGCCAAGAGTGGCGCGGTGCACCCAGACAGCGATCGCTGGGTGGGCGACAATGCGTGGCTATTGATTGCCTTGAACTACTACTATTACCGGGTGGACCGGATGCGCTTTAACGATCTGCGAGCCGGTCTCGCGCGGTGGCTGACCGGCTTGCAGGACGCGGACGGGGGAGTGCGGTCGGGGTTCAACAAGGACGGTCCCATTCGCGCGAAGTCCACCGAGGGGAATTTGGATTGTTACGCAGCGCTGATCGAGTACCCGGCGGCGCGCGCCAAAGTGCGCGATTGGCTGCAAAAACAGATGTGGGTGGAGAGCGAAGGCCGGTTCCGGATGGGTTCGACAGTGAACGAGTCGGCATTGGACGACACGACGTGGGCATTGGGGGCGTTGGGGCGAGACTACGCCGCCACGCTGCGGTTTGCGGAGAAGACATTTGGTCGAACGGACACGGTACGGGGGCAAGCCATCCGGGGGGTTGCGGACTTTGCGGACAAACAACGGATTTGGCTGGAGGGTACGGGGGAGATGGTCGTGGCGTATCAGGTTGCCGGTGAATCCAGAATGGCCCAAGACCTGTTGGCGCAAATGCAGCGGGCGATGATCCCCAGCGCCGCGCATCCCGGCACGTGGGGCTTGCCATGCTTTACCAGCAACCCGACTTGGGAGACAGCCAGTACGAGGATTTTCATACCGGCGCAGGCGTGGTACTTGTTCGGGACCTGGAAGTTCAATCCCATGCGAAATCATGCGGCGAGCGTTCACACTCATTGAATTGTTGGTCGTGATTGCGATCATCGTGCTGTTGGCGGCGTTGTTATTGCCGGCACTGAGTCGCGCGCGCGCCGCCGGGAAACGCGCGCAGTGCCTGAGCAATCTGAAGCAGATGGGGGTGGCGGTTTCGCTCTACGCCGATGATCATGACGGTCATCTGCCGCTCATCATCGGTGGTGCGCCGGCCCCGCATGATTTGTGGTATCACGCCGTTGGCTGGTATCTCTTCCAAAAGGACATTGCGCTCGACTGGCCGCCGAAAGGCGTGTTTCAGTGCCCGACGGCGACGGTCCTAACACCACATTACTCAATGGCGTACGCGCTCAATGGCGTACCACTCTCCCAAATCGGCGATCCGACTTTAGCGGTTGTGGTAGCGGATGCTGACGCCAATTTGGAGGGTGGGATAGCAATTCTCTATCCATATTACTCGCTGAATCCGGTGCGGCACGAGGGCGGAGCGAATTATTTATTCGTGGATGGGCATGCCCGGTGTCTGCTCACGACGACCACCGACATGTGGACTGATTACCGGTAACGGCGGCGGTAATCGACGGGGGAACAGCCCACGACTCGTTTGAAGACGCGGTGGAACTGCGGGTAGCTGCCAAAACCGGCGGCCAAGGCGGCTTCGAGCATCTTCGCGCGGTGCCCTTCGCCGGGTTTTCGCTACGCATCTGCTCGAAAGCGGGAGTGATATTCGGACGGTACAAGAACTGTTGGGTCATAAGGACGTTTCGACGACGATGATCTACACCCATGTCCTGAACCGCCCCGGCTTGGCGGTGCGCAGTCCGTTGGACGCCGCCGGTTGAGATGAAACGCAACGCCACCACCCGCGATTGGTTGCCCTTGGCCCGCCGGGAAAAAAGCGCGAGCGAATTGCCGACGGGCGAGGCGTTCCGTCCGGAGTGGCTCAACTTCGCGCATGGCATCCGGGTGGGCAACCTCGAACCGCACGAACGCATCACCCAGATTCTGAAGTATCACCTTGAAACCCGGTATCGCACTCCGTTCGTCACCGACCGCTGGGGACGCGGTGTGTTCTGGCAGTGGATCTGTTGGCTGCCGCGCGCCAACCGGGCAGCCAAACCGATTTCGCACGACGTGAATTTCGGTTGCGCCAAGCTGTTCATATCGGTGGAGCAGGACGAAAAGATTTTCAAGAGCGGGTTGCAGATCGAACGCGGCTACGCCGTCGGCCCGGAACCCTATCCCGGTTGCCTGCTTAAACCGGATTGGGACTGGCACCGGTTGATGAAACCGTCCACCGCGCTGGACGACGAACTCCGTCGGTTGCTTTGCCGGGAAGGATTTGTCGCGGAAGTTGGCGACTGGGACGCGAACGCCGTTTTCACCAAAAAGAATTTCCAGTCCACCCGGCAAATCCGCGACGTTGCCAAAAAATACTCGAAGCGCGAATGGGCCGGTTTCCAGATCTACTACCCGATGCCCGCAACCGAGGTGCGCTCCTGCACTGGTATCGAACTCGTAAAAGCCATCTGCGGCGTGTTCACCGAAGTCGTACCGGCGATGAACGCGTGTATGGACGTACCGTTAACCTGTCAGAATCCGGTCGATCTCTGAAAGCTCTTCCGTGGAGAACTTCAGGTTCGCGAGCGCAGCGACGTTTTCTTCAATCTGGCTGACACGGCTCGCGCCAATCAGAGCGCTGGTTACGGCTTCATCGCGCAACGTCCACGCCAACGCCATTTGCGCCATGCTTTGGCTGCGGCGTTGCGCCACGGCGTTCAGGTTCTTCACCTTGGCGATGACTTCCGCGGTGACGTGTTGTGGCTTGAGAAATCCAACCGAACCCGCCGCCCGCGAATCGGCGGAAATGCCATGGAGATACCGGTTGGTGAGCAATCCCTGCGCGAGCGGACAGAACGCGATCACGCCGAGACCGAGCTTCCGCGTCTGCGGCAGCAGGTCAGTTTCAATCCACCGATTGAGCATTGAGTAAACCGGCTGATGAATCACCAGCGGCGTGTGCAGTTGCCGGGTAATGTCCATCGCGGCGGCAGTCCGCTGACCGTCGTAACTGCTGATGCCGGCATACAGCGCTTTGCCGGCACGCACCGCGGAATCGAGCGCGCCGATGGTTTCCTCCAATGGCGTGTCGGGATCAGGGCGATGTGAATAGAAGATGTCCACGTAGTCGAGTTTCAGCCGCCGCAACGATTGATCAAGGCTGGCAAGAAGGTATTTCCGCGAGCCGAAATCGCCATACGGCCCGGGCCACATCTGCCACCCGGCCTTGGTTGAGATGATGAGTTCATCGCGGTGACCAACGAAATCCTCGGCGAGAACTTTCCCCACAAATTCCTCGGCGCTGCCGGGCGGCGGGCCGTAGTTGTTCGCCAGATCGAAATGTGTGATGCCGAGATCGAATGCCCGGCGCAACATCCGGCGGGCTTCGTCATGGTTCGCCTGTCCCCCAAAATTGTGCCAACAGCCCAGCGAAATCGCCGGGAGTTTCAGACCGCTGCGACCGCAGCGCCGATACAGCAT
>JBBISF010000067.1:0-13790 GCA_037441425.1 Verrucomicrobiia bacterium
AAAAAACGTTCCGCAACCCACAACGGGGTTCCGAAAAGCAGTTATCGGAGGTTCCTATATGAAAATTCGGCGCAGCTTTCATTGATCAGGCAGCCGAAAGCTAAGGCGTTGCTTTCCCAGCGGGCTGGGCTAGAATAATAACTGGCGTTGGAGAAACTGCATGGCGACTGCGAATCCGAAGACTTCCGAAAAAATCCGCGAACCGCTCGTCCGCCAATTTTCCGCATTCCTGGAAAACAAGGTGGGCGCGCTCTTGGAACTGACTCGCACGTTGGGCGAAGGTGGCGTCCATATCTGCGGCATCTCGGTGGTGGACACCGCCGACTCCTCGGTGGTGCGCATGGTGGTGGACGATCCCGATCGTTGCCGGGAAGTCCTGCACAAGGCGCAGATCGCGGCGGGAGAATCGAACCTGCTTGTCGTCGAGCTCCCGCGTGGCCCGGAGAAACTGGATCAGGTGCTCCGCTCGTTGATGGCCGCCGAGGTCAACATCCAGTACACCTACTCGCTCATGGTTCGGCCACACGACAAAGCCGTGCTGGCGCTTCATTGCGAAGACCCGGATTACGCTCGCGAGGTCCTCGTCAAAGCCGGTTTTTCCGTTCTCACCCAGAAAGACATTTCCCGGTAAGAAGATCATGGGCACTGGCACACCTCCTCCCACCGGCTTGGCCATCGTCATTTGCGACCAGATCATCGAGGACAAGCTGACCAACAAGAAATCCCTTATCGGCATCTTCAACCAAATCGCCGCGCCCCAGTTCCCCTGTCGGCATCCGCGGATGTGCGTGTTTGTCTCGCTAACCGAAGGCCGTGGCGCGTGCGAAGCCCGCCTGCGCGTCGGTCACGAGGAATCCGGCAACACCATCGCCGAGTTGAAGGGCCAGATTCAATTTGCCGACATCCATACCGTTGCTGAAATCAATTTTGATCTCGTCGGCCTCCAGTTTTCCGAACCGGGTCTCTACTCCATCGAATTCTATTGCGACGATAACTTGGTGCTGGAACGCCGTTTCCACGTTCTGAAGATCAACCCGCCCAAAGGCCCGCCGCCGGCGGAGTTGTAGCCGCAAACTTGACATCCGCCGCCTGAACGGTTATCCGTATCGCCACATTGCTTCCGTGATGAAACGCGATAGGCACAACCTGAACGTCGGTTCGCTCGCCACCCAGCTCGGGCTGGTGGTGGTCGTGGTGGTGCGTAGCGCCTTCGCGCGGTAGCGGGACGACAGCAACAACTTCAATCCCAGCCGGCGCGAAGGTGCCGGCGGGGGTTGCGCTTTTCGCCCTCCTCGCGCCGGTCTCCCCCGCGCTCCGGGACAAACACAGGAGACAACAACATGATCAAAATGACCGGTGCTCAACTCATCGTCCGCTTGCTGGAACGACAAGGCCTCCGCCTTGTCAGCGGCATTCCCGGCGGCGCAAACCTGCCGTTATACGACGCGCTTTCCCACAGCGCGCAAATCCGGCACGTCCTCGCCCGCCATGAACAAGGCGCGGGCTTCATCGCCCAAGGCATGGCCCGCACAACCGGGCAACCGGCGGTGTGCCTCGCCACCTCCGGCCCCGGCGCGACCAACGTGTTGACCGCCATGGCGGACGCCAAACTGGATTCCATCCCGGTCGTCTGCATTACCGGTCAAGTGCCGAGCGCCTTGATTGGCACGGACGCGTTTCAGGAAGTGGACACGTTCGGCATGAGCGCGCCGGTCACGAAACATAACTACCTCGTCCGCGACGCCGCGGAGTTGCTGGAGATCATTCCGGCGGCATTCCGCATCGCCACTTCCGGCCGCCCCGGCCCGGTCTGGATCGACGTGCCGAAAGACGTCCAGTGCCAGTCCGTCACGTTCAACGCGTGGCCTGAACCCGGTCAGCCCGCTGCGCCGCCGGCCTTCGACCGCGCCGCCGTTCAACAAGCGGCGCGGATGATCAACGCGGCGGCGCGACCGGTTCTTTATATCGGCGGTGGCATCATCCACTCCGGCGCCAGTCACGTGGTTCGCCAGTTGGCCGAAAAGGCCGGCCTCCCGACCACGATGACGTTAATGGCGCTTGGCGGATTGCCGACCGATCATCCCCTTGCGCTTGGAATGCTCGGAATGCACGCCGCCCGGTACACGAACTTGGCACTCGAAGAGTGCGACTTGCTCATCGCGGCGGGCGCGCGCTTCGACGACCGCGCCACCGGCAAGGTCGCGGAGTTTTGTCCCCGGGCGCGCGTCATTCACATCGACATTGACGCCAGCGAACTCGGCAAGATCAAGGCCGCGCACGTCGGCATTATGGGCGACGTCCGGCAGGTGTTGACGGAGTTGCAGCCATTGGTGGACGCGCTCGCGCGGACGGCATGGTTGGAACATATCGCCACGCTGAAGCGGCAGTACCCGCTCGCACTCAACGAACCGCACCGGCTCATTCGTACGGTGGCGGAGTTCGCGGGCGACGACGCGATCATCGCCACTGACGTCGGCCAGCATCAGATGTGGACTGCCCAAGCCTATCCTTTCCGGCAGCCGCGCCAATGGCTCACGTCGGGCGGCTTGGGCACAATGGGATTTGGCCTGCCGGCCGCCATCGGGGCCGCATTGGCGAACCCGGAAAAAACGGTCGTCTGCTTCAGCGGCGATGGCAGTTTGTTGATGAACATTCAGGAACTCGCCACGGCGGCCGAGGAAAACTTGAATGTCAAAGTCATCGTCCTCAACAATAACTCGCTCGGACTGGTGCATCAGCAACAGCACTTGTTCTACGAACGGCGCATCTTCGCGGCGAATTACGCAACCCGCGTGGATTTCCTGAAGATCGCCGAAGGCTTCGGCGTGCCGGCGTATCCGGCGGAGTGCTTGGCGGAAGCGTTGCGTGAACGCGGGCCGGCCTTGATCCATGTGCCGATTGACGTCAATCACCGGGTGTATCCGATGGTGCCGCCCGGTGCCGCCAATCGCGACATGATTGCCGGGGAAGCGTTGCTCACCACGACTTGAGCAATGCGGCCAGCTCCTCGCGGGGGCCGTCGTGGTGCTGGGCGACGGCGAGTTCGTGCGCCTGTTGCAGGAACGGTCGCGCCTCGTCCCGGCGGCCCAAGGCGAGCAACGATTTGCCGAGCAGAATGTGGACGACCATCCAATCGGCACGCTTCGCGCACAGCGCGTGGAGATGTTCCGCCGCGCCGTCATAGTCTTCGGCGTCAAACAACGACTGGGCGAGATTGTACCGCACCAATTCGTTGTCCGGGAACTGTTCCCAGAGCTTCAGAGCGCGATCAAGGCGGTCGTTGCTCATAACGAGGGAACTTTGTTACCCTCTGGCCGCGTGCAAAGCAAGTTCTACAGTCCCGGTGACCAACGCGCGGAGAATGTCCAGTGCCTCTTCGCGACCATTGCCCGCCGGTATGATCTGCTCAACGATCTGATGAGCGCCGGCTTACACCGGCACTGGAAACGCCGGCTCGTGAAGATGGCCGGCCAACCGCGCAATGTGCTCGACCTTTGTTGTGGTACCGGGGATTTGGCGTTGCGGTTTCAGGCGCGGGTGGTCGGAGCGGATTTCACGGCGGAGATGCTGCGCGTGGCGGAAACGCGGTCGCGCGAGATTGAATGGTTGCAAGCGGACGCCTTACATCTGCCTTTCCCGGACAATTCCTTCGACGTGGTCAGCGTGGGCTACGGCTTGCGGAATCTGGCGGACATCAACGCGGGCCTGCGTGAGATTTACCGGGTGCTGCGCCCTGGCGGAAAGTTTTTGTCCTTGGATTTTGGCAAACCGGCATGGTCGGTCTGGCGCGGCGTTTACTTCTGGTATCTGCGGACGTTCGTGCCCGCGCTGGGAAGGCTGTTCTGTGGCGACGCCGACACGCATGCCTACATCCTCGCTTCACTCGACGATTACCCGGCCCAACGCGGCATCCGGCAGCAGATGGAAACAATCGGGTTCACCGATTGCGGTTTCGTCGAGTTTGTCGGCGGCGCGATGGCGATCAACTACGGCTGCAAACCACCCTTGTGAGTCAGGACTTGCGTGACGGGCGCGGGTAACGCGTTCGCTTTTGCCAAGAACAGGCTGACCTGCCAGAGTTGATCATCCTTCAACGTCGTGCGGAAACCGGGCATACCGGTGAGCCGGATCCCATTCGCAACCTTCCAGTAGGTTTCTTCGGGAGGATCATCGGTCACGCCCTTGCCGCGAAACAGTTGCGGCGGTCGCGGGAACATCCCCTCGGCGATGGCGGTTTTGCCTTCGCCCGGCAAACCGTGGCAAACCGCGCAGTGCTGGACATAAATCTGCGCGCCCGCCAACAGGTTCGTCTCCGTCGGCTCAAGTGGCGATTTTGCCGGCATCTCTTTTTCCATCCGCGCGTGCAGCGCCGTCCGGGCGAGCAGTTTCTCGAACGGCATCGGCGGGGCCGAGGTCGCGACCGGCGCATAACCGCCGGTAAAATAGAAGTACAAGCTCACGGGCATCACCAGCAGCCCCCCGATAAACCCGGCTAGAAAGATCAGTTTTTTCATCGGCATTTCTCCCGGTTACACGTACAGGAAAACGTAGATGGCAAATGCGACCGCAGCCAAGCCGGCAACGGCGGCGAGCGACCAAAGCAGATTGCGTTTCTTGGCGGCAATGGCAAACGTGGCGATGATCACCGCCGCTTGGGCGGCCAACATTCCATAGAAAAACCGCTGGCTGCGCTTGTGGTGCCGTTCAGCGGAGACATTGTTCTGGCGCACCTGTAATTCGAGAATGTTGGCAATGGTCTGGTTGAGCCGCGCCTCGGCGTCGTAACGGCGGGCGGTGTAGCGCAACTGCGCCACAAGGAAATCGCGACGCAACGCGGCGGGCACCCGGGCTTCAAGCTGCTCAATAGCCTGATTCACCGGCGCGGTGGCGGCATCGAACGCCCGCGCCTGCTCATTGGCCGAGCGTAGCGCGTCAACCAGCGCAGCGTCTTTCACCCGCGCCAGAAGAGCCGCGATCTCGGTTTCCGGTTGCTGGCTTTCGAGCGCGGCCAGCGCGGCCTTCACATTTGGACTCAACGTGGGCGCACCGGGCACCGCTGGCAACTCGCCGTTCTGCAGCGCCGCCAGTGTTTGTTCGCTGACGGGCGCCGGCACGGCCGCGACCGCCAACGGATGAACTTCGGAGGTTGCCTGTAGCAGATCCAGCGTGCTGCGTTGAAGCGTGCCCCGCAGGCGCTTGGCTTGAAAATAACTCCACTGATCGCCGGCCTTGGATTGTTGCTGGGCCCCTAGTGAGCGGTCATACTGGGCGCGCGTCATCTCGCTGGAAGCCAAGCCCGCCAACATCGTCGCCACCACGGTCATGACCACCGGCGTGGCACTGAGAATCTTGCCCCAGATGTTCTGCGGCATGTCCACTTTCAGTTCATCCGGAATTTTGATCTTCATACCAGTGGTCGCCTAAAAGTGGCTCTGGATTTTTTGGTAGATTAATCGCGACAAATCTTCTGCACCCCACGTACCCACCCGGATGCGAAACTCGGTCACCGTCGCTGACTCCTGTTTTAAGCGCACACGGATCGGCGTGTCGTCGGCCCGGCGCGCCACCAACTCGCCCGCCAGCGCGTCCTTCTGCGTCTTCGTCACCTTAAACTGCAAATCCCGCATCGCTTGCTGCGCGGCGTCCCAACCGCGATCCAAGCTGACATTACCGGAAACCTTCAGTTCCCCGTTGAGATAAACCACCGTTCCGGCGCCCGCCGCCGCGCCGGCGCCGATCAGGAACAAGGCGCACCCGCTCCCCGCCACACCGGTCGCCAACAACAACGTCGTCAACATGATGGATTTGATCTTCATGATCGCCGTTCTCCCCCGCCCATATAATTCAAGTTGCCGGGCTTGTCCAGTTCGTCGAGCACCGCCCGGATCGTCAACGGTGCGTTGCCGGCAAACCGGTTGCCCGCAGCGACGAACACTTCCCGTTTCGCGCGGCGCACCAGCTGCGCCACATCGCGATAACCTTCCGGGTAGGGATCGCGGATCTCCGTGTACGGTTGAAACGCCTGCACCGCCTGCGCGAACGTACGGCCGGGGCGGAGTAGCGCGCGGACCACGACGAAATCCGCTGTGAACACGTCCGGCAACTCCAATTGCGTGCCGATGGTGGGCATCCGCGTCCACGAGTTGAACACGTGCGCCGCCCCATGCCGGTGCAGACACTTGAAATATTCGGGACCGAGCAGATTGTCGGTCCGCACCTCCACGCCGTAACGCAGCCCGGTGGGCAACGCGGTGAGAAACCGGTCGAGTTGCGGGAGAAACGATTGCTCCACGGCGCGCGGAAACTGCGGGAACTCGAACACAATGTAGCCCACCTTCTGCCGGAACGGCAGAAGATGACCCAGGAATTCAGCGCGCGCCAGTGCGACGTTCAGGAAATCCGGGTTGGCCCGACCATCTTCCTGGTGCGGGGCGGTGATTTGTTGCGGCGCTTTGAATCCGAACTGGAACGCGGCCGGTACCTGCGCCAACAACCGCCGCCAATAATCCGCTGGGTAAAACCGGTGAAATGAAAAATCCCCGCAGAGCGTCGGGAACGTCTCCGCGTATTCCTCCAGACAATGCTGCTCGAATTGCCGGGATGAAAATCGTCCCCGCGACAAGTAACGCTCCCGGGTGTAAACCTGTCCCAACCAACCCGGATATTTCCATGACGACGCACCGAAATAGATGCCATACTTTGCCCAGTCAGTGACGCGCCGATGCAGCTCTTCGCGCCAATCGCGTTCCGGACCGGGAGACAACAGGTCGAGTTGTTCGGAAGAACTCACGCCCGGGCGGCGTCCATCAGAAACTTTTCCGTGATCGCGGTCCCGGTAAAGACCGTGTCGATTTCGATGAATTCATCCGCGGTATGCGCTTGCGCGATACTGCCCGGACCAAACGCCACCGCCGGCACGCCGTATTCGGAAAAGATGCCGGCATCGCAAAACCACGGTGCCGTGCCCAACGCGTGCTGCCTGAGACCCGTGGCCGCTGCCAGTTGTTGAACGAACGGATGATCCGGCGGCGTGTGCAATGGGGGACAATCGCGGATCAATTCCACTTCGACCGCCAGATGCCAGAGTCGCTCGCGGAGTTCGTTGAGCAACCCGGTGTGCTTTTCGGTAGGCAGCGTGCGGCGATCTACTTCGATCTCACAATAGTCCGGCACAATGTTGATTTGCGTGCCGCCACGAATGACGCCGACGTTGACCGTGGGCGCGCCGAGCTCCTTGCCTTCTTTAAGCCGCAGTGATTGGGTGTAGTCGCCGAGGACATAGCGAACGACCTCGGCCATCTTGCGGACGGCGCTTTCGCCTTTGTCGGGCATCGAGCCGTGGACGCTCTTGCCGCGGGTGATCATCTTGAACCAGAGCGCGCCTTTGTGGGCGTAGATCACCCGGAAATCCGTCGGCTCGCCGGCCACCGCAAAATCCACTTTGAATCCGCGTTTCAGCAGCGCCCGCACGCCATCGTTGCCGCTTTCCTCGCCCATCAGTCCGCAGAAATACACGTCGAGCTCGCCCTCCCGGAAACTCTTTTGGCGGACGACGTTGGCCAGGGCCGCGAGCATGGCGGCCATCGGGCCTTTGGTGTCGGTGGCGCCGCGTCCATACACCCGACCATCGCGCACGTCGCCACTGAACGGATCAATCGTCATCCCGGCCACGCTGACGGTGTCCATGTGCGGGCCGAGCGCGAGCGATCGTTTGCTGCCGCGCGAGGTGAACTTGGCGATCACGTTCGCGCGGCCGGGTTCGACTTCGTGAAATTCGACATCCAACGCCAGTTTCCGGAAGAAATCCGCCAGGTATTCCGCCAGGCGCGTTTCGCCCGTGTTCTTCGCGTCGGTGCCGGGATCGCCGTGCGGATTGACGCTGGGGATGCGCACGAGGTCGCGGAGCAACTGGGTGATTTATTCCGGGTTCATGACGGGGCAGAGATTAGCACATTCGACGTTGAAAGTCGCGGGGTGTGGCGCGCGTGTAGCGTTTGAAAACCGTGGCGAAATACTGCGACGAGGAAAAGCCCAGTTCCAAGGCCACGATGGTGATGTTGGCGTGGGGTTGCGCCAAGCGTCGCTTCGCGGCTTCGATCTTGCAGCGCAGGGCGTATTCGGCCGGCGGGATACCTACCTCCTGTTTGAAGCGGGCCTTGAATCGCGGGAGCGAAAGTCCCAGACGCGCGGCCAGCGCCGGCAAGGGCAGGTTCTGGTGGGCGTTGGCCTCAATGTAGCGCAACAAGCTGCTGATCTCCGGGGACACGCAGGCGCGTGGTGATTGTCGGGCGCACGCAATGACCCGAAGGAGAAAATCCATCAACCGGTTTTGAATGGTGATGCGCCGGAGTGGATCCGCAGGCCGTTGACAGGCCGTGAAAACGTCATTGAGAATCCGCGCCAGTGCCGGTTCGCCACCGAAATGCCGGTGCGGCAGATGGAGAAGTTGCTGAATCAACAGCCGGCCATCCCGAGGTGGACAGCTCAGGAATTGGCTGCTTCGCCCCGGCAGCGTCACCTGCAACCAATATAGTGTGCCCTTTTCCTGCGGCGCTTCTCCCGTGCTGTGCACCTCACCCGGGAACGCGACGAACACATCGCCACCCGTCAGCACGAAATCCCGCCGGCCCACCCGGTAAAGCTGGCGGCCCTTGGCGAGGTAGCAGATTTCCAAGACATCCCGGTGCGCGTGCAAGTCCAAGCCGCACTGGGCTTCCCGGTAATCGTAGCGGCCCAGCATCGGGACTTCCGGGATGCCGAGCGGGCGCAAATCAATGACGAGGCGGTCGGCCATGTTTGAAATCGTATCGCGATATTACCCCGAAAGCCGGTGGATGCAAACCGTGTTAGGGTTCTGCCGGCAATGACGAGAGACCCTACATTATGAGTAGCGCATTGCAGGTGGTAACAACTGCTCAAGCGATGACGGATCGCCGCCCTCAAGCGGTGGCGTGGTACCGGACGCCCCTCGACCCGCTCGTCCTGAGGGCACTCCACGAACGGAGCGATTTCTGGGGTGGATTGCAAACTTTTGGTTATTTCGGGACGCTGGTGCTCACCGGCAGCTTGGCATTTTACTCTACTGGCCGCTGGCCGTGGTGGGTGACGGTATTGTTGGTTTTTCTGCACGGCACATGTTTTGCCTTCCAGATCAACGCCGTCCATGAACTCGGCCACGGCACGGTGTTCAAGACAAAGTGGTTGAACAGCTTCTTCGAGGGCGTCTTCGCCTTCCTCGGCTGGATCAATCACCGAATGTTTGATGTCAGCCACGTCCGGCATCACCAGTTCACTCTTCACCCACCGGATGATCTCGAGGTGGTGTTGCCGACGCGCGTCGTGGTGAAGAACTTTTTCCAGCAGGGTTTCGTGACGCCGCTGGGGCCATACCACGGCGTGAAAGAACTTTACCGGATCGCGCGCGGAAGATTGAAAACCGCATGGGAGTTGAAGCTCTTCCCGGAATCCGAGCCAATCAAACGCCGCCCCCTCCGGCGGTGGGCGTGGGCGCTGCTCATTGGCCACGGGCTGATTGTGGTCGGGTCCGTTGCGGCGGGGCTGGTCCATCCGCGGTTCTTGATGTTGCCGGTGCTGACCACGTTGGCACCGTTCTACGGCAAATGGTTGTTTTTCCTCTGCAACAACACGCAACATATCGGCCTCCAGGATAACGTGCCGGACTTTCGCCTCTGTTGCCGGACGTTCACGCTGAATCTCCTCGTGCGGTTCTTGTACTGGCACATGAACTACCACACCGAGCATCACATGTACGCCGCCGTGCCCTGCTACAAACTCGGCCAACTGCACCGGCTGATCCAACACGATCTGCCGCCCTGCCCACGCGGGATCGCGGCCACCTGGAAAGAAATTGCCGCCATCCAAAAAGTTCAGGAGACAAACCCCCAGTACCAACACGTAGCCCCGTTACCCCGTCATTCAACCGCATGAAACCCGACCGCCTCGCGCATCTCGATTTTCCACGCCACAACGCCGACCAGCGCGCCCTGTGGGACGCGTTCAATGCCGGCCAGCCGACACGGGTGCCGATCATTCTCGGCACCAACTCGCGCTACTTCATGTTTAACCGCGCCATCAACCCAGAGGGTCTGACGTTCCGAGCGTACTCAGAAGACCCGGACACGATGTTCGATGCGCTCCTGCGATTTCAGCGCTGGAGCCGGTTCAACCTCCTCCAAGACGCCGAACTCGGGCTGCCGGAACGCTGGACCATCGGCCCCGATTTCCAGAATTACTACGAAGCGGCTTGGTTCGGCTGTGCCGTGCATTACTTTGACGACCAGGTCCCGGATACGCAGCCGGATTTTGCCGACGCCCCGGAGCGGCTGATGGAACAAGGCATTCCTGATCCGTTCGCCAACCTTGGCCGCCGCGCCCGCGAGTACTACGAACATTTCCAGGCGCGGGCCCAACGCGAAACCTATCTCGACCGGCCCATCACCATCACCGCCCCCATGGGTGGCACGGATGGTCCGCTCACCGTGGCGTGCAATTTGTTCGGGCCGGCATTCGTCTGCGAAACCATGGCCGGCGACCCGGAACAATTGCAGCGGCTACTGACATTCATCACGGACGCGACCATTCAGCGAATGATCGCCTGGCGAAAACTGGGCGGCGTGCCGGTGCCACAAGACGGATTCTTTTTTGCCGATGACAGTGTCGTGCTCATCTCCACGGAGATGTATCGTGAACACATACTGCCCCATCACCGCCGGCTGTGCGCCGCGTTGGCGACCGCCAAACCTCGCGGCATCCACCTCTGCGGCGACGCCACCCGGCATTTTCGCACCATTCGGGATGAACTCAACGTCCAGACGTTCGACACCGGTTTTCCGGTGGACTTCGGCTGGCTGCGCCGTGAGTTAGGCCCAACGGCGCGGATCTTCGGCGGCCCGCACGTTGAATTCCTCCGCACCGCCGTCCCGGACGCCATCCGAGAAGAAGTCCGCCGCATCTTGAGTTCCGGCATCTTGGACGGCCCCGGCCTCTTCGTCTTGCGTGAGGGCAACAACCTCGCCCCGCACACACCGCTGGAAAACACAGAAGCGCTCTATCATGCCGGCCGCGAGTTCGGTCGGCTGGCCAACCGGTAATTGTTCCTCCTCAAGCCGCTTGACAAGCGGAATACTTTGTATTACAAAGCAAAAGATGAAGCCCGACCAAGCCGAACAAAATCTCCGAGTGATCCGCACCCTCATGGAGCGCTCCACACTTTACCGTCGCGCGCTGGGGCCGATGATGATCTGGGCGGGGCTGGTTGCCCTCGTAGCCGCGGTGGTCGGTTGGCATTGGCACGTCCCGGGCGCACGAGGATTTATCAGTTTTTGGGCAGTGACGTGTGGCGTGGTGGTCGGGGGCGCCTTGTGGCTGGCGCGACGCCAAGCGGTGCGCGACAAAGAACCATTCTGGTCACCCGCGACCCGGCGGGTGACGCAAGCGTTCTTGCCGGCTTTCGTGGCGGCCGCCATTCCGACACTATTGGCGTGGTGGTGGAGGTTAGATATTACGGAGGACTTGGTGGCTTATTGGGCGATGCTTTATGGCTGTGCCCTGCACGCGGCGGGGATGTTTTCCCCCCGGGCTCTGCGCCGTGCTGGCTGGCTCTTCATTATCTGCGGAGCGATACACATGGCCTACAACAATCTGTCCCCGCACATCGCGATGGGCGTAATCTTTGGAGGATTGCATATCGGGGGCGGAGTGTATTTGTTGGCGACCGACAAACGGTCGAATGCGGCGTGAACCCGACGCCTTTCCAGAAACTCGACCGCGTGATCCACGAAACCGGGCGGATGGCGATCATGTCGCTGCTGGCGGCGAATGCGGAGTTGTCGTTTACCGAGATCCGCAACACGCTGAACATGACCGACGGCAATCTCGCCATGCACGTTCGCACACTCCAGCAAGCCGGCTATGTCGGCGTCACCAAGAGCTTTCAGGATAGACGCCCCCGGACAACCTGCGCGTTAACCGCCGCGGGCCGCACGGCGTTCGAGAAGTACATCGAAACACTGGCGGAAATCGTCCGCCAAAGCCAGGGCTGATTTTTTATCGAACGATACTTTGTAATGCAAAGCCAAAGTGACGAGCCATGAGAATCATTCGGGCAGAGCACATGGGTTGGTGTTTCGGGGTGCGCGATGCGGTGGCGCTTGTCAGCCGGCAAGCTGAAGAGCGGTCGGTCACGGTGTTGGGTGAACTGGTTCACAACGAAACGGTCAACGCCGCGTTGCGCGCCCAAGGCGTGCGCCTGACTAGCCGGTGGGAGGACGTTGTCACCGATATGGTTGTTATCACCGCGCACGGGGCATCGGCGGAGATGCTCCGTCAGGTCCGGGAACGCTCGCCCCGCGTATTGGAGGCGACGTGTCCGTTGGTGCACGCGGCCCATCGGGCGGTCCGCGAATTGGTCGCGGCCGGCTTTTATCCCGTCATTGTGGGACAACACAACCATGTCGAGGTGCGCGGGCTGACCGGTGATCTCCGAGAATGCGCCGTGGTGCTAACGGAGGAAGAGGTGAACCGGCTGGACCCGCATCCGCGAATTGGCGTGGCGGCCCAGACGACGCAGCCGGTGGAGCGGGTGCGCCGGCTGGTGGAGTTGATTCGGGAGCGGTTCCCCGGATCGGAAGTGCGCTTTATGGACACCGTCTGCCGGCCTACGAAAGACCGGCAGGAAGCCGCGGGCGCCTTGGCGCAACAAAGTGACGTGGTGGTGGTAATCGGCGGTCGCCACAGCAACAACACCCACGAATTGGCCCAAACGTGTGCGCGCCATTGCCGGCGGGTGGTGCGCGTGGAGACCGCCACGGAGTTGCGGGCGGAATGGTTTACCGGTGCGGAAACAATCGGACTCACCGCCGGCACTTCCACGCCGGAGGGAACGATTGCGGCGGTGGAGCGGTGGTTAACCAAATTGGCCGAGGCGGAAAATGAAGAACCGCATGCGGACGGCTCCGCTATTGGAGGCATCGGCGAAGGCGGGGCCGGCGCAACTGCGCTTGGCGTCGTTGATCAATCCATTCGAACTGCATAACAGTTGGGCGTGGTGGACACGGATGGCATGGAGATAGTGTTTGAACGTCGTGCCGTGCGTGGCATGAAACCGGCGATTCAGGTAGTCTTCCGACAGCCCCACTTCGCCGGCCAGCGTTTTGATCTGGAGCGGTTCGCGGAAACGAGTTTCGATGATCCGCAGCAGTCGCCAGACAGGATCGACCTCGGAAACCTTGGCGGAAGCCGGGGCGGCGCGCAGGCGCCGGTCAAACTCGACCAGCAGATCGGTCAACAGCGAACGGGCTTTGACCTGCCAGTGCAGCGGTTGTTCATGGACTTCGCGAGCCAGTTGAGCCAGCACCGCGTGCTGTTCGAGCATCGGCACGTTGCCGATGCTGCGAATCAGTTTCCGCGACGTGCTCCTGCAAGTGCGGATCTTGTGGACGCTGGTCGTGATGGAGGAAGGCTATCGCCAGCGGACCTACCAAGCGGTCTTGCGGGCATTGATGGGCGAACTGCGCTGTTACGTCAACCCGCCGCGGCGGGCACGCAGTTGTGCCCGCGCGGTTCGCCAGCCGGTGACGGGTTGGCCGCGGCTGCCGCGGCGGCGGGAAACCCGCGGCGAATTCCGCTATGAAGTCGTCAAACATCCAGGCTCAATTCGTTAATGGCATTCTGGCCAGGGCCGCGAGCATGGCGGCCATCGGGCCTTTGGTGTCGGTGTGACCTGAACCCTTAAAACTGGACAGTTTGCAGAGTGAGTCTTGGCCGATAAA
>JBBISF010000068.1:0-13554 GCA_037441425.1 Verrucomicrobiia bacterium
ATAAACGGCAGACTGGTTTTCGACCGCTGATACCGCGCTCAGATTATAAGTGAATGTGTAGTTTGGTATGCGCGTCGTGGCATTCCAAACCCCGCCGTTTACGGTAGCGTTGCTCTGCACAGAATAGGTTGTAAAGGCGGTGAAGAGGCTGCCGTCCGTGCTGTACTGCAACTTGAAACTCCCCGGCCCCGTGGGCGACCGGGTCTGATCCCAACTAACCAGAATATCCAAATAGTTTGCCGTGCTCACCCGGAACTGAAAGTAATCTCCGCTTCCCCAATGATCCGCCGAGAACGACTCAACCGAACCATTCCCTGTTGGATTGCTATACGCAGTAGAAGAACTTATGTGAAACCCGCTCGCCGTGCCGCTGCCCACTTCTGGTGAAATCGGCCCAATTGATTGGCCAGATCCCGATGGCGCACTCGTCTCAAACGTCCAATCAGCAATGATTGCGGCGCGCGCGGCGGTCGACAACAGGGCGGCGATGGCGACAGTGGCTCCGATTAATAGACAGTTCCTCATGGTGTGCTCTCCTTTTATTCCCATTGATTCTTCCCAGACGCGCACAGCCGGCCCCGGGGTTGGGCCAAGCGCTTCTCCAAGAGGCATCCTAGCGCGCGCGTCTCACACTGCAAGCGCTATTTTCGCTTTCTTGGGAGCGCCGCTATCGGGCCTTACAGGGCACGGGCAAGATGGTGATGCTTGGGTGACCACGCCGTTGACGGAAACGGACGGGGTGCGGATTGCCAGCAGCGTGGGGCTGGTGCCGATTCTGCGGGCGGGATTGGGCATGGTGGACGGCATTCTGGAGATGCTCTCCGATGCGCGGGTGTTTCATCTCGGGTTATTCCGGGACGAGCAGACGCTCGAAGCGGTCGAATACTACAACAAGCTCTCCCATCACAAGCCGGTAGACATCGCGTTTGTTTTGGATCCGATGCTGGCGACGGGCGGCAGCGCGGGCGAGACGCCCGCGTTACTTTTTTACGCCCCGAACTTATCCAGCCGCTTGGCGTTGGCTTGCATGAGCCGGATCAGATGCTTCGCCGCGAAGACGCTGAGCGAACCGTGATTGGCGGCGCGTTCAGTGAACCGATCGAGGCCATCCCAGCCGGCATGATCGCCATAGATCATCACCGGTTGCGGATGCCATGAGTGACCTTTGACGGGCACGGGTGTGGAGTGATCGCCGGTCACGACGAGGACGTTGGGCATGGCTTTCATGAGAATCGCCAGCGCGGCGTCGGCTTCCTCAATGGCTTTCACCTTGGCGTCAAAGTTACCGTCTTCGCCGGCCATGTCGGTGCCTTTGACGTGGATAAAGACGAAATCGAACGCTTTGAGCGCGTCCACGGCGGCTTCGAACTCCTCCTTGACGGTCTGCGGGCCTTCGATTTTTTTCATGCCGACGAGTTGGGCGAGGCCCTTGTACATCGGATAGATGGCGATGGCGGCCGCCTTGAGGCCGTAGCGTTCCTGAAAGGTTGGGATGGCCGGTTGATGGGCGATGCCGCGGAGCAGGAAGCCGTTGGCGGGTTTGCAGTTCTTGAGCAATGGCAACGCCTGCTTATAGAATTCGGCCACGACCTTGGCGGTCTTGGCCGGGCCTTTCGCGGTCGCAATCGGCAAGCCTTCCCGGTGCGGGTCGGTGTCGGTGAGCGGACCGCCGAGGCCTTTACCCCGGAAGACAACGACGAAGCGGTGACCCTTGCCGGGTTTGATGATGATTTCCACGTCACCGATCTTCTTGATCTTGCCGGCGAGCAACGCGCATTGCTGTTCGCAGATCTTGGTTTCGATCCGGCCAGCGCGGCGGTCGGTGACGATGCCCTTCGCGTCGAGTGAACAGAAATTGGCGCGGGCGGCGACGTCGCCGGCCTTCAGGTCAATGCCCAAACCCAACGCTTCGATGACGCCGCGGCCGACCTCAAACTCCAGCGGGTCGTAGCCGAACAAGCCGAGGTGGCCGGGGCCACTGCCGGGCGTGATGCCGGGCGCGACGGGAATCATTCGTCCCTGCGCGGCGTGTTTGGCGAGAGCGTCGAGGTTGGGCGTCTTGGCGGCTTCCAACGGCGTGCGGAAACCGGTTTCTTCCGTCGCGATGTCGCCGACGCCGTCGAGAACGATGAGGGCGAGCTTGGTGTCATTGGCGATTTCGAGCTGCTTGTAAACATCATCAAGTTTCACGGTTAAAAACTCCTTTTTGGTCTTGAAAACGGGGCTACTTCGGGTCACGTTGACACACGCGCGGCAGGGTTGTCAAAGTTAAAACGGTTGGAGGCCGCGCCGTTATTGCACAGTGAAAACCTCCTTTCTCGACAAACTCATCGGGCGGATTGACCGGGTGGACCCGCAGAGCTTGCAGAGTTTTGTCCTGAAGCTGGCCCGGGAGAAGGGGTTTCTCGAAACGCTTTTCAACACCATTCAGGAAGGCATCATCGTCACCGACGCCGCAGGACGGATCAACTACTTCAATCACGCCGCGGCGGACTTTCTGGGGATTCAATCCGAGCGGGGCGTGGGCGAGCCGCTCTCCCGGTATCTGCGCGAACTGGATTGGGACAAGATCTGGTCGGCAGACACGCAGGAATGGCACAAGGTGGTTTCCCGGGAGCTGGAAGTGTTTTATCCCCGGCATCGGTTTCTGAGTTTCTACATCGTGCCGCTCGCCGACGAAGAACGCGACCTCGTGACCGGCCTGGCCGTGATCTTGCGCGACGTGACCGAGGCGCATCAACAAACGGAAACGACTATCGAATCTGAAAAACTTTCCGCGCTGACGTTGCTCGCCGCCGGCGTGGCGCACGAACTGGGCAATCCGCTCAACTCGTTGAACATTCATCTCCAACTGCTGGAGCGCGACCTGAAAAACGTGCCGAAGAAACAGGCCGAATCGCTTCGGGAGAACCTCCGTGTGGCGCGCGATGAGATCAGCCGGCTGGACGGCATCATCAACCAGTTCCTGCGCGCCGTCCGGCCCACGCGCCCGGATCTGCAACGGGCCAACGTCAACGACATCGTCGGCGACACGCTGGGGTTGTTGGAGCGCGAGATTGCCGACCGGCAAATCCTCGTCGAGCGCGAACTGGGGAACGATCTGCCGAAGATTTTGCTCGACCGCGGCCAGATGAAGCAGGCGTTCTACAACGTGATTCGCAACGCGGTGCAAGCGATGCGCAGCGGCGGCATCCTGCGCATCCACACCGAAGCGACCGACGCGCACGTGGTGGCGACGTTCAGCGATACCGGCCACGGGATCGGTCCCGAACAGATTGGCCGGATTTTTGAGCCGTATTACACCACGAAGAAAAAGGGCAGCGGCTTGGGGTTGATGATCGTGCAGCGCATCGTCCGCGAACACGGCGGCACGTTGGACATCGAAAGTGACGTGGGGCGCGGCACGACGTTGCGCATCCGGTTGCCCGTGCACGAAAAGCGGATGCGGTTACTGGAGGCAGGCAAATGAGCGAGGCCAAACGACCGACCGTTTTGATCGTGGATGACGAACGGAACACCCGCGAGGGGTTGGAGCGCGCGTTGCAGGACCGGTATGCAGTGCTGCTGGCGGAGGACACGGCGGCGGCGACCCGCTTGTTGGAGGCGCAACCGGTGGACGTGTTGCTGACCGATCTGCGGATGCCGGGTGACGACGGGATGAAATTATTGCGGCGCGCCCGATCACTGACGCATCCGCCGGTGTGCATCATGATGACGGCGTATGGTTCGATTGAGAGCGCGGTCGAGGCGATGCAGGCGGGCGCGTATCATTATGTGACCAAGCCGGTGAATCTCGATGAACTGGAGTTGGTGTTGCAGCGGGCGTTGAACAGCCGGCGCATCGAAGCGGAGAACCTCAATCTCCACGAACAGCTCGACGCGAAGTACGGGCTGGAAGGTCTGGTGGGCCAGTCAACGGCGATGTTGACGGTGTTCGACACCGTGCGGCAGGTGGCGGCGTCGCGGGCGACGGTGTTGATCGCGGGCGAGACGGGTACCGGCAAGGAACTGATCGCGCACGCGATTCATAATCTCAGTCCGCGCAAGAGCGGACCGTTCATCGCGGTGCATGCGGCGGCGTTGCCGACGACGTTGTTGGAGAGCGAATTGTTCGGCCACGAGAAGGGCGCATTTACCGGGGCGGTGGAGCGGCGGATTGGGCGGTTTGAGTTGGCGGACGGCGGCACGTTGTTCTTGGATGAAGTGGCGGAGTTGGAGCCGCAGATGCAGGTAAAGCTGTTGCGGGTGCTGGAGGAGCGCGCGTTCGAACGGGTGGGCGGGCAGAAGACCATTGATGTGGATGTGCGGTTGGTGGCGGCATCGAACAAGGACCTGAAGCAACTGGTGGATCAGGGGAAGTTCCGGGATGATTTGTTCTACCGGCTGAGCGTGGTAACGGTCCGGTTGCCGCCGTTGCGGGAACGGCGGGATGATATTCTGCTGCTGGTGCGTTCGTTTCTGGCGGAGTTCAACCGGGAGAATGACAAGCAGGTTGGTGAGTTGACCAACGACGCGATGAACGTGTTGATGGCGTACGACTGGCCCGGCAATGTGCGCGAGTTGCGCAACGCGGTCGAGCAGATGGTGGTGTTGGCGCGAAGCGACCGGCTGACGTTGCGCGACGTGCCGGCGGCGATCCGGGGCGGGGCGGATTTGTCGAAGGTATCGGTGGTGCGCACCGGCATGACGGTCGAGGACGCGGAGAAACAATTGATCATGCAGGCATTGAAAGAGACCAAGGGAAATCGTACTCTGGCGGCGCACAAGATCGGGATGAGCCGGCGGACGTTTCACCGGAAGATGCACCGGAAACTGAAGCAGTATCAACTCGAAGATTGGCAGTGAATCGGAAAGGAACAACATGGCAGGATCTGGCAAGCTGACGGAGAGTTCGATTCAATCGGCGGTCTGGCACGTGGAATTGGGGCGCGGCAAGACGGTGGTGTACTGGGTTTTGCTGGTGCTGTTGGCGTTGAGTTTGAGCCTGGTCTACACCGCAAGTCAGTTTCGCGGGTTGGACAAGCGCGAGGCGATGGATCAGGCGCAACTCGCCCGGAATCTGGCGACCGGCAAGGGGTTTACCACCGACGTCATCCGGCCGCTGAGTCTGTGGCAGTTGAAGACGTTCCGGGCGGATCACAAAGCGCTCGTCGAGAATCATCCCGACCTGATCAATCCGCCGCTGTATCCGGCCCTGCTGGCGGGATTGTTCCGCCTGTTTCCGGCCACCATCTTCAACGCGGAAGTCAACGACCGCATTTACGTCCCCGAACGCTGGATCATCCTGCCGTTTGATCAGATTTGCCTGCTGCTGTCCGTGCTGCTGGTGTACTTGTGGGCCAAGCAGTTGTTCGATCAGCGGGTGGCGATCACGGCCGGATTGCTTCTGCTGTTTTCGGACACGCTCTGGCAGTATGGCGTGTCGGGTTTGCTAACGAATCTGCTGTTACTGCTATTGCTGCTGGCGTTGTACTGCCTGTACCGGATCGATCGCCGGTTGAATGCGGCGGCCGGTGACGGTGAGGCCACTGCGCCCGCGCGCGCCGTGGACGGCGCGGCGATGGGGCTGTTGGTGCTCAGCGCGATTCTGTTGGGGTTGTGTTTTCTCACCCGGTACATGACCGCGTTTTTGCTGGTGCCGATTCTGTTTTACCTCGCCCGGATCCTGCGTGGCCGTGCGCCGGCTCGGTGGATTGTGATTTACAGCGTGGTGTATGTGGCGGTGATCGCGCCGTGGCTGGTGCGCAACTACCGGGTTTCCGGCAGCACGCTGGGGATCGCCAAATATGCGGTGATCGAGACCGGCGGGCCGTTCAATGGCGACGCGTTGCAGCGGACGTACCACCCGGAAAAAGAGAACCGGTTGCACGACGCCTGGACCCTCGCGCCGATTGGGTCCAAATTGATGCGGGGGTTGCGCACGCAGGTGTTTGACTCGTTTGCCCGGTTGGGGTCGGTGTTTCTGCTGCCGTTTTTCATTGTGGGGGTGATGTATGGTTTCCGCCGGCAGGAGGTCGCGCGGCTGCGAAACGTGTTGTTGGGGTTGCTGGCCTTGGCGGTTTTGGCGATGGCATTCGTCGGCGTGCAAAAGGAGGTTGTCGGCCCGGACGTCAACGGCGATGACCTGCTGGTATTGTTGTACCCGTTGGTGGTGGTGTTTGGTGTGGCGTTCTTTTATCTGCTGTTGGATCGGATCCCGTTCCGCATCCGGCTCACGCGGGGCGCGGCCATCGGGGTGTTCGCGTTCCTGAATGTGTGGCCGATGGTCTTCACGCTGCTGCCGCCCACCCGGAAAGGGTTTTCCTACCCGCCGTACTCGCCGCCGGTGGCGCGGGCTGTGTCGGTCATGTTTCATGAGAACGCATTCGGTTGTTCGGACATGCCGTGGGAAACCGCGTGGTATGGCGACCGCCGGACGGTCTGGCTGCCCACGACCATTGACGACTTCACCGACATGAACGATTTCCTGCTACCCAACCCGGGGTTCTCCTTCCTCTTCATCACGCCCTACATGTTGGATCAACCGTTGAACCAGGCGTTGCTGCACGGCGAGTATGAGGGCTGGGCGATGCTCATCCACGGGAGACTGCCCGATCGATTCCCGCTGCGGGCGTTCTTACAGTTGCCGCCGTATGGCGAGCAGTACCTGCTGGCGGACCGGGCGCGGTGGAAGGAAGGCCCGTTTGGCAAACTGTTTGGTGGCGCGCGTGAAGAAACGGCGACCGAGACCAACGCGCCGCCGCCGGCGGCGGCAGGCAATGCGACGAAACCATGAAGAACCTGCGACCTCCCGTGGCGTTTGTCTTGGGGCTTTGGCTCGGAGCCTTGGTGGCGGCAACCGCCGCTTGGATCTGGTTCCAAGCGTGGCAAACAACCACCGGTTCACGCGAAAAAGTTGCCGCCAGCGATTCCGGCCAGCAACTGCGCCAGTTGCGCACGGACAACGCCCATCTGACTGCTGAAAACGAACGTTTGCACGAAACGCTCGATTCCTACCGGGAAGAGTTCGAACAAGCCCCGGCCGCACCGGCCGTCGCCCCAGCCGCCACCGCCGGCAAAAGCAAATCCACAACGGGTGGTCCGGCGGATCTGGCCAAACTGGAAACGAGCGCGGAGCAGAACGTCGCCGGTGCCGTCACCACGCTGGGGGAAGCGTCCGCCCAAGACAAAGGGGAAACGCTGTTGCGCGTCTGGAATTCCGGCAAGCTCGACTTCCCCGGCCAACGCACGGCTATCTGGTACTTGAGCAATCTTGTGGAAACCAACCCGAAGATCGCCGACGTGGTGCGCGCGTTGTTCACCAATTCCGACACCGATCCGGAGCTGTGGTTGTCCACGTTGGACGGTCTGAGCACGCCGTCACCCCTTTCCACCGACTACAACACGCGCGTCAATTTGCTGGTGGAACTCGAAGACACCGCGGCCCCCTCGATGCGCGCGCAAATCGAAAACGTCCGCAAGCGCCTCCTCCGTGAATGGGCGGAGTCCGAAAACGTCCCCCGCCGGTAGCCGGCGGCCGCCGTACACGTCGCTGGTGTCGTTTTAGTTTGAATCAATCGTTACACCATGTTGCTTGGCCCACGCCACCATCGGCTTGGTCCAGACGAGTGGATTTTTCGCCGAAGGCGGTGAAAGAAAACCGTACCGGCTCGCTCCGCCATCCACGGCGATTTCCGCTCCCGTGATGAAAGACGACGCATCCGATGCGAGAAACCCCACGGTTTGCGCCACATCTTCCGGCACGCCGCAATGAGGGAGGGGCTGCGCGGCGGTGACCTGCCCCCCTGACACTGCCGGAAGCCCTGGCTCCGGTCTCGAGCGGCTGGCTGCGCTGAATGGCGCCTACTCGGTTAACAACGCGCCGTCGTGCCCGGAAAGTTCAATCCGGTTTTCAATCCGGCCGAGTAGATGCCCGCCCGCTTTCTCGCCGTTCACGCACACCGTCGCGTCGCCACTTAAATCCGGTTGTCCACCCCAATCATTCTTCATGTGTTCCGCGCCAGCCACTCCACCAACATCCGGGCCTCGGCCTCACTTGGCACATCGGGGGAGTAAACGACTCGTGCCGGGTCGAGTTCGCGATGCACTGCCTTCATTGCCTCCAGGTTCAGGCCGGGACCGAAAACATGGACGGCCTTGCCGGCCGCCTGCGCCTTCTTCAAGATGTCGAGCCACTGCCAGTTGGGCTTCTGGCCGTCACCGGGTTGCCACTGCAGAATCCAATAGCCGGGAATGCCCAGAATATCGTCCAAGTGCCGGAGTGCGCCGGGGCCGTCGAGGTGGAAGTAGACCCGGTCGTGACAGGCAATTTCCTCCTCCAACGCCGGTAGAACCCAGCGCCGGAAATGCTCCTGCCCCATCATGCAGATCACGTCCGACTGCACCACCTGGAAAGACTTCTCATGCCAGACGCCGTAGAGCACAAACCCGCGCCCGCTGCACATGCGACCGGCTTTGACCAGCGCCGCATGCACGGGCTGGTACGACCGGCGCACGTCGCGCATGGCGCGTTCGATCAGTTCCGGACAGTCGTACAGATCCATCATGAAGCGCTCCGGCCCGCGCAAGGCGCTGAGCGCGTCGGCATTAGAGTGCGCATCAATCTGGCCCACGAGGTAGCGCCCGTCTCCATGCCGCGCCAGACAGTCGGCATATTCCAGAATTTTCCGTAAGGTCGGGTTCTGCGGGTCGAACGTGAGCGGCAGAACGCTGTTCCAGTCGTTCACGATGGGATCAACCCAGTTGGTCATCAGAGACTCGTCGCTGAACTGCAGCTTCGCCCCGTAGAACGCCGCCCACTGGTCCGGCCCGAAGTCGGGTGAAAAGTAGGGAATCATATCACCGGGGAAGCACACCTGCTCAAGCCAGCGATCAATCAACGCGAGTTGTTGCTCCCACAGTCCATTGACCGCGTGATAGTAACGCCGTCCGTACACGTCGGCAACATCGGTCGCCGCCACGCCCCGCCGGGGCACGCACGTCACAACCACCGGGCGTTGATACACCTCGCCGCGCCAGAAGTGCCGCCAACGCATGTGGGTTTCTTTCAAATCCGGTTTCGTGCTCAGATTTAACATCGCGCCTCCCATTCAGTTGTGTTTATGCTCTGCTTTCGAGCAGCAGCGCGGCGTCGTGCCCGGGGAGTTCAATCCGCTGCTCGATCCGGCCGAGAGGATGCAGCCGCTCCTCGACCGGACCGCCCAACCCCAACGCCGCGAGCGTCCACGTCTGGGGTAGCTCGGAGTAGTTGAAAATCGCCACGGCTTTTTTGCCTTCGACCGTGCCGGCGAAAACATGTGGCCACAGCCGGTCTTTCCAGTCCACCGGCCGGGCCTGCCGCAGCCGGATGTTCGCCGCCAGCCCCAACAACCGGAGCCGCTCCGCGCTCATCCGGTCGAGCCGGTCACTGGTGATCGCCACGCCGGTCACGATTCCCGACAACACGCTCAGCCGCGCTTCGCCGACGGTCAGCTCCGTATGTTCGTCGCGCGCCATGAGGCAGTCGGGGTCGGCCCGGAACCAGCGGTCGTATTGCCACCAGTTGCTTAGCGAAGCCTGCAACGCCGCTTCCAAACACGGCATGCCGGGCATGAACGGCTGCGATTTGTCGACCGGCGCGCCCGACTCGGCGGGTAACCCCGTTGCGCGCCATTTCATCCCAGTGTCGCCGGACACGCGGCTGTGGTCCACCAACCCGATGGAGGGCAGAAACGGCACGCCGCAGCCGACCACGATGGAATCCCGGACCGCTGCCCGAATAATCTGCAACACCGTGCGGACGCAACTGATCCCGGTCGCGCCCGGCTCGTGCCGCACGCCGTTGGTGGCCGTGAACCAGCCGTCGAGTTTGAAATACCGGAAGCCCCAGCCATACAACGTTTCGAAGACCCGCCGCAGATGCGCCTGCACGTCCGCCCGGCTGAAATCGAGACACGCCCACAAATGATGCGGCGGCGGCGACCACCCGTGCAACAACCACGGCGCGCCGTGCCGGTCGCGGACGAACCAGTCCGGGTGCGCGCGAAACACCTCGCTCGCGGTGTCCGCCAGCAGCGGCATCGTCCAGATGCCGGCCGCCAAACCAAGATCGTTGAGGCGACGCGTCGTTTCCGGGAACGGCGTCGGCCACTGTTCGTTGCGACCGAGCCAATCGCCGTGCGCCGGTTGATAGCCGTCGTCAATCTGCGCCACGCGCGCCGGGAACACGTCGCGCCGGGAGACCAGCGCGCGCACCGATTCCATGAATTGCACTTCGCTGAGCTGGTGATAGAAATAATACCAACTGCAATAGCCCACGCTGTTGACGGCCGCCGGTTGCGGTGGGGCGCCGGCGCGTTGGCGGGTGGTTTCGGCGTATTCGACGAGCAGGTCGCGCCAGTCCGCGCCTTCGAGCACGACAATTTCCTCCGGGGATTCGTCGCGACGGATTTCGGGCTGGTACGCGGTCACGCCGGTCACGCGCGCGTGTTCCGTGTGGACGATGAAATTCGTCAGCGACCGCCGGGCCGTGACCGCGCCGAACAGCAGATACCGGCGCGACGCTTCATCGCCGACGATCACCCAGCTTTCGGAAACCCGGTCCGTGTTCCACGGCAGGTTGCGCAAGATTTCCGGGCCGAAGTCCCACGCAACATGGATGTTGCGCCCCCGGTGAAAGAAGCCCGCGCCCGGCGGCAGTTCCACCGGATAGGTTTTCTGGTAACAAGCATTCATATTTTAAGAGAATCTCATTCCGTTTGGGACTTCATCCGAGGCCGATGATGTGGGGTGCAGTGTAATCTTGGGTTATATAAATTGGAAAAATCACAGCACAGCTCGGAAGGCTGCATCCGCTTCGGCCGGGGTGCTGACATCGTCCACCCAAATGGCGAGGCCGCGCGGATCGAGATCGCCGGCAAGGCGTTCGACCTCTTGGTGCGGCGTGAAAACCAGCAGGGGTTTTCGGGCTGCCTGAATCCTTTTCAGCAGATCGAGTTTGGCCAGCGCCGACGGACTGCCGGCGCCGGGCGTGTATTGAATCGCCGTGATGCCCGTCTCGGCGAGCAACGCGTCCACGTGCCGGGCGCACTGCGGGCCGTCGAGATGAAACGACGAGCGCCCGGCCAGCGCCGCTTGCCGGCGCAACGTCGGCAGCGCCAGATCCGCGAAGTCCGCCGGGCCGATGATGCCGCAGAAGTCGCAGGCCGGCACGTCGTAGGGCCGGCTCGACCAGAGATTGTGCCAGAGCGAAACGCCGGCGCCTTCGGCTAGGATCGCATCGTAGAGCCGGCCAAAGACCTGCTCCCAGCCGGCGAGCACTTTCTCCGCTGCCCGGCCGATGGCGTCGCGATCCTCGAACAAATCCATGCAAAGATTTTCCGGCCCGCGCATGTTCACCAACACATCCAGCCCACCGGCAATGTCCGGCAGCGTGACCAGGTAGCGCCCGCGTGCCTCCCGGGCGGCGGCGCGCGCGAGTTTCAGAATGGCTTGAAACCACCGGTTGTGCTCGTCGAAATCGAGGAACGACAGGTCACGCCACCAGTCGGATTCGAGCGTCGGATGCTGCCAGGTGGTTTGCGTTTCCTCGGACAGCTCCAGCTTCGCGCCGAGGAATGAGCCGACCGCGACCGGGCCGATGTCCACGCGCAGGAACGGCACGGTGTCGCCGGCCCAGTGCGTAGCCGCGACCTGCTGCCGGCGGACGGCGAGCCATTCCTCTGGTCGTTCCAACAAATCGAACGCCTTGCCCCACCGGATATTATTGGTCTTCGGCGCGAACGCGATGAGCAGCGGCCGGTCGGCCTCAAATCGCCACCAAGCTTCCCACCGGGCCGCGACCGCCGGGAAGTCCGGCCGCAACTCCAACGGTTTCGCCGCGACGGCCGCCAGCTCGCCGGACCAAGCGTCGAGCAATTCCGGACTGAGTTTCCCGCCGAAGAAGATAGGCCGGGGCAGAGCGTTCACCGCGTCTCTTCCAGAAACGGACCGGCCGGTGGATTGCCGAAGTCCGGGACAGTCAGCATCGCGCCCTCGCGTTTTGCGGATTCGTGGGCGATGAGACCGGGAATGTTCCAGCGGGCGGAATTCCAGGCGTGGCACGGCGGTAACGCGCCCCGCGACCACGCGGTGACAAAGTCGTCCACGAGGAATTGGTGCGAGCCGTAGTGCCCATTGGGCAGGCCTTGGAAAGAGCGCGGCAACCGCGCGACCGGATGATGTTGGCACACGCCGGTGAAGAATTCCTCGCCCGTTCCTTCGCCCACAAGGTTGCCATCTTCATCATGCCAGGATGATGGACCGCACTTGAGTTCGGCGGTGAGATCCTTCAGATCGGCTTGCTGCAACGTCGCCCAACAATTCGAGGTGGCGTTTTCCTCATACGATGCCGCCGTCCCGAAGAAGCTCATGTACACGCTGTTGCCGCCGAACCACCCGACCCGGCGCATTTCGTTGATGCGCATCACGCCGCCATCGCTGGTTCGCATCAGGGCGGATTCGTTGCTGAACGGGTTGTCCCAGTGGTTGCGGCCGGCGCCGAAAACGCCGTCCTCATGATGATCGGCAAACCCCAGGCAGGAGACGTGCGTCGCGCGCGCGCCGGTCACGGACAGCACCATGCTCAAGGAGTGCGTCGGGTAGTACATCGGTGGCAGACCGGCCACGCGTTTCCAATCCGCGCCGCCGGAACGTTGGTACGAATCATAGAAGTGCTGCATGTCATGCAGGTATTGCGCCTCGGCATAAACGAACTGGCCAAAGTCACCGGCCCGGAACCTGTTCCGGCAGTAGATCGTGCTCGGGTAGTAGTAACTGGTCTCGCCGGTCATATAGAGCAAGCCCGTGCGTTGGACGGCCTCCACGATGGCGGCGCATTCCTCGACACTCATCCCCATCGGCACGGCGGAATAGACGTGCTTGCCGGCGTGGAGCGCCTGCAACGACTGCGAGCCGTGGAGTTGCCGCTGGCTGAAGATGGCGATGGCGTCCACGTCGCTCCGGCACAACTCGTCGAGTGACGCCATCACCCGACGGACGCCGGTGCGGTCCGCCGTGGCCTTGGCTCGTTCCATCCGCACGTCCGCGAGAACGACCTCCTCCACCAATGGATGCGCCTTGAACAACGGAATGAAACAACAAGCAAATCGTCCGACGCCACAAATTCCGATTTTCATTTTTGACTTTTTCATAGATGTTTGCGGAAGAAGGCGACCGATTTGTTTCCGCCCCAGGCGTGTTCATTGGCAAACTGGTCCAGTTCCAGATTGCCGGGCACGCCGGCGGCCCGGTAGATGGCCGCGACCTGCCGGTAGCAGGCGCGGGCTGTGTCCACGGCAAAGCACGTGTCGTGGACGCCGATGTCCACCAGCAACGGGCGGGGCGCGATCAGGCCCTGCGCGTCCGGCAGGTCCACCAGCTTGAACAAGCCGGGCGCGACTTGCATGCCGCAGACGTTGAGGTCGCGGAAACCGAATGCCGCCCAGAGATCGCTGTAACAGATGATCTCCGCGGCTTTGAACCGCGGATCACACAACGCGCTCCAGAGCGTCATCGTGCCGCCGCCGCTCAGTCCCA
>JBBISF010000069.1:0-13365 GCA_037441425.1 Verrucomicrobiia bacterium
TCATTAAACTATAACCAATTGTTGCTCTGGCCTTTATGAGCGGACACCCGTGATAGTACCGATGTTCATGAACCGGCTTGATCCTGCGAGCACGACGTTGCGGTCGGTCAGCGATGCGCGGTTGGCCGCGATCAGTTTTGTCACCGACGCGGTGAGCCGGGCGTTGGACCTTTGGGAGATCGCCGATAACGCGCTGGCGGGGATGCTCAGTGTGATGGAACTCGACGCGGGCGCGGTGTACGCCTGGCAGGATGTCGAGCGCTACCTCCAGTTGATTGCCGCCCGCGGATTGCGCGATGAACTGAAACGGACCGGGCACAGCATTGCCGGAGAGGATGACGCCACGATTGAGGAAGTGCTGGCCGGCAAGACGTTGGCGCTGAGTGAAATTGTCGCGCCGACGAGTCCGTTGTGGCTGGGGTTGACGGCGGCGGTGGCGGCGCCGATTTGCGCGCAGGGTTACGTGGTGGGGGTGTTGGTGCTGGGCAGCCGGCAGGCGCGTGAGTTTAGCGCGGACGACATTGGGTTGATCGAGGTGATCGCCAATCAGATCGGCAACGCGATGGTGCACGCGCAGTTGCAGGCGGATTTGCGGGCGAGCGAGGAGCAATACCGGGTGTTGGTGGAGAACTCGGATGACGCGATCTACATCGTGGACGTGAGCGGCCAACCCCGGTTTGCGAACTCGGCGTTTGTCCGGGTGTTTGGTTACACGTTGGAGGAATTCGCGCAGGTCGGGAAATACACGCGGGTCCACCCGGATGACGTGAAGCTGCTGCAACAGGCGTTTCAGAAATTGCTGCACGGCGAGCCGGTGCACAATTTGGAATATCGGTTCTGCCGGAAAGATGGGCAATGGATCGAACTCCAATGCAGCGCGGCGGTGTTCTCCCGGGAAGGCAATCAGATCCGCGAATTGCAGTTCATGGTGCGCGAGATCACGGAAGCCAAGCAGCGCCAGCAACAACTGATCCGCCGTAACCGGCAATTGGCCGCGTTGACGAATCTGGCGGAGGTGGCCAACTCCACGTTGAACATCGAGCAAATCGCGCGCAACACCCTTCAAGCCGGTTTGGAGAGCACCGGGATGGACGGCGGCTGCATCCATCTGGTCGACAGCGCGCGCCGGCAGATTAGCATGTATGTATCGATCGGCTTGCCGGGGGAACTGGCGGATCAAGTGCGCGTCGTCGGGTGGGGGGAGGGGGTGATCGGCAATGTCGTGAACTCTGGTCAGACCGTCATCTACGGTGATTTGAACGCGGAAGCGCCGACGCTGTTGGCATTGGCGATCAAACACGGTTTTCGTTCCTTGGTGGTCGTGCCGGTGAAGACGCGCGGGGAAGTGTTGGGCGCGGTGTGTTTGATCAGCCGGCGGGAACGTTCGTTCACCACTGACGTGGTGGAATTGGTGACCGCCATCGGCAACCAACTGGGCATCGCGTTGGCCAACGCCAAATTGTATGCCCGGTTGGTGCGCGAGAATGAAAAGCTTAATTCGGTCGTGTACATCAGCAGCGACAGTGCGCAGCGTCTCGAACTGGAACCGTTGCTGAAACGCATCATGATTCGCGCGGCGTCATTGCTGAAAGCGGATGCGGGTTACATCGTGCGGTTTAACAATGAGGCCCATGATTCGGAAGTGGTGGCGGCCACCGCCCCATTTGAAGGCTTGATTGGACCGCGTGGGCCGGCTTTGCGCGGATTGAGCGGGTTGGTCCGCGACACCCGACAAGGGCGGATCTTCACCACGCCGGAAATCGCCCGGTTTGGCCATAGTCCCATTTTCCGGGAAGTGGCAGTGAGTTCCGCGTTGGTGGTGCCGCTGATGTCGCGCGGTGAAATCATGGGGACGCTGACATTGGTGCGCAAAGCGGAGAGCGGGAATGATTTTACGCGGGAAGACCTGGAATTGATGGAGGCGTTTGCCGGGCGCGCGGCGATGGCGATTGACAACGCCGAGTTGCTCAAAGATTTGCAGCACAAAAACCGGCTGCTGGAATTGTTGATGGATGAGGCGCATCACCGGATCAAAAACAATCTCCAGATGGTATCCGGTTTGTTGCAGTTGCAGGCGGAAACCGCTGAGGAGGGCCGGGCGGTGGAACATCTGCGCACGGCCAACGCGCGGATCCAGTCGATTGCCCAAGTGCATGATTTGCTCAGCCAGGACATGCCGGAAAAGGTGGATGCGCACAAATTGATCCGGCTGATCACGGAGACGCTCGTCAATACCGTGGCCGCTGCCGACAACAGACCGCAGGTGACGTTGGACGTCGATCAGTTGTGGCTCAGTTCGGAGCAGGCAGTCGCGTTGGCGCTCATCGTCAACGAGTTGGTCTCGAATTCGTTAATCCACGGGCGACCACCGAAGGGCGGAGTGTTGCAGTTGAAGGTCCAATGTCGGCGCGATGGTTCATCGGTGCGGCTGACGATCAGCGACAACGGCGGCGGATTCCGGGACGACGGACCGCACTCGGACTCACCCGGTCAGGGGTTGCGGATCATTGCCCAGTTGACGCAGGTGAACTTGCGGGGCCGGTTGGAGATGGGATCGCGCGACAATGGCGTGCAGGCCGATGTGCGGTTCGACATGGCGACGCAGACCGCGCCGTTGCCGTTGCCCCGCCCGCGCGCCAGCGAACATCGGCTTGACGGCTTGCCTTCGGCGGCTCTATAATACAGGCTGCGGGGCGAGGAAACAGGCAAGGTCATGAAGCCATTGCGTGTGTTGATTGCGGATGACGACGGCTTGACGCTGATGGTCATGCGCAAAATTATTACCGCCATGGGGCACGAAGTGGTGGGCGAAGCCGCTGACGGCGAACAATGCGAGCAACTCGCCCGCCGCATCAGTCCCGACCTCGTCATTCTCGACATCCGGATGCCCAAAATGGACGGCTTGGAAGCCGCGCGCCGCATCCAGGCCTTTCGCGCCACGCCCATCATCATTCTCAGCGCGCACAGCGAATCCGGTCTGGGTAGCGAAGCCGCCAACTCCGGCGCACACGCTTATTTGGTCAAGCCGTTCACAGCCCAACAGTTCAAGCCCGCCATTGAACTGGCGTTGACTAACTTCGAGCGCACCCGGCTCCAGGAGCAGAAGATCCAGCAGATGAATGAAGCGCTGGAAACCCGCAAGCTGGTCGAGCGCGCCAAAGGTTTGCTGATGAAGCAAACCGGTCTTGATGAGGAAGCGGCCTACCTGCGCCTGCAAAAAGCCGCGCGCAACGAAAACCGCAAACTCGCGGAAGTGGCCCGTGCCATCATCCTCGCCGAAGACCTCCGTCGCCAAAGCACCCGCCCATCTGCTGCGCGGATTACCGGTTTGCACAGCCGGTAGTTCGCCCACCTGGTTGATTGGCCGTTCTTCCGCCTTGACCGGCAGGGGAACCGCCAGTACTGTCCGCGCGCAGTCTCGGGAAGGATGAACATGCACACCGTCGTGATTATTGGTTCAGGTTGTGCCGGCTGGACGGCCGCGCTGTACACGGCGCGGGCGAATCTCACGCCGGTGGTGTTGACAGGCGCGCAGCCGGGCGGGTTGTTGACGACGACCAGCATTGTGGAAAACTATCCCGGCTTCCCCGAAGGCGTGGACGGGACGGAATTGATGATGCGGATGCAGAAGCAGGCCGAACGATTCGGCACGGAAACCCGATATGGCGTCCTGATTACCCGGGTGGATTTCTCCCAGCGACCGTTCCAGCTGTGGGCGGACGATGAGTTGATCGAAGCCAAGACGGTCATCATTGCCGCGGGCGCGTCGCACCGGCATCTCGGGCTGAAGAATGAGGCGTTGCTGGAGAAGAAAGGCATCACGTATTGCGCCACGTGCGACGGGGCGTTGCCGATGTTCCGCAACAAACCGGTGGTCGTGGTTGGCGGCGGCGATTCAGCGTGCGAGGAAGCGACGTATCTGACCCGGTTTGCATCGCAAGTCCATCTCATCCACCGCCGCAATGAGCTGCGGGCGTCCAAGATCATGGCGGAACGCGCGCTCGGCAACCCGAAGATCGAGCCGGTATGGGACACGGTGGTGGAAGACGTTTACGACGTGAGCAAAGACACTGTGACCGGTGTGAAGCTCAAGAACGTGAAGACGGGGGCGACACGCGATTTGCCCTGTGCGGGTGTGTTTGTGGCCATCGGTCATGCGCCGAACACGGAAATCTTCAAAGGTCAGATCGAATTGGCGGCCGATGGCTATATCGTCTGCAAGCAGGGCACCTACACGAGCGTGCCGGGCGTGTTCGGGGCCGGCGATTGTGTGGATCGCACCTACCGGCAAGCGATTACGGCGGCGGGGTCCGGCTGCGCGGCGGCGATTGATGCGGAGCGGTATTTAGCGAAGGAGGGGAGTTGACTTTCCGGGTTCTGCCGGTAAGATGACGGCCCTTAAATTATGGCTCGTACACGATCAGCAGCAAAACAGGCCCGCGCCAGCGTGCGCCGGCGCACGCATAACAAGGCAATCAAGTCGCGTTTGCAGACGTTGGAGAAGAAGTTTCTCGACGTCGTCGGCGCGAAGAAGGCTGACGAAGCCGCCGCGGCATACCGTCTGGTGACGTCCGCGTTGGATAAAGCGGCCAAATCCCTTGTGATTCACCGCAATGTGGCGGATCGCAAGAAGTCGCGGTTGGCGGCGCGGTTGAAGGCGTTGCAGCCGGCCGCCTGACGGCTGCGCCCTACCACTTTTCCACGAGCAGGCTGACCACTTGTTTGGCGAGATCGTCGGCGGCCAGCGGCAGGGCTTGCTCGTCGGCGCTTTGCAGGTCGCTGCCGATAAAGGTATCGGCGCTCCCGGAAACAGTCGTGGGTGGCAGCAATACTTTGCCGGTCTGTTGGTCGCGGACTTCGATCTTGGCGGTAATCGTCACCCGGTATTCGCGCGGGACAGTGGTGTCTTCGCGTTGGAAGCGCAACGGCGTGCGTTGGTAGCGCGTGATTTCTCCGAGAATGACGGCATCGGCGGAATCCCGGTTGTGGACGCTCAGGGTGCCATCTTGTTGGAGGCGTTTGATGATGGCATTAGTCACTTGCGCTTCCATTTGGGGCTGGACGGTCCGGTTACGAAACATGGGCACGGCCACGGTCTTGTAGCCGGGATCGGAAACGGCGCCCACATGGTAGCCGATGCACCCGGCGGTGGTCAGGCAAGCGGCGGCGGCGATCACCAGTCCGATGTGGGGAATGACACGGCCCATCATGGAGTCGCCGTCTTCTTCTGGAGTCGCGCGTTCAGGGTCAAGACTTTTGTTTTGGCGTTCGCCGCCCAATCAGATTTTGGGTTCTCTTCGATGACGGCGTTGTAGTAGATGAGCGCGGCCTTGTATTCCTTGTTTTTCTCGTAGAATTGGCCGACGCGGAACAATCCCTTGGCCTGTTCCAGCTTGAGTTGGGTGCGATCCGCTTCGGCTTCGGCGGTCTTCGGGGTGTTCGGATAACGCACGAGAAAATCAGTGAACGCGGCGATGGCTTGGTTGGCGGCGTTCTGGTCGTACTCGTAGCGGCCCGCTTCGGCCATGTACGCTGCGCCAATCTGAAATTGGGCCGTTTCCGCGAGCGGCAGATTCGGATAGCGTTCCGTGACCTTCTCGTAGGCGCGCACGGCGGAGACGTAATCCTTCAACATCTCCTGGGCGACGCCGATGCGGAATTGAGCTTCCGGGCCGACTTTGCTGTACGGCCCGTTCTTGACGATTTGTTCGAAGATCTCAATTGCCTTGTCGCGCGCGGGAAACCATCTGATGCCCCACGCTTTGTCGCGTTGACCAGCGAGGAAGAGGTTGCCGATCTCGAATTGACGCTGCAACGCGGTTTCAAAGTATTTTGAACTCGGGTTTTTCTCAATGAGCTGCTGGTATTCTTTATAGGCCCGGTAATAATAATCCAGCGCGGCGTATGATTCCGCCAGCCCCATTCGCGCGTCTTCCACCGCGGACGAAGTCGGCCAACGACGGATCACGCGCCGGTACGCCGCGACCGCGCTGCTGTAATCCTTCTTGCCGGTTAATGCGCGGGCAATGGCGAGCTGCTCCTGAGGAGTCTTGCCGGTGGAGACGCCTTCGCGTTCCCATGACCAGCCTTCACCTTTGCGCCAGACCAACGCGGCGGAACTCTCCAACGGCAAAAACCCGCCCCAGACAACGGCGACGGCAGCCAATACTACAAGGAATCGTTTCATGCAGGATGTCGCACACTACCAAGACCGAAGCGACATCGTCAAGTGCGCCAAACTACTCCTTTACCGCCTCGCCGTTTATCTCAATACCGACTTCGTCGCCGACCATCAGGCCGCCGGTTTCCAGAAGTTTGTTCCATGTCAGGCCGTAGTCTTTCCGGTTGAGCGTGCCGGTCGCGTGAATCCCGATGCGTTCTTTGCCCCACGGATCTTGGATCGGGCCTTTGATTGTGACCGACAGCGTGATTTTGCGGGTGACGCCATGCATGGTCAACATGCCGGTGACCGAGCCGTTTTCCGCCTTCACGCTCTCGAAAGTAAGGGTGAGAAATTTCTCCACGTCAAAGAAATCAGGGCTGCGCAGATGGGCGTCGCGTTTCGCGATGCCGGTGTCAATGCTCTTGGTTTGAATCGTGGCTTGGGCGGCGACCAGCGCCGGGCCGTCCATCGTCACGGTGCCGGCCGCGTCCTTGAAGCGGCCCCGGACAGTGTTGATCACCAAATGGCTAATTGTGAACCCGACCTCGGTGTGGGCGGGATCGAGTTTATAAACATCCGCCGCCAGGACCGCCTGCCCAGCCAACAACGCGACGAGAGCGATAATCAACGAACGTGGTTTCATAACGGGGTTTCCTTTCTGGGTACATGTCGCAGATTTTTTCCGAGATGCAACTGGATTACGCGAGATCAAACAAGAGAAACTCGACCGGGCCGGCAGCTTCGCGGCATACACCAGGGCGTCCTGATGTAGCGTGAGCGAGCCATCGCGACCAGTAGGGGAGGCAACCAATGTCAGGCCGTCGAGTTGAAACGAGCGCTGCGCGTAGCCGGGGTGCAGTCCTTTCCGGTTGGGCAGAATCCAGATTTGCAGGAGATGCACGAGTTTCGTCGGGGAATGATTAAACTCGCTGTAGCGGATACCGGTTCCCGCGGTCATGCGTTGCCAGTCGCCGGGCCAAATTACCGCGCCGGTGCCGAGACTATCTTTGTGTTCGAGCGCACCCGCCAGCGCATACGTCAGGACAACCAATCCAGTTGCGTGCGACCGCGTTCCGCGCTGGGGCGCACCGTGATCATTTGAGCCACCCGGCGGGCTGTCCCCAGCGGCCGGTAAACACAAACTGATCGAGCGGTCGGCGTTCGCGCGGTTCGTTCTCCCGCCCGCGCTGTTCGGCCGGCAACTGATTCGGATCGCCGGCATAACCCAACGCAATCGCCGTGACCGGATCGTAACCTTCGGGAACCTGAAACGTCAGCCGGGCCTTGGCCAGATCAACCCCGCCCATCTGATGGACGAACAAATCCAGTGCCGTCGCCTGCACCACGAGGTTCGCCACCGCCAATCCCACGTCGTGAACCGCCACCCGGTTGGGCTTGTGATTGTGGTCAAAATGCAACTTGGCGACGGTCAACATCAGCACCGGCGCGTGTTTGGCCCACGCTTGATTGGCCGGCAGCAGACAATCCACCAGCCGCGCATGCTCGGTTGGTTCTTCGATTGTGGCGACGAAGAAACTCCAGGGTTGTTCGTTGAACGAGGACGCCGCCCAACGGGCCGCTTCCAGCAATTGCCGGAGCTTCTGTCGTTCGACCGGGCGGGGAGCAAATACGCGCGGACTCCACCGGCGTCGCAGTAGATCATGAATCGGATGTTCGGCAGGCGCGACCTTTTCCATGCCTACATATGGCTTACTTTGTACTTCTGCGCAAGCAGGTGCAGCAACCCGTCATGGCCCACCAGGTGACCGGCCCCCACAACCACGAAGTACTTCCCGCCACTTTGCAGATACCCCTCAATCTTGGCGGCCATCTTCACGTTGCGATCGGTGAACAACTTCTTGTTCACCGACGCGAAATCCGGCGTGTCGGATTGCTGCAGGAACTGGGCGAGCGCCTGGTCATCGCCGGTATTCCACGCCTGCAACATCTGGTTCAGTTCCTCCCCGAGATGATGGAGACTCTCCAGCGTGCGCGCCAGAAACACCTCCTGTTCCTTGTCGGTGAAACTGTCCAGCAGGTTGATCTGGGCCGCCGCGCCTTCTAGTTCCAAAATCGGTTTCCGGCCCTGCGCGCGGGCGATGAAATGCAGTTCCATCCCGTTCTGCACACCCAGTCCCGATTCTTCCAGTTCCAGCGCCTCCAACATCATCGCCAGAAACCACGGTTTGAATTGCGTGGCCGGCATCCCCAGCTTGTCGAACTTGGCGGTGACCTCGTCGCACAACTTCTTGGGAATATGTTTCTCCAGACTATCGCCGGCCGGGTACATCGCCTTGGCCAACATCAAGCCGGCCATCCCTAACATTTTGTCCCCCGAAATATCCGCCTCCAACACCAGCTTGTCCGACGCATCAAACGCCTGATACACGCGCGGGTCCAGCGGATACATATCCGCCCGCGCCGCGTGCAATGAACCGAAGAGATACACCGTGCCCCGTGCTGATTCGATCTTCCAGAGAAACGGGCGTTTGACCTTGGCCGGCAGCGCATCCGCCTGCGTCGCCCCGCTCCAGAGCAGGGCGATGAGCACAACACTTGTTTGTCGCCAAGACCAACGGTTCATGATGAAATGGACACGGCCCGCCGTGTCGCCGCTCAATTACTTCCGGGTTTCCTGCAACGTCTTCACCACTTGCCGGAACCCCAGAAAATTCACGATTGCCACGATCACCAATCCAAGGAAGATAAACACCGCTTCAGGCATCATAACACGGATCTCCTTTTCTTGTTTGTTGTGGTTGCCGTCTTGGTTCATCAAACTGCGTTTCCGACTCTGAGTCAAGGCCGCAACGTGGTATGATAGACAGACAGATGCCACCGAAGCCTGAACTTATTGCGCCGGCGGGGAATATGGAGTGTGCGCGCGCGGCCGTCGCCAACGGCGCGAACGCGGTTTATTTCGGCCTCCCACAGTTCAACGCCCGGATGCGGGCCGACAATTTCACGGCGCAGGACCTGCCGGCCTTGGTGACGTTCCTGCACGACCACGGCGTCCGCGCGTATTGCACGCTCAACACGCTGATTTTTACCGATGAACTACCGGCGGCGGAGCGCGAATTGATCCTGCTCGACAACGCCGGCGTGGATGCCGTGATGATGCAGGACCTCGGGTTGGCGGCGCGGGCGCGTGAATTGGGGTTGCGGCTGGACATTCACGGTTCGACGCAGATGACCATCACGTCGCCGGAAGGCGTGCGGTTTATCCAGAAACTCGGCATCACCCGCGTGGTGCTGGCGCGGGAAACGTCGTTGCGGGAGTTGGCGAAGTTCGGGGAGCGCGATGTGGAACTGGAAGTGTTCGTGCATGGCGCGTTGTGCGTGGCGTACTCGGGGCAATGCCTGACGAGCGAAGCGCTCGGCCAACGCAGCGCCAACCGGGGCGAATGCGCGCAGGCCTGCCGGTTGCCGTATGAGTTGATTGTGGATGGCGCGTTGAAGGATTTGGGCGACCGCCGGTATCTGCTCTCGCCGCAGGATTTGGCCGCGGTGCGCGAGATACCGGAACTGCTGCGGCTCGGCGTGACCGGCTTCAAGATCGAAGGCCGGTTGAAGGCGCCGGAATACGTCGCCGCCACCTGTCAGGTTTACCGGAAGGCGTTGGATGCGGCAATGGTGGACGTGGACGACTGGTACAAGTTGGAAATGACATTCTCCCGTGGTCTCTACACCGGCTGGATTCACGGGGTCAATCATCAGGAGTTGGTGGCTGGCCGATTCGGCAAGAAACGTGGGCCGTTCGTGGGCGGGATCCGCGCGGTGGGCCGGGATTACGTGGAGGTTGAGCCGCGTCGCCCGCTGCGACCGGGCGACGGCATCGTCTTCGATACCGGCGGTGATCCGGACCAGGAACAAGGCGGACGCATTTGGGAGATTCGCGGCGACCAGTTGTTCTTCGAGCGGGGCCGCATTGATTTTGCGAAGCTCAAACCCGGTGACCGGATTTGGAAGACGAGCGACCCACAGTTGGAACGGGCCTTGCGCAAGACGTACCAAGGCGAAATCCCGCGACCAAAACGGCAGCTCAACTTCGTGGTGGCCGGTGCGGTGGGGAAGCCCTTGACGGTTACCTGCGGCGCCGCGCGGGCGAGTTCACAAATGCCGTTGCAGACGGCGTTCAAACGGCCGTTGACGGAGAAGTTGCTGCGCGAACATTTGGGGCGTCTCGGGGAAACCGATTTCAAACTGGGGAATTTGGAGAACCGGTTGGTCGGGCAGGTGATCCTGCCGGTCAGCGAGTTGAACCGGTTGCGGCGGGAAATTGTGGCCGCGCTCGGTGAGCGCAAACCGGCCGTGGTCGAACCCCGTTCCCATCCGGGGCCGCACTCACCTCGACCGTTCCCGGACGCGGATACGCCGTTACTCCAATTGACCGTCCTTTGCCGGACGATGGAACAGATTCAGGCGGCGTTGGATGCCGGGTGCGAAACGATCTACGTGGACTTCGAGGATATCCGGCGGTACGCGGACGCGGTCGCGCTCGCGCGTTCCCGGCGGGTCGCGATCTTCCTGGCGACGCCGCGCATTCAGAAAGCCGGGGAACAGGGATTTTTCAAGACGATTGAGGGGGCGCAGCCGGATGGGGTGTTGATTCGGAATCTGGGTGCGCTGGAGTTCTTCCACGACAGTCCGCTGCGGAAAGTGGGCGATTATTCGCTGAACGTCGCCAATCCGTTGACGGCGGAGTTGCTGATGGCGGAAGGCTTGGAGCGGGTGACCGTTTCGTATGACCTGAACGCGCAACAGGTGTTGGATTTGTTGAAGGCCGCGCGGCCCGGGTGGTTCGAGTTGGTCGTGCACCAGCACCTGCCGATGTTTCATATGGAGCACTGCGTGTTTGCGGCGTTCCTGTCCACCGGTACCGATCACACGAATTGCGGTCGCCCCTGTGACCATCACAACTTGAAGCTGCGGGACCGGGTCGGGGTGGAACATCCGGTGAAGGCGGATGTGGGTTGCCGGAACACGGTCTTCCACGCGCGGGCGCAAAGTGGCGCGGATTTTCTCCAGAGTTTCCGGCAGGCGGGCGCAACGGCGTTTCGGATTGAGTTGCTGGCAGAAGACGCGGTTGCCACCGGACAGATTATCCGCAGTTACCGCGGACTGCTGGCGAACACGTCGGCGGACGCAGGCGAACTGATGCGGCGTCTCAATGCCGTCCGTCAACTCGGCGTGACGAGTGGGACATTGACGGTTCTGGGGTAGGCGCTCATCTCCGGCCGCGTTTATGAACGACTGGGAGAATCCATCATTACCGCACCGGCGCCGTCTGCCGGCTCGCGCCGGGGCGGCTACTCCGGATCGCAGAGGAAAACAACGTCAGGCGGGTTGCCGGAAAGGACTTCACGCTCACGTTCGACCGGGTTGGGGTTGTGGTTGGCGGATTTGGAACCCCGTATATTTTCCCGCAAGAGAATGGCAACCGGTCGGACGTGCGCTGGCTCACACTAACCGATGCTGACTCTGGATTACCGGCATCACGGTATCGGCTGCGGCCGGTTGTCAACGCCATCGACCAGGCCGGCTAGTTGTCCGGCGGGAGCACTTCCATCTGCACGGTGTAGTTGACTGTGGGATTTTCCGAATCAGAGTTGTCTTCGATCACGATGTCCATGATCGACCCCGCGGTTACCGACGCGCGCGCCGAGCAGGGGACGGATTCGTCGGCTCCGGGCAAGGGGCGGGCGAAAACGGTTCGTCCGTCCACCAGAATGCGGGCCGTGATGTTCCAATCGGCATCGCCGGCGGCAAGCCGGAATTGGCCCACGACGTTGATGGTGGCGTTAGTCGGACTGATCCAGCGGCGGACGGGCCAGAGTTTGGGATCGGTTTGGCAGGCATCGCGTCCGAGCGTGATCGAAGGCGGAGTGTTGGAATTGATCGTCCACGCGTGGGGGGCGGCGGCAATGAAAACGGGCATTTCCGTGAATGTGTCGCTCGTAAACGGCGGCTGGTAATAGCCATAGTGCCAACCATTGGAGCCTTGCGTGCCGGAAAATCCGCGCGCCGAATCCGCCAGCAACCCTGCCGGTAGCGAAGTTGATGCAGGCGCGGGCGCGGTGGCCGCCGGTTCGTTGGTGACCGACTGGCTTTCTTCGTCTTCGCGCATCAGAGTGGGGACCGGAACGGGTGGCTGAACGCGTGGCGGCGCGGGACGCATGACCGGTGCCTCCGCAATCGGCCGAGACGGAGGCGGTGGCAGCGCAACCGGGGGACTGCTGTCCGTGGCCGTGGCCGTGGCTTGTTTCCCGTCATCCGTGGTGACGGTCACGGTGGCCCCATGACCGGCATTGTGAGCGGCCCGGGCGCGCGCATAGGTGACGGCCAAGGATTGCGCCAACGTCTCGGCGGCTTCCGCGGGAAGATCAATCTGCAACTCGGCTTTGCCGGATTGGGCGCGAATCTCGCCGGTGGTTTTGTATTGGGCGCAGCGATCGCGGACGGTCTGCAAAAACTCCGCGTCCGCCCGGGCGGCGGCGAATTGGGTGGGTGGTTGGGGGCGGCCAAACCATGTGGCAATCTTGTCCATCTGAAACAAAGCCAGAATCAACAACCCCAAGACGACGATGGCGGCCACCGTGGTGAACAGAACGGTGCTGTCGTCCACCTTGTTGGTCGCCGTTTCCGGAACGGTGGCCGCATGCGGCAGGGCTTCACCCAGGGTCGGCCGATGCGAAGCCGGCGGTGGCGTGGGAGAATGGGAGGGCGCTAACGACAACCGCAGTTCTTTGACGTTATCCGGTGTGATCGTCGGAACGGGCACCGGCCGTCGGCAACCGGGGCAGGGGATGTCTGCGCCCCCCAACCTGGTATCCGCCACCAGGGGTTGCCGGCAATGCGGACATTGAAAATGGACATCCACGCTGACCGCCTCCGGTGGGCATATTACGACGAACCCCCGCCCCATGGCCAAACAGTTTTTTACAGGCGGTGGCCTTCACCCGCCACCCACAGTCCTCAGGCTTCGTGCGCTTCGTGGTGAACAGCCGGCCGTTCACCGCCTCACAGATTGATCGGGAACTCGGCCACGGCATCCAGCGTCGCGGTGACACCGGACCCGCTGAAGTGGAGCTTGTAGTACTCCGCCTTGCGGACGACGAACGTCAGCGTCTGCCCGTGCGTCGCGTATCCGGCACTGAGGTCCACCCGGAACCGGCCGCGGATGGTCGTCGGCGGATTGTTGG
>JBBISF010000070.1:0-12970 GCA_037441425.1 Verrucomicrobiia bacterium
AAAAACGTTCCGCAACCCACAACGGGGTTCCGAAAAGCAGTTATCGGAGGTTCCCGTAAATGTTCCGCTGATACGTATCTGGATTTCGTCAGGCAAGCGAATAGGCGGGCAAGGGGCACCTCCAGAGCACGTACTGAGCATAACCGACACGTCATTCTCTTTCCGTCCATGAACCATGTGGAATGAGATGTCTGTTCCGTCCTGCAAAAATCGCAATTCTGAAGCGTCAGGAGTTGACGGAGGTGTTCCGGGGGGCATATGTATCCCCTTTATTGTGAAGAAAACGCTTTGGAAGTTTTCAGACTCTGAAGGGATCTCGATTTTTACAGTCTTCAATGCCTCGGCAACCTCTAAAATATCAAAGCCGTGCGCGACCAGCAGGGTTTTAATCAGCCGCAGTTCAATTGCGGTCGGCCTGACGCTTTCATCTGTAGGTTTCATAGTTTTGGGAACACATTGGAGATTTGGTAGGTACCATTTTGGAGAACCGCGCCGCTGAATCCGAAGGTGACGTTTCCAACCGTGAGCCAGTTCTCTCCGTTATTGAATACGCAAACATTTTGCCAAGCACTCCACTTTAGATTACAGGCTTGGAATCCATTATTCGATAAAAACTGCGCGATAGCTTGGCGGGCTTGATCAGGCGTAAGTCCCGCGAGACGGTCGTCGCGCCAACCGTGTTGGATGGCCTTTGCAGGTAACTGTTATCAAACTGCTCGCCATTGCCCGGATCGAGCGTGATCGTCGGGGGCGTCTCGTCAATGTTCACCGTCACCAAATCGGGCCGGCCGGCGGTGATCTTCTGGAACGCCTCCGGGGCATTGTCCGCTTCGCCGCAGGTGATCAGATCTGGTTCGCGATTGATCAATTCCTTCAGCTTCTCCCGGACGATGGGATGATCCTCGACAATAAAGATGCGCGCGCGGGCCGGCGTTTTTGTCAACCGTCCGATCCCCTACCGGTAACCACCGGCCATCGTGGACGCGATCAACTCCACATTCCGCTCGGTCGCGCCGATGTTGGCTTGGATGACGCGGCGGGCGGCGGTGACGATTTGATTGCGGCGGGTGGGATTGGCCAGCAGACCGGCCAGTTCCTGCTGGAGCGCGGCGGCATCCGGCACCTGAATGCCGGCGCCGGCGCTGACGAACTCGGCGGTGATCGCCTTGAAGTTTTGCATATTCGGGCCGAACACGACCGGGTGGCCGCTTGCCGCGGCTTCGACGATGTTTTGCCCGCCCGCGCCCACGAGGCTCTTGCCGACGAAAATCACGGTCGCGATCTCGTAGAACCATTTCAGTTCGCCGGTGGTGTTGACGAGCAAACAGTCGGGAGTGCTGACCGGTGCGCCATTCTGACGAAGCGCCAATTTCACCTGTTTGCGTTTGGCCAGTTCCACGATCTCCGGCGTGCGTTCGACGTGGCGCGGGACGAGCACGAGGAACAGGTCCGGGAATTGGGCGCGCAACGCGGCGCAGATGTCGAACAGGATTTCTTCCTCGCCGGGATGCGTGCTGCCGGCCACCAGAATTGGTCGCGTCGGTGAGATGCCGATCTCTTTCAGAATTTGCGCCGGATCAACCGCGCGCGCGGTCGCCTGCGGCAAGGAGGCGTCGTACTTCATGTTGCCGGTCATCTGGACCCGGTCGCGCGGGACGCCGGCGGCGATGAAATTGTCGGCGTCCTCCCGGCTTTGGGCGCAGACCAGCGTCAGTTTGTTGAATACTTGCCGGAACAATCCCCAGCGGTGGCGGCGGACGGAACGCGGCGACATCCGGGCGTTGACCAAGAACAGCGGGACGCCCCGACGCGCGCCGGTCCAGATGTGGTTGGGCCAGACTTCGGATTCCATCAGGACGATCAGGTCCGGCTGAATCAGGTCGTAGGCGCGGCGCACGGTCCACGGGAAATCCTGCGGGAAATAAAGCAGTTCCACGCCAACCGGCAGGCGTTCTTGGGCGAGCGCGTAGCCGGTGGAAGTGGTGGTGGTCAGAATGAGGCGCACGGCCGGCAAGCGCTGGTGCAGCGTCCGAATCAGCGGGAGCGCCAGATTCACTTCGCCGACGCTGACCGCCTGAATCCAGCAGCGGCGTTCCTTTTTCTCGGCGAGCCGCTGGCGCAATGCGGGGGCGTACCGGCCGAACCGCTGGAAGAAGTTGTCCCGGTATTTCCCGCGCTTCCACATTTTGTAGAGGAAAACCGGGCTCAGCAGCACGAAACCGAGCGTGTAAATAATTGTGTACAGCAGCCACATCCCGCCGCGACATTAGCGAAATTGCGGAACGGAAGCGAAATCTTTTCTCATGATTTCCCACCCGCCTGTGGCACAGGGACTGCACTGTGAACAATTCTGTGAACCAGCCGCAAACCGCAACCGAGGCGCTGGCGGTCAATGAGCCGGACGCCGAGATCTATCGGCTCTTGATTGAACACACGACCGACATCATCACGATTTTCAGTTCGGACGGCATGATTCGCTACGAGAGTCCGTCGGTTGAACGGGCGTTGGGGTATACCCCGCAGGAACTGGTGGGGTGCAACGCGTTTGAGTTGCTGCACCCGGATGATCGGGCCATGGCCTTGAAGTTGGTCGTCAAAAGTATGCTCATCCCCGATCACGTCGAGCGGGTGGAGTTTCGGTTCCGCCACAAGGACGGCGGCTGGCGCCATTTTGAGGGGATTGGCAAGAATCTGTTGTTCGACCCGCGCGTGCGTGGCATGGTGATTCATTCCCGGGACATCACCGAGCGGCGCGCAGCCGAACAGAAATTGCGCCTGCTCAGCACCGCCGTGGCGGCCGCCGCCAACGGGATTGTCATCACGGATCGCGATGGCGTGATTCGCTGGGTGAACCCGGCCTTTACCCGGTTGACCGGCTACAGCGCCGAGGAGGCCATCGGCCAGACCCCGCGGGTGCTGAAATCCGGGGCGCACGACGACCGGTTCTACCAACAGATGTGGCAGCAGATCACCAGTGGTCAGGTGTGGCAGGACGAAGTCGTCAATCGCCGCAAGGACGGTTCGCGCTACACCGAGGAGATGACCATCACGCCCCTCCAGGATGCGGCGGGCCAGATCACCCACTTTATCGCCATCAAACAGGACGTGACGCAGCGGAAACGGGCCGAGGATGCGCGGCGCCAATCGGAGGAGCGTTTTGCCAAACTCTTTCATGACAACCCGATTGCGTCCGGCCTCACCGAACCGGCCACCGGAAAGTTCTTCGATGTGAACGAGAGTTTCCTGCGGATGACTGGCTACCAGCGCGAGGATGTGATTGGCCGCACGGCCTTGGACTTGGGACTGTGGGCCGACGCGGCGGCGCGCACCGCGTTGTTCCGCACACTTCAGGAGCGTGGCGTGGTCTCCGGCCAGGAAGTTACGATGCGCAACCGGAAAGGCGAGCGGCGCGAGATCGTGGCTTATTTCGAGGTGATCGAGGTCGGCTATCAACCGTGCGTGATGGGGATGTTGTATGACGAAACCGAACGGCGGCAAGTCACCGCGGCGTTGCGCGAGAGTGAGATGTTGTTCCGGTCGCTGAGCGCGTCCTCGCCGTTGGGCATCTTGATGGCCGACGCGGAAGGACGCTGGGTGTACAGCAACGCCCGTTGCCGGGACCTGTTTGGGGGTTCGTTGCGGCAGAACCTGGGCGATGACTGGTTGCAGGCGGTGCATCCGGCGGAAGCCGAACGGGTCCGCCGTGAATGGGCGGCGGCGGTGGCGGCGGCTGGCGAGCACACCAGCGAGTTTCGGTTGCGGGGGGACCGGCAAGGTGAGCGGTGGGTCCATTTGCGTTCATCGCGCATGGTCACGGAAGACGGCCAGCCCCGGGGCCGGGTGGCGACGGTCGAGGACATTACGGTCCGCAAACAAGCCGAAGCCGAACTGCAGGAGAGCAAACGGCAGTTGGAGGAAGCCCTCCAATCGCTGCAATCCGCCCAACAACAGGTCATTCAACAAGAGCGCCTCCACGCGCTCGGCACCATGGCCAGCGGCATCGCCCACGATTTCAACAATGTGCTGGCTGCCATTCTCGGCTACAGCGAACTCCTGCTGAACCGCCCGGAAAGCCTTGCCGATCAGGCCAAGACCCGGCGTTATCTCCAAATGATCAACACCGCCGCGCAGGATGCCGGCGCCATCGTCAACCGCCTCCGCGAGTTTTACCGTCATCGCGACAAGGCGGAGGCGTTCGCGCCCGTGGACCTCAACCAACTGGTGCGCGACGCCGTTTCGTTGACGCAACCCAAATGGCAGGCCCAAACCGAGGCGCACAGTGTTCCGGTGACCGTCCAGGTTGACACCGAACCCGTTCCGCCCGTGGCCGGCATCGCCGCCGACCTGCGGGAAGTGCTGGCCAATCTGATTTTCAACGCCGTGGACGCCATGCCCCAAGGTGGCACGGTCACAATCCGGACCCGCCGCGAAAAGGAATCCGCCGTCTTGGAGGTGGCCGACACGGGCACCGGGATGACGGCGGAAGTGCGCCGCCGTTGTCTGGAACCGTTTTTCACCACCAAGGGCGATCACGGCACCGGGCTGGGGCTGGCCATGGTTTACGGGATCATTCAGCGCCACGGCGGCACGGTGGATATCCAAAGCCAACCGGGGCAGGGGACGGCGTTTCGCATTCAGTTGCGATTTTGCCCGGCGGTACCGGCCGCGGGGTCGCGCGCGCCGGTCGCGCTGTTGCCACCGGCGCAGAAGTTTCGCGTGCTCGTTGTGGATGACGATGTTCAGATGCGCCGCGTCGTGACCGAATACCTGCAAGTGGCCGGCCACATCGTGGAGGCCGCCGAGAATGGCCGGGCGGGACTGGAGAAATTCCGAAGCGGTCAGTTCGACGTCGTGTTCATGGATCGGGCCATGCCCGGCATGAGCGGCGACCAGGCCGCCGCAGCCATCAAGTCCGTGCAACCGGCCTTGCCGATCATTATGCTCACCGGCTTCGGTTCCATGATGGAAGCCGCCGACGAAAAACCGGCCGAAGTGGATCTGGTCATCAGCAAACCGGTCACGATGGACACCCTGCACGCAGCCCTGACCCAAGTCACGGCTGCGACCTGAAGACCTCCGCCAAGAACTGTTGCATCGCGGCCCACGACCGGCGGTCGGCCCGCGCATTGTAGGCGACGCCTTTGGATGGATCATTACCGGCCCGCGGATTGGTGAAGCTATGGACCGCGCCGCCGTAATAGATCATCTGCCAATCCACCCCGCCTTTGCGCAACTCATCCTGAAACGCTGCGATGTCGGCGGGCGATGAAAACGGATCGTCCGCGCCATGACAAACGAGCACCTTGCATGTGATGTTCTTGCCGTCGACGGGCGTCGGCGAATCCAGTCCGCCGTGAAAACTGACCACGCCGGCAATGTCCGCGCCGCTCCGCGCCAATTCCAGCACCGTCGTCCCGCCAAAACAATAGCCAATCGCCGCGATCCGGCGCGGATCAACCTGCGGATGCTTCCGCAGTTCATCGAGCGCGGCCCGAATCCGAACGCGCAGGGCCGGGCGGTTGTTTTTGAGCGCGCCGGCGTGCTTCCCAGCTTCCTCCGGCGACGTGGTGGTGAACCCGTCGCCGTACATGTCTGCGGCGAATGCCACGTACCCCAACTGCGCCACCTGCTCGGCCCGGTGCTTCGCGTAATCGTTCAGTCCCCACCACTCCGGCACCACCAGCACACCCGACCGTTTGCCCGTCACCGCGTCGTCGCAAACCAGATACCCCTTCAACACGACATCGCCGTCCTTGTACCTCACCGTCTCCGTGTGCAACGCCGCTTGCGCACTCGCACACAACAAAGTTGCCGAAGCCGCCGCCATGATTGTTTTCATCTTGTCTCCTTTGTGTTACGCGTAATGCCGGTAGTTGACGTGCGGGAAGATGTTGTCGCGCCACTCGATGTCCGCCAGCCATCGTTCGTCAACTTGGTCGCTTTTGAGCATCTCATACAAACGGGTGAACCGCAGGAGATGATCCTGCGTGCGTTTCACGGCGTATTGCACCGTGGTGCCGGTCTTCATGATGAACGCCCAATCACTCGCCTGCGCGAGGAGTAATTCCCGCGCGGCCTGTTGCAGCGCCCGCTGCTTCAAGCCGACCACGTTCGGGAATTGCCGGGCCAGTTCGGTCATGCGTTCGGCGGCGACATGCAGATGCGGATAAATCCACCCGTTGCTGCCCTCCAGCCAGACTCCCCAATAACCGTTGCTGCCCCAACTCGACGCGCACGGCTGTAACACCTGTTGCGTCGGAAACATCTGCAGGTATTCGGTAGGCGTCGTCAGTTTGAACACCTGCTGGTCGTACGCCACTTTGCGAATGAGGTAATTCAGGAAATCCGGCCCCTCAAACCACCAGTGCCCGAATAACTCCGCGTCGTACGGCGCGACGACGAGCGGGTCGCGCTGCATCACGCCGTGCAGATGCTCGATTTGTTTTTCCCGGTTAAACATGAAGTTGCCGGCGTGTTGCGCCGCCTTCTCCAACGCCGCCCCGCGCCGGTACAACTCCTTGTGCGACGACGGCCCGGTGATGCGGTGATACTTGATGCCGGTAAAACACCGGATCCCATCCGGGTGAATGAACGGCTTGATGTAATCAAAATCCAGATCAAACCCGATGTCGCGATAGAAATCCCGGTAATCGTGGTCGCCGGGATAACCGGCCTGCGCGCTCCACACCTGCCGGGACGATTCCAGGTCGCGCCCAAACGCCGCCACCCCGGCGGGCGTGAACCCGGGCGCGTACACGCCGTAGCGCGGCGCCGGGTGGCCGAAGAGCAATCCATGCGTGTCCATCACAAACCAGCGGATTTCCGCTTCCTGAAGAAATTGCTCCACGCCCGGCACGTAGGCGCATTCCGGCAACCAGATGCCGCGCGGGTCGCGTCCGAAACATTGCCGGTAATGATCGCGGGCGACGAGAATTTGAGCGCGGATGGATTCCGGGTGCTCCTGCATCAGCGGCAGAAAGCCGTGCGTCGCCGCGCAGGTGATGATTTCGAGTTTGCCGAGTTCCTGAAACTTGCGGAACGCACCGACGAGGTTGCGTCCGTAGCCATCGCAGAACGTGCCGCGGGCCGCGTGCAGCCGGTCGTGATAAAACCGCGCGACTTCGTGCAGCGCGCCGTCCCACCGGGTGCGGTCGAGTTCCTTTTCGGTGAGCGTGATCAACCGCCCGATGTGCCGGACGTAGCGTTCCTGCAGGAGCGGATCGAGCAACATTGAACACAACGTCGGCGTCAGCGACATCGTCAGCCGGAACTCGACGCCATCGTGCACCAATCCGTCCAACATCCAGAGCAACGGGATGTAGGTTTCGGTGATGGCTTCGAAGAGCCAGTCTTCTTCGAGGAAATCCTCGTGCTCCGGGTGGCGCACAAACGGCAGGTGCGCGTGCAGGATCAGCGCGAGGTAACCTTGGGACATGCGCGGCCTGTCAGGCGGCCGCCGGCGCCTTCAGATGCGCCGGCTGTTGCACCCGGCCGACTTCGCCCCGCAACTCCGTAGTTCGTTCAAAGTGCAATGTCGCCGCGCGCTGGTCGTCGCCCGCGCGGGACACCGCCACGATGGGCAGCCGGTATTGACCATCGGGCAGCACGTAGTGAAAAGTAAAGGTGCCGTCGGGCCGTAACTGAATCGGCCGTCCATCCACGGTGACTTTCGCGTCCGGTTCGGTCGCGCCATAGATGATCAACTCGGCGTTGACGGCGAACCAGAAACCCTTGCCGGGCGCGGCATACCAACTGGCGCCGGGACTGAACCCGCTGGATAAGCTGCCGCTGAACATCGCGGAGCTGACCTGCTCCCGCAATTGTCGGCGGAGCAACTCGCCGACTTCCTCCGAGCTGGCGCGGCGGCGCGGCAGCGCTTCGCCGCCGATGGCGCGGTGCATCGCGGTTTTCTGTTCGACGCTCCATGAGGCCACTTCGCGTTCCACCTGGAACGGCAAATGATACCCTTCCGCCTGCAACCGCCGGAGCGTGAAGGCGAGTTGCGCGCCGTCTTCGTTGTGTTCGTGCAGCAAGGCCGCGAGGTCACGGAAACTCAAGTGCAACGGGATGGTCGCGAACTGCGCCGTCTGCTCGGCGGATACGCCCTCAGCCGGTGTGGTGGCCTCACCGGATTGATTGATCACGTGAAAACCGCCGCCGCGCCGGTGATAACCGAGTTGGGCGGCGAAAGTCGCGGCCGGTTTGTGGACGTTGATGTACCAGTTGCGGGCGTCGGGCGTAAGGGTGATCTCCTGAGCCGGTTTCGTATGGTTCTTCTCGAACACGCGCAGAATCAACCGGCCATCGGCCGCCTGCTTCCGGTAATTGTCCATCTGTGCGCCGCTCAAATCCCAGTACGCGTACAACCAGCGCGGATCGCGGGCCGCGAGAAATAACCGCCCCGTGCCGTAGGATTCCGGCAATTCTGTGCGCGGTTCGGGCGTGGTTTGTTTGGCGACTGGCGGCGTGACTTCAAATTTGTGCGTCGCGACTGCGACCGGCTCCGCCGCCGGTGATTCACGCCGACGGACGGCGCGCCGTTTCACCACGGCGGCCATCTTGCGAGCCACGGCCGCGACGCCCATTGGTTGTTTCGGTTTGGGGCCGGTCCGAGTCAGTTGCGCCTCGTAAATCCGGTCCGCCAATTCCGGTTTGCGCAGGGTGGAAATTCCCCGCAAGCCGAGCCGCCGCGCTGTTTCGAGCAATTCCGGTTTGGTTTTCGTCAACAGTAACGCCTTGTTCATCGCGTACCTCTTGAGTTGCACTTCTCCACGCGCCTTCCACTGTAGGAGAGAAACTCGCAGGAAGCAAACCGGCATTTTCGGGCCGTCAATACCGGCCCGGCGGCGGAGGCGGATAGAGGCTCGGGGTGTTGATCATGAAATCAATCACCTTCTCGCTCACGCCGGAATCTTTGAGATCGAGAATCTCCGCCGTGCTCAACCGGTACGCTGTGTGCGACTGGCGAATCTGGCTGATAATGACTTCGTCGCTGACGCCGGCCTTGGCCAACGCTTTAATATCGGCCAAACCCAGCGGCGCGCCTTGGTCAACCCGCTGAAGCGTTTGGGGATTGCTGCGCGCCAGTGTTTCGCGCTGCTGTTGATCCATCGCGTGGCCGATAATGCCACCGGTCAGCGCGCCGAGCGCGCCGCCGATCAACGCCCCTTCCCCGGCATGGCCCGATTGACTGCCAATAATGGCGCCCGCGCCCGCGCCGAGCGCGCCACCGCCAAGGGCACCGGTGGCGGTGCGATCATATTCACCGTCATACGTTTGACAGCCGGCCAAGATCAAGCCCGCCGCTAACAGGGTTACGCCAACTGTGAATGGTTTCATTGTCGATACTCCTTTCTTCGTCCTGTGCTTAGACCAACATACCCGCCGGGTATTCAATCGACAAGGAGCGCTAGAAGGTATAGTTGGCCGAAATACTAACCCGGTTTTCCTCGTAACTCTGCCCGTTGATGTTGGAATTCCTCGTTTGATAATTGTACTGGAGGCTCGCGGAGAGATGGCTGGAGAACTGGCGGGTAAACCCCAACCCCACGGTGATGATGTCAACCGTTTCGGCGGGGGCCACCGACTGCAGGCTGTTCTGGTGGATCCAACTGACACGCGGCGCGAGCGTGAGCAAGGGGCTGAGTTGGTGGGAGATAACAAAATTGGCGCCGTACGCCTCCGTCACACTGCTGCCGACCAGCCCGGTGGGCACATCAAGATTGTGAAAGAACGACAATGAGTAGCTGGTCTCGGGTCGGAGCGGATTGGCGTAGTTGAGATTAATGGCGTTGTTGATTCCGTCGTTGACACTGGCGGGCGCGCCGTTGGTGCCCTCCGTGGTGTTGTGGGTGTAACCGACGCTGACGGACCCGGAAATCTGACGGGTAATCAAACCGTTCACCCCCACGCTACTCGACCAGCTCTGCGAATTTTGCCCGTTCGACGTGTTGACTTTCGTGATGTTATAGGAATTAGCCCAGAAAGCCGAAAGGGTTTCGTTGATGGCATACGACGGCGTCATGGAGAATGAATACCGTGTGTATTGTTGATCGCCGAACTGATGGTCCTGAACGATTTGGTCGGACCGGACGGCGGCCAGCGTCAGGGTGATGCGGCCGAAGCTTTGGTACGCCGAGAGCGTCGCATCATTGTCATAGACTGGGATATCCCGCGTTCCAAAACCGAAGGTGGTATCGAGCGTCCGGCGCGTGCTATTGAAGTTGTCCGAGAGCGCGACGGTCCAGCCCAGGTAGTGGATGTAGAGCGGAATCGTTGCGTTGGCCGAGATGGGGGCGCCATAGGTTTGCACCAGCCCGCTTCTTACCGAATAAGTCGTTCCAACATTCAAATTGAGGCGCACACTAAACTCCTCGCCACCCGGCAGGCGCACCGTGGGACCGGCCCCTTGATTCAATCCCACATCCATTGCGATCGTTGGACCGAAATCAACCAAGGTGTCCGATTTCGGGTGATGCTCCTTAAGATCAACGTTATCCGTATAGGTGACCGACGTTCCGAACCCGACGGTAGAACGCGCGTAAAACGGACCTAACTGAAGATTGATATTGGGGCTCGACGGGAAAGGGTTGCTTTGGGCGCAGACCAACTGCATGCAACCGCAACTCCAAGCTGCTGCGAGTGCAAGCTGGCGCTTCAGTCGGCATCTGTAATCACGCTTCATCCCGGCAAGACCGGCGCATGATAGACGCCTCTTCCGGGGCTGTAAAACTAAAAACACCGATCACTCAAATCGCATCCGCGTACGTTGGTTTTCTTGCACGATCAGGATTTTCTCACAGTACGTCTTGTCGCTGTAGGCCTTGATCCCGCGGTGCACCGTTGCGCACCGTAAAAACGGTGAGGCCAAGATGGCATTGGCGGATCTCGTCGCACTCCGGGCCTTTCTTCTTCCAGTCAGTCGGGCGCCAATAAGCGAACGGCGGGAGCTGGATGTGATGCTGGTGTTGCAACGCCTTGGTTTCTTCAATCAGCCGGTTAATTTCCGATCGTTTCATGGTTTGATCTCCATTGGGAAAACCGCGTGATCAAATTGAGCGTGCTCCCGACAACCGGCGTTTGCCAACACCAGACCGCCGGGTTGCGTTGCCGCGCAAAAGCCCGTAATATCCGGCCATGACTTGGAAGTTGCCGCGTTGCCAGTGGCCCTGGGTGAGTGTCGGGGTGCTGGCCTTGGCCGTGACCGCCGGGGCCCAAACCGCAACGAATCACATGTTTTCACCGGCCAAGGAAATTTACGAGACCGGCAAGCAATATCTCCAACAAAGCGTGCAGACGGCGGACGTTGGTCCCGCCATGGAATTGTTGCAGAAAGCCATCCAAAATTTCCAGGCGGCGTTGGAGGTGGATAAGAATTACTGCCCGGCCGATCACGGCTGGGCGTTGGCGCTGGTCGCGTTTGCGAATCGCACCACCGACCGCGACCAGTTTCTGAAGGCCATCGAGGAAGCGCGGACACGATTTGCGTACGCCGCGGATTGTCCGGACGCGGCCCCCCAGGTGTTCGACGATTGGGGGTCGTTGTTGTTGGCGCGGGTGAACGCCATCGCCCAGTCACCCGCGGCGCGCTACAGCATTCTTACCGAAGCGCGGCAGGCACTGATGAAAGGGTTGAAGCGGGCGCGCAACGAGGACGAGTTGGCCAGATTTGAAGGGCTGGTCGGTCAATGTCTGGTGCAGTTGGTTCTCTACAGCCCGGATCCGGACGAGCGGCGCGCGTTGTTCGAGGAGGCCAACACCCGGTTTGAGTCCGCCACCCAACGCAAAACGAGCGCGCAATCGGCCGGATTGTACGCGACATGGGGATTGGCGTTGTTGAAGCTCGGCCAGCACAACAGCGACACCAATCTGCTCTGGCAGGGCGTGCAACGCATGCAGGTCGGCTTGAAGAAAGTCCCGAACGACAAAAATCTGGCCGCGCTGGTGTTGCATTACAATCTGGCCTGCACCTACGCGGCCTTGGGTGAGTTCTCCAATGCGATGCGGCAATTGCGCGCCTGCATCGAGAATGATCCGAGTGGTGGTTATGCGAAAATGGCGCGGACCGATTCCGATCTTGAAGCCCTCAGCCACACCCAAGAGTTCCAGGCGTTCATGAACAGCTATGGAGCGAAGCCCACCGGGGCCACTTCCGCCAAACTGGATACGCCGGAGAACCGCGCCCGGGCGCTCTTTTTCGACGGCAACGAGCTCGCCAATAAAGCGGCGGCGGCCGAGGATGACGCCACGCGCGCCCGTGACCTTGATCAAGCCATTGCCAAATACCGGGCGGTGACAGAGGTGTTGCCGGATTTCACCCCGGCGCACACCCTGTGGGCTAATTGTTTGGCGCAATCGGAAACGCTGGCAACCAATCGGGCCGACCGGTTGGCGCGGATCCAGCGCACCCGCGACCAGTTTGCCGCTGCCGCCAAGTGTCCCCACCCCGATGCCAAGGTCTTTGAAACCTGGGGCAACTATCTCGCCAGCCGGGCCGACACGCTTGCCGCCGCTTCCGCCGGTCGGATTGACGTGCTGAAGGAAGCGCAAGGGATCTATGAAAAAGGGTTGCAGGCCGCGCGGTTTACCGGCGAAACGGCCGAACTCCAGTTGCAGCTTGGGGCGTGTTTGATCTCGATGGCCGGGTACGAAACCGACCGCGATAAAAGACCCGCCGAATACGAGCAAGCAACCCATTATCTGGAGCAAGCCGCCAAAGTGGCGGCCTACACCAAATCACAACGGCTGAACGGTCTCTGGGGCGTGGCCCTCGCCAGACTCGGCCAACTGACCCACGACCGCCTGAAGTTGCGCGAGGCAACCCAGCGCATCCAAGTCGCCCTCGACGCCGAGCCGGATAACCCCGAACTCAACTACAATGTGGCCTGCGCGTACGCGTTGTTGCGCGACCCCGTTGAAGCCATCCGGCATCTCCGCCTCTGCTTCGAGAAAGACCCGAAAGGCACCTATT
>JBBISF010000071.1:0-12572 GCA_037441425.1 Verrucomicrobiia bacterium
CACGGCCAATACTTCCCCCGCTACCCAAGGGGTCACGATCTACCTGTCCATCCCTAATCTTTCACACGCTCAGGCGCCAAGAACGCAGCGACGGACGTAGCGGATCAGGATACCGGCATCGGCGGTCACAGACCGCCGCCACAGTGCGGTTTGAAATTGTGGCTTTCATGAATAAAGCTGGCTGAAAGCGGGAGGGCGCGGCTTGCGCCGCGCCCTCCCTGCTGAATCGCCCGCCCGCTGGCTAGCCGCCGACGTTGACGCTGACTTCGGCGCTCCATTGGCCGACGCGTTGGTCGCCCACCCGGTAGATGCCGCGGTATTTCCATTTGGTCGGCGTGGCCGGGATCGGGGCGGTGTCGTTGTAGCCGGGCGTGGTGTCGAACGCCAACAACTCCCAGCCGTTGCCCCGGTCGACCTGCAACTCGATCATGTCGAGGAAGTCGCGTTTGGCCTGCCAGTCCCAGCCGACGGTGACGCCGGCCGGGGCGCGGGTGATCTTGAGCACGGGGCCGAACGTGGTGAAGTCCGGCGCGCCTTTCTCCGAGCCGATGATGCCGAGGTCCTGGCCGATGGCCTCGGTGTAGCCGGCGCTATCCTTGATCGTCTGCACCAGATCAAAGACCCGATTCAGCGCCCCGGTATCGACCGGCGTGCCGCCGGCCGGCGGCGTGAACGTCGGCAAACTCAGCACGGTGGTCCCGTCGCCGCTCTGGGCGTCGATCGTCGCGTTGGTGCACGCTTCGGAAAAGGTGCGCACCGTCGGCAGCCATTCACTGAGCACGTAGATCAGCCAGTCACAGTCGGCCACGGCGGCGGTGACGACGCCCGCCGCCAAGCCGAGGGGCGTGGCGTAGCCCGGCAACTTCGTGCGGAAGTTGCCCAGGCAGGTGACCTGATCGCCCACGCGGACGGGCCACCATGGATTTCTTCGCATGTTACTCCTCCTTCGTTTTGGTTTGGTTTGGGTGGTGGGCGGCCACGGGACATAGCCCGGATCGCCCGGTTCGAGCCGGTAACTGGGGTTGCCCCAACGCAAATTCGGGTCGCCCCAGACCGAACCATCGCCCCAGTGCAGGATTTTCATGTAAAGCGCGTGTTTTCAAGGCATTGAAGATGCCGCCAAGGTGGCAAATGGGGGTGACGGAATGGTTCCAGCGCGTCCGGGAACGGTTTCTGTACGTCCGGGAATGGGTTCTGCGCGCGCCGGAATTGTTGGGGGACGTCCGGGAATGACTTCCGGGTGCGCCGGAACCGCTGCCGGACGTCTGGGAGTGGTTCCCGCACGTCCGCGCGAGGCGCCCGGACGTCCGGCCAAGCTTCCGGCACGCACCGTCACCGTTGCCGGACGCCCCGGAATGGCGGCGGAACGTCCGGGAATGGTTGCAGCCGCCGCCGGAATGAAAACCGAAGCGGCCGGTGCCACGAGACGTGCCGAGCCCGACCTGAAAGAGGAGAGAGAGCTGCCGGCTAGATTACCGGGTGTGCCACGTTCCGGCGCTTGCCCCGCCGCAAGGCGGGGTTCCGCCGTTCCGCCGTTCCGCCGTTCCGCCGTTCCGCCGTTCCGCCGTTCCGGATTTGACTCGAATGTTCATACGCCGCCGAGGTTTTTGTTTAACGGATTTCGCGCGAGGCTGTCAATTTGATTCGCCTGTGGATGGTCAACCCTTCATCCCGGTCAACGTGACTCCCTGGATGAAATACTTCTGGGCGAAGAAGAAGATGACGATGACGGGGACGGTCATGAGGAGACTGCCGGCCATCATCATGCTCATGCTGCCGCCGGCTTCGACGTTGAAGGCGTAGAGGCCGAGCGACAGCGGATAGAGGCGTTGGTCGGTGATGTAGATCAACGGACCCATGAAGTCGTTCCACGCGCCCATGAATGTGAAGATGGCGATGGCGGCCAAGGTTGGTTTGACTAGCGGCAACATGACGTACCAATAGACCCGCCAGAAACCGCAGCCATCAATCTTGGCGGCGTCTTCAAGGTCGCGCGGGATGCCACGGAGGAATTGCCGGAAGAGAAAGACGTTGAATGCCCCGGCAAAAAAGCTGCCGACCCACAACGGATAGAGCGTGTTGTACCAGCCGAGCGAACGAACAATGAGGAAGTACGGAATCATCGTGACTTGACCGGGAATCATCATCGTCGCCAGCATCAACGCAAAACAGAAGTCCCGCCCCGGCCATTGCAACCGCGCGAAGCTGTACGCAACAAGCGAGCAACTGAAAAGCGTGCCGACCAGATTCAGGATCACGAGGAAGATGCTGGTGGCAACGTACCGCCAGAACGGGATGTGTTCGAGCGCGAGCCGGTAGTTGCGGCGGATCTTGGCCCACCACGCGCCGGCTTGGCTGTTGCGATGGAGTTCGATGGTGACTTTGATCTGATGCGGGTCGCTGACGTACTGCGGGCCACAGGCGACTTCGTGGAGGAGAATCCAATTGCGGATCTTGTTGGTCTTATCGTCGGGGCCCGGCTCCTGCCAAGTGACGACGCTCCAGTTATTGAAGTCGGCCAGATCGTAGGCGCGTTCGGCTTTGTAGAGCACGCCGAGTTTCTCGACGTAGGCGGTCAGTTCGTGCCAGGTGTCGTCGTTGCGCAGGAACAATTGCAGCCGGTAAAGGCGCGTGATGGGAAAACTGGTGGTGAACGTCTGCGTCAGCGTGACCTTGTCGCGATGCGAAAAGTCGTAATGCCACTCGGCGTACGGCTCACGGTCGTTGGCGATCTGCACCAATTGGCTGTCGTCTGTCTTCCACGTGGTCGCCACGTGGTCGGGCGCGACGAGTTGATCTTCCTGCAAATCATAGGAGCGCGCCAGAAAACGCCCCACCAGCAAAGCCCGCCGCACCTGGCCGACGACTTCCTTCACCATTGCGGCATCCACCCGGTTGATGGCGGCGACGCGCATTTGATCAGCCGGCAGGGTGTTGAGCAGCTTCTGATAAATGCCGCGGGCCACCACCCGGACATCTTTAACGCCGGGATAACCGGCCACCTGTTTCTCCAGCGCGGGCAGCAATTCGTTCATCCGTTCGCCGTGGACGGAATCGAAATAGTGCGTGTCCATATAGGGCGACCGGATTTCCGGATGCGGTGTCTGGGGCATCAAGCGAATCTGCTCGCCGAACAATTCGCGGTCGGTTTTCACGGAGGTGGTCGCCATCCACAGGAACGGCCACACGAAAATTGCCGAGCCGCCGATGAGCAGCACGTAAATCCAGACATGCCGGCTGAACTCCATCAGCCGGTAGTAAGCGGTGCTGTGTTGTTTGACCTCGGTGCTCATCCTTCCTCGTAGTGCACCCAGCGTTGGGAAAGTTTCATCTGCACGATCGTCAGGCCGAAGACAACGACAAACAGCACCCACGCCATCGCCGCGGCGTACCCCATGTGCAAATACCGGAACGCGTTATTAAACAGGTGGTAGGCGTAAAACAGCGTCGAATCCACCGGCCCGCCCTGGGTCATGATGAACGCCTGTGTGAAAATCTGGAACGTGCCGATCAAGCCCATGATCAGATTGAAAAAGATGTACGGCGAGAGCAACGGCAGCGTGATGTTGCAGAACTGTTGCCACGTGTTCGCGCCGTCGAGCGCCGCAGCTTCGTAGTAGCTTTCGCTGATGCCTTTCAACCCGGCCAACCAGATGATCATTCCGCCGCCGGCGCCCCACAGGCCCATGAGAATCAACGCGGGCTTGCTCGTGTGCTCGTCCTGCAACCAGTTTGGCCCGTGGATGCCGATGGACATGAGCGCGTTGTTCAACAGGCCGGTGCTCGGATTGAAAATCCAAATCCACAAAATGCTCGACGCCACCGCCGGTACGATGGATGGCAAATAGAAAAACGTCCGCCACACCGCAATGCCGCGCACCTTCAAATTCAGCAACAGCGCGATCCCCAAGCTCAGCGCCATTCCCAGCGGGATGCCGATCACCATGTACAGCGTGTTCCACACGGATTTCCAGAACAACGCGTCCTTCGTGAACGCCCAGATGTAGTTGCTCAACCCAATGAAGCGGGCCGGGTTCAGAATGTCGTAATCGCAAAAGCTGATGACGATGGAAAACAGAATCGGCCCGCCGGTAAAGACGATGAACCCGACAATCCACGGCAACGCGCAAATCCATCCGCCGTACCATTGCGACCGGAAATAACTGCTTTGCACGCCTTCGATCTGGCCGCCATGGCGCGCGAGCTTCTTGCCAAAGAGTTGCCGGAACTTCTCGTTCGTGTCCCAGTAATACACTCCCACCGCTGCGGCAAAGAGCAGCACCACGTACAGCACAAAGAACGCGCGCCACGGCACCACTTTGCCCTGGGGCGGGTTGAGCAGCCGGTTGAGATCGCGCTGGACGACCATCGTCGCGCGGTCGAGCGCCTCCTTCGGCGTCAGCTTGTGGAAGAGGGCGTTGTCGGTGGCGCTGATCTGTTGATTCCACAACAATTGTCCCACCGGCGTCACGGGCCGGTACGGCTGGCCTCCCAGTAACTGATTGAAGGTCTCCACGGCCGCCGCCACTTTCCGGTCCATCTGCGGGTTGTTGTACACGTACTTCTCGAAGAGCCACTGGTTGATCTTCTTGTTCGCGTTCTGTGTCGGCACAAACACCCGGCCCTGACTGAGCATCGTCAACCGGAGACTCTCGTTCATGATCTCCGCGCATCGTTTGCTCGACAGAAACCGAATGAGTTCCCACGCCGCCTGTTTGTGACGCGCCGTGGACGGAATCGCGTGACACCAACCGCCCACCCACGTGCACGTCGTGCTGCCGCGGGCGAGCCTGTGCGCCGGAATCGGCGGCCGCGCCACGGCCCAATTCAGGTCGCGCCCGTACTGCGCGAGCGTGTCGGTGATCTGCCAGAACCCGTCAATCTTCATCACGACCTTGCCCTGAATGAACGGATCAAGATCGCCGCCTTGAAAACCGGACTCAAACGCCTTTACGTTGGGCGCGCCACCCAGTTCGTCGTACACCTTCGTCATCCACGTCAACGCCCCAACCACCCGCGGTTCGTTGAGCGTGCAGGTCCGGCCGTCGGGACTCATGAACTGCGCGCCGTTCATCCACCCGTAGAGATAGAGCCACGAGTTGCCGTAGTTCGGCGCGAACCCGATGCGACTGATATTGCCCCGGCGGTCGCGCTCAGTGAGTTTGACCGCCATCTGCTCCAACTCCTCCCACGTCTTCGGCGGCGCGGAGTAACCGGCCCGCTTGAGCAGATCAACGTTGTAGAACAGCGCCCGGTTATCCACCTTTTCCGGGATGCCGTACACGCCGCCGTGATAAACCACTTCGTTCCAGCACGAATCGAAGTAGTCTTCCGGTTTCACCTCCGGGTCGTGCTTGAGAAATTCGGAGAGATCGAGAAACGCGCCACGGGCCGCCCATTCCGTCACCGCGTACCGGTCGAATCGAATCACATCCGGCGGCATTCCCCCGGCCAGGCCGACGAGAAACCGCGTTGGATCTTCGGTCTGACCCCGCGACGCGCTCTGGCCGCTGACCACCCGGTAAATGGGTTTGGACGGATCCTTCGCGTGGGCTTGTCGACTTTCCTCCTCGAACGCCCGGATCGCGTCGCCGAGTTCACCGGAAATCGGCCCGCCGCCGAGGTACGTGATCTCCACGACGCCGGGTTCCGGAGCTTGTTCAGAACGGGACGGTGAGAGAAGCCAGAGTGCTGAAAGGATTAACGCTGAGTAGAGGGCAATTTTCCAAGCACTCATGTTCGCGCAGTTGATTTCATCAAACGACACCAACTACAAAAGTTCCACCAGTAATTCTAGAGCCTGTCATGCACTTTTGGCAAACAGGGATTTGAGCATCAGGATGACAAAGGCGAGCCAGTGTCGCCGCCAGTCGCTCGTAGTCGCGGACCAGCCGGCGCAAGCGCGCCGCCCGCGCCAACGACCGCTCAATCACCCAGCGCCGGTTAAATCTTCGTCCCGGCACCGATGACGGCGTTCTTGGGGATGATGGTGATGCCGTCGCGGATGTAGTAGTTAGGACCATCGAAGTCGGCCTGGCCGGTTTTGTCGGTGATGACGACGTTGTCACCGATGTGGGCGTTCTTATCAATGATCGCCTGTTCGATCCGGCAACGGTGGCCGATGCTCATGTGCGGGATGCCCATCGCGTCCTCCTCTTGCACCTGGTGACTGCTCTCGTAGTAGTCGCAGCCCATGATGATCGCGTTGCGGATGACGCAGTCGTTGCCGATAAACGAGCGGACGCCGACGATGGAATGCTCGACGGTGGATTTGAGGATGATGCAACCGTCGGCAATCAGCGAGTTCTTGATCTGCGCGTCGAGCAGCTTCGAGGCCGGCAGGAAGCGGGCGTGGGTGTACACGGGCGCGTGCCGGTCAAACAGATTGAACTGCGGTTTGGTCGAGCACAACGCGAGGTTGGCCTCGAAGAAACTGCGGATCGTCCCGACATCCTCCCAGTAGCCTTGGAAAATGTAGCCCGAAACCCGGTAGCGATGAATCGCGTCCGGGATGATGTGCTTGCCGAAATCGGTCTGGTCGTTGTCCAGCACCTTGCGGAGGATTTCGCGGTTGAACACGTAGATGCCCATCGACGCCAGAAACTGGTCCTCGCCGGAACTGACGCCCAGCGCGGCCCGCAGCGACGCGTCGAGCTTGAGTTCCTGGAGCACCGCCGGTTCCTTGGGCTTCTCGACGAACCGGACGACCTGCTGCTCATCGTTGACCTGGAGAATGCCGAGCGACGAGGCTTGCGCGCGGGGCACCGGGAGCGCGCAGATCGTGAGGTCGGCTTCATGATCAATGTGCTGCTGGAGCACGTTGCGGAAGTCCATCCGGTAAAGCTGGTCGCCCGACAGGATGATGACGTAATCGTATTCGTCGCGCAGGAAATACCGCAGGTTCTGCCGGACCGCGTCGGCCGTGCCTTGGTACCAAAACGCGCCGCCCGGCGTCTGTTGCGCCGCGAGGATCTCGACAAACCCGCGCGCGAACCGGTCGAACCGGTAGGTCTGATGAATGTGCCGGTGCAACGACGTGGAGTTGAACTGCGTCAGCACGTAGATGTGCCGCATCTCGGAATTGAGGCAGTTGCTGATCGGCACGTCCACCAACCGGTACTTGCCGGCCATCGGCACGGCGGGCTTGGAACGTTCCTTGGTCAGGGGAAACAGCCGCGTGCCCGCGCCGCCCCCCATGATCACCGCCAACACGTTGTTCGGCGTCACCCGCATGGAAGTCATCGCCTTCATCAGCCAGCATTTTAGACAGCGGGCCGGCAACCGTCAATTGACAATCGGCAGACGCCCCCTATACTCGTTGTGCCCCAGCAAGGAGAACACGCGCATGTGCGGCATCATCGGGTACATCGGACAAAAAAACGCGCCCGATATTATCTTTGCCGGCTTGCGGCGGCTGGAATACCGCGGCTACGACTCGGCTGGCATCACGACCCTGGCTGGGGGCAAACTCGACGTTCGCAAGGTTGTCGGCAACCTCGATCAGATGCAGAAGCTGCTGCGCGACCAACCGCTGGCCGGCACGTGCGGCATCGGCCACACCCGGTGGGCCACCCACGGCAAACCTTCCATCCACAATTCGCACCCGCACCTGAGCTGCAACGGTCGCCTCGCCGTCGTTCACAACGGCATCATCGAGAACTACCAGGAACTCCGCCAACAACTGGAAGCCGCAGGCCATAAGTTCGTCAGCCAGACCGACACCGAAGTCATGGCGCACCTCGTCGAGAAATATGACCGGGGCGATCTCCGTGAAGCCGTCCGGCAGGCCGTCCGCGAACTCAGCGGCGCGTTCGCCTTCGGCATCATCAGCGCCGACAGTCCGGATGAACTCATCGCCGTGCGCCGGTTCTCCCCGCTCGTCGTCGGCGTCGGCCAAGGCGAAAACCACATCGCCTCCGACATGGGCGCCGTCCGCAAGGAAACCGACAAGGTCTATGTCATTGACGACGATGAACTTTGCCGGATCACCCGCGACAAAATCGAAATCACCGACCTCGATCTCCGGCCGATCAAGCGTTCCATCTATCAGATTCCGTGGCCCGCCGACGCTGCCGAAAAAGGCGGCCACAAGAAATTCATGCACAAAGAAATCTACGAACAACCGGACGCCATGCGCGCCTGTCTCGCTGGCCGCCTGCGCGGCGTGGATCAATCAATCACCTTTGAGCACATCGGCCTGACCGCCGAGGAAATCCGGAAACTCCACAAAGTCGTCTTCGTCGCCTGCGGCACGGCGTATCATGCCGGGTTGGTCGGCCGCTTCGTGACCGAGAAGCTCGCCAAAATCCCGTGTGAAGCCGATCTCGCCGCCGAACTCCGCGTCCGCGACCCCGTCGTGCTCGACGACACGCTTTGCGTCGTTGTCAGCCAATCCGGCGAGACCGCCGACTCCCTCGAAGCCGTCCGCGCGATGAAAAAGAAAGGCGCGAAAATCATCGGTGTGCTCAACGTCGTGGACAGTTCCATCGCCCGCGAAAGCCACGGTGTGGCTTACATCCAGGCCGGCCCCGAAATCGCCGTCGCCTCCACCAAAGCCTACTCGCTCCAATGCCTCACCATCACGTTGTTGGCGATTTATTTCGCCGAGATTCGCGGCACCGCGTCACCCGATGAGTTGCGCCGCCTCAAACAAGCGTTGCTCGCCGCGCCGCAACAAGCCGCCGAACTCATCCACCGCGAACCGTCCGTGATCGCGTTGGCCAAGAAGTACTACCGGAAGAACAACGCGCTCTACCTCGCCCGCGGCGTCAACCTGCCCTCCGCAATGGAAGGCGCGCTGAAACTGAAAGAGATCAGCTACATCCACGCCGAGGCGTATTCGGCCGGCGAGATGAAACACGGCCCGATTGCCCTTGTGGATCCCCACATATTCGTCGTGGCCATCGCCTGCCGGGACCGCACGTTCGACGACATGATCGGCAACATCATGGAAATCAAGGCGCGGAGTGGCCCCGTCATCGCCGTGGCTTTTGACGGCGACGCCAAGATTCAGCAAACCGGCACCGACACCGAACCCAACGACATGATCTGGGTGCCGCCCACCGAAGAACTCATCTCGCCGATTCTGATTGCCGTCCCGCTGCAACTCTTGGCCTACCACATCGCCGACCTGCGCGGTGAACCGATTGACCAACCGCGCAACCTGGCGAAAACGGTCACGGTGAAGTAGCGCGGTTACAGTTGTTTCGGGAATCGGCTTGCCGGGTGCGTCCGGTTTCCGCTATGAATCAACTGTGAGGCTCGGCATTATTGGGGGAAGCGGGTTGTATCAAATGGAAGGCTGGGAGCGGACACGCTGGGTCAGCGTGACCACGCCGTTCGGCAAACCTTCGGATCAATTCCTGACGGGCCGGCTGGCCGGCAAGGATGTCGTGTTCCTGCCCCGACATGGGCGCGGGCATAAGATTTTACCTAGCGAATTGAATCACCGGGCGAACATCTATGGGATGAAGAAGCTCGGGGTCGGCACGATCATCAGCGTGAGTGCGGTCGGCAGCCTGAAGGAAGAATACAAACCCACCGACATCGTGTTGATTGACCAGTTTTTTGATCGCACGAAGCGCAGCCGGGATTTTACGTTTTTTGGCGACGGCGTGGTGGCCCATGTGTCGTTTGCCGACCCGGTGTGTGGGCGGCTGCGGCAGACGTTGTTGGCGTGTGCCCGGCAAGTAGGCGCGACGGCGCACGACGGCGGGACATACGTGAACATGGAAGGCCCGGCATTCTCGACGCGCGCGGAGTCGCATTTCCATCGCGCGATGGGTTGGGACGTGATCGGCATGACGAATCTCGGGGAAGCCCGTTGCGCCCGGGAAGCCGAGATGTGTTACACGACGATGGCGATGGTGACGGATTACGATTGCTGGCACGAAGCGGAGGAAGCCGTCACGGTCGAAATGGTGGTGGCGAACTTGCGGAAGAATTCGCGCACGGCACAGGACATCGTGCGGCGGGCGGTGCAACAGCTTAATCCCGACGCCGACTGCCCGTGCCGGCACGCATTGGCCAACGCCATCATGACCGCGCCGGCCGCCATGAAACCGGCCACAAAGAAGAAACTCCGCCTGTTGATCGGCGCGCATTTATGATCGGCGAACGACTGGGCGGGTTTAACGTTCTGGAGAAGATCAACCGCGGCGGGATGGCCGACATTTACCTCGTGGCCGATCCGGCCGGCCACAACTTCACGTTGCGGGTGATGCTGCCGGAGTTCCGCTGGAACTGGATCCGCAACCGGCAGTTCAACTGGGGTTGCAAAGTCCTCAGTCAACTCGATCATCCCAACATCATTCATTACTTCGGCAAGGGGCGCGATCAAGGATTGCTGTACGCGGTTCTCGAATACATCGAGGGCACGAATCTGCGCGACAAGATTCTGCGCACCGATCCCTTGTTGGCGACACACCGCCTTCAGCTCCTGCGCGGCATGGCATCCGCGCTGGCGCATGTCCATGAACACGGCTTCATTCATCTGGACTTCAAACCCGAGAACCTGATCATCCCCAAGACTTACGAACCAAAACTCGCCGACTTTGATTTGTCCGCCCCCCGACCGCACCGGCCGCGCCGGCTCAAATCCCTTTCCGGCACCTTGTCCTATTGGGCGCCCGAACAAATCCTGCGCCTGCCGGTGGACGAGCGCGCCGACATTTTCGCGTTCGGCATGACCGCTTACGAAATGATCACCGGTCGAAAACCCTTTACCGGCAACACCCGCGAGGAGATTCTCGACAAATACAAGGACTTCGAGGACCACCTCGTGCCGCCGCGCGACCGGGTCCCCGATTTGCCGCTCAGCTTGGAACGCGTCATTCTCAAATGTCTTGAAAAGGACCCCGCGCGCCGCTACCCTTCCATGAGTCTGGTCGTACGCGACTTGCAATCATGAGATTTTGGATCTGCGTTGGGGTGGTGAGTGTGTGGCTTGCGGGTTGTGAACGGCAACCGCAACCATCGGCCCCTGAATCTTCCGCCCCACCGCCGCCGGTCGCCGTTCCGACCGAACGCAGTCCGGCCACCAACCCGGCCCCGGCCGTGACGGAGAAAGCCCCCACCGCCCCGGAGCCACTCGATCAAGCCCGGGAACTGAAAGCCGCCGGCAAACTGGCCGAAGCCCGCGATTTATTGCAGCCGCTGGCGGAAAACGGTTCCGACGCGTTGGTGGCGTTGCTCAACGAAATTGACACGCAGATTGTTTTTACGCCCGTGCCCGCGCCCGAAAAGGTGGATTACACCATCGTGGCCGGGGATTCCCTCGGCAAGATCGCCAAACAATTTCACACCACGGTTGAGTTAATCAAGAAATCCAACAACTTGACCTCCGACCTGATCCGCTTCGCCAACCGGCTGCGGATTTATCAGGGTGAGTTCGCCGTCGTTGTCAGCAAGAACGCGAACACGCTGACTGTCACTGACCACGGCAAACTTTTCAAACGTTACCGGGTCGGCACCGGCGAATACAGCAAGACACCGGTCGGTGATTTTAAGATCACCGTTCGTCAGGAAAAACCGGTCTGGCATCGCGGCGACAAAATCATTCCCTATGGCGACCCTGAAAACATCCTCGGCACGAACTGGCTCGGCCTCGACGTTCCCGGCTACGGCATTCATGGCACATGGGACACCAATTCCATCGGCCATCAAGCCACCGCCGGCTGCATCCGGCTGCTCAACGATGACGTGGGAGAACTCTACATGCTCCTCTCCGTCGGCACACCGGTAACCATCCGCGACTGAGGTAATCCTATGAAATTGTTCACACTTGAATTTGAAAAACCCATCGCCGAACTTGAACAAACGTTGGAGGCGCTCCGTAAACAGGCGGAAGAACAGAAGATCGATCTCTCCGTTCAGATCAAAGACATCGAGGACAAACTCGAAAAGACCAAAAAGGACATCTTCACCAATCTCTCGCCGTGGCAACGCGTCCAACTCGCCCGGCATCCGAAACGTCCCTACCTGCTCGACTACCTCCAACGCATCGCCACCGATTTCATTCAGTTGCACGGCGACCGCCGGTTTGCCGACGACCGGGCCATCGTCGGCGGCCTCGCGACAATTGGCGATTACCGCTGCATGATCATCGGCTGCCAAAAAGGCCGCGACACCAAAGAAAATCTCATGCGGAACTTCGGCAGCGCCCACCCGGAAGGCTACCGCAAAGCCCTCCGCCTCATGCAACTCGCCGAGAAGTTCGATTTGCCGGTGATCAGTTTCATTGATACGCCCGGCGCCTATCCTGGCGTCGGCGCGGAAGAACGACACATCTCCGAAGCGATTGCCGTCAACCTCCGCGAAATGGCGCTGCTAAAAGTTCCGCTCATCGCGGTCGTCATCGGCGAAGGCGGCAGTGGTGGCGCGCTTGGCATTGGCGTCTGCGACCGGGTGTTGCTCATGGAAAACTCCTACTACTCCGTGATTTCCCCGGAAGGTTGTGCCGCGATTCTCTGGAAAGACCGCGCCAACGCCGCCCAGGCCGCGGCCGCGTTGAAATTGACTGCAAAGGATTTGCTCGAACTCGGCGTCATTGACGAGATCATCCCGGAACCTCA
>JBBISF010000072.1:0-12516 GCA_037441425.1 Verrucomicrobiia bacterium
GAAAGGAAAGACCATGACCAGTAAAACGCCAAAAAACGTTCCGCAACCCACAACGAGGTTCCGAAAAGCAGTTATCGGAGGTTCCCATATAGGTGTCCCGCTAAGGGAGACCAATCGAGTTCGACAACAATTTCCCCCGAAGGCTTCTGTAATGGATCACCAATTACCGTTGGACCGACGGATACGCTTAGGGGGCCACCTACGGTCGGCTGGGTCACATACATCCTGATGATGCTGCCGTTGAGGGTGCCATTGTAAAGCGGCAGACGCCCAATAATAGTATCCGCCATCGCATCTACCCAACCTGTCGTGCTGTCGTTAAAGCCGTGGGTGATGATCGTGACGCCGGCACCACGCGTAATATAAGCTGAGTACAGGAGAAGCCCGGTGAATATCAGTCCCCGCATCCATCGGACGCTATTCGCATTTACCTGTCTATTCCTCATGGCCTTAAATACTTCACACTTGCAATCCGATGCTGTCCCAACAAAAGGGGCGTGACCTACTCACGCCCCAACTCAGACACTGGCGTGCCCTCAATGGAACGTTTTCGGGCACGCCCGTTCGGGGCGTGCCTCGCATGTGTCCGTTGAGTGAAAGTGCCAGTTTCGAGTTGGACACCAGCCGAAGCCGCAACTCTGTTGTTGGTTTAGTTTCCCATCGGTCCTGTTACTCGGCGATCGCTGCGCCTTTGCGCGAAAGCAAATCCGTATCCATCGGTGCGACTTCTCCGTCAAGATTTTTACTCCTGCGGCTCCCTTGTGGGCAACACAATTCCGCTAGCAATTTCCCTGATTTTTTGCCGGGGCGATTTTGGAGGAAAAGACGCCGAGGGGTCAGAGCGACAATCTTGCGCCGGTCTTTTTTGATGCCTACATGAATCCGCTCTATCCGCGTCAGCGGCGGTCAACTCCGGTTTGGCCGCGGGTCCGCGGCATCGAGGACAACGACACGGGCGGGACGCCCGCCTGCGTGGCCGTAGCTTCACCCCGCCAGGCGGGGCAAGCTTCGGCGCGGCGAAGGCCCGCGCTACTCTGGCGGCGGTTCCGCCATGGGACTCGAATCTGTGGCTACTTCTTCCGTCGCGTCCGGTACCGACCGGGCGATTCGGCGACTTTGGACGATGGCGGTCGTTCGCGAATGAAGGACCAGGAGACTTCCGCGACTTCGCCGGTGTCGTAGTGGACAAAGAATCCAATGCAGGGTGCTTCGTCGAGTTCGACGCGCACCGGCACCGCTTTGGCCGAAATGTGGTTGGCCTTGCGGATGGTGTGGTGCGGCTCCAAAAAACTCAGGCCATCCTCAAAATCCACCTCAAACGCGTCTTCCCACGCGAGATATTTCGCGCCGGTCACGCGCACCATCTTGGCGGTACCAAAGGGCGCTTTGAGTTGATTGACGGTCTTTACAAACGGCCTTCCTTCTGCAACTCGGCAATTACTCGTAGCAGCTTTTTGCTCGGTTGCCAACCTTCGAGTCCCATCAGGGTGTCCAAGTTCAACCGGCCAACCAGTTTTCCGTCCACCGTTTCGACGTGAACGTGGCGCGGCGCACAATCGCCGATGAACCACTTGATAATGTAACCGCCGCGCCGAATCTTGCCCATGAGCTTCGCCATCGCGTTTATGGCAGATTCGAACGTGAGGCGCAACCGTGGGAATTGCTTTTTTTGAGTGAAGGAGTCACCGCAGATTTGCTTCGCATGTTTGCCGAAGACGGCGTCTCGTCGGACTCCGCTTGCTGACTCGGCTTCACGGATAAAACGGATATTGCCGATTCCTTGCCCAGATGATCCGCGTCATCCGCGGCCAGCCGCGTGAAATTTTTCCCCTCCTCCTCGGAGGAGGGGAAAGAAAAAAAAACTGAAAGCACGAAAGATTCTTTACACTACCCATTTGTTCGGCAAAATCCATTTATGGACAGTCAGGCGCGCCGAATTTCCAAACACCCTCTGATAGAAAGATCGGAGTAAAACCTCAATGAACAAGATCAACACAGCCGTTTTGGGAATTGGTGGCATGGGCGAGACCCACGTCAAAGCCGCCCAGGCCTCGCCATGGGTGGATCGCGTGATCGGCTACGAACCATTGCCGGAACGGGCGGCCCTGCGTGGGCGCGAGTTGGGCATCCCGGCGACCCACGATCTGGCGAGTATTCTGCGCGACCCGAGCATTCAGATCATCACCATTGCCTCGACCAACGCCACGCATTGCGAACTGACCTGCCAGGCGTTGCGGGCCGGCAAGGCCGTCCTTTGCGAAAAGCCCATGGGCGTTTCGTTGGCCGAAGCGCGCCAGATGTGCGACACGGCGCGGGAAACCGGCAGTTTTCTCCAAATCGGCTTCGAGCTGCACTACTCGACGCTCTACCAGACCGTCAAAAAGTGGATCGCGGCCGGGTTGATTGGGCGGCCGTTGAACTCGCATTGCGACTATTGGTGCAGCGAGTTTCATCTGCGCGATTCGTGGCGCAGCAAAAGCAAAGACGGCCTGATCGGCGAAAAGCTTTGCCACTATTTGGATTTGCCGCGCTGGTGGTTTGGCCAGCCGGTGGTCGAAATCCACAGCATGGCGTCGCCGAATTTCGTGCCGTATTTCAATCACGCCGACAATCATCAAATCATGTACCGGTTTGCCGACGGGACGATGAGTTCGTTGATGTTCGTGATGGGCACGGCCGAAACTTATCATAGCGATCCGTTGCGGGATTACATCAAAGTCCAGGAGGACGACGGGCATCGGCTGACGTATTTGATCTGGGGCACGCAAGGCGCGATTGAGACGGACGTGTTCCATCGGCGGATTCGGCGCTGGGAGTTTACAGATCAACCCGACAAGCTGCATAGCCGGTTGGTGGAGACGTTGACGTACACGGGGGAAACGGACATGGAATGGAGTCACAACGTCCACGGCCAGAACCTGCGGGTGTTTGAGTTGGTGGCCAACGGTCGGCCGCCCGACAACCCGGCGACGGATTCCTACGAAAGCATGAAGATGGTGTTCGCCGCGGAACTTTCCGAACGCGAACAGCGCGTGGTGCAACTGGCCAAGATGTAAGCCGTTGGCGAAGGGCCTATTTCGACAGTTTGCAGGCGATTGCCAGCGGCACTCTGAACGAGCACTTGCGCTACCGGCTAAAAATGGTGCACCCAGCGCAGGTTGTAGCGTTCGCCTTCGGGACGGTTCTCCGCCGCGAACTCGAAGTACGCGTTGAAGAAAAGGTGATCGTTCTGGGAAAAGCTGTAGAGCAGTCCCGGGTCGAGGGCGGCAACCTGTTCTCTGGTATCCGACACGTTGTGGCCATTAACCTTCATGTCAGTGATCTGCTTGAGGAAGTAGCCGTTGAGACCCACGCGCAGCCGTTTGGCGAGGATTTCATACGAGCTGGCGAAGTTGAGGTGAATCGCCTGACCCGCTTGCACCGTGTCATATCCGCCGCCGGGGTCTTCGTTCGTGTCGTTCCAGAGATAATGAATTCGCCACGACGCTTCCCATTTGGGCGTGACGAACCAGGTGGCCGCCCAGTATGGATCAATCGAGAAGAAGTTACTGCCCGGATTCAGTGATTCCTTGTCGCTGTAACGACCGGTGGGCAGGACCATCTGGAACTCGATCCGGTGCATGAAGATCGGCCCGTTCTGGCCCATGATCGGAAACCACTGGAGGTAGGGGCCGACCAGCAGGTCGCCGATGCCGCCGCCGTTGTCGGTCAGCGGCGTGCCGCCGGGATCGAGGTCGAAATTGACGACCGGCAGAATCACGTCCATGCCCCATTTGCCGCCGAGAAATACATCCTTGTTGGACTGATAGATTAGTTGGTTGAGGCTAATCCCCACGTCCAGTTTGAACGGCCCCATCTTGTCGCCACTTGAGTCGGTGAACCGGTTGGCGGTGTACCACTGCAAGTATTCGGTGAAATACCAGCCGGGGCCAGCCGGCGGGCCACCGTCCAAAAAGCTGGTCAACCCGAGATTAAGCGCCGGCAAGTCGTATGCCTGCGCCGCAGGCAATGCCAGCATCCCGGTGAACAGCAGGGCGAGAACAATACGTTTCATGCTGTGATCCCTTTAGGGTAAACGCTATTCGTCCTTCAGTTTGCCGCCCAAAAACGCGTCGTACGACGCCAAATCCAACATGCCGTGACCGCACAGGTTGAAGAGAATCACCTTCTTCTTGTTCTCTTCGCGGGCTTTAACGGCTTCGTCAATCACCGCGCGGATCGCGTGCGACGGCTCGGGCGCCGGCAAGATGCCTTCGGTGCGCGCAAACATGACCGCCGCCTCGAACACCTTGGTTTGCGGATAGGCGACCGCATCAACGAGGTTGAGATCGTACAGATGGCTGACGCTCGGGGCCATGCCGTGGTAACGCAACCCGCCGGCGTGAATCTTCGGCGGAATGAAATCGTGCCCCAAGGTGTACATCCACAACAACGGCGTCATCTGGGCCGTGTCGCCAAAGTCGTACCGGAGCTCGCCTTTCGTCAACGACGCGCAAGAAGACGGCTCGACCGCGACGATCCGGTACTGCTTGCCCTCGGTGAGTTTCTTGCGCACGAACGGGAACGCGATCCCGGCAAAGTTGCTGCCGCCGCCGATGCAGCCGATGACGACATCGGGTTCTTCGCCGGCTTGTTCCATCTGTTTGATGGCTTCCTGACCGATGACGGTTTGATGCAGGCAGACGTGATTGAGCACGCTTCCCAGCGAGTACTTGGTGTTCTTGGATTTGACCGTATCTTCAATGGCCTCGCTGATGGCGATGCCGAGGCTGCCGGGGCAGTTGGGATCTTTGGCGAGGACTTTGCGGCCATACTCGGTCTTCTCGCTCGGACTGGGGAAGACTTCGGCATCCCACGCTTGCATCATCAGTTTCCGGTAGGGCTTCTGTTCGAAACTGACTTTGACCATGTACACCGTGCATTCCAATCCGAAGAACCGGCACGCCAACGCTAACGAAGAACCCCATTGTCCCGCACCGGTCTCGGTGGCCAGCCGCTTCGTGCCCGCCTGTTTGTTGTAATACGCCTGCGCCACAGCGGTATTGGGTTTATGACTGCCGGCCGGGCTGACGCCTTCGTACTTGTAGTAAATGTGGGCCGGCGTTTGCAACGCCCGTTCCAAGCGCACCGCCCGCAGCAACGGCGTCGGGCGCCACAGCGAATAAATCTCCCGCACCTCCGCCGGGATTTCGACCCACTTCTCCGTCGTCATTTCCTGCCTGACGAGGTTTTCCGGGAAGATCGCCGTCATCATGTCCGGCGTGATCGGTTGCTTTGTGCCGGGGTGCAACGGCGGCGGCAACGGCTTCGGCACGTCCGCGAGGACGTTATACCAGTGCGTCGGAATGTCGGATTGACCGAGGGTAAAACGGGTTCTAGTGCTCATGAGTTTCCTTTCCAATTTGCCGGGACAACTTCTGCGTCACATCGCCTTTGAACCGGTCGATTGCGCCGGCCACATACGCGACGATATCGGCGTTTTCATTTGTGATCAGCGGGGTGAGATCCATGCCCCACCACAGGTCGGTGCTCTTGTCGGTGGCGTGGGACTCGAAAAATGTCGCGTTCGCCCGGCGGCGACCGAGCGTGGCGAGGTCGTAGCGTTTGCCGCCGGCAATCTGCGAATCGAAGATGCCGTTGAGGGCCATCGCCAGGTTCTCATGGCCGCTCACGTCCATCACGACCTTCTCCTTGTCCGGCAACCAATCGAGATCGCGCCAGACTTCGCAGCCAATCAGTTTCCGCGGCCGCTGGTCAACCGGCAGTTCGCGAATGGCGTGGATGACATTCACCGCGACGGCAACATGCGTGTCGTGTTTGTCGGCGAGGCTGTGCGTGTACACCACCTGCGCGCGCATCTGCGAGAGCAATGCCTTGAGATCGTTCCGGACGAGTCGGTCGGCCGGGTCTTTGATGACCTTGCTCGGATAATCGAGCTGCACCATCCCGCCGTACCGGCCGATGGTGGCCGCCTGACGTTGTTCCTCCCGGCGCACGGCCATCATCTCTTCGTCGGTGAACTTCGCGTACGCTCCGGTGCGGGCGCTGCCGCTGCCGTTGGTGCAGGTGATCCCGCCAAACCAAAGCTCGTCACTGTGGAAGCATTCGATGATGCCGCGGAACGCCATGAATTCAAGGTCGTCCTGATGCGCGCCGATACCGAGATGCGTGATGCGTTTCAACGCATCCGGGATGGATTTGCCGTCGGGAACAAAGATATCGGCGGTGGCGTTGTGAAGTTTCATGGCTGGCGAATAGCGGGCAGACTGGCGGCGGCGACGGCCTGACCGACCCGCCGGCTTTTCTCGTCGGGAACGTGCAACTGAACCTGGTCGGCGATCTCCGGAAATTCCGCCCGCAGGATCTGCCGGGCTTTCTGAATGACCATGTTGCCGCCCTCGCCGGTCGTGACCCGACCGAGGATGAGCATGTGATTCATCTCATAGAATTCAGCGTAATGTGGAATGGCGTAGCCGAGATACACGCCGATGGTTTCGTAAATCTGACAGGCCCGCGCGTCGCCCTTGGCCATCAAGTCCTGCACGCCTTTGAGTCGCTCCGGCAACCCCATTTCGTTCGGGAACGTGATGCTGGCCGCCGGCAACAGTTTGTTCACGGCTTGCTGCGAAAAATACAGCGCGCCCACGCCGCGGTCACCGGACCATTCGTCCGCCGGCGCGGCCGGGTTGTAATCCACCGGCGCGAACGCCAGCTCATTCAGCCAGCCCAAGATGCGGCTCTTGCCGTCGAGAAAACCGGCGGCCTCGCTCGACCCCATCGCCACGCCGAGCACGCCGGTGACATTGAGCGAAAGGCCGCCGGCCAAGGCCGTCACATCGCCGTCGTTGGCGACTTCGACCGGCACGCGCCATTCGTCGCGCAGACGGCGGAAAATATTCTTCGCGTGCTCAAACTTCTCCGCCGGCACGCCTCGGAACAACGAGGCGACCATGATCTGGTTGTTGACGATAATACCGGCGGAACTCCCGCCGATGGCGTCCACGCGCGGCAGGTAGGCGGCGGCTTTCTTCAGCCCTTCGTTGATGTGCCGGTAATGATATTCGGGATCCGCTTGATCCTTGGGATTCCACGGAAACTCGTCGGTATAAAGCATCTGCCCGTCCCGGACCGCCGACACTTTGTAGTCGCTCGCCCCCAGATCGAACCCGATCCGGCAACCATCGAGATGCCCGCCAACCGCGGAGCCCGACTCGTGTTCAGCCGGCACCTGTTCGGGCTTCATCACCGCGATTTCCAGAGGATGTCCGTAAACGCGCCGCATCATGTCGGCATCGAACGGGCGGACGAGGTTGGCGGTCAATTCGCGCGGACCGCCAAAATGGATTTTCCAGCCGCCGCGCGCCCACAACAGGAATTTCACCAGCCGCTCGACGTAGCGGAGCGTCTCCACATCGGCGATGGGCCGCACGCGCGTTTCATACCGGGAGATCAATCCGCCTTCCCGTTCCAACCCGATAATCAACGGCACACCGTCGCGTTTGAGCGCCGCCCGGTATTGACGGTTCCAGCACACCGCCGGCTGAAAACCGGGATCCAGCGGCGCAGGGCAATTCACTTTCATCTTATTCAGGGTTTCTATCCAGCTCGCCAAACGGGGAACGCATTTTTCCTAACCCCGCCGGCAGGGCAGCGCAAGCACAAAACGCCGGCAACAGTTGCTGATCACGACATGTTTTCAACTTGACCCGTGCGTTTTGGTGGCGTACTGGTGTGCTGGCAAAGGAGGAAACGCCAATGAATCGTCGCAGTCGCAATCCCAGAGCGGTATCAGGTGTCCTGTTTGTTTTTGTCGTGTGGACAGCAGTGGTGTTGGGGGGCGGAACCAGCCGGGCCGCAACCTTGTTCGTCAGCAACCAAGGCGTGGATAGCAGCAGTTGTGGCGGCCCCGGCACGCCGTGCCGATCCATCGGTCAGGCCATCCACAACGCCGGCAATGGGGACTTGATCATTGTCGGTCCCGGTCTTTACGGCAATCTTGATCACAGTGGGTTCACCGGACCCGGTGATGAAAACGGTCCGAATACGGGGTGCAACTGCATGGTCAGCGTGGACAAGGATGTGACGATCGTCTCGCGCGATGGCGCCACGGCGACCATTCTGGATGCAAACGGCGCCACGCTCGACGCGGTCGCGATTTCCGCCAGCGGCGCGACGTTTGGGGGTGTGAGAAAGGGGTTTACGGTCACGGACGCTGACGGCAACGGGATGCTCATCAGCAACGGTCTTACCCGCGTGGTTGTTATCGGTAATCGGGTGATCGCCAATTCCGGAGCCGGGTTGTACGTTTCGGATGGAACCGTTTCCAACCTTGTCAGTGGCAACATCGCGCTGGGGAACAACGACGGCTTTGAAGTACATGGGACCCAAAATTTCGTCACGGGCAACGCGGCTTCGGCCAATTCCCGCGACGGCTTCAAACTGGTCGGCACGGCGAGCGTGCTGACCGGCAACGTCGCAAGCGACAATGGTCGCTACGGTTTCGAAGTGGCCACGAACAGTTCCGCCACGTTGATTCGCAATGCCGCGCTGGCGAATACGCGGTTTGGCATTCTGGTCAACTCCAATGCGACCGTCACGATCAATCAAAATGATATTTTCGGCAATAACGAGACGCCGGTGAACGTGTTGGGCACCAATGGCCTCACCAACTGCGGACTGGCGAATGCCAGCTCCCTGCTGGTGACATTGTCCGGGAATTATTTCGGCGCTGCGTCCGGCCCCGGTCCAAACCCGGCTGACGAAATCGTCAATTTCTTCGGTAGTACAACCACCAATCGCGCGGTGGCGACGAAGGAAATCCGGATCAAACCACTCACTCCCTAATAGAGTGATCCCCCGGTCATTAGAGAAGCGCTGGCACCCGCGTTGACATCGCCACCGGGCTTCGTTAGCCTGCGGGCATGATCCGACGATATAGCCGGGAAGTGATGCGCCAGATTTGGACGGAGGAGAACAAGTTCCGGATCTGGTTGGAGATTGAAATTTTGGCGTGCGAGGCGCGGCGGATACCGGCCAAAGACCTCGCCATCATCAAACGCCGGGCCAAGTTCTCGGTGGAGCGCATCAACGAGATTGAGAAGGTCACTAATCACGATGTAATCGCCTTCTTGACGTGCGTGGCGGAAAACGTCGGCCCGACTTCCCGGCATATCCACGAAGGGTTGACGTCGTCGGACGTCGGCGACACCGCGCTGGCGTATCAGATGACACAGGCGATAGACATTCTCATCGCCGACGTGAAGCAGTTGCGGAAAGTTGTCGCCGCCAAGGCGAAGAAATACAAGTTCACGCCGATGATGGGGCGCACGCATGGCGTGCACGCCGAACCAACAACGTTCGGCCTGAAGCTGGCGCTGATGTACAACGAGTTTGGTCGCGCGCTGGAGCGGCTCGAACGCGCCCGGCAAGTCATGGCGGTCGGCAAGATTTCCGGGGCGGTCGGCACCCATGCGCATCTCAGTCCGCAGGCGGAAGCGTACGTCTGCCGGAAACTCGGGCTCCGACCGGCAGCGATCTCGACACAGGTTCTCCAACGCGACCGGCACGCGGAGTATTCGAGTGCGATTGCGTTGGTGGGTTGTTCAATTGACCGGTGGGCGCAGGAATTCCGGCATCTCCAACGCACCGAGGTGCTCGAAGCGGAGGAATTTTTCGCGGAAGGTCAAAAGGGTTCGAGCGCGATGCCGCACAAGCGCAATCCGATCACGTTCGAGCGGCTGTGCGGCTTGGCGCGCGTGCTCCGAGGCAATGCGCTGGCGGCGATGGAAAACGTCGCCCTCTGGCACGAACGCGACATCTCGCACAGTTCCGTGGAGCGGGTCATCCTGCCGGACTCGACAACACTTCTCGATTACATGTTGGTGAAATTGACCGACCAAGTGGAGAAGTTGTTGGTCTATCCGGCCCGGATGAAGGCCAATCTGGAATCGAGCAAAGGATTATTCTATTCGCAAGCGGTGCTGCTGGCGTTGACCCAAAAAGGTCTGACCCGCGAGAAAGCGTATATGCTGGTGCAACGCAACGCAATGAAGACCTGGGCGGATACGAAGACATTCAAGGAGTATCTCCTCGCCGACGCCGACGTGATGAAGTATCTCACGCCGGGAGAAGTGGAGCACTTGTTCGACCTCAGCAAGCACTTCAAAGAGGTCAACAACACATTCAAAAAGGTTGGAATCCGTTGAAATCTCGTAGTTTCAGTTGGTGGGACAAGCAGGATTGGAAACCGGCGCCACCGGCGGAGGATGAAACGCAACGACCCGGTCATCCCGCTGACGACGCGCTGCCGCAGCGCGAGGAAAAATGGCGGGCGAACAACCCAAAAAAGCGTTCCTCGCCGTGCCGCGGCTCACCCGAGCGCGCATAAGCGCTCCCTAATCACCAACCAGCGAACGCAATTGCCGGATTTGCGGCCAGATTTTCGCGGCCAGCACGACCATCAGGACCGTGCCGATGCCGCCCGAAACCACGGAAACAACCGGGCCGAACCACGCGGCGACGAAACCGGACTCGAACTCGCCGAGTTCGTTGGAGCAACTGATGAACACGGTGTTGACTGCGGAGACCCGGCCGCGCATTTCATCCGGCGTGCTCAACTGCACCAAGCTGTGTCGGACCACCACGCTGATGCTGTCGAACGCTCCCGCCAACCCCAGCATCAACATCGAAAACCAAAACCACTTCGAAAACCCAAACCCGATCGTCACCAAACCAAAGCCGGTCACCGCCGCCAAAAACATGGGGCCAGCCCGTCGAAACGGCGGTCGGTGCGCCAGCGCCAACGCCATCACAAACGCCCCGATGGCCGGGGCCGCACGCAACCAACCCAGTCCGGACGGTCCGACCGCGAGGATATCTTTCGCATAAATCGGCAAAAGCGCCGTCGCTCCGCCCAACAACACGCCGATCATATCCAACGTGATCGCGGCCAACACCACTTTTGTCCGCCACACAAAGCCCGCCCCCGCCAGCACGGAGGCGATCGACATCGCTTCCGGGGCGCGTCGCGCCGCGCGGTGTTTGAGCAACGCCACCGCGCCAAGGTTCACCAACGTCAACCCGGCCGTCACGGCGTACACCACCCCGGCTTTCGTAAACACGGCGATCAAAAAACCGCCCAGCGCCGGGCCGCCCACCGACGCGATTTGAAAGCTCGTGCTTTTCCAGGTCACCGCGTTGCTGAACACGTCGCGCGGGACGAGCTGCGGCATCAATGCCGAACTGGCCGGCCACATCACCGCCCGCGCCAGCGCGTTGAGAAACAACAAGCCATACATCATCGAGATGGGCCCGGTCGTGTACGACAGATGCGCCAGTCCCGCCGAACACAACGCCGTCAACACCAAGCCGAGCATGAGCAAGCGCCGCCGGTCAAACCGGTCGGCCAACTGGCCGGCCGGCAAGGCAAACAGCATCACCGGCAAGGCCTGCACCAACCCGACCCACCCCAACGCCATCGCCTGGCCGGTGCGGTCGTACAACTCCCAGCCGACCGCCACCGCCTGCATGTTCGACCCGATGGCCGCGAACAAACTGCCGCCCGCGTAGAACAAGTAGTCCCGGTAACGCAGCGCCGCATACGGGTCGTGTGACGGCGGCCCCGGCGGAGCCGGCTGGACGGACACCAATTCTTCTGGATTCGGCAGTTCGTTCATGGAGGGAAATCAACGATCCAGATGAAACTTGTGGAGGAACCGGTGGACGACCGGCGCGAACAACACCCCGGCGCTGGTGATGAACACCACGCCGCTGAACAACGCGTAGAACGACGCGAACCATTTGCCGGCATCCGATTTCAACTCCTGCACCGGCCCCATGCCGGACAGAATCATCGACGCGTTCAACAGCGAATCGAGCCAGCCGAACCCGGCGCACCAACGGTAGCCGAGCACCCCCACGCCCAGCGCTCCGCCGATCAACGCCGTGGCGAGGCAACCATGCCGGAACAACCGGCGATAATATACGGGCCGCGACACCAGTGGCTGTTGGCGATGCTCAAACATGATGGCGAAACGTATAGCGCGTTGCCGGGCCGCGCGCCAGTCCGAACCCGATCAGCCCTCGACAATCGAATCCGGCAATGCGGCGCGGTCGTCCGCCCCGCGCGGGAAATGTTGGGCGAGAAGCTTGCCGGCCGTCTGGATGCCGTGAACGATGGCGTCGGTGAACCGGCCTTGCCGGAAATGTTCCTGCATTTCGCCGGCCACTTGTTGCCAGAACGCATCGCCGCATTGGGCGTGAACCGCTTCGTCGCCGACGATGAAAAAGGTGTGCGACCGGGGCGCGACGAAAATGAGGACGGCGTTGCGGCGCTGGGTCCGGTGCATTCCCAATTTGTGGAATTGGTGAATGGCCGCCGCGCGCGGATCGGTCACGTTCCGGTGGCTGACGTACACGCGGATCTCGCCGGAGGTTTCCTTTTCGGCAGTCGTGATCGCGGCGACCATGCGGTCGTGATCAAGCTGACTGAAGAAGGTTTTCGGTTTCATCGTTTAC
>JBBISF010000073.1:0-12134 GCA_037441425.1 Verrucomicrobiia bacterium
GATTGAGTTGCGACTCCAAAAGGCCCAGGAACTGTTACGGGACACCGACGCGAAGATCATTGATGTGGCCATGGACAGCGGCTTCAACCATGTCGGTCTGTTCACCGCCACCTTTAAGAAGAAATTCAGAATGACTCCTTCCGTTTGGCGGAAGCGGCACCGCCGAACCAAAAACCCGAAAGGTAATCGAAAATAAGATTCTTGTAGCGCGTTCCTATGCAGGAACTCTGCGTTTCCCAGTCTCGTCCCGAGTTGAAGAGGTGTCAGGGAAACTGTCAGGGGGAAAATACCGAAAGGGTTTGTCCGGGTAGTGGATGACCAGTGACAGAATAGTCTTGCCTGCCGAAGAATAATCAGCGAAAATGCTCAGGAAAATTGAGGTAGTAAGGCGCGAGTCCTACCTGGGGAGCCACCTCCAGCTTCTGGACAACCCCGGACGGCGATGAACACGGCTGGACCGGTCGCGACAAATTCGGTGCGCGTTTTTGTGTGTGGGTAAGAAAGCCCGGTAAATCCTTCAGAGCTTCTCCACGGCGCACCAGGCCTTCCGGACGTGGCTACGCCTTCACGAGACTGGCGTCGTCACCCTCGCGCTCAGGCCGTTCTTGTTTGGCCGACTTCTTTTCTTTTTCTTTGGCGAGCTTCTCTTGGGCTTCCTTGTCGAGCAGCTTGTCGAGTTCCTTGAGCGTGTCGGCGAGGTGGTCAAGCGTCTGGTCAAGCAGTTCGTAGCTGATGTTGAGCGCCGGCTCGATGCGGATGGTGCGGGCACTGAGCAACGTCCCGGCGACCAACACGCCGCGCTTGAACAGCCCGGCCGCGACGCGGTAGCCAATGAAACGGTCGGCAAATTCCAAACCGATCAGGAGACCCTTGCCCCGCACGACCTTGAGGATATCCGGGTAAAGCGCCTGCAAAGCCCGCAGCCGTTTCATCAGGTAGTGCCCTTTTTCCGCGGCTTGTTGGGCGAGGTTTTCTTCCAGCATCACGTTAAGGGCCGCAATGCCGGCGGCGCAGGCCAACGGATTGCCGCCGAAAGTGGAACTATGGAGAAATGGATTGTCTTCGAGCACCTTCCAGATTTTGGGCGTGCTCATGAAACAACTCAGCGGCATCACGCCGCCACCGAGCGCTTTGCCGAGACAAAGGATGTCTGGCACGACGTTCCAGTGCTCACAGGCGAACACCTTGCCGGTGCGCCCCATGCCGGTTTGCACTTCGTCGAGGATGAGCAACACGCCGAATTCATCGCAGAGTTGCCGGAGGCGCGGCAGGTAATCGTCAGGCGGCACCACGGCCCCGGCTTCACCTTGGACCGGTTCAAGGATGATCGCGGCGATGTCTTCGCCCAAATCGATCAGTTTCTTCAATTCGCGCTCCATGTCTTTGGCGTCGCCGTAATCCACGAAATGGATGTCCGGCAACAGCGGGTGAAATGGTTTGCGGTAAACGGCCCGGCCCATGACGGAGAGCGACCCCATGCTCTTGCCGTGAAACCCGCCGGTGGTGGAGATGAAGCCGGTTTTCTTGGTATAGAGCCGGGCGAGTTTGAGCGCGCCTTCCACGGCGTCGGTGCCGTTGTTGATGAAGAAACATTCTTGCAGATCGCCGGGCGCGAGTTCGCCGAGCAGTTCGGCGAGAAAACCGCGCAGCGGATCGAGGAGTTCCTGCGAGGAGAGCGGCATCCGTTGCAGTTGACTTTCGACGGCCGCGACGATTTTGGGATGCCGGATGCCCATGTTGTACACGCCGAAGCCGCCGAGACAATCGATGAATTTCCGGCCCATGATGTCCTCGACGATCGAGCCTTGGCCGGTCCATTCGATGGCGGCAAAGTCTTCGGCTTCTGCCACGGATTTCCGGTAATGGAGAAACCCGCGGTTGAAGTAATCGTCGAAGTTTTCCAGCGTGTGCGTGATGATGTATTGCCGGTCTGCGGCAGCGAGCTTCTTGTTGCTGTCCACCACGCTGAGGTACTCGGCGGATTTCCCGATGAGTTTCTCGACCTTGGAGAGGTTGGTGGGCGCAACCGGGGGCCCAGGGGTCGGATTTTGTTGCGCTTTCTCGTCCATGGCAGCCTTCCTTCCGGCAGCTTAAGCTACCATAGCACAACCAGTTATAATCGACCAGTGCGACGCTTAACCAGTTGGTTACAAGTCTGTTACGGGCAACAACCCCGGAGCAGATGGAGACGCTGGAATTCGTCCGCGATCTTGGCGCCCCAAACCCGTGGGACGACGAACTCGGGACTTCGATTACGCCGAAGTAACACCAATCACTGATTAATGTGAACGACTTGCGCCGGCGGAAAGCCGTTGAAGTACGTCGAGGAGGCGGCGCTGTAGGCGCCGATGTTCTCGCTGTAGAGCAGGTCGCCCAGTTCGAGATTGGCCGGTAGGTCCTCGGCCATCGAAACCACATCCAGCGCGTCGCAGGTCGGGCCAAAAACGGAACAAATCTGCGTTGGACCCTTCTTGAACGCTTTCAGGTGGTAGTGACAGTGGTCGAAGATGACGCCGGAGAAGGTGTGATAGACGCCGTCGTTGATGTAGTAGCAGAGTTTGCCGTCCCGGTTGGCCTTGCCGATGATCTGGGAGACCGCGGTGCCGGCGGTGGCCACCATGAACCGACCCGGTTCGGCGAGAATCTGAATCTCTTTCGGGAATAACCGGTCGAGTTCGCGGTTGACGATCCGGGCAAGTTCGCGGAACGGTTTCACCGTCGCATCGTAAGGTGCCGGGAAGCCACCGCCGATATCGATCAGGAACATCTTGGTGTAGCCGCGATCCTTCGCTTCCTTGAAGATGTTGGCCGCAAGACTGAGTGCTTGGACGTAATTCTCGAAGTTGGTGGTCTGACTGCCCACGTGGAAGCTCAGGCCCTCGACCGTCAGCCCTTCCTTGTCGGCTTCGAGGATGAGGTCCACCGCCTCCCCGGGTGCCGCGCCGAATTTGGAAGAGAGTTCCACCATCGCGCCGGTATTCGGCACTTTCAGCCGCAACGTCAAGCCGGCATGGGGCGCGTACTTCTTGATTTTCCGGATTTCTTCCGGGTTGTCGAACGTCACCAGCGGTTTGTACTGGTCGAGTTGCGCCAACGTCGCCGTGGCTTTGATTGGATTCGCATAGATGATCTTGTCCCAAATCCAGTCCTGCCGCTGCTTGTCCGGCAGGTCCTTGATCAACTCGTGGACGATCAGAAACTCCGGCATGGACGCCACGTCGAAGCTCGCCCCGGCTTCGAACAACGTCTTGACGATGGCCGGGTCAGGATTGGCCTTCACCGCGTAGTAGGCCTGCACCCGCGGCAGGTGCTTCTTAAACATCGCGTAGTTCTTCCGCAGCTCGTTGTGATCCACCACGAACACCGGTGTCCCGTGTTGCCGGGCGAGCTTCTGCAGAACGCTGCGACTGGCCATCCTATTCTCCGTTGGTGATCAGGAAGTTCTTAAACTGCCACGGATCATCGCGGTCGATCCGTGGATTGTTGTGGCCCTCGAAGGCGTTGACGTAGTGCTTCAAGGGCGTCCAGTCGGATGGTTTGGAGATCCATTTGCCGAGATAGGGTTTGGAAATCTTCAACACGTATTCGTGCGGGAGATCATCCGGCACGCAGACGCCTTTGGCCGGGTTTTCAATCATCCACATCACCGCCGCCACAACCGAAACCGCCACCTGCATCGTGGTTGCATTCTGATGCGGCACGAGCCGGCGGGATTCCTGGATGCTGAGGTCGCTGCCGGTCCACCAGGAATTGTACCGGTGGCCCATCAGCAGCGCGCCGAGGATATCCGCGCCGCTGATGATCTCGTCGTTCATGATCCGCTGCTTCTCCTGCAGCTTGTAATCGTACCCGCGTAGTTCGTTCAACGACACAATGGCCACGTCAGCGGGACAGTAGGCGTAGTGCATCGTGGGCCGGTACACTGCCTTGCCGTTTTCCCAAACCGTCAACCGATCGGAGATGGTGAACGCTTCGCCGTGGCGCACGACCATGCCGTGGATGCAGTAGTTGGGCACCCAGGACCGGACCCAGGTGTTGATGCCCATCCGCGCCAGGCAAATCTGATTACGCGGCCCTTCGCTGTGCTCACAGGCCAGCGCCGGCAACTCCTTTTCGTGCGTGCCCCAACCCATCTCGGCAGTGGCGGTGCCTTCCTCCCGGAAGCCCTCGACGCTCCACGTGTTGACGAACTCATCCACCTGTTTCGGCTTATTGGAAATCTGGGTGTCGCGTTCGCTGCAATGGATGACCTTCACCCCGAGCTTCATCGCCAGCCGGTTGAACGCGCCGTCTTTGGTGAGTTGCTGAATTTCTTCAGCGTCGCGCCCCTTGGCCTTCTTGTCCGCGATCATCCGCTTGCCGATATCGATCAAGCCCTGCTTGGTGAAATGCGAGATCAATCCGGGGTTGGCGCCGTGTTCGAGCACGGCGGTCGGGCCGGGTTCGTTCCACTGGCCGGTCATGCGGCGAATGTTCATGTGCCGCCAGTACAACGTCATCTGCGGCGGCGCACCTTTCGCGTTCTCGTAAGGATCCCAGAGTTCCACAGAGGTATTGATGTACAGCACCCCGTGGTCGTGACACCATTGGAGGATTTCACAACAATCAATATTCCACGCCAAATCAATCAGCACGTCGCCCGCCCCCACGTACTTGCCGAGCAACGTCCCCATGTTGTCGCGGGTCACGCGTTTATGGGCGAACTTCACGCCGCGGTTGATCCACGGACGCAGCATTTCCCGGCGATTCTCGAAGTCCATCACCGTGATGTTTTTTGCCGGCACTTTGACGTGCTTGACCAGAATGGGCAGCGTGCATTGCGCCACCGAACCATAACCAATAAAAAGTATCTTCTTGTCGAATTGGATCATGTTCCTCCTCTGCACTCGCGGCGCGCACTTTGTCGAAAACTTCTGTTGCTGACAAGCGCATATTTCAACCCCCAAGTGGCGACTGGAATGTCGCGGATTGACTGGCCGATGTCATCCGGAGCGCAAACCGGCGTTGCCCCGGGTGTCGTCCCCGCCGTGTTGACCGCGACGAACCGGAAGCGCAGCTTCGTGGCGTTGAGCGGCGCGGGCGGAACAACAACCAAAAGCGGACAGATCACTTGTTATCGACAGGGGGAATGAGGTGTTGACGTTTTCCCGGGTTCAGTATATGAACAGGCGCGTGACAAGGGGGTAGCACTGGGGTAAACAGGAGGTTACGGGATTTGGAGATCATGCAATTCGCAACGCAGCCAACGATGGGCCGGATGCACTCTGTGGATACATCATTGAACAGCCACAGCATTCAGGTTGAACGCAAACATATTACGTTCGACCTCAAGGAGAATCCGCGGGGCCGGTTCCTGCGGATTATTGAAGAGGTGGGGGGACGCCGTGATGCGGTGATCGTGCCGGTGTCCGGCCTCGACGAATTTCGCGACGCGCTCGACAAGGTCATTGAGTACAACAAGACCTTGCCGCCCCAGCCTTAGCAGTTCACTCCTCCGGCAAGGATTCAGATGAGCGCGCCCCGTCGCTTAACGGCGGAGTGTTTCCAATGCTTTCTGCGCGCTCTCGCGCACTTGCGCATCGGAATCATTTAACGCCCGCGCCAGGCTGTTGGTCGCCGCGGGCAATTCTGCCATTGCCAAGGCTTTCACAGCGCGCCGGCGAATTGCTTCGTCCGCGTCGGCCAACGCATTGGTCAGCGGACCGAGCGCGGCGGGATCATGCAGTTTGGCCAGGGCCACGGCGACTTCGAATTGTTGACTACCGCTCGTCTTGGAGAGCGCTCTGACCAGATCATCCCGGCAGACCTCGGATGCCACCGCCTGCAAATCCTCTGACAACCGGAAGCGCACATATCCGTCCCCATCCTTCATCCGCGCAATGAGCCAACCGACGCACCGGGGATCGTTGATGTCGGCCAACGCATCGGCGGCTTCGGCGCGCACAAGCCAGTTGTCGTCCTGCAACGCCCGATACAACGGCTTCAGTGCCGCCGGGTTGCGGAGAACGCCCAAAGCCCGGGCGCAGTACCGGCGCACATCAATGATCTGATCACCCAAACCACGCACCAATGCCCGGTAGCTGGCGCTGGTCGGTTTCTCCGCCAACAACTTGGCGGCGTTGATCCGCACCGCCGGCTCGCGCCGTCGCAAGGCCCGCCGTAAAACTGGATCGTCGGCCGGCAAGGAACGCAGGGCGATCTCGGCGTGGGCCACGTCGCTCACGCGCAACAAGACGATCACCCGCATCCGCAACACGGGAATTGAGCCGGGATGCTGGCGAAGACAATCGTCCACTGTTTGGAGGGCCGTATCAAATTGTTCCTGCCGGAGCGCGGCGTCCGCGATCCGGCAGCATTGTTCGTCCGGAGTGCGCGCACAACCGGCCAGTAACAACAGGAAAATCAAAGTCCACCGAATCATCTTGATGGTCAGTCTGTTCGGCAAGCTGCCGGGAATCAAGCGGGAACTTGCCGCGCCGTCACCGCAATCCCGGTTGACACCTTATTTGGCGACCCGTAGAGTAAGTCAATCATGGGTTCCGTCACCCCGAGCGCTGAGGTTCTCAGCAAAGAGTTGTCGTCTGCGTCGCTGTTGGAGTTGCTGACGCTGATCGCGCCGGATTTGTCGCGCGTGGAGGAGATGCTCGCCCAACAGGTGGCGGAGTTTGACGGTGGCATCGGTGGATATGTGGAATACGTCCTGGGCGGTGCCGGCAAGCGGTTGCGTCCGAGTCTGGCGTTGCTGGCCGCGGGCGCGACAGGGCGGATTCACGACGATCATATCCGGTTGGGTGTGATTGTGGAGTTGATCCATATTGCCACGTTGGTCCATGACGATGTGCTGGATGACGCCGATTTGCGCCACGAATTGCCGACGGCGAATTCGCGCTGGGGAAATGACATCAGCGTGTTGCTGGGTGATTGCTTATTTGCCCATGCGTTGAAGTTGGCGGCTTCCTATCCCACCACCTTGGTTTGCCAGCGGGTCAGCGAAGCGACGAACATTGTGTGTTCCGGGGAGATTCTCCAGACGCAGGAACGCTTTGACTTGGACCTGAGCTTGGAGCAGTACATCGGGCTCATCAAAATGAAGACAGGTGCTTTATTTGCAGTGAGTTGCGAATTAGGCGCTTGTTTGAACGCCGCCACTCCCGCCGTAGTCAAAGGGATAGCAGGCTACGGTGAGAATTTGGGCGTGGCCTATCAGATTTTTGACGATTGCGTGGACATTTTTGGGCAAGAACGGAATGCGGGAAAATCACTGGGAACAGACGTGAAAAAAGGCAAACTGACGCTGCCCTATTTGTTACTGCTGCAACAGTCGCCCAACAAACGGGAGGAACTGGGCGCGATGATTTTCCGCGACACACCCGCTGATCACCAGGCGTTGCACGCCTTGGTCATGAGCCACGGCGTGATCCGCGAGGCGCAACTGACGATTGAGGCGTATGTCGCCCGGGCCGCCGATAATCTCGCGGCGGTGCCGGCAAATCGTTACACCCAAACGCTGCGTGGCCTGCTCGCTTATCTCTCCCGGCAAAGCCGCGCGTTACTGACGGCGGCGGAGGTGGCTTCGTGAAGTTATTGGAAAAATTACAAACCCCCAAACCGCCGGTGCCGGCGGGCTCGGAACAGGTGGTCAACCTCCAGCTCGAAGACGACGAAACGCTCGTGCATCGCGCGCAATATGGCGACACCCGGTCGTTCGACGTCCTGATTGAGCGTTACAAGGAACGGCTGTACGCCACGGTCTATCACATGACCAGCAACCGGGATGACGCCAACGATCTCGTTCAGGACACCTTCATCAAGGCGTACAAGAGCCTCCGCAGCTTCAAGGGCCAATCCAGCTTCTACACGTGGGTCTACCGGATCGCTGTCAACCGCACGATCAATTTTCTCAAACGCGGCAAAAACCGGACCCAGCACAGCCTCGACAACGTGGACGACGCGATCCAGACCGACCCGGACTTCGTCGAGTTGATGTCGCACGCCACGCCGCGCCGGGAAGCGGGACTGCACGAGTTGCAGGAACGGTTGAACGGCGCGCTGCAAAAGTTGTCTGAAAACCATAGAGCGGTCGTGGTGATGCACGATGTGCAAGGCATGACGCACGCGGACATTGCCAAAGCGGTGAACTGCTCGGAAGGAACAGTACGTTCGCGGTTGTTTTATGCGCGACAACAATTACAGGGTCTGTTGACCGATTATTTATGAAGTGCGAGCAAGTCCAACGATTGTGTGACGACTTGGCCGGCGGCCGGCTGCCGGAACCACTGGCGCAGGAAGCCCAACGGCATCTGGCCGATTGCACCGATTGCCGGGTGCAACACCAGCGCGCCGGCAAGCTGCAACGCCTGCTCGCGCTCAAACGATACGAGCAACCCGCGCCCGGTTACTTCGACAATTTCATCGGTGAATTTCATGCGCGGCTCGAAGCCGAACAGGCCCGCATCGGTTTCTGGCGGCGCGTGTTCGTAGCCGCCGACCTCGAACCTCTGCTGACTTGGCGCTACGGTTTGGCCACGGCTGCCTGCCTGATTGCGGCGCTTGGCCTGCTGTGGGTCGGCCTCGGCAAGTCGCCGGAGACGGATACCGCCGCCGGGCCGGCTTCGCCGAGTCAACCGGTGATTGCGTTCGTCGGCGACCCCAATCCCGCGCCGCGCGTTACCGAAAGCGCGTTGATCGCGCCGGGCGTCGAACTGCCAATCACTCGCGTGGCGGAAGTCCAACCGACCATTAGCGCCGGTGGCCCCGCGCTGGCGACAGTCGCGGCCCATCATGACAACCCGCCGCGCTACGTCCTGGATCGCATCACCCCGGCGACGTATGAAACGCCGAACGTGGATTTCTAGTCTGTTCGTCCTTCTGTTTGGCGCGGCGACTTTCCAGGCAGCGGCGCAAGAGCCCGCCACCAACCTGCTGGAAACCATCAATCGCCGGATCACGGCGCTGTACTTGCAGACGAAAGACGCGATTGTCCGCGTCTATGCGTTGCACCCGCCGCCGATCAGCATGCTCACGCTGCTGCCGCCGCGCTGCATCGGCACCGGATTCTTCATCCGCGCCGACGGCACGCTTGTCACCGCGGCGACGGTGGTCAACGGCGCGCAAGCCTGTTGGGTGGAATGCAACCACCACCGGCTGCAAGTCCGGATTCTGGGCGTCGATCCGCGCTGCAACCTGGCCGTATTAAAGATTGATCCCGCCCAATGCCCCAACGCCCCGCACGAAACGCCATTCCTGACCGTCGCCCCAGACGGGGAAACAATTGCCGGCAGCATGGTCGTCGCCATCGGTTATCCCTACGATCAGCCCAGCGCGCCCTCGGTCGGGTTCATTGACGGGTTTGATATCCGGCAAGGCAGCCATATCTTTCCCGTCAGTCACATCCGCGCCAGTTGCCGGCTTAGCCCCGGCCAAGCCGGCAGTCCCCTGCTCAACTCGCAGGGTGAATTGGTCGGCGTAGCCGTCGCCGCGCATCAGGACGATGATTGCTACGCGTTACCGGCGCTGGCGGCGCGGAAAGTATGGACCGATATCCTGGAGAAAGGCGCGCCGCAATATGGCTGGGTCGGCTTGGAAGTGACCGAAAAACATGACCACGACGTGCCCCGGCTGGTCGTCGCCCAAGTGTTTCCCGAGACGCCGGCGGCCAAGGCCGGTTTTCGGCCGGGTGACACGCTCGTGCGGATTCAGACAAACGCCGTCCATCAGTTATCGGATTTGATGGACACCATCTTCTACCGTCACCAAGGCGACCGGGTGGACTTTACGGTTCTGCGCGGTGATCAGAGCGAACGGCTCACCGTCGTGGTGGGCGGCAGCCCGCCAACCGATGCGGCACCGTCCGCCCCGCCCGCAACCCTCACTCCGGTTTCGACCGAACATTAACTGTCCGCCGCCTCCACCACGCGAGCACCGCTTGGGGGCGTTCGGTCACTTCTGGCCGAGCTTAGCCCGGACCTCATCGAGCTGACCGGCCGAACCGAGTACCACGTTCTTGTGCGCGATCATCTTGGCGTACTCCTCGATGTAAACCTTGCCGGGATCGCGCAGGTCGAACTTCTCGGGCTGGTCGCGGAAAAACTCACGATGCACGCGCGTCCAGACCAACCGGCCATCGGTATCAATGTTGACCTTGCAGACGCCTTTCTTCGCTGCTGGGAGGAAATCCTCTTCCGGCACCCCGCTGGTGTCGCGCATTTTGCCGCCGGCCTTGTTGATCCGCTCCACTTCGTCCTTCGGCACGCTGGAACTGCCGTGCATCACCGTGGGGAAACCGGGCAACCGCTTCTGAATCTTTTCGATCACTTCGAAGTGCAGCCCCATTTTCTTGCCGGGTTCGGCCGAGAACTTGTACGCGCCGTGGCTCGTCCCGATGGCCACCGCCAGGGAATCGCATTGGGTGAGTTCGACGAACTTCTTCGCTTCATCCGGGTCGGTCAGGCAGACGTGGCCGACGATGTCCTCCTCGACGCCGCCCAGCATCCCGAGTTCGGCTTCGACGCTGACATTGCGGGCGTGCGCTTTGGCGACGACGCGCTTGGTGATTTCGATGTTCTTTTCGAACGGCTCGTGGCTGGCGTCAATCATCACCGAGCTGTAGAACCCGGACTCAATGCAATCATAGCAAGTTTGCTCGTCGCCGTGATCGAGATGCACGGCGAAAATGGCTTCCGGGAACACTTGTTCGGCGGCGCGGATGATCGCTTCGAGAAAGCGTTTATCCGAATATTTTCGCGCGCCTTTGCTGAGCTGAATAATGAACGGCGCTTTGCTCTGGACGTTGCCGCGAAACAGGCCGACGGTCTGTTCGAGGTTGTTGATATTGTACGCGCCGATGGCATAGCGGCCATAGGCGATCTTAAACAACTGGCCAGTGGTAACAATCATTGATTTCTCCTAATTTGGGTGAAACTACCGGACACGGGGAAAGCTAACGACCCCCGGCCGGGGTGTCAATTTGATTATCAATGCGGCCCGGGACGGGCCCGGTAGATCGTGGATATTCCGCTGGCCGGTTGCATGACGGTGTGCGGCGGCTGCCCCTGACGCCGGGCGAACTGGCCGGCGTGCTCGAATCAAAACCGGGCAACGGACCGTCAGCCGACGCGCTTTCCGTGGGTTGGTGTGGCGGCGAATCATTGGGTCTGCAAGTTGACACGTCGCTCAAGTTCTGATGCTGCTCGCAACTCAGTGCGGCAACCACATAGGCTTGTTGTGGTACCGGAGACCGGACGCTTCGAAGGCTTTGATCAATTTGGCCACCCAATGCAGAATCGTGTCGTACCGGTGAAAAAGCGCCTGGGCGGGATCCGGCTGCCTGTCCGCGTTGCCGGCCAGCGTCAGCACCGCGGTGAGCCTGGGTAACAGCAGCCCGCGCAGGCGGCGGCCCATCTCCGTCTGCCAACGTTCCAGCGCCGTCACCCGCGCCTCCACGCTGCCGTCCACCGCGACCAGTTTCTTGAGCACGTCCTTGTCGGCGACGGTCAACTGCCCGTGTTTGACGAACAAATCCACGAGGTCCCGGCGGAGTTGTTCCAAGCCTTCGAGATGTTCGTATTCGGGAGGAACCGGCGCGGTCGGTTCGATTGCTACCGGATCCGTGAGCCGCGCGTCCGTTTCCGGCGGGCGGATGATGTGGGCCGTTGGGTGGCTCAACTCCACGTGGAGCACCTGCCCCCGCGTGTGCTCGGCCTTCAATTCGCGCTCAAGTTCCGCGGCGGGCGCAATCGTCAGCGTGACGCGGTGGGCTGCGGGATCAACCGTGGCCCGGATCGACCGGGCGCGAAACAGCTCCTGCATGCCTTCCACGCTGCGCAAGTTGTCGAACTGACTGAGTTCGCGCAAGGTCATCACGTCCAGGATGGTCCGCACATCGGTGGCCGGCGGAACGAGTTCGAGGCCCAGATAGTTTTGGAGTGCTTGGGCAATCCGCTCGCCGTTCGGGTGTTTGCCCCAACCGGCCCAGATTCCGCCGCGCATTGACATGATCACACTCCTCGCGGTCTAACGGCGCTACCCTACGAAACGATTTGAACCGGCGCAAGTCCCGGCGCAATTAACCGCGCTGGTCCGAATTGAATCACAATAAATGTTACCGGTGGCGGGAAAGGGGGTGCGGGGGAAAG
>JBBISF010000074.1:0-11412 GCA_037441425.1 Verrucomicrobiia bacterium
CCTGCCTGCGCAAACCGCGTGCCAGTCACCGGTAGAAATTGCGCCGGTCCAATTCAGCTGCGATCGCTGTGCGGTCATCATTGCTTTTCCTCGGACAAAAAACGTTTAAGAGAAATCCCCGGTATCGTCAAGCGCCAAATTTCTATTATCGGCTCGCTGCGATCATCCCCAGCGTCTCCGCGCCAAACATCCGGGCTTTTGCCGGGCCGATTCCTTTCACCTCCAACAACTCAGCTTCCGTCTTCGGCTTCACCCGCGCCAATTCCTGCAACGTCCGGTCCGGATAAATCAGATACGCCGGCAACGCCCCCGCCCGCTTCCGCCGCCATTCCTTTAACGCGCCAAATAATTTCTCGTCGTAATCTGCCGGCTCCCTTTCCTTTGCGGGAACACCCTTCCGGGCACGACCGGGCTTCGGCGGTTTCGCCATCAGCACCGGCTTCGCCAACGGAATCGTTTTCTTCTTCAGCATCACTTCCCGCCCCAACTCCGTCAGCGATAACGTCGGATATTGTCCGCCGCTCACCGCGACACAACCGGCCCGAATCAGCACATCCAACAAACTCCACACATAATCCTCGCCGGCATCCCGCAACAAGCCGTAGGTGCTCAACCGATCTAACCCGGCGTCCAACACGTCCTTCGACCGCGACCCGACCAGCGTTTGCGCGATGCGCCCTCTTCCAAACCGGCCATCCACCCGCGCCACACAACTCAATGCCTTCTGGATGATCAGCGTTTCCTCCCCGGTCGGCAACCGGGCGGTCGAATCCGTGTGCGTCAGGCAATTGTCGCAGACGGCACACTTGCCGGCCGCTTCTTCGTCGCCGAAATACCGGAGAATGAAATGATGCCGGCAAGCCCGTGCGCCGGCGTAATCAATGACGCGCTGGAGCTTGGCGAAATCCCGTTCCCGCTTCTTCTCCAGTCGCTCGTAATCAATCGCCAGCGCATCAAACTCCTTCACCGGCTCGACCAAGCGCGTCGTGTACGTCCGCGAGCCTTGCCGGTAATCGCGGGCGATGAACTCCGCGCGTTCCAACAGATACAACGCCGTGCCGACCGCCATACTGTTCTTCGCGCCCGGCACCAACTCGGCGATCTCGCTGATCGGCAGTTCCACCCCACCCTTCCCGCACACCCGGCGCAGGGCGCGATGGAGACCGGCAATGATCTCGCGGGTCGGGTTCGCGCCTTCGATGAAAAATTCCTGCGTCCGCACGTCGGCGTAGTTGAACAACATCTCGCACCGGGCCGGCTCGCCGTCGCGGCCGGCGCGCCCGGCCTCCTGATAATACGCCTCGACGCTACCGGGAATGTCGTAATGAATCACAAACCGCAAATCGGGCCGGTCAATCCCCATCCCGAACGCATTCGTCGCCACCGCCACGGCGCACTGGCCGGCCATGAACTTGTCCTGCGCCTTCTTGCGCTGCTCATCGGTTGATCCGGCATGATAGGCCACGCACTGCCGGCCGAGATGGGCGGCGACTTTCTCGACGTTCTTGCGGGTGGCGCAATAGACGATGCCGGTCTGGAGTTGCCGGACGAATTCCTCGACCCGCGCCAGCTTGTCGGCCTTGCCTTTGACCGCGCTCACACCCAGCGTCAGATTGTGCCGGGCGAACCCGGAGACGAAGACCTGCGGCTCTTTCCGTCCAAATTTCCCCAGCGCCAACTGCTCGACGATGTCCGCCCGCACTTCCGGTGTGGCCGTCGCCGTCAACGCCGCCACCTGTGGTTGACCTAAATCCTTCAAGGCCCATTTCAACCGCAGGTAATCGGGCCGGAAATCATGGCCCCACTGCGAGATGCAATGGGCTTCGTCCACCGCGAACAACGCAATGGACAACGGCGCCAGCGCCTGCACGAACCGTTCGCTCTTGAAACGTTCGGGCGCGATATACACCAACCGGTAATCCCCGCGCTGCATCCGCCCGATCCGTACCTCCATCTCCGATTGCGCCAGCGACGAGTTGATGAACGTCGCCGGAATGCCCTTCTCCTGCAGCGCGTCCACCTGATCCTTCATCAACGCAATCAACGGCGACACCACCACGGTGATTCCGTCGAGCATCAAGGCCGGCAACTGGTAGCACAGCGATTTCCCGCCGCCTGTCGGCATGATGACCACGGCGTCATCGCCCGCGAGGATGGTGTTGACGACGCGCTCCTGCCCTTCGAGAAACTCCCGGAAGCCGAAGTGTTTCTCCAGCACGTCATGCGGTGAGCGCGTGGCCGGCATGGCACGGAGATTAACCGCCCGGCCGCCCCGAACGCCAAGACAAAATCGCCGTGGTTAACATCCAAACAAACGGTCGGTGTTGGCGGAGGTGACGCGGGCGATTTCGGCCACGCTCACCCCTTGCACTTCGGCCAACGTCTGGGCGATCAGCGGGATATAGTCCGGTTCGTTGCGTTGGCCCCGGTGCGGCTGCGGGGCGAGATAGGGACAATCGGTTTCGAGCATGACGTGGTCGAGCGGGATTTTCGCCGCGGTCTCGCGCAAGGACCGGGCGTTCTTGAAGGTCAGGATGCCGGTATAACTTAGGAGCAGACCGATTTCGAGGCAGTCGAACCCGAAGCGCTCGCCGCCGCCGAAACAGTGCATCACACCCCACGGTCGCCAGTCCTTCGGCAAGCCGGCGGCGTGGGCGCGGAGAATCTCCAGGAGATCGGCGTCGGAATCCCGGTTGTGGATGACGACTGGTTTGCGGAGTTCCCGGGCCAATTCGAGTTGCGCCCAGAGGAGGTCCTTTTGTTTTTGCCGCAAGCCCAAGTCGGCTTTGGCTTCCCGGTAATAATCCAAGCCGATCTCGCCGATGGCGACCACGGCCGGTTGGGCGGCGTGCTCCCGGATGTCGTTCACGGCGCAGAGCGGGACGTTCGCCGCCACTTCCGGATGCAACCCCACCGCCATGCGGACCTGCGGATGCTGCCGGCAGATGTCGAACGTGCGCGCCACCGAGTCCGGGTCGGCGGCGATGCTCACGATGCGCGTCACCCCGGCCGCTTGGGCGCGGGCGATGACGTCCGGCAGGTCGGCGGCAAATTGTTGATCGGCCAGATGGGCGTGCGTGTCGGTAAACATAGGGCTTGCGAACTTGGTGCGAGTTGTTTACCACATTCCCACCAACCAACACACGGAGGAATTGATCATGGCACGACCTGTCACACTGTTCACCGGCCAATGGGCCGATTTACCACTGACCACGATGGCGCAGAAAGCCAAGAGCTTCGGTTACGACGGCCTCGAACTGGCTTGCTGGGGCGATCATTTCGACGCGAGCAAGGGCGCGAAGGACAAGGCGTATTGCGATTCCCGGCATGAGATTCTGGCCCAGCACGGGTTGAAGACGTGGGCGATCAGCGCGCATCTAGTCGGCCAGGCGGTGTGCGACAATATTGACGCGCGCCACAAAGCCATTCTCCCGCCGCACGTGTGGGGCGATGGCAAACCGGATGGCGTCCGCAAACGCGCCGCGGAAGAAATGATGCGGACCGCCCAAGCCGCCCAGAATCTTGGCGTCAAGGTGGTGAACGGGTTTACCGGCAGTTCGATCTGGCACTGTCTGTATTCGTTCCCGCCGGTCTCGCCGCAGATGATCGAGGACGGGTTTGCGCAATTTGCGGCGGCGTGGAACCCGATTCTCGATGAGTTCAAGAGGTGCGGCGTGAAGTTCGCCCTCGAAGTGCATCCGACGGAAATCGCGTTCGACATCGCCAGCGCCGAGCGCGCGGTGAAGGCGTTGAAGGGCCGGAAGGAATTTGGGTTTAATTACGATCCGTCGCACCTCGGTTATCAGGGCGTGGACTATGTGAAGTTTATCCGCGCGTTCGGCGACCGGATTTATCACGTCCACATGAAAGATGTGTGGTGGGCCCACGGCGACGGCAGCGTGGGCGTGTTCGGCGGCCACACCAACTTCGGCGACGCGCGCCGGTATTGGGATTTCCGTTCGCTCGGCCACGGCGACATCAACTTCGAGGACATCATCGTCGCCCTCAACGACATCGGTTACCAAGGCCCGCTGAGCGTCGAGTGGGAAGATATCCGGATGGACCGCGAACACGGCGCGACGGAAGCGTGCGCCTTCGTCAAGAAGGTGGACTTCAAACCCAGCGCCGTGGCGTTCGACGCAGCGTTTGAAAAGAAATAGCTCACCGGGAAGCTACCGGGGACTGACGTTCCATCAACTCGATGTAGTTGGCCAGAATCCGTTTGGTTTCTTCCAACGTGATGTCGGCAGTCGGGTCTTTGTCCTTGTCGTCGGCAAACGGATCGGCCAGCGCCAGATTGTCCATCGGATGATTCGTCACCGTGACGGAGGCGTTCGTGGCGACAACGTTCATCGGCGCGGGCAAGCCGGGTTGGCTCACGTCTTGCAACGTGATTTCGTACTGCACTTCTTCCGAGGGCCGGCGATGGGCGCGGGCGTGTTCCCGGACTTTCTCCCGGCCTTCCTGTTGCGCGATCTCCCGGCGCCGCAGAGTTTCGTTCAGCATCACCGGCTGGTCGAACCGTTGTTTGGCCCGCACAATGTCTTCCCGCAACCAGATGAAGTCCTCATTGTGCGCAACACGGCGCGCCGACCTGGCCCGCAACTCGGCGAGATACGGAGACACCAAATCGAGCTTGTCATACTTGGCGGCTGCAACCTTGTCCCACGGCAAGCAATCGTCCATCTCCCCTTCCCCGATCTTCAGCACCGACAACGGCGAGGGCAACACAATGTCGGACGCGACGCCTTTGAGTTGCGTCGAAGAACCGCCGGGCCGGTAAAACTCGCGGATCGTCAGTTTGAGCGCCCCCGGATTATCGCCGCCGTCCAAGCCGAATCGGCGCATCAGCGGGCCGAGCAGAATCATGTTTTGCACCGTGCCCTTGCCAAACGTGGACGTATCACCCACGATCACCGCCCGCCCGTAATCCTGCAACGCGCCGGCCAAAATCTCTGACGCCGACGCACTCGCCCGGCTGGTCAACACCACCATCGGCCCGTCGTACAACTCCGAGGGATCGGGGTCGCGCGAAACACTCACATCCCCGTCAGAGTCCTTCGTCTGCACAATCGGTCCGGATTTGATGAACAACCCACTCAGCCGGATGGCTTCGTCCAACGAGCCGCCGCCATTGGGTCGCAGGTCGAGGATGAGGCCCTGGATGCCTTCCGCCTTCAGCTTCTTGATTAACTTGATGACATCACTTGTCGCGTCCGTGTGGCCGCCATCCGTCGTCTTCTCGCCGACGTAGAACGACGGCAAATCAATCACGCCCAAACGCAGCGTCTCGCCGCGACGCACCGGCCAATCCACGATGCGCGCCTGGGCTTCCTGCTTCTCGAGCCGGATTTCGTCGCGCACAAGCGTGACGGTCTTGCGCACCGAGCTGTCGGCGGCGTCGGCCGGGATGAGCGTCAACGTCACCTTCGTCCCTTTCGGGCCGCGAATCAGTTGGACGGCATCGGCGAGCGGCATCTCAATGATGTCCACCGGCTCTTTGCCGTCCTGCGCGACGGCCACGATGCGGTCGCCGGGTTTGATCAAGCCGCCGGCCAGCGCCGGGCCACCCGGCAACAGTTCGCGAATCTTGCAGTAGCCATCGTCGTACTGCAATTGCGCGCCAATCCCAAACAACGAGAGCCGCATGGCGATGTCGAATTCTTCCAGTTGCCGGCGCCCAAGGTAATCGGAATGCGGATCGTACACGTGCGCCAAGGCGTTCAGATAAGTCTCAAACACCTGATCGCCGCCGTACTGTTTCATCATGCGCAACGTCCGCTCGTAACGCTTCGTCAACGTCGTCACAATTTCAGCCGGCTTCTTCTTGCTCAACTTCTCCTGCAGGTATTCGTACCGGAGTTGCTGATGCCACAACTGTTCTGCCGCCGCCAGATCACGCGGCCGCGGTGCGTGTCGACGATCCAGTGAGTATGTGTCGTGCCCGGCAAACTCGAATTGTTCCCGCGCTAGGACGTTTGTGACGTAAGTCGCCCGCTGCTCTAATCGCTCCAGATAGCGCGTGAAAATCTTCTGCGCGGGACTGATGTCGCCTTCTTTGAGCGTCAGCTGCTCCAGGTCCGACCGATACGGCCCGAACTCCGCCACGTCGGACTCCAGAAACAACGAGTGCGTGCCGTCCAACGAATCAAGGTAGCGATCCAGAAACTTGGCCGACAAATCACCGTCATACCGATGCGCCGCGAAATGCGATTGCTCCAGCAAACTCGCCGTCACCTTGGCGATATTGGCCTCTTCGGCGGCGGTTTCCGCGGCCACCAACCAGACCGGCTGCAACAGCGCCGCGCTCAAAATGGCGCATGCGCTCCACCGGCGAACGAAGGATGTGAGTTTCATCGGTTGTTATTTCAGACCCCGTACACGACTGTTTGTTCGATCACGGCCCGCCACTATACCGCAGACTGGTCGCTCGGCAAGACCCAACCGCCCGGCAATGCCGCCATGATCGCGAGCAATGTTTCCCCCGTTTTTCCGCCAATAAACCAATCGGCCACCACGGATATCAGCGCGTCACCAACTCCGGGTTGCGCGCAAACGCCTCCGGCGTGGCCAACTGTCCGGAGCCATACTGCGCCCCCTCTTGCGCGTCGCGGAATGTCGGAATCCCACTTTCCGCCGACACGCCGGCGCCGGTCAGCACACCTACCGCCCGCGCGTCCGACAATAACCGGATCAAAGGCTCCATCACGTTACGCGCACTATACAGAACCGGTCCGTGTTGTCCAAGTCCGTGATTGTGGCCATTCCGACCTCCGGCTAAACTGCGCGCCATGCTGATTGACTACCACATGCATACCGGGTTGACCGACGGGGTCGGGATGCCGCTGGAATATGCGCGCGTCGCCGTCGAACGCGGGCTGACTGAGATCGGCTGCTCGGATCATGCGCCGCTGCTGAATGACCGGGAAACGAACTGGACGCTGCGGATGGCCCAGTTAGAAACTTACGTCGGCTGGGTCCGCGACGCGCGGCGCGCATTTCCCAAGCTGTCCATCAAGCTCGCGCTCGAAGTGGATTACCAGCCGGGCTGCGAGGCGTGGGTGCGCAACCTGGCTCAGCTTTACCCGTGGGATTATTTCCTCGGCAGCGTCCATTTCATCGGCGATTGGCCGGTTGATCTCAGCGCCAAGAACTGGGAAGGCCAAAACGTGGACGCCCGGTGGCGCCAGTATTTCGAGCTGTGGAAGGCGGCGGCCCGGTCGGGCTTATACGATTCGCTGGCCCACCCGGACCTCCCGAAAAAGTTCAAGCATCGTCCCCACGTGGATTTCACCGCTGTTTTCGAGGAAGCCCTGCAAGTGGTCGCCGCATCGGGCGTGGCGATTGAAGTCAGCACCGCCGGCCTGCGCAAGCCTTGCCGGGAAATCTACCCGTCCACGCCATTTCTCAAGCTCGCCCGGCAACACAACATCCCGGTTACCCTCGGCAGCGACGCGCATCTCCCGCAGGAAGTCGGGCAGGATTTCGACCAGGCGGTCGCGCTGCTCCGTGAAGGCGGCTACAGCCAGATTTGCCGGTTCACACAACGCCAGCGCGAGTTGGTGGATTTGTAGCCGCGAAATGTTTTCGCGGCAAACAGGGCAACCGCGAATAAGATTCGTGGCTACGTGCTCAGCTCTTCGCCGCCGCCAGCACGGCGTCGAACGCCTTCGGATCGTTGACGGCGAGGTCGGCGAGGATTTTACGATCAACGGCGATATTCGCCTTCTTCAGCCCTTCGATGAACCGGCTGTAGGTGATGCCTTGGGCGCGGCACGCGGCGTTGATGCGCTGAATCCACAGTCCGCGGTAATCGCCCTTCTTATCTTTCCGGTGGGCGAAGCTGTACTTCAAGCCTTGGACGACGGCGTTCTTGGCGTACTTGTATTTCTTGCTGCGCCAGCCGCGATAACCTTTGGCGGCTTGCAGCATCCGTTTGCGACGGCGCCAACTGGCGGGGGCATTTGTAGCTCTAGGCATGGGAAAACTCCGAAATGATTACAGTTGATGGTTTCAGCCGCGATGATGGAACGGCATGACGTCGGTGACGTGATGCTGATGCGTCTCGCTGACGACATGGGCTTGGCCCATTCGGCGTTTGGCTTTACTTGATTTATGGCCAAGCAGGTGGCGCCGGCCGGCTCCGCGAAACATCACTTTGCCGGTCGCGGTGATCTTGAACCGCTTCTTCGCGGCCTTCTTCGTCTTCATGGCTTTCCAACGTGGCATTGTCTTGTTCCTTCCTTAAATTATTCTTCCAACTCTTCGGCCGGCTCATCCTGATGCGCACCGGGTGTTTTTTTGACACCGCCACGCACCGGGCCGATGATCATCGTCATTCCGCGTCCCATTTGACGCGGCGGCACTTCCGCGCGCCCCGCACCTTCCAGATCGCGGATCACCCGGCGCATCAACTCCGTGCCGAATTCCGGGCGGGCGTTCTCCCGCCCGCGGAAATACAGCGAAATCTTGACCTTCATCCCCTCGCCGAGGAACTCGCGTACATGATTGAGTTTTGTCTCGTAATCGTGCGGGTCAATGTTCAGCCGCAGCTTGATTTCCTTGAGCTTGTTGGCGTGCTGATGCTTGCGGGATTCGCGATCCCGTTTTTCCTGCTCGTACTTGAATTTGCCGAATCCGATGATCCGGCAGACCGGCGGACTGGCTTGCGCCGCCACCTCCACCAAATCCAATCCTGCTTCCTGTGCCAGCTTCAACGCTTGCGACAGCAGCATGACCCCGAGCTGGTTCCCATTCTCGCCAATCACCCGAACTTCCTTGGCGCGAATCTTCTGGTTTACACGAACGAACTGTTGAATATTGACAACCTCCGGTTATCTCAGCTTCACAGCCGAACTCATTGACCACTCATGACAAATCATCGCGCCCCATCCTGCTGGCGCGAATGGGGCGTTCTTTTAGGGCTTTTCCCCCGCCAATGCAATACTCTTTTTGCCTAGCCCCGGCGTTCCCGAATCGCCGCCAAAATGTCCGCAATTACTTCCGCCTTCGGCTTTGCGCCAACGTTGCCTTTGCCGTGCAACCGGACACTCACATTGCCGGCCTGCATATCACGCGGACCGATGACCAACATCGTGTGAACTTTGGCTTTCTCGGCGTCTTGAACTTTGCCGTTGATCTTGTCGGCCGAATAATCGCCTTCGACACGCACCATGTGTGACCGGAGTTCGGTGACGATGGATCTGGCGAAATCCACCACAGCGGCATCCTCGCCGATGGTGAGGACGCGCACCTGCTCCGGCGCGAGCCAGAGCGGGAAGTTGCCGGCGTAATGCTCGATAAGGAAACCGATGAACCGTTCGTGCGTGCCGAGCGGCGCGCGGTGAATGCACAGCGGCGTCTTCTCGGTGTTGTCGCGGTCTTTGTAGACGAGGCCGAACCGTTTCGGCACGGCAAAGTCCACTTGGTTGGTTGCAATGGTGAACTCCCGGCCGATGGCGCTCCAGACTTGGACGTCGATCTTCGGGCCGTAGAACGCCGCTTCGTTTGCCACCTCGACGTAGTTGATGCCGCTCGACTTCAACACTTCCCGGACCATGTCCTCTGTCTGCTTCCACAACTCCGGTTCGTTGACGTACTTCTTGCCCATCCCTTCCGGCGCGCTGGTGCTGAAACGCATCTGATATTTTTCGAGGCCGAAGATTTTAAAATACTTCAAATACATCTCGTTGACTGCGTTGAACTCGGCGGCGAACTGCTCCGCGGTGCAATAGATGTGCGCGTCGTTCATGTTGAGCGAACGCACGCGCATCAAGCCGAAGAGTTCGCCCGACTGTTCGTACCGGTAACAGCACCCATACTCCGCCAGCCGCAACGGCAAATCCCGGTACGACCGCGGTTCAGCCGCAAAAATCCGGTGATGATGCGGACAGTTCATCGCTTTGAGGTAATAACTCTCCGGCTCGCCGAATCGTTTCACCTGCTCGCGCAACGCCGCCAGCTCGTTGAACGCCGCCACCACGTCTGCCGGCGCCGAGCTGCTCTTGACGGCTTGCTCGATCAACTCAAACTCTCGTGATTTGCTGAAGTCAGACATCGCGCCCAAAATACCGAGGCTTACCGGGGAATGGAACTTCAATTTTTACGCGACGTTGATGTTACCGGCCAACCCGCGCTCGCCAGCCCGACGCAACAGCGCGATCACGTGCGCACATTCCGCCTGTCGCGTGCGGCGGCGAATGAGGACGATCAAACCATGAAATGGCTGCGGAGGCTTGGTCGCAAATGTTGCACGCGCTAATGCCAAGAAGTGTCCCCGATTGCAAGTGATGATGATTTGCCGGTTGGTCTGCGCATGTCCGAAGATTTCCGGGTCTTGCGCGGTTGCAGAAAGCGCCTCGCGCACCAGCGCCACATCGTGTCCCAAATGCTTCAACACCTGCGCGACCTCGTCGGGAACGTCGTGGTCAAGCAGAAACTTCATTCGAGCGTCTCGGCCATCTGCTCCGCCACGAACGCATCAATCTCCGGCCGGTGATCCTCATAATAGGCCAGACATTCATAGACCTGCGCCCGCGTCAGATTCGGAAAGCTGCGCAACACCTCGTCCACCGTCGCGCCGTTAACGATGAGGCCAACCACATCATGCACGCCCACTCGCGTGCCTTCCACGATGGTCTTGCCCCCGCACACGTTCGGCAGGTTCACCAGATAACGATATAATGTCGTTGGCATGGCCTGACTATAATCGGCTCACCGTAGAAAAGCAAAGCTTCACGTCTGAACCAGCAATTCACTCTTGCTGTGTTCCAGCACCGCGATGGCATCCTCGCGCCGCACCGTCGGAAAGCATTCTAGAAACTCATCGAGCGACATGTTGTCTTCCAGATACTCGAACAACGACTGCACCGGCACGCGCGTCCCGCGAAACACCGGCGCACCGCTCATGATCTCCGGGTCAACCTCGATTGGCAGATTCGCTTTCACGCCAGAAGATTAAACTCTTCGCCGCCAAAAAGCAAAGTCAGACATCGCGCTCAAAATACCGAGGCTTACCGGGGAATGGAACTTCCAATTTTCAACGGCGAAACACAACGCCCCGCCATTCTCACGGATCGCCGAGCGGCGAAGTCTTACCGGCTTCCTGCTTAGGCTGGCCGGAGCCGGTGCCGGCTTCTTGACCGCGCCGCCGGTTAAGATCGGCGTCGCTTGTGCCCGCCTTGTTTGTCGATTATCACCGTTGAACCGACTGTGTTTTAAGGCTTCCAACAGCGGTCATCTCACTTCCCTTGGCGATTAGCGTCAAGCAATGAGCACCGGATCTCAACAACTCGCCTCATCTCGTTCAATCCCAAACTTGTCACGTATTCGAATTCAAATACATCTCCATACAATTCATCACGGGTGTCCGCTCATAAAGGCCAGAGCAACAATTGGTTATAGTTTAATGAA
>JBBISF010000075.1:0-10975 GCA_037441425.1 Verrucomicrobiia bacterium
CATCATGAAGGCTTACAAGAAACGTGATCGCCTGTTAAGCGGACATCCGTGAATTGGCAATTATTTGTCAATTTGAGTTGGTGAAAAAAAACAATTGCCATGACGACCGCTAAATCCAAAACCAAGTTGTGGCCGCCGATTCACGAGTTGAAGTATGACAGCGGCAAGACCCGTTGGCAAGTCGCGTGTATGGTCAACCGCCAGCGAATCCGCGAGGTACCTGCGGCACCTGTTTCAGCGCGAACTCGGTGAGTCGCCCATTCAATGCCTGCTCCGCAAGCGCGTGGAATACCCGGGCGAACTCCTGCACTGGACGGACAAACCAATCAACGAGGTGGCCGCGGGCGTGGGGTTGGAGAACCTCTATTACTTCAACTGTCTGTTCCGCAAATGGACCGGCCAGACGCCGACCGCTTACCGTCTCCGTTGCCAGTCCGCCTCCCGGCGCGGCTCCCCGAAAAGCGGGACCGTGGCGAAGCGCGGTGCCGCGGAGTTCTGCGATTGACGCAACCGATGGTTCTCCCTATCGTCGGCGCAACCCTTATGAAATCGCGCCACGCCGACTCCGACCAAAAACTCCACGACCTTCTTCGTCTGTCCCACGAACTCGGCCGGGATGACCGCGGCCTCGCGATGCTGGGCGAGGGCAATACCTCCGTCCAACTCAGTCCGGCCACCTTCCTGGTCAAAGGCAGCGGGACAAGTCTCGCGACGTTGAAGGCGACCGACGTGGTGGAATGCCGGTTTAACGCGCTGCTGCCGTTGCTCGACAAGACCCAATTGACCGACAAGGAAGTGGACGACGCGTTGCTGGCCAGCCGGATGGACGCGACCGCCAAGAAGCCATCCGTCGAAGCGTTGCTACACGCCTACCTGCTTTCGCTGCCCGCCGTGGATTTCGTCGGTCACACCCACGCGATCGCGGTAACCAGCATCCTCTGCTCGCCGCAAGCTCGGGATTTTGCGACGAAACGGTTGTTCCCCGATCACATCGTCTGCTGCGACGTGGCGTCGCCGTTTATTCCTTACACCGATCCCGGCTTGAAACTGGCGCAAACAATTCGCAAGGAAACGGACGCCTTCATCCAACAATACAATCGCCCTCCCCGCGTCATCCTGATGGAAAACCACGGGCTGATCACGTTGGGTAAAACCGTGGAGGCCGTGCTGGCGGCGATGCTGATGGCGGAAAAGGCCGCGAAGATCTGGCGCGGCGCGGCGGCGCTGGGTGGTCCGCAATTTATGCCGGATGAGCAAGTGCGACGCGTTACCGGTCGCCCCGACGAAGCGGTGCGGCGCAAACAGTTGAACATGTGACCAACCAAACGCCATTGCCCTTATGACAATCAAGCTCTACACCGATGTCGCCAAAGTCACGGAAACCCAACTCACCGACCGCTACCGGCAGGCGCAGGAGATTTACGCCGCTCTCGGCGTGGACACGGAAGCGGCAATCACGCGGGCGTTGACGGTGCCGGTCTCGCTGCATTGCTGGCAGGCGGATGACGTAGCCGGGCTGGAGTCCGCCGGCGGCGCAGTGGATTCGGGCGGCATCAAGGCGACCGGCAACTATCCGGGCCGCGCCCGCAACGGCGATGAAATCCGGCAGGACATCGCCAAAGCCATGTCGCTGCTGCCCGGCGTGCATCGGGCGAACATTCACGCGTGCTACGTCGAGACTGACGGCAAGAAGGTGGATCGCGACGCCATCGAACCGCAGCATTTCGCCCGGTGGATCGCGTGGGCGAAGGATCAGAAGATCGGTTTGGATTTCAACCCGACCTGGTTCGCGCATCCGAAAGCGGCGGACGGCTTCACTCTGTCGCATCCGGACAAGTCCATCCGGGAGTTCTGGATTCGGCACGGCATCGCCTGCCGGAAAATCGCGGCGCACATGGCAAAGGAACAGCGCACACCGTGCGTCATCAATCACTGGATCCCGGACGGCCTGAAGGACTCGCCCGCCGACCGCTGGTCGCCGCGCGCCCGGTTGGTGAAATCGCTCGATGCGGTGTTGGCCGAGAGAGTGGACGGGTGCGTGGATTGCGTGGAAGGCAAATTGTTTGGCATCGGCAGCGAGGATTACGTCGTCGGGTCACACGAGTTTTACAGTCACTACGCGTTGACGCGCGGCGTGGTGCTGTGCCTCGACATGGGGCATTTTCATCCGACCGAAACCATTGCCGACAAAATCTCGGCGTTGCTCCAGTTCCACAAGAAATTGCTGCTGCATGTCAGCCGTCCCATCCGCTGGGACAGCGATCACGTGGTGATTTATAACGATGACGTGCGCGCGGTGTTCCAGGAACTCGTGCGTGGCGCCGCGCTCGACCGGGTCTTCGTGGCGACGGATTATTTCGACGCGAGCATCAACCGCGTGGCCGCGTATGTCATCGGCGCGCGCGCCACCCGGAAGGCGATTCTGGCGGCGCTGCTGGAGCCGTTGGCAACGCTCCGGGAACTGGAAACCGCCGGCAAGAACGCGCAGAAGCTGGCGCTGCTCGAAGAAACGAAGACGTTGCCGTTTGAAGCCGTGTGGAATCAGCTTTGCCGGCGGGCGGACACGCCACTCGGCGCGGGGTGGATCGCGGCGATTGAAAAGTACGAGACGGAAGTGCAATCCAAAAGGTAAAGGCCATGAGCACCTATCATTACATTGCCTGCGACCTCGGCGCGGAGAGCGGCCGGGTGATGTTGGGGACGCTGACGGACGGGAAACTTTCGTTGGAGGAAATCCATCGCTTCCCCAACAACGCGATCCTGGTCAACGGTTCGCGCCGGTGGGATGTGTTGCGGCTGTTCGACGAGTTGAAGACCGGCTTGGCCAAGGTCGCCGCGCGCGGTCTCAAGGTGGAAAGTCTCGCGACGGATTCGTGGGGCGTGGACTACGTCTGGCTGCGCGGCCAGGAACCATTTCTGACGGCGCCGTATCAGTACCGGGACGAAGCGCGCAACGCCGGCGCGTATGAGCGCGCGTTCGCGGTCGTCCCGCGCGAAGAGGTGTTCGCCGAAAGCGGCATCCAGTTCATGACGATCAACACGCTGTATCAGTTGCATTGGGACGCGGCCAACCGCCCGTGGGTGCTAAAGAACGCCGAGCGATTTCTGAACATTGGGGATTATTTCAACTACCTGTTTTCGGGTGTGGCGAAGGCAGAGCAATCACTCGCCAGCACGACGCAACTCTACAATCCGAAACGGAAGAAATGGTCGCGCCCGTTGTTGAGGAAACTGGGGTTGCCGAAGAAGTTGTTCCCGGAAATCGTGCCGGCGGGCACGGTGCTCGGACCGTTGCTTGCCGAGTTCGGATTGCCGGGCGCGCAAGTGGTGGCGGCTTGTTCGCACGATACCGGCGCCGCGGTCGCCGCAGTGCCGGCGGAGGGCAAAGGCTGGGCCTATTTGAGCAGCGGCACGTGGTCGCTGCTGGGCGTCGAGACGAAGAAACCCGTGATCACCGAGAAAAGTCAGCAGTTTAATTTCACCAACGAGGTCGGCTACGGCCCCAGTATCCGGCTGTTGAAGAACATCATCGGCTTGTGGATCGTGCAGGAATGCCGGCGCGCGTGGGCGAAGGAAGGCAAAGAGTATAGCTACGACGATCTCAAGGTGATGGCGGCTGAATCGCCGGCGCTGAAAGCGTTGATTCAACCCAACGACGCGCGGTTTCTGACCGCCGGCAACATGCCGCAGAAGATCGCCGATTATTGCCGCGCGACCAATCAACCCGAGCCCGCCACGCCGGGCGCGTTTGTGCGGTGCACGTTGGAAAGTCTGGCATTGCTCTACCGGCAGGTGCTCGACCAGTTGGAAAGCCTCACGGAGCAGAAGTTGACCACGCTCCACATTGTCGGCGGCGGTTCGCAGAACGAACTGCTGGATCAATTTAGCGCCAACGCCACGGGCCGGGTGGTCGTGACTGGCCCGGTCGAAGCCACCGCGGCCGGCAACGTGTTGATTCAGGCGCTCGCGCTCGGCCACGTCGTGACCCTGCGCGAGCTGCGCAGCATCGTCCGCCGGTCATTCACCGTGGATGTCTATCGTCCGCAAGACGAACTGACCTGGCAATCGGCTTACGAAAGGTTCCAGAAGTTACCGGTATGACTCCGCTCGACCAACTGGACAGCTTTGACCCCGTTGTGCGCCGCCAAGCGCTGAAACAACTCCTCGCGTCAGAGAAACTCCCGTTGGCAGGCGATTGGATCAATCTCCACAGCCACACCTTCTTTTCCTACAACGCGTACGGCTATTCACCGACAAAGTTCGCCTGGCTCGCCCGGCAACGCGGGCTCGGCCTGGCCGGTATTGTGGACTTCGATGTACTCGATGGCGTGGATGAATTTTTAATCGCCAGCCGGTTGCTTGATTTGAAGGGCATCGCCAGCATCGAATCGCGCGTATTCGTGCCGGAGTTTGCGACTCGCGTCATCAATTCCCCCGGCGAACCCGGCATCGCGTACCACATGGGCGTCGGTTTCCCGCGGGCCGTCCAGCATCCGTTTCTTGACGACATGCGGGTCCGGGCCGCGCGGCGCAACCGCGACCTCATCACCCGCGTCAACACGTTCACCGCGCCGGTCACGCTGGATTACGAAAAGGACGTGCTGCCGCTCACGCCGGCCGGCAACGCCACGGAACGCCACATTTGCGAAGCGTACTCAAAAAAAGGCAATGCGGATTTCTGGCGGGGCAAACTCGGCGATTGCCCCGTTGAACCGGCCAAGCTCCAAGCGCTCATTCGTTCCAAGACGATGAAGAAAGGCGGCGTCGGCTACGTGCAACCGGGCAAAGGCTCGTTCCCCTTGATGGCCGACATGAACCAGTTCGTCCTCGAAGCCGGTGCAATCCCGACGCTGACCTGGCTCGACGGCACCAGCGCGGGCGAGAAGTGCATTGAGGAGTTATTCGAGGTTTCCCTCCGGCATGGCGCAGCGGCGCTCAACATCATACCGGATCGAAATCTTTCCACGCCCCAACTCATCAAGAATCTCCACGAGGTCGTGGCGCTCGCTGAGAACCATGGTTTCCCGATCGTCGTCGGCACGGAGATGAACGCCCCCGGCAACAAGTTTGTGGATGATTTCATTCACCCGGTGCTCAAGGAGTTGCTGCCTGTATTCCGTAAAGGCGGGCACATCGTGTACGCCCATTCACTGCTCCAGCGCGCTGGCAAGGGTTACCTCAGCGATTGGGCCAGACAGAAATTTTCCACCGTCGCCGCCAAAAACGAGTTTTTCGAGAAACTCGGCCGCGAACTTCCGGCGGACGCGACGAGGGAGCAAGTGCTTGCGAAGATTGCGTAACTGCCCCGGCGGATTCTGAGCGGAGCGAACCATCTCACGGTGCCGGCTCATGAAACGCCGCCACCTCGACAACATAGATTAAGAGGTCGTCGAGCCAGGCACTCGTGTGTGCATTGACTCCCGCAACCGAACCTGCGAGAGTGCGAACGTGGAATGGCGAATTCTGGCGGTGTTTCTCGTGGTGGTCGGACCAACCCGCGCCGGACAACTCACCGCCCGGCAGGTGGCGGCGCGCATCGACGAACTGAAGACCAATGTCGTCGCCGAGGTCACGCAGGCGCTGGAAACCAAAACTCTGGCGACCAGTTACACGACCGTCTGGCGGGATTTCGAAGACGACGCCATCGCGGCGATGTGCCGGGCGATGAAGCAGGATATCCCCGGGTTGAGCGACGCCAATTTCGACAAGGGCCAGACCGGGAGCGAGAAGAACCGGTTGGCGGATCTGGCGATTCGCGTCGGTGGCCAAGTGATTGAGGTGTCGTTGAAAGCGGCGCGGGCCGGGCAGAATCCCGAAAATGACATAGGGACGTTCCGCGAGCACCCGGAACGGCAGAAGATTTTCGTCGCCTCGTTCACGTTGTGGATCCGCTATGCCGAGCACGGCGGCACGATCAAGATGGACCGGGTGTATTTCGACCGGACGTGGCGGTTCGTTGGCAAATCGGCGCTCCTCGACGGCGTGAAGTACCGGAAGAAAGACGGCAACCTGCGCCCCAAATCATGGGCGCTGTTCGACAGCGGCGAGGCTTACTGGCAATCCGAGGACGAGTTTGAGGCGGCGGTCAAACGGTCGGAGAAATACCGGGCCGCCAGCCTCGTGCAGGAACATCTCCGCACCATGTCCGAGGAAGACCAGCGCCTGTTGTACGAGGCGTTGAAGAAGAAATTCAAGGAGTGAGCACCACCCGGCAGCGTTTCAACGCGGCGCTCCGGTAGGGATACAGACGATCAATCTTCTCCAGCATCATCGGCGCGATTTCGTCTGCCGTTGGCAGGCGTTTGAGTGTTTGGGCCAACTTCTGCAAGTACAACTCGACTTCCCGTTTTGAATCCGCCGCGCGCGGCCGCGCCACCCGCGCCCTTGGCCCGCTGGACGCCAATCGTTCCGTCGCGATCCGCACGTAATCGGGATCAAGCTCCGTGAGCACAAATTGCCGTCCCAATTGTTTGGCCACGATGGCGGTGGTGCCGGTGCCGCCAAATGGATCAAACACGACGTCGCCGGGTTTGGTCGTCATCGTGATAATTCGCTCCATGAGTTTTTCCGGCAACTGACACGGATGATGATCGCGGTCCCGCTTGTGGCGGATGCGGTGGATATCGAACCAGATATCCGATAACTCCACCTTCTGGTCGTGGCCGGCGGCCTTGCGCTCCCGGATACATTTCGCGCGCAAGCAATACGTCGGCGCGGCGGGGGGCGGAATCGGGTTGCGTGTCGGCGGCGAGCCGGGTTTGGTGTAGTAGAGCAGCGCGTAATGGGCCGGCATAAGCTTGCCGCGCGGTTCGCTGAGCGCGTCCCAGGCGATCCAATGATGGAACTCAAGATGCCGGTGGAGTAACACCGCGTGGTGAATGGCCCAGACCGGTAGGTTGAGAACAAACAACGCCCCGCCCGGCTTGAGCGCGCGGGCCATGCCGGTCAGCCAGCGGTCGCACCACGCCAGATATTCCTGTGCGGCGCGGGCGTCGTCGTAATCGGAGTAGAGTTTCGCGAGGTTGTACGGTGGATCGGCGAAGCACAGATCGAAACTGCCGGGGGGACAGGAATCGAGGAACGACACGCAGTCCGTGTGGTGGATGTGGTTGGTGGGGATTCCCGCCGTGCGCGGTGAGCGCGACGGAGCGGCGGGGCCGCGGTCAGCGACCGCAGGTACAGCGTCCTCCACCACCTGCGTAAAAACCATCCCCGGCCGTTCCGTCAGCGCTTGGATCCGGGCGAGCACGTCTGACGGGATGACGTGCTCGTGGATTTCCCGACGGGGCAGATCGCGCCAGACGTCGGCGAGCGCCGTGCCGGTGGGATTCATGAGATGTTTCTTGCCGCCCCAATCCTTGAGGGGCTTGCCGCAGGCCGCACAGGTTGCGTGCGGCACGCGGACAGTGGTGTTGTTGATCTGAAACTTGCCGCCCGGCTTCCAGAACAGCAGCAGGCCGAGATGGCTCGGTTTCAACGCGCCGGTGCGCGGCGCGTCGGCGATGTCGAGGGCGATCCAGTATTTGAAGGTGAGTTGCCGGGCCAGGTGGACGGCGTAGGGCGGCAACCGCGCTGGTTGTCCGTAAACAAATAACAATCCACCGGGGCGCAAAGCGGCGACACAATCATTGAGCAACTGGACGTTTTCGTCTGTCAGAGTTACCGACTGTGATGCAATTGCCCGGCTGGTGCTGAGGACAATTGTGTCGTAGCGATCGGGTGTGACGCGCATGCGTGTGGATTTCATCATGAGCCGCCGGGAAAGCAAGGGCGTTTTTTCACGTTGACGCCACGCGGGAAAGGACTAGATTCGCCCTCACCCACAGGACTTATGAACAGCATTCTCAATAATCTGATCCAATTGCAGGAACTGGATTTTGCCTTGGCCGAACAGAAGGCCGCCAATCCGCAGGCGCAACTCAAACAACTCGAAGAGTCCATCGCCCAACTCCGCGCGCAGCTTCCGGAAGAGCGGCTGTCGCGGTATCAACGTCTCCAGCAAAAAAGCTCGCTGGCAGTCGTGCCGCTGGCCAACGGCGCGTGTTCGCAATGCCGGGTGGCCGTGCCGCCCGGCATCGTCAACGCCGTGCGCGCCGGCGAGGAACTGCAAACGTGCGGCCATTGCGGCCGGTTCCTCTTCTATCAGGAAGTGATGCCGCGCCAGCCGAAGAAGACGGGCGGACACGACCGGTTGCCGCCAGCGGGTATCGCGCGGTTTTCGTCGCCGAAATTGATGATGCCCAAGCTGGAAGCCAAGACGCGCGATGAGGCGATCAAGGAACTGGCGCAATTGCTGGCCGGTGAAGGTTTCGTGGAAGAGCCAGGGGGCTTGGTGGAGTTGGCCTTGTATCGCGAGACGATGGTGAGCACGGCGGTGGAAAATGGGCTCGCCTTCCCGCACGTGCGCAACGTCGAAGGTGGCGGTCTCACGTTCGCGGTCGGGTTGAAGGAGAAGGGCATTGATTTTGGCGCGCCGGATAATCACCTGAGCAAGATCATCTTTTTCATCGTCATTCCCGCGCCGGCGAGCGCGTTTTACCTGCGGTTGCTGGCTGGCTTGGTGCGCACGTTCAGCGAAGCCGAAGGGCGCAAGGCGTTGTTGGAATGCGAAACCGCCGAAACGATGTGGAAGACGTTGAGTAAATTGACCCGGCAAACCATTCCCTGAAAGAACGCGCCCGGGCATCCCCGCCCCGACGATCAGGAACGGCTCCTTGCCTGTCCATTTCCCGCGTTTCATCGAGTCCTTTCTTGCCGCCCAGACTCTCAAATGGGCGCAGCTTGATACTGTCACCATAGTGGAGGTGGGAACGGTTTCCCACCCACGTCTCACCAACACCCAACCGTGGGAGGCCCATGAACACATCGCCCGAAACCAGCCCGCTCACTGCGGGAATTGGAAGAGGAGGGGCTGGCGGAAGGCCAAGAGTGGATGCGCCAGCGTCTCCAACGGAAACTCCCACAAGAAGCCGACCGTACGGGTCGATTTTTTCCCCCAGAGCCAACGCCGTGCGCACCACGCCCGGGCTCGGACGACGCACCGGCGCACTTTCAACTCGCATCCGGGAGGTTCCCCAGTAAACTGCCGGCGGTCGCGTGGGCGAATCACGCTAGGCGCGCCCGTTTTGTGACCATATGAAAGATACCATCGCGAACAAACCACGCGTCCAGTGGGGAAAACAACTTGTGATCGGCGCCGGCTGCCTGCTGTTGATGACCGGGTGCGCCACGACCTCCGCGCCGTCAGCCCGCAAGACAACCTTCGAGCCGGTGGCGTCCGTGCCGTTGACCGAGGGACGCATCACCTTGGTGAATCCGGATCTGAAATTCGTCGTGGTGGACTACAGTGGTACGACTGTCCCTGCCGCCGGCGCGACCCTGACGGTTTACCGGGACGACAAACCCGTCGGCGCAGTGCGTCTCACCGAACCGGCCCACGGGCAATTCACCACGGCCGACATCCTGAAGGGTGATCTGCAGGTCGGCGACCGCGTTCGTTAAGGAGCCACCCGGATGCTGAGCGTTGCCGACGCGCGGAATCTGATCGTGGGCGCGATCCACCCCCGCCCGACGCAATCCGTCCCGGTGACCGTCGCGCTGGATGCGGTGCTGGCCGCGGACATTGTCTCCCCGTTGAGCCTGCCGATGTGGGACAACAGCGCGATGGACGGGTACGCGGTGCGGTCCAGCGACATTGTCGGGGCGACGGAGAACAACCCGATTCATCTGCGCGTTTTGGCCAGCATCCCGGCCGGAGCCGCCGCGACCACCAGCCTCGAACCGCAAACCTGCATTCGGATCTTTACCGGTGCGCCGATTCCACCGGGGGCAGACGCGGTGGTGATGCAGGAGGACACCCGGCCCCACCACGAAGGGTATGTGGCGATTATCGAGTCCGCCGGGCCCGGAGAAAACATTCGGCGGGCGGGCGAGGATGTGCAAGCGGACTCGGTTGTTCTACCGGCAGGCAAGACCTTCGGGCCGGCCCAGTTGGCCATGGCGGCGGCGGTCGGGTTGGCGATGGTGCCGGTGCATCCCCCACCGCGCGTCGGTGTGCTGGTGACCGGGGCGGAAGTGATCGAGCCGGGGCAACCCTTGCGGCCCGGTCAGATTTACGATTCCAACAGCGTGATGCTGTGCGCCCTGTTGCAGCGTGCCGGCTGCGTGCCGGTGGACTTGGGGATCGCCGACGACACCGTCAAGGCGCTCCGGGAGAAAATGGATTACGGGTTGAGCAAGTGCGACGCACTGATCACTGTTGGCGGCGTTTCGGTGGGCGAGTACGATTTGGTGAAAGACGTGTTGCGGGAGCTGGGTTGCGAACAAAATTTCTGGAAGGTGGCGATGAAACCCGGCAAACCATTTGTGTTCGGCACGCGTGGTCCGAAACCCGTCTTCGGTCTGCCCGGCAATCCCGTGAGCGCGTTTGTGACGTTTCTCCTGCTCGTGCGGCCCGGCCTGCAACGGCTGCGCGGCTGCCGGGAACTGGAGTTACCGGTGGTCGAAGCCGAAGCGGGAACGGACTTGGTGAACCGGGGCGACCGGCCCCATTACCTGCGCGCCCGGCTGGACCAAACGGCGGGACGACGAGTGGTCACGCCATTGTCCCCGCAAGGTTCGCACGTCATTTCCTCGCTGGCCCAAGCCGACTGCCTCGTCGAAACCCCTGCGTGCAAGACCATCCCGCGCGGCAACCGCGTCGCTGCAATTGTGTTCTAACCCCGGCGATTCCGTTGCCGAACAAGCAGTCCGCCCAAACCAAGCAGCGTGATGGCAGACGGCTCCGGGATGGGAAAGCCTTCGACTAGGAAGTTGTCCACTCGACTCGTGCCAGTAGCGGCCCCGGCCACCAGTGAGGAGAGACGGAAATAAACGGCAGACTGGTTTTCGACCGCTGATACCGCGCTCAGATTATAAGTGAATCACGGGTGTCCGCTCATAAAGGCCAGAGCAACAATTGGTTATAGTTTAATGA
>JBBISF010000076.1:0-9978 GCA_037441425.1 Verrucomicrobiia bacterium
CTTTATCGGCCAAGACTCACTCTGCAAACTGTCCAGTTTTAAGGGTTCAGGTCATGCGGTAATCTGATTCTAATGCCATCATAGCGACCCAAAAACTGCTGCGCAGTTTTGTCGGCTCGGTTTCTCTTCAACGCGGATGAAAGTTTGACATGAAAATCAGGCGTCACAGTTAAGAGGCCGCAGTCAAACGCACGGTCATGAATTGCATTGAGGCAAAGCCCGTTACTCGGATTCATCCGATTTCGACTATCGACTGACCAAGGCACGATGTGACTCGCGTTCAGCAAACTTGGTATGGCCAGTCCGGTAATGCAGCAACGCGATTGATATGCCGCGAGTATGGCTGCACGAAAGAAGTACTGATTGACACGCACTCGCACGAAGCTCATTCGCTCTTTGCCCTCGGCGGGTAAGTCTCGCTTGTCAATCCCCACCACATCCTCCACTTCTCTGTCGGCAAGCTGCGCGAGAAGGCGTTCGCTCTCAAAGGCCAGCTTGTCCCAATTCCCGTTGAATTCGTCCCACACTTCGATGTCGCTCTTGCTGCCGTGCTTCGCGCCGACTATGCCGCGTTTCTGAAGGCTTGGGTCTAGGCGGGCCAAGTTGCACAGTTTCCAAGCTACAGCGGATGGAGTGCGACCGAGTGCCTTCGCTAACGCGATTATCTCCGGACTGCGATTATGAATTCGACCAAACGGAATCTTACAGTACAGATTGAAGGCGACGATTAACTCGTCCCGTGTCCAATTCCGACTGCGTGTTTGCCCACTCATTACGAAGTTAGTTGTCCTTCATCCATTGCCAGCATTTCCGCGCCCATTGCTTGAAGGTCAGGCCGGCGCCCGACTGTTCGTACTCGTCGCGGAGGATTTCGCTGTTGCAGTTGGCTTTCCACCACGTCTTGAAGTCGTCAATCATACCGGTCCCGTGACAGCGAAGTTCGCGAGGCGCTGGATGATGTACGTTTGCCGAGCGGGCTTCTTCCAGTCACAAACATGGTAGCCCAATTCATCCTTGAGGGTGGACATGATGATTTCGTAGGTCCGGCCCTTGTCGTGGTGGCACAGGTTCTTCACGTTCTCCAGCAGGAACGCTTTTGGTCGCTTGTCCCGGATGATGCGCGCCAGTTCAAAAAAAAGGTTGCCCTGCTTCTTTTCGGCAAATCCATGCGCCTCGCCAAGCGCGTTCTTCTTGGAGACGCCGGCGATGCTGAACGGTTGGCAGGGGAAACCGGCACAGAGAATATCATGGTCAGGGATGGCTGCTGACGGAACGGCATAAATGTCACCGATCGGCATTTCGCCGAAATTCGCTGCGTATGTCTGTTGGGCTGGCTTGTTCCAATCGCACGAGAACACGCACTCACAGCCGGCGCGCTCGAAGGCAATGCGGAATCCACCAATGCCGCAAAAGAGGTCAATAAACCTGGACATCACCGGCGGTGGGGCGCTGTGATTGTACTTGGAATCATGCTCGCGAACTTTGTTCGCGAGTTTCCTGACGCTACGAATGTTTTTCTTGTGAGTGTTCATACTTCAACAACCGGGCGGAGTGTAGCCGGTCGCTGGTCACTTGAAAACAAAAACGCGAGGCCGGGGTTGCCGGCCTCGCGTTTCGTTTTGGTCTGACCGGCAAGTCTAGCCGCTGTACGGGCGGTTGGGCGGGAGGCCGAATTCGGTGCGGATGGCGGCGTTGGCGGCAATCGCCGACGACCATTCGGCGTCGGCGGCAAACAGGATCTGACGCCGGCCTTTGTTGATCTTGTCCATCAGGTCGTCCAACGACGAGCGCGCGCCGGTCGCGGCGGATTGTTCGCCGGATTGGTCGGTGTCGCCCCCTTTGTACGCGGCCAGCGCGTCCTTCAACGCTTGGACTTTGGCCGGTTTGATGCCGGGCAGCGAATCGGTCTTGAGTTTGTTGAGCATGTCTTCGACGGCTTGTTCGAGGACGGATCGCTTCTGCTCGATGCGTTCGCCGACGTGATAGTCTTTCAACTTCGGTTTGTCGCCGTCGTACTTTTGTTTGGCGGCGGTTTGGACTTCGCGGGCGAGAATCATCAGGGCGCGCTTCTCTTGGGTCTCGGCTTCGGTCGCGTCTTGTTTGTCGGTGGTCTTGTCGGTCGCCTGGCTGATGAGGCCGCGGGCGTTGCCGCAATCGGTGCTCAGGCCGGTCAGAAAGGCGGCGTCAATCTCGCGATCGGCGAACTTGACGGCGTAACCGGTTTTCTGGGCGGTGGTGATGAGCTTTTCGGTCTTGGAAACATCTTCCAGATGTTTCTTGTTGATTTGGCCGCGTGGGGCGCGGGACTTCTTCTTCGGATCGGGTCCGGGCGTTGGCATTGGGTCTGGCATGGTTGCCTCCTTGTTGGCGGCATCCTACGGCGCGGCTCCGGTAGGGTCAAGCGCCATGTGGCGGGCGAAATATGCTGTTTTCTTAATAAAATAGCATTTCCGCATGTAGAAATATCCCGCCAACATCAAAACTTATAAAAACGTGTGCAAACTTATCGTTTCCGCTGGCCGCGATAAGGCGTCCGCAGGCCAAAATAACGTTTCCGCAAGGCTGGATATGGCTTCCGCTGGTCAGAATATGGTTTCCGCCGGTAAGAATAGCGTCCCGGCATGAAACCTTACCGGCCACGCATGGCTTAATATCGTCCCCGCCGGTCAGGATATGCCTTACGCGTGAATTCCTAACTCCGCGAGTCCGCGACTTGTAGCGTAAGTGGGGTTGGAAATTTGGTGCAGGGGCGAGGCGCTCCACCCCACCCCTGCATGGGACTACATTTGGAAGGGCCGTAAGCCAGATTCTGTTATGATAGCCATTTATCTGATGCGACCTGTACCCGCGGCTGGTCGCGACGCGGGCCGCGTCATCGCCGCCTATTTGGTCTTGCTCCGGATGGGGTTTGCCGTGCGCCGTCGATCGCTCTTCGGCCGGTAGGCTCTTACCCTGCCATTTCACCCTTACCCCGACTTGCGTCGGGGCGGTATGTTTTCTGTGGCACTGTCCGGCCACCGGCATCGCTGCCGATGTCCCCCGTTTGCACGGGGCATCCTGCCCTGTGGAGTCTGGACTTTCCTCCATCCCGCTTGCGCGGGACAGCGGCTATCCGCCCTTCCCAAAATTCAAACAACAGTTCGCGGGCTACTCGCCCGGACAGTATAAAATCCGCCCGCAATAATCGCAACTGGTCAACTGCTCGCCGTACCGGGCGTTGTACACCTGTTGCGCCGGGATGTGCAGATGACAGCCACCGCAGTTGCCCTTGTGCACCGCCACCACCGCCGCGTCGCCTTTGCTGCGCATCAACCGCTCGTACCGGCTCAGTGCCGACGGCTCCACTTCCCCCGTCAACGTCTGCCGGTCAGCCTGCAATTTGGACAACTCGTCTTCGATCAGCGCCACCCGTTTCTTCAGGTTCGCCTTCTCGCCGTCGGCCTTGCCGGCCAATTCCTTGAGCAGCGCCTGCTCCTTCTGCAACTCCGGCTGAACCTGCTCCATCTGCTCCATCAACTCCAACTCGCTATCCTCGATCAACGTGATCTCATGCTCCAGATTGTTGATCTCCTTGAGCAACGCCTGATACTCCGTGTTCGACTTGATTTGCGTCAACTGACCGCGATACTTCGTAATCTGCGCGCGCTTGCTATCGGCATCCACTTCGAGCTTCTTGCGTTCGGCCTCGACGTGCCTGATTTCCTGGCGCAACCCTTCCAGCCGGTGCGACTCCTGTTGCACACGGGTGTCCACCGCCGCAATCTCCACAGGAATTCGCTGCGCCTCGGACTTCAACTGCCCGATACGCACGTCGCGGTCTTGTAACACCAACAATTTTTCCAGTACCGGCAATATGGCTCGCACGTGATTATCCAGTCTAGCGGTCGCGCTCATGAGTGTCAATTTTTCCCCCGCCGATTTTCCAGGGCCTTGATCACATACTTCCCGAGAATGTCCGCCTCGAGGTTCACGAAATCGCCGACCCGTTTCGCCTGTAAATTCGTGACTTGATACGTGTGCGGGATGATCCAGATCCGCAGCCAATTCTTCCCGGCATCCGCCACCGTCAAACTGATCCCGTCCACCGCAATCGAACCTTTGTACAAAACCAGCGCCATGATGGTGCGGGGCGCGGCCACTTCGAGCACGTAATCTTTTCCGACCTGCTCCCACCGGCGCACCGTACCGGTCGCGTCCACGTGCCCCAACACAAAATGCCCGTCCAACCGGCCATCTGCCCGCAACGGTCGCTCTAAATTGACCAAATCCCGCTGTCGCAACCCGCCCAAGTTGGTGCACCGCAACGTCTCGTTCAACACATCAAAATGCAGTCGTCCCCCGCGCGCTTTTACCACTGTCAAACACGCGCCATTGACCGCTACGCTGCTGCCCGCGCGAATCCGACGCCCCACCCTCTTCGTCTGCACGACGAATTCCGTGGATCGCCGCCCCGGCGCAATCCGCACCACCTGTCCCGCTTCTTCCACGATTCCGGTAAACATCGCGGCGCAGAACTTAGAGGCGCAGACCGGGCCTTGTCGAGATGAATTGTGGAAGCACCGGTTCTGAAGCTGACAAATCCCCTGCTGTCTGTTAGCTGTTGCCCCATGACCAAACGACCGCGCTCCACCGTACTCTGTGTCGGACTCTCGCCCGCGTGGCAAGTGACGATGGAATTCGACCGGTTTCGCGTGGGCGAAGTCAACCGCGCCTGTTGCATCACCGGCTCCACGGGCGGCAAAGGCACCAACGTCGCCCGCGCCGTCGCCACGCTCGGCACTCGCGCCATCGTGGTCGGCTTCAACGGCGGCCATACTGGTCAACTGATCATGGACGACCTGCGCCAACGCGGCGTGACCTGCCGGTTCGTCCGCTTGCCGGCCCCCACCCGCGTGGCGACCACCATTCTGGATCGCGCCACCGGACAAGTCACCGAACTGGTCGAGGAAGCGCCGACACCGGCCCCGGCCGCCTGGAAACAACTCCACCGGCAATTCAACGCGTTGTTGCCGGGCGCCGATCTGCTGACCATCTCCGGCACGCTGTTGCCGGGCGCGCCGGCCACCATCTACCGCGACCTCGTCCGCGCCGCCGGCCACCACGGCATCCCCGTGCTCATTGATTCCCAGAAAGCGCCCCTGCTCCACGCGCTAACCGCCCGGCCGCTGCTGGCAAAAATGAACGTCTCCGAACTCGGCGCAACGGTCGGACGCGCCCTGCGCACACCATCACAAATCATCGCCGCGGGCCGGGAACTTCTGGCGCGCGGCGCCCGACACGTTCTGGTCACCCACGGCGCGCACGGCGCGTGGCTGGTCTGCCCGCATCACGCCCGGCAGTTCCAGCCGCCGAAGGTGAAAACTCTCAACCCCATTGGCAGCGGGGATTCCGTGACGGCCGGGATTGCGGTCGGTTTGGTGAAAGATCAACGGATGCCCGACGCGGTGGCCCTAGGCATCGCCTGCGGGACCGCCAACGCCATGACGCTGACACCCGCGACGTTCGAGCAAAACATTGCGCGGAAGTTGGCGAAGCAAATCCGAATTCGGTCCCGGTCGGTCGGGCTGCCTAATGCTGAATATCCGACGGACAGGGATCGTAATGCGGATGCGCCACGCGCGGCACACGCATCCCGCCGGTTAGATACAGCGATGGCGGCTTGTCGCAGTCGAACCGGATGACGGTACAATACGGATCCGGCGGATTGACCGGCAACCCGCTGAGTTGGACGCGCCCATCGGTTTGCTTGAAAGCGACTTTTTGTTTGGTCGCCAGCAGCGTGGCGGCGTTCACCCGGCATTCCAATCCAGCGAAGGTGGGGTTCTCGCCGCACCAACGCCGAATCAGCCAGTACAAGGAATTGCCTTTCGCCGTAAACTGACCGTGATGGCTCCAGTCCGACCGGCTCCCCTCACGCTCGTACATGCCAAAGGTAAACTGGTCCATGTCATAGATGCACTCGCCGTTGACGCGCAGCCAATCCCCAACCTGTTCCAAGACGCGGACGGATTGCTCCGGGATTGAACCATCCCCGCGCGGGCCGATGTTGAGGAGCAGGTTACCCCGACCGGCGGCGCAGGCTTGCAGGAGATCGATCACGGCGGCGGGGCTTTTCCAATTGTGATCACCCCGATGGAAACCCCAACTGTCGTTGAGGGTCATGCACGCCTCCCACGGTCGCCAGGGTTTCGGCGCGGTGGCGTGCCCCTCCGGAGTGCCGAAGTCGCCGGGCAGACCGTTCCGACCGTTGAAGAGGATTCGCGGTTGGATCTGACGCACCATGGCGTTCATCTCCTCGCCGCGCCAACCCTTCGCGTCAAACGGCCACCACCCGTCGTACCACAGGACATCAATCGGATTGTAACGGGTGACGAGTTCCCGGATGCGGTCGAACGTGTTGCGGATGAAAACTTGATACGCCTGTTTGTCTTCCAGCGCGGCGACGGCATCCGGTCGGCCACACCAACTATTCAAGCTATGGTACAACCCGATCCGTAATCCCCGCTGGCGCGCCGCCGCCACCAACTCCCCCACCAGGTCGCGTTCGGAACAGAAATCGGTCAGCGCACTCGGATACATCCGGTATCCTTCGTGGTGCATCGTGGTGAACACGAGGTAGCGCATACCCGCTCGCACCGCCAGATCACACACCTTGTCCGCGTCGAATTTAACCGGATTGAAACGCTTGGCCAGTGGCCGGTATTCGTCGGGTGGGATCTGTTCCCGGTTCCAGACCCATTCCCCGCGTTCCAGAAGACTGTAGAGTCCAAAGTGAATGAACATCCCAAACCGCGCCTGTACGAACCAATCCGTTTCATCCATGGCGCGTGTTTTCGCCGAGCGCGGTGGTCGGGTCAACCTCAAAAACATTTGCTCAGCGAACCGTCCTTTTGACTTGTCGGTGGGCGCGGGGCCCAGCTACTCTGTCGTTTCGTGAACCTGCAGGTGGCCCTGGTTTTCCTCATCACGATCGTCACCTTCATTCTTTTTGCCACGGAACGTTTCCGCACGGATGTGCTCGCGCTGAGCGTGTTGTGCGTGCTGGGTCTTGCCGGATTTTTCCTGCCACAATCGTTTCTTTCGCCCCAGGAGTTGTTGTCCTGTTTCAGTGACCCGGCCCCGATCACCATTGCGGCGATGTTTGTGCTCGGCACCGGGTTGACCCGCACCGGCGCGTTGGAAGGCATTACGCATCATCTAGCGCGCCTGGCCGGACGGGGCGAAACTGTTTTTCTGTTCGCCCTGCTGGCGGTGGTGGCGCTGGTGTCGTCGGTGTTGAACAACACCGCGGTGGTGGTGTTCTTCCTGCCGGTGGTGTTGCAAGTGTGCACGGAACACAACATTCCGCCGTCGCGGATGCTGATTCCGCTGTCCTACGCCGCGATGTTCGGCGGCACGATCACGTTGATCGGCACGTCCACCAATATCGTCGTCAACAACGTCGTCTTGCGAATGTTGCACGAGCCGATTCATATGTTCGAGCCGACCCGGATGGGGTTGTTGTATGTGCTGGCCGGCATCCTGTACGTAACGTTGATCGGGCGCTGGTTGTTGCCGCGCCGGGAGACGTTGACAACGCTGCTGGGAGCGAGTCAGGCCAAGGAATTTCGCACCGAAGTGGTGGTGCTGCGAAACTCGCCGCTGGTCAATCAACGGTTGGGCGAGATCCGGCAACGCCGGTTGCGCAACGGCACAATCCTCGGCGTGACCCGGGCCGGTGAACCGCTCGATCCGCCGTTCGATCAAATCCTGTTGCAGGAGGGCGACCAGATCATCATGAACCTGGCCGTCTCCGGCGTGCGTGACGTGCAAGCCACGCGCGGACTGGCGCTGCTTCCGGAAGCCGAACTGGGCGTGGAACAGATTACCGCCGAAGCCAACGTGCTGGTGGAAGCAATCGTGCCCAACACCGCCGCGTTGCAGGGCAAGACGCTGCGGGAACTCGATTTCGCCCAGCGCCACGGTGTGCGGATTCTGGCGGTGCACCGGCACGGGCTAAACCTGCGCGACCGGTTCGAGACGGTGCCGTTGCGGTTCGGCGATACGCTGTTGTTGCAAGCCACCGAAGAAGCCATCGAAAACCTGCGCCGGGAACGCTCCCTATTGCTCTTGTCGCCGGTGAAGGTGCCAGTGGTGCGGCGCCACAAGAAATGGGTGGCGGTCGGCATCATTGCCGGGGTAATGCTCGGCGCGAGCTTCGGCAACCTGCCGGTGGCCAATGTGGCCTTGATCGGCGCGTTGTTATTGGTGTTGACCGGCTGCCTCGAAATGAACGAGGCGTATGAGGCGATCAACTGGAACGTCATCGTGCTCATTGCCGGGATGCTCGGGTTGGGGTTGGCAATGGAGAAGTCCGGCGGCGCGGCGTTCATCGCCGAAAGCATGCATCACCTGCTCGGCAAACTCGGTCCGCGCGTGGCGGTGTCCGGCACGTATCTGGTGGCGATGGTGATGACGGAGTTGATTTCGCCCAGTGCGGTGGCGGCGCTGATGACGCCAATTGCGATTCGCAGCGCGGTGGCACTCGGTTGCAGCCCGCATCCGTTCGTGATGGCGGTGATGTTTGCCGGCAGCGCCAGTTTCTCCACGCCGATCGGTTACCAAACCAACACGATGATTTACGGCGCGGGCGGGTATAAGTTTACCGACTTCTTTAAGATCGGCGCGCCGCTGAATGTGTTGCTGTGGCTGTTGGCCAGCGCGCTGATCCCGGTGTTCTGGCCGTTGCAGTAGGCCTTACCAGATCGCGACCGCGCCGTAGCCGACCACCCGGTCGTAATCGCCGCTGACATCCCCGCTCGTCCGGTAATCCAGCAGTTCGGCGTGTTGCGCGCCGAGTTGTTTCGCCGCCACCATGACGATGTACGTCGGCGCCACGCCGCACATGGAAACATCCACGTCTTTCACGCGTTGCATCAAGCCGTCTTCATCCAGTTTCACCGCGGCATCCAGCACAAGTTTGTCTTTGATATTGGAGGTCCGCTGATCTTCGTAATGGTTCAAGTCCGACGACGCCACCAGCAAGATCGGCTGACCATATCCGCGCGCGACGGTCGCGAGCGCTTGTCCGATCTCGCGCAATCGCCCGCGCCCGCCACTTTCCGGCCATGCGCCACCGATCAGGATCGGCACAATCTGAACCTTCGGGTTCATCCGGTGAAGCATCGGCACCTGGACTTCCAAAGAATGCTCCGCCGCGTGCGCCCGCACATCTTCAGCCAGCAGATCGCACGCATCCAATAACTCGTTCGCCAGCGGCTCGCAAATCGGCACATCGCCGATTGGCGTGTGCCACTTACCGGTATCGTACAGTGCGTAGTCGCTTCCTGTACCATGATGGTTCGGACCGATCAGGATGACGCGGTCAGGAACGCGGATTTGCGAGTAGAGAATGCCGGCGGTCCTGCCGGAGTACATCCAGCCGGCGTGGGGCACGACCACGCCGCGCACCTCCCGTTTCGCGGCGCCGCGCGGGAGAAACCGATCCAAATCCGCCTCGATCTCCGCCGCGCTGCCGGGATAGAACTGCCCGGCGACTGCCGGTTGCCGAATCATTGATTGCCTTTCCGCCTCGACGCTCTAAGCTTACGATCAACCCGTGAAAATATCACCAGCGAAATTCCGGCAACTGTTCGAAGAAGGCATGGCGCTCATTCCCGACGAATTCGAACGCTACGTCGCCGAGTTGCCGTTCACGAAATCGCGCACCATTTCGGAATCGGCGAGCAGCGTTTGGCGAAACTGGGCTGGAGCTGATTGCTCCGGCGCCTTTTTGAAGAAGCCGCTGCGTTTGCGCCGCCCCGTTGAATCATTGAAAGATGTTACCGGGCGGGTTGGGTCGGGTTGGTGTCGTTGGATCAGAATGGATGTTACCGGCGCCGATTGAAGATCAGGCGCAGTTTCTGTTCAATCTCCTTTTTTAGCCACGGATGTCCGCTTAACAGGCGATCACGTTTCTTGTAAGCCTTCATGATGAGA
>JBBISF010000077.1:0-9861 GCA_037441425.1 Verrucomicrobiia bacterium
CCAGCGAAATCGCCGGGAGTTTCAGACCGCTGCGACCGCAGCGCCGATACAGCATCGTGTCATAGCCACTCATGCCGGCAATCTGCGCTATTGCGGTTAGGGTGTCCAGCCGATTACACTCCGCCGCGTTCCATGAAGACAGCCCATACCATTTCGCCAGACACCATCGCCAAACACGGGATCACACCGGAAGAGTACGAGATGATCGTCAAGATCCTCGGCCGCGAACCGAACATCACCGAGCTCGGGATCTTTTCCGTGATGTGGTCGGAGCATTGCAGCTACAAGAACTCCCGGCCCGAACTGAAGAAGTTTCCCCGCGAAGCGGATTTCATCCTCGTCAAAGCGGGCGAGGAGAACGCCGGTATTGTGGACATCGGCGACGGCTGGGCGATTGCGTTCAAGATCGAGTCGCACAACCACCCGAGCGCGGTCGAGCCGTTCCAAGGCGCGGCCACCGGCGTCGGCGGCATCATCCGCGACATTTTCACAATGGGCGCGCGACCGATCTTCGGATTCAACTCGCTGCGGTTCGGGCCAATCGAAGGTGATTCGGCGGAGGCCAGGCAAAATCGGCATTGGTTTGCCGGCGTGGTGGCCGGCATCGCGCACTACGGGAACTGCATCGGCATCCCGACGATTGGCGGCGAGGTCTATTTTGATGAGTCCTACAACGGCAACCCGCTCGTCAACGCGTTGTGCGCCGGCATCCTGCGTCACGAGCAGATCAAACGCGGCAAGGCGTCGGGCACCGGCAATCCGGTGATTTATGTCGGCAGCGCCACCGGGCGCGACGGCCTGGCCGGCGCGGCGTTCGCTTCCCGGGAACTGACGGAAGAATCGCAGCAAGATCGCCCGGCGGTGCAGGTGGGCGATCCGTTCATGGAAAAACTGTTGCTCGAAGCCTGCCTCGAAGTGATGCGGACTGATGGTTTGGTGGTCGGCATCCAGGACATGGGCGCAGCCGGGTTGACCTGTTCGACGTGCGAGACGGCCAGCCGCGGCGGCACGGGCAATGAAATTGATCTGAATCTCGTCCCGAAACGCGAGACCGGCATGACGCCGTATGAAATCATGCTCAGCGAATCGCAGGAGCGCATGCTGCTCATCGCGCAGAAAGGCCGGGAGAAAGAGGTCGAAGAGATTTTCCGGAAATGGGATTTGCACGGTGCGACGATTGGCCGGGTGACCGACGACGGGATGATGCGCGTGAACGTTGGGAAAGAAGTGGCAGCGGAAATTCCGGCGAGACAACTGGCCGAAGACGCGCCGATTTATTATCGAGAAGTGCGGGAACCGGTCGCGCCCGGAAGGGCGCTCCCACGGGAATCAAAGAACTACGAGAAAGTGTTGCCGCGATTATTGGCGTCGCCGACCATCGCGTCGAAGAACTGGGTGTACCGGCAATACGATCACATGGTGCAACACGGGACGGCGGTGTTGCCGGGCAGCGACGCGGCGGTGGTGCGGATCAATCTGGCGCGGCCCGATCTCGGCGCGCTGGGCGCGAAGGGCGAAAAGTATATCGCGTTTACCACCGACTGCAACGGGACGTATTGTTGTCTCGACCCCTATGAAGGCGGTAAAATCGCGGTGGCGGAGGCGGCGCGTAATCTCGCGTGCAGCGGCGCGCGCCCGCTGGCGATCACGGACAATCTGAACTTCGGCAACCCGATGAAGCCGGAGGTGTTTTGGCAATTCCGGCGGTGCGTGGAAGGCATTAGTGAAGCCTGCCGGGTGTTCAACACGCCGGTTACGGGCGGCAACGTCAGTTTCTACAATGAATCACCGGCGGGCGCGGTGGATCCGACGCCGACCATCGGGATGCTGGGTTTGATTGATGATCCCCGGCACATCACGACGCAATGGTTCAAGGGCACCGGCGACGTGATCATCTTGCTCGGTGAGCTCGGTGACGAATTGGGCGGCAGCGAATATCTGAAGCGCGTGCACGGTTTGAAGATCGGCCCGCCGCCAAAGATGGATCTGGCGCAGGCGAAACAAATTCATGACGCTTGTTTGGCGTACATCCGGCGGGGCTGGGTGAAGAGCGCGCACGATTGCAGCGAAGGCGGCTTGGCGGTGGCGCTGGCCGAATGTTGCATGAGCGGCCAGGCGCTGGTCGGCGCAACGGTGGACTTGCCGGTTTCGGCAGCGACGCTTTTCGGTGAATCGCAGTCGCGCATCATCATTACCTGCGCGCCCGAACATGCCGGCCAGATCAAGGGTACGGTGCTGGGCAAGACCGGCGGCAAGACGCTGCGCATCGGCAAGCTGTCGTGGCCGGTCGCCAAACTGCGGGACGCGTGGTGGAACTCCATCAGCCGGCTGATGGAACGCTCGACCGCTACTTGAGCGGCAGCGATTTCTGCATCTCGTCGGCTTGCTTCTGAATGTCACCGGCCGCGGCGGTGATCTGTTTTTGGATCTGGGCGATTACGTCTTTGAGCGCGCCTTCTTGTTCCGGCGTGAGCTTGGCTTGCGACGCCACTTTGTTCAGGTAAGCCAACGCCTCGGAATACTTGCCGTCTTGCACGGCGGTGACGGCTTTATCAACCTCGCTTTGTGTGGCCGGTTCGGCGGACCTGAAGCTCCGCTGGAGCTGGCCGGTGTCCACACCGTTCTTCTTGCCGCAACCGACAAAGACCACCGCGCTTGCCAGCGCCACGACGAGCAACCATGAGAATCGTTTCATAAACTCGCTCCTCCTGTTTGGGATTTGCGCCAGTCTAGTGTACCGCGAGCCGCAGCGCAATCACCGGTTGAGGGAAATCTTGTGCGGCTTGGTCTAATCCGCTATGAAAGAAGAAACGAACGTCCGGTGAGATTACGGGTCAAACAATTTGTGGCGCTGACTTGGTTGACGGCGCTGGAGGCGTTGCGGCAGCCGATTTGTTTATTGTTGGCGGCCTCGAGCATCGCGCTGGTGACGGTGTTGCCGGCGTTGATTATGTACACAATGGGCGAGCCGCAAAAGCTCGTGCGGGACAGCGCGTTGGCGGTGCATTTTGTGGGCGGACTGTTGCTGGCGGCGTACACGGCGGTCGCTGCGATGCAGCACGAGATCAAACGCGGGACGGTGGCGACGGTGTTGACCAAGCCGGTGGGACGGACGCTGTTCTTTCTATCGAAGTTTTGCGGCGTGGCGTTGGTGCTGATTTTGTATTCGCTGGCCATTGGGATTGCGACGCTCTTGTCCGCGCGGATGGTCAGTGAGTATTACGTGTTGGATTGGTGGGTCGGCGCGCCGATGATGGCGGGGGTGGTGGCGGCGTTTACGTTAGCGGGACTGTTGAATTACTTCGTGAACAAACCGTTTGTGCAGACGGCATTCTGGTTCTTGCTGGGTATGCTGGCGCTGGTATTGGTGGGGACGAGCTTTTTCAATTCAGCGGGCCAACTGGCGACGTGGGGTTCGATGATCACGTGGAAAATCGTGCCGGCCAGTTTGTTAATCACTATGGCGTTGATGGTGTTGGCCGCGATTGGCGTGAGCTTGGCCACGCGGTTGGACACGGTGCCGACGTTGTCAGTGTGCAGCGTGTTGTTCATGGTGGGGTTGATGTCGGATTACTTGTTTGGCCGGCAGGCGGCGCAGCATGTCGTGGCGGCGGTGTTGTACGGTTTGGTGCCGAATTGGCAACATTTTTGGATGACCGACGCGCTCAGCGGCGACGGGACGATCCCGTGGTCGTACGTCGGCCAAGTGGCGGTGTACGCCCTGTTTTACTTGGCGGGCGTGCTGGTTTTGGGCATACTGGCGTTTGACCGGATGGAGTTGAAAGCGTCAGCTTGATCAACATGGACAAAAGCAGCGAGAAAACACTCAGTCTGGCCACGGTGCTGGCCGTGGTGTGGCTGATCGCCGATGTGTTCCTCGGCCGGCAAACACACTTGGCGACGTTGACGGCGCTTCTGCCCTATCTCACGGTCGCGACCGTCATGACGGCGTTCGTGTGGTTCCGCGCCCGGTTGGCCCGCCGCGCGGCGGAAGAAAAACGCGAAGTGGACCTCGCCCGACGCGAGCGGGCGGACAGTTCCCTGTTTTCATCCGAGGACGAGAAATTCGATCCGTTCACGCTGGGCCGCAGCCACGAACAATTCGAGCGCTGGGTTGTGCCGGCGTTCACAGCGCTGCTCGCGCTGGGCGCCGGCTACTGGGGATGGCGGTTGTTCGATCAGTTCCGCTTGCCGGGCGAAACGCCGGTGCGTCCGTTGGTGGCGGCTTCCGTGCTGGGTGGCCAGACATTCCTTATTTTTCTGCTGAGCCGGTACATTCTGGGATTGGCGCGGCACACCGCTTCGCGGTTGTTGCGCGGGCCGGGAGTGGTGTTGGGGTTGGCGTGCCTGGCGTCGTTGGTCGGCGCGGCGGCCGGGGTGGCCGCGGAAGCCGGTTATCCGGCGGTGGATCGTGCGGCGGCTCAAGTGTTGGCGGCGTTGCTCGGCGTGCTCGCCGTCGAGATGGCGCTGAATTTTATTTGGGAACTCTACCGGCCCCGGCGGGGCGGGGAATTGAATCGCGCCTACGAAAGCCGGCTGGGCGGACTGCTGACCGATCCGGGCACGTGGGTCAAGAACGTCGGCGGCGCGCTGGATTATCAATTTGGCTTCAAGGTTTCCGACACCTGGCTTTACCGGTTTCTCGAAGGCGCACTGTTGCCGTTGATCATATTTCAGTTGCTGGCGCTCTATCTGTTGTCGTGTCTCGTGTTTCTCGGTCCTGACGAGGAGGGCATTCTGGAACAGTTCGGCAAACCGGTGCCCAACGCCTGGCATCTGGACAGCGGCTTTCATCTGAAATGGCCGTGGCCGTTTGAAACGGTGCGCCGCTTCCCGGTCAAGCGCGTGCAGACGCTGGATTTGGGATTCCGCGACGATCGCGCGACCAACAAGGGCGTCATCTTGTGGACCGTGCCGCATTACCAACAGGAAGACCAATTTCTCGCCGCCAACCCGGAAGCCGCGGCGGCGGAGGAAACCGGCGCGGCGGTGCCGGTGAATCTGGTTTCGTTCAATGTCCCCATCCAATACGAGATCACCAACGTTTACGACTACGCCTATCAATGCACTGATCCGAAGCGCATCCTCGAACAAATCGGCTACCGCAGTTTGACGTTGGAAGCCGCGACACACGGCTTGTTCTACGCCATCGGTGAAGGCCGTCTGAAAATGGCCCAGTCGCTCCAGCAAAGCATCCAAAACGAAGCCGACCGGTTGCACTTGGGGATCCGTATCGTGTTTGTCGGACTCCAAGGCGTGCACCCGCCGGTGTCGGTGGCGGACGCTTTCGAGTCCGTGATTGGCGCCACCGAAGAAAGTGAAGCCTCCGTGCTCAACGCCCGGGCGGATGCCATCAAAGTCATCCCGATTGCGATGGCCGATGCCGAGAAAACCCGGCTCACCGCCGATGCGTACGCAGTGCGGCGCGCCGAGATCGCCTCCGCCGAGGCCGACCGGTATCTCAAACGCCGCGAGGCGTATCAGAAATCGCCGGCCGTGTTCTGTTCCCGCGCGTATTTGGAGGCGGTGCGCGATTCACTGCAAGGGGCGCGCAAGTACATCGTGGCCGCGCCGCCCGGCAAGCAGATCGTGATTCTCGACATGGCAGAGAAATTGTCGCCGGACCTGTTCGATTTCAGCCCGAAAACCCCGCCGGCGGCTCCGGGTAGTATGCCACCGCCGCGCCCACCGGGACCGTGAATTGAAGAGAGGTAATGATGAAACGTAATTCGTTGCTCGTGATCGTCGGCCTGCTGATGGCCGTGCTCTTCGTGTTGTTGCAGGTGCTGTTCACCGTGCGCGAAGGCGAAGTGGCCGTCGTGACCACGTTCGGCAAACCGCAACGCGCGATCACCGCGGCCGGCTTATACGGACGCTGGCCCTGGCCGATCCAGCGCGTCTATCATTTCGACAACCGGACCCACGTCCTCGAAGGCCCGTTCGAAGAAACGCTCACCAAAGACGGCAAGAACATCATCGTCGGCGTCTATGCCGGGTGGCGGATTGCGGATCCGACGCAATTCCTGGAGCGCGTCGGCACGCCGGAACAAGCGGAGCGCGATCTGGATGGGTTGCTGCGGAACTATAAGAACGCCGTTCTCGGCCAATATGAGTTCTCCAGCCTCGTGAACGTTGATCCCAAGGCCATTCGTTTCGAGCAGATCGAGCAACAGATGCAAACATCCGTCACCCCGGAAGCGCGGGCGCGCTACGGCGTCGCGCTGCAATTCATCGGCATCCGCAAGATCGGTCTGCCGGAAGCCATCACCGAAAAAGTGTTCCAACGCATGCGCGCCGAACGCAACCAACTCGCCGAGCGTTACCGGTCGGAAGGCGAAGGCGAGGCAATCAAGATTCGCGCGCAAGCCGACAGCCAACGCGACCAGATTCTCGCCAAAGCCGAGGCGGACGCCAAACGCATCCAAGCCGAAGGCGACGCCAAGGCCGCGCAATATTATCAGGCGTTCGAGAAAGACCCGCAACTGGCGATGTTCCTCCGCAAACTGGAAGTCATGGAGGAAACGCTGAAGGAAAAATCCACCGTGGTGCTCAGCGCCGAGACCGAACCTTTTGACCTGCTGCGCGGCGACACCGCGTTGCCGAAGAAATAATCCCATGCCCGAACGATCCACACCACAAAATCCCGGCTACGAGGCGCTCTCCGATGCGCTGTCGGTCAGCTTCCGCGTGCTGCGGTGGGTGATGGTGCTGCTGTTAGCGGCTTACCTTCTGTCCGGCATCTTTATCGTCGGCCAGAACGAAAACGCGTTCGTGCTCGTGTTCGGCAAGATCGCCGGCCTCGGCGCGGACCGCGTCAAAGGCCCGGGCTTGCACTGGACGTTTCCGCGACCCATCGCCGAAGTGGTGCGCATCCCGGTCGCGCGGGTGCAGTCGGTTGAGACCACAACCTTCTGGCACAAAGAAGCGCCCAAACCGCCGACCATGCCGGGCGGCCCGCCGCCACCGTTGCCGGTCGGACCGTCCATCAGACCGGGTGAGGAAGGTTACACGCTCACCGGCGACGCCAACCTGCTTCATTCCAAATGGGCGGTGCGCTACACGATTGATGATCCGGAAGCCTACGCGTTCCATTTCCGGTACAACGGTCCCGCCGATGACCGCGTGGGTGAAGACGTGATCGCCCGCGAACTCGATCATGCCATCGTCATGGCGACCGCCCGGTTCACGATTGACCAAGCGCTCCGCACCGACATCGAAGCCGTGCGCGAGGCGGTCGCTTCCGAGTTGCAGAAGCGGATGGAGGCACTCGGCGTGGGCGTCAAGATCGAGGGGGTTGATCTGCTCGATGTGTCGCCGCCGCTGCAAGTCATTGACGCCTTCAACCAAGTCGTTGCCGCCGAGAACGAACGCAGCGAAAAAATCAGCGCGGCGCGCGGGTACGCCGCGCGCACGCTCAATGAAGCGCAAGGCCAGGCCGCCAAACTGATCGCGGAAGGCCAGACCTACGCGCAGCGCGTCGTCAGCGAGGTCAGCGCCGACGCCGATTATTTCAACAAGGTGTGCGAGCAATATGTGAAAGACCCGGATGTGATCGGGCGGACGCTGCTGCAAGACACGTTGCGGCGGACGCTGGCCAATGTGGAGAAGGATTTGGTTTCGCCGGATTCCAAAGGCCAATTTGAACTTCGGTTGCAGATCAGTCGGGAACAGAAGAAGATTGGAGAAACGAAATAGCTCATGCAGACGCGAAAGCACAGCGACCTGTACGACGACGCCTGCTGCGCGGATCATCATCACGAGACCGGGCCGCGGTTATTGCTGTTGATCTTTCTCGGCACGGCGTTCGTGATCAACGCGTACCTGGCGGACTACGTCTATAAGGCCAATCCCCTCGTCGGTCACGTCAGCGCGGCCATCGGCGCGGTGATTCTGATCCTGCCAATTCTGCGCGAAGCAATCCGGGACCTGCTGCATGGCGAGTTGCGGATGAACGAATTGGTGGCGCTCGCCGTGCTGGCGGCGTTTGTGCAGGGCGATTTCCGCACCGCCGGCGTGGTGGCGTTCTTCATGTTGATTTCGGTGGTCATCGAAACGCGCACCGCCGAAGGCGCGCACACGTCCATCGAAAGCCTGATCCGATTGACGCCGACGACCGGCCGTCGGCTGTTGCCGGAAGGCAAGGAAGAGGAAGTCCCCGCCGATCAATTGCAGATCGGCGACCGGATTCGCATCCTGCCGGGCGAAAACGTTCCCGCGGACGGCACCATCCTTTCCGGCAAGACAACGCTTAACGAATCCACGATCACCGGCGAATCGCTGCCGCGCGACAAAGGGACGAACGACGAAGTGTTCGCCGGCACGCAGAACCTGACCGGCAGCATCGAAGTGCGCGTCGCGCGGGTCGGACACGACACGACACTCGGCAAAGTCCGTGACCTCATCATGTCCGCGGAGAAGACCAAATTACCGATCATGCGAATCATCGACCGGTACGTGGAGTACTATACCCCGGTCATTTTGATGATCGCGGCGATGGTCTGGTTCTTCACGAACGACTGGAACCGGGTCATCGCCCTACTCGTGATTTCCTGTCCCTGCGCGGTTATCTTGGCGACGCCCACGGCCATTGTGGCGGCGTTGTCGAGTGCCGCGCGGCTCGGCGTGCTGGTGAAGAACGTTGCCGACATCGAATCGGCGGCCAAGATTGACGCGTTTGTGTTCGATAAAACCGGCACGCTCACGACGGGGCAATTGGGCGTCACCCGGCTCACGCCGCGCGAGGATGTCGGGCCGTCGGATTTATTGCGGGCGGCGGCGAGCGCCGAACAATTCAGTAACCATCCGGCCGCGCAGGCGTTGGTGGCGCTCGCGAAGGAAGCGGAAGTAACGTTGAGTAAGCCGGAAGATTTCCGGGAAGAACCGGGTCAGGGCGTGTCGGCCACGGTGGATGGTCAACGCCTGATTTCCGGACGGGCGTCGTGGTTGAAATCCAACGGCATCGGCGACGCGGCATTGGAACGCGCGGAGATCAGCGAAGCGGAAGGTTACAGCGTGATTTTCGTGGCGTACGGCGGGAAATATCTCGGCTGGATCGGCCTGCAGGATCAAGTCCGTCCAGAAGCCAAGGAGAGCCTCGCCGAGTTGACCGAACTCAATGTGAAACGGGTGGCCATTTTCACCGGCGACCGCAAGTCCGTGGCGACCCGCGTGGCGGAGGCGGTCGGCTGCAAGGAATTCAAGTCGGAGTGTCTGCCCCAGCAGAAGGTGGAGTTCGTCGAAGAGATCAAAAAACAGGGCTACCACGTGGCGGTCGTCGGCGACGGCGTAAACGACGCGCCAGCTTTGGCCGCGGGCGATACCGGCATCGCGATGGGCGCGGCGGGCAGCGACGTGGCGATTCATAGCGCAACAGTGGCGTTGATGAGCAATGACCTGCGCCGGCTGCCGTTCCTGATCCGGTTGTCGCGCGGGGCGCGGACGGCGATCTACCAAAATCTCGGTATCGGCGCGCTATTCATTATCGTCGGCCTTGTGCTCTCCGGCATGGGGCTGCTCAACCCGATCGTGGCGGCGATCATGCACAATGTCGGTTCGTTGATCGTGGTCTTCAACAGCGCCCGCCTCATCCGGCTGGGTGAAGAACTGGAGCAAGCGGTCGCACCGGCTAAACCGGTGTCGCCCCTACCGGCGGTGCCGGCAGGAGTTCTTCCAAGCGCGACATGAGTCGGTGGCGGCCACGTCGTCTTCTGCCAGTGGTAACCCAAACGTCACAAATTCGGGCTTGCAATTGTTCCGCAAGTTCGTTTTTGAGTTTCGTCTCGTGAGGCAAGACTTCTCGCCGCTTGGCCGCTTGGCCGCTTGGCCGCTTGGCCGCTTGGCCGCTTGGCCGCTTGGCCGCTT
>JBBISF010000078.1:0-8749 GCA_037441425.1 Verrucomicrobiia bacterium
CATCATGAAGGCTTACAAGAAACGTGATCGCCTGTTAAGCGGACATCCGTGAGAAGACACGTCAATAATCTGGATACCGGCACTGCAACAGATCGACACGGAACTGTAAATAGGCGCGCATGGATTCCCGGATGTAAGCGTAGGCGTCAAACCGGCCGCGGAATTCTTCCACCTTCACTTGCCCGGCTTTTTCCAACTCCTTATAAATCTCAAAGAAGTGCCGGATTTCCACGAGTGTGTGCGGCGGGAGTTGGGAGATGTCCGTGTAGCTGGCGTAGATTGGGTCATTGGCGTGGACGGCGATCATTTTGAAATCTTCCTGCCCGGTATCGTACATCGGCAGCATCCCGATTGGCCGCGCGTGCATCAGACAGCCGGGCACGACCGGCTCCTGCGCGAGCACGAGGATGTCGAGCGGATCGTGATCGCGGCAATAGGTTTGCGGAATGAACCCGTAGTTGCTGGGGTAATGCACCGCGCTATGCAGCATCCGGCTGATGTGGAGGATGCCGTGACGCTTGTCCAACTCGTACTTGATCTTCGACCGCATCGGGCATTCGATGAACGCGTTGCAGTCGCGCGGCGCATCGTTGCCGGGCGCCAACAGGTGAAAAGGATTGGCCCAAGCCGGCACCACCGCGCCGCCGGTTGAAACGGCTGATTTCTTCAAAGCGGGCTTCTTTTGCTTTTTCTTTTTTAACATGGCGCGGGACTGTACTGGAGCAACACGGAATGCGCAAGGGGCGACCTGGTCAGCCGGTAATCTCGGCCAACTGCTTCTGGCGCATCAACCACCGGAGCTGCCCCCTTCCCGCCCGCAACGTTTCCAGCTCGACGCACGCCACGCTCCCCTTGCCCAGCGTGAGATTCCCGGCATCCTCCGCACCGATCAGCGTCGCCAGATGCCCGGCGAGATCCGGCATGTGCCCCACCAGTACCAAACCGTTCGCCTTCCCCACCGCCCGTAGCGCCCGGAGCAATTCGGCAGTCGAGTGACCGTTCTCCAATTCCGCCAGCACCTCGATTTCACCTTTGAAATCCAGCACTTTACCGGCTAACTCGGCGGTTTGCTGGGCGCGAACCAGCGGACTGGTCAGGATGTGATCAATCTGGGCGTCAAGTTTGGCGAGCGCCGCCCCGGCAATCCGCGCTTCCTCTCGGCCTTCCTTGGTCAACTCCCGCGCCGCGTCGCTGGAGGCGATGTCCACCGCCGTGGCGTGGCGCAAGAGATAGAGTTTCATCAACCTAGGAATTCGCGCGGGTCGGTAATCTTCCCGGTCAACGCGCTGGCCGCCACGGTGTACGGCGACGCGAGGAACACCTGTGATTCGAGGTGGCCCATGCGGCCGGGAAAATTCCGGTTCGTCGCGCTGATGCACTTGAGGGGTTTATTCATTCGGCCAAATGTATCCGCCGGGCCACCGAGGCACGCCGCGCAACCGGGGTTCTCCGTCATCTGCACGCCGGCTGCCACCAACACGTCCCACACGGTTTGGCCGTTTATCTTCGTCGCGCGCAAATCTGCAATCGCTTCGGGCGTGGCCGGCACGCCGAACGTGTCGATTTTGACCTTCTTGCCCTTCACGATCTGAGCGAATGCGAGGAAGTCGCTGGTCTTGCCGCCTGTGCACGAGCCGATGTAAGCCCGGTCGAGCGCAACGCTGCCAAGTTCCTTGGCGAGCTTACGATTGCCGGGATTCGGGTGACACGCCACGGTCGGCTCAAGTTTGTTGAGATCAAACTTTTTGTCGTACACGAATTTCTGTTCTTTGTCGCAACCGACCGGATCGTACTTCGACTTTGTTCCGTTGGCTTTCGTCCGTTCGTTGACGTACGCAAACGTCTTGTCGTCCGCTTCGAAGATGCCGTTCTTGCCACCGGCTTCGATGGCCATGTTCGCGATGGTCATCCGGTCGTCCATCGAAAGCGATTTCGCGCCGGGCCCTTGGAACTGCATCGCCCGGTACGTTGCGCCGTCGAACCCGATGTCGCCGATGACGTGGAGAATGATGTCTTTGGCCATCACGCCATGCGGGAGTGCGCCTTCGAGCCAGAACCGCATTGTTTCCGGCACCTTGAGCAGGAGTTTGCCCGTGCCGAGCACAAACCCGGCATCCGTGTTGCCGATGCCGGTCGCAAATTCACCGAACGCTCCGGCCATGCACGTGTGCGAATCCGTGCCAAGCAAGACTTCACCCGGTCGCGTATGACCTTTGGCGGCGAGCGCGGTGTGACAAACACCGGCGTAACTGCTGCCGTATTGCCGGACGCGCGGCCCTTTCGCGGCGTCAAACACCCAATGGCCGTTTGGATCGTCGATTACGTCGTAGAAATACTTAATCCCCTGCTCCTTCACAAAATCGCGGAGAATGTCCACATTCCGGTTGGACTTGGAGTCGGCTGTGAAAATGTAATGGTCCGGGATGATGACGATCTTCTCGCGGTCCCAAACCTTCGCACTTTTGCCAAACTCCCGGTGAAACACGCCGATCGTGCCCGGGCCGCACACGTCGTGCGTCATGAGCACGTCCACGTTCACCCACACGTTATCGCCCGGCTGGACGGATGTTTTTCCGGCCGCCCGCGCCATGATTTTTTCGGTCAGCGTCATAAACTCTCCAAGACGCGGCACAATACACAAACCCCTCCCCACGCGCAACCTTTCGCGCTATGATGCCGCCATGCTGGAAATTTGGCATCTGCTCGAAGATGCCGCGGGCAACGCGGCTTGGAACATGGCCGTGGACGAGGCGCTGCTGCAATGCGCAGCGACGCGCCGGCAGCCGTTGCTGCGCGTGTACACATGGGACCGGCCTTCCGTCTCGATTGGCTATTTTCAGAAGTATCCGGCGCAGCTGGCGGTCACGCACGCCATCGTGCGGCGACCAACCGGCGGCGGACTGGTTTATCATGGCGAGGACACGACGATCACGGTTATTGCTCCCCCCGGCCACGCGTTGCACAAGTTGTCCACCAATGAAGCTTATTGCGCGGTGCATAACGCAATCATCGCGGCGTTTGCCACTCCGGTGGTCCTGCATACTGCGCCGCTGGCTTCGCCCCGCGGGCAGTACGAGTGTTTTCAGAAGCCGGTGCAAGGCGACGTGATGGCGGACGGGCGCAAACTGGCCGGGGGCGCACAGCGCCGCAATAAACACGGCCTGTTGCATCAAGGCTCAATTGCAGTACGGTTGCCGGTTGAGGAACTTGTGGCTGGATTTGAGAAGACTTTCCCGGCAAGATTCGCGCGGTCCGGGTTGACAGACGCTGAACGCGCGTTGGCCGAGCAGTTGGCGCGGGAGAAATACGTAACGGTCGCATGGAATGAACGTGTCCGATAAGAAAGATTTCATGGAACAACAACGCCCCAGCACGCATCAGAAGGCGCTCCAAATCAATGTCGATGCCGCCAAGCACGGCACGTTTGCCGAGATCGGCGCGGGGCAAGAAGTGGTGCGCTGGTTTTTCCACGTCGGCGGCGCGGCGGGCACAGTCGCCAAAACCATTTCCGCGTACGACATGGCGGTCAGCGATGCAATTTATGGCCCTTGTCCCCGGTACGTCAGCCGGCAACGGCTGGAGACGATGCTCGACTACGAGTACAAACTACTGCTGGAACGACTCAACGAAAAGCGCGGGGCAAACACCACGTTCTTCGTGTTTGCCGACACCATCGCGGCGCGCAGTTTTAGTCGGCGCGAGGAAGGACATGGTTGGTTGGGCATCCGGTTTCAACACACGCCGCGCAGTGAGCCATCGCAAATCATCGTTCACGTGCGGATGCTCGACAACGACAACGTCCGCGAACAGGAAGCCATCGGCCTGCTCGGTGTGAACCTGATTTACGGGGCGTTCTATTTGCGCGACAACCCGGCGGCGTTGATCAGTTCGTTGATGGACGCGCTCACCCGCGAGCGGATCGAAGTGGACATGATCAAGTTCACCGGCCCGGCGTTTCAAGGCGTGGACAATCGGCTGATGAGCCTGCAATTGGTGGAGCAGGAATTCACGGACGCCACGATGTTCACCGCCGACGGCGAGGTGGTCCAACCGGCTGAGGTGCTTTATAAAAAACCGATCATCATCGAGCGCGGCAGTTTCCGGCCCATCACCAACCTCACGTTGGCGATTCTCGAAAATACGCGCGCCCAGTTCGACGGGGACGATCCGCCCGTCGTGCTGATGGAAATGACGCTGCGCCAATTGCAGACGGGCGACCGGATTGACCACAACGATTTCCTCGCGCGCGTGGACACGCTTGGCTCGCTTGGGTACATGGTGATGATCTCCAACTACATGCGCCATTACCGGCTCGTGCCGTTCCTGCGGCGCATCACATCCAAACGCATCGGCTTTGCCATGGGCCTGCGCAACCTCAAAGAGCTGCTCGACGAGCAATTTTACACCGATGTGCCCGGCGGCATTTTCCAGGCTCTCGGCCAGTTGTTCCAAGGCGACCTCAAACTCTACGTCTGCCCCGCCCTTGACACCACGACCGGCAACGTGATCAATCCCGAAACGCTTGCGGTGGCCGAGCGCCTCCGGCACCTGTACGCGTATTTGTTGGACAATTATTTACTCGAAGCCATCCCGGTCGATGAACCGTTGCTCAAGCTCTATTCCCGCGAAATCCTGGCCCAGATTCAGAGTGGCGATCCCGCTTGGGAACAAACGGTGCCGCCATCCGTCGTGAAGATGATCAAAGACCGGCAGTTCTTCGGCTACCGGGCGGCCAAATCATCGTGAACCCGGACGCTTCCGGCAATCACAACGGCGTTCATTTCCGCATCTGGCCGGGCGAGCGTGACGTTACGGAAACCAGCGGACTCCAAATCCTCCCGCAGTTCCCGAAAAGTAAACGTTCCGCCACCCTTCGTCGCCACCAGCATGTTCACGGCAAACAACGCGCCCCTGACCGGTTGAGTGCGCGACGACTGCATCACGATGTCGCGAATGGCGATATGTCCACCCGGCTGCAGCGCGCGAAACGCTTTGCGGAAGAGATCCCGGTTCTGCGCCCGCGAGTTCTGATGGACAATCGCGCTCACCCACACCAAGTCCGCACCCGTCGGCAAATTATCCTCGTAGAAATCGCCAGCCACCAACCACACTCGGGACAGGAAACCGGCCCGGCGCAAGCGGCGTTGCACCAGCGGCACCACGAACGGCAAATCAAACCAAGTCGCTTTTACATTGGGATCCGCGCGCAGAAACGCCATCGTCCACGTGCCCGAACCGCCCCCCACTCGATGCTTACGATTCCAGCGACGGTGGGCGGGCCCCAGCCGGTTGCTCAATCTGGCCGAGCTTGGCATCGAGTTTGGTGAGGGTTTTCTCCGTATCGCTATACGCGCTGCCGGCATTGGTGAGATGTTTGCCGACCAGCCGGAAATTCTCAGCCAACCGGTCGAAATCGCCGCGCAACCGCTGGAGCGTCGCAAGAATTTCCTGCGCACGGGCTTCGACCTGCATCCCTTTGAGACCAAGCAGAATCGTCTGGAGATAAGCGTAGAAACTGTTGGGGCTGACCGGGATCACCCGCTTCTGCAACGCGTAGCCTAAAAGTTGGTGGTCCGCGGCGGCCGCTTCTTCTTTGATGATCGTCTCGTAGTACACGTTCTCCGCCGGGACGTACATCAACGCGAAATCATACGTGCCTTCGTCCGGCAAAATATACTTCGTGGCGATGGCGTCCACGTGTTTCTTCACATCGCGCAAAAACTGTTTGCGCGCCGTCACCCGGTCGGACTCGGTGGCGGCTTCCAGAACGCGCTTGAAATTCTCGTACGGAAATTTCGCGTCCACCGGCACGAGGCGCGCCCCGATTTTAATGACGGCATCCACCGTCTCGCCGCCCTTGAACCGGTGCTGCAACTCGTAGTGTTCGGGCGGCAGGATTTGCGCGAGCAGATCGCCAAGGAACAACTCCCCCATCCCGCCGCGCAGTTTCGGCGCGCGCATGATGTTGACCAGTTCCGCCGCCGCCTTGCCGACTTCGTGAATCTGGCCAACTTTTTCCCGGAGATCACCGACGACTTTCGCGGCGTTATCCAACCGGGTGTTCATCGAAGCGGTGGACTGCTGAAGATTGTCAGCAACGGTCTTGCCGAAGCTATCGAGCCGCTCCTGCATCGCGTTGAGCTGTTGCTGGAGCATGACCATGGATTGATCAGGCTGTTTCTGGCCACGATTCACGACCACAAGGACGATCCCAACGATAATCAACGTGAGCAGGCTGAGGATGATAGCCGCGACTTCCATTGGCGGCAGATTATCACCCTCGAATGGGCAGGGCAAGCGTGCCGCTTGGCTTCGGCTATTTCACCGGGTGTTCCACAACGTCCTTGCGAGACACCGCGCCGGTAAGCTATAACGCCGTCCCATGAGCACGCGCTGCATTGCGCTGGCAAACCAAAAGGGCGGCGTCGGCAAAACCACCACGGCCGTCAGTCTGGCGGCGTGTCTGGCGGAACGCGGCCTGCAAACGTTGCTGGTGGACATTGATCCGCAAGGCAACGCCACCAGCGCGCTGGGACAGGAGAAACTGCCGGGCGGCAGCGTCTATCAGGCGTTGCTCGGGGGCGCGAAGCTGGCGGAATCCATCCGCCCGAGCGGCTACGACAACCTCGATCTCATCCCCAGCGAAGTGGATCTCGCCGTGGCCGAAGTGGACGTGGCGCGGGCGGAGAATTATCTGCACCGGTTGCGCGGCGCGCTGCAGCCGATCCACGACGCCAACCGGTACGAATTCCTGCTCATTGATTGCCCGCCGTCGCTCGGCATTCTGACGATGAACGCGTTGGCGGCGGCCGACCGGCTGTTGGTGCCAATCCAGTGCGAGTATTTCGCGTTGGAAGGGTTGGCGGTCATCATGCGGGTCGTGCAGCAAATCCGGGACAGCGGCGCCAACCCGACACTGGAACTGGAAGGCGTGGTGCTGACGATGTTCGACGGGCGCACGAATCTGACGCAGCAAGTAGCCGACGAAGTCCGCCGGCATTTCCGCGACAAAGTTTACCAAACCACAATTCCCCGCACGGTGCGGCTGGCCGAAGCGCCGAGTTTCGGCAAACCGATTACCGTTTACGACACGCCCGGCCAGGGCGCGACCGCCTACCGGTTGTTCACGGAAGAATTCGTGACGAAGCTGAGGGCGGCCTCAGCGGTGGCGGAAGTTGGTACGCCCGGCGGGAGTTGAACCCACAGCCTTTGGCTCCGGAGGCCAACGCTCTATCCAATTGAGCTACGGGCGCACGTACGGATTCTTATTATCCCGGTTTGGCCGCGCTGGCAAGCGAATCACATCAGTTACTTGGCAGTCTGTCAAAGCGGTTTTCTATCAGCAACCTACGAGGGTGTCGCAGTGGAGCGCTGGCGCAGAACTTGCGATTCTCGCAGTCGAGCCTGTTTATGGATGGCCATGTTTGACACCCTTCCAACGAACGTTTTGATGCAATCCGGCCTGTTTTTCCCGCCGGAGTGGGTGAAAGCGGCGTTGGTGCTGGCGTTGATCAGCATTTGGGTGGTCATCGCCCTGTTCGCCTATTTGAACCGGATCACCAAACAACCATATTTCAGCGCGTGGACAGTCGCGTGGATGTTTTACGCGGTGTATTTGGCCGCCGCGATTGGATTGCAGGAGACGCCCAGCACGCCGTTCCTGATTATGGCGCGCCGGGCCTGCATTGGCATCAGCGCACTGTTCATGTTTTGGGGAAGCTTTCAACTGACCGGCAAAGGCCGCGATTACCGGGAGTTGGGGATGGGCGTCGCCCTGATGGTGGTGTGGAGTTATCTCGCGGCCTACCGGATCGGCGCTCACCTGTGGATCACGATCCCGGTCTTCGCCTTGTTGGCGGGGGCCGGCGCATATACCGGCGTGCTCTTTCTGCGACAACGCCAACACCACAAGGGCGCGACCATCCTCGGGATCGGCTTTCTGTTGTGGGGCCTGCATTTGCTAATTTTCCCCTTTGTCGAATTGATGCCGTCGCTCCTGACGATTGTCTACCTGGCGTCGGCCGCCCTGTCCTTGATGATCACCGTGGGGATGGTGGTGGAACAAGACGACGTGATTTCCGAACGGCATTACCGGGATTTGTTCAACTCCGGCAGCGACGCCATTTTTCTGCTCCATCCGAAAACCTTGTCCGTGCTGGAAGCTAATTCCGCGGCCCAGAAACTCACCGCGCGTTCCCGGCCGCAGTTGGCGGGACACGATTTTCTGGAGCTGTTTCCGAGCATCGCCCCAGAGTTCTCCCAGCCGCCGGAGGCCCAGGCGTTCGCCGATTTCATCAACAAACCCTGCCGCGAATTCAAAATTGAATGGCCCGGTCATGCCCCGGCCTTCTGCGAAGGCCGCGTGGGTCTGGCCGACGGCCCGACCGGCGCCGTGTTGCAGGTGAACGTTCGCGACATCACCGCCCGCAAACAGGCGGAGCACGCGTTGCAGGAAACCGTCACCGAATTGCGCTGCGCCCTGGCCGAATTGCGGCACGCCCAACAACAGGTCGTCCGGCAGGAACGCCTCAAGGCGCTGGAACAGATGGCCAGCGGCGTCGCCCACGACTTCAACAACGTGCTCGCCCGCATCCTCGGATTTGCCGAGCTGTTGTTGGCGCGCCCGGAAAACCTCGCCGAACCCGACAAGGTGAAAAAATACATCCAGATGATCAGCTCGGCTTCGCAGGATGCCGTCCAGATCGTCAACCGGTTGCGCGAGTTCTACCGCCACCGCCGCGACACCGAG
>JBBISF010000079.1:0-8626 GCA_037441425.1 Verrucomicrobiia bacterium
AACAGATCAGATCAAGAACTCAAACTGAATGTGCGAAAGAAGCTGGACACTACCCGGGGCCGGCAAGCCGAACAAACAAACACCAGCGTGGCGCACCAGTCCCCGGCCGATGCGCCGTTCTTCCAATACAGCCCGCCGCCAACAACCGGCTCAATCGCACACCCAAGACCTGCGCGATCCGGGCCAGCAGATCAACCGTGGAAATCCGGCGTAAAAACGGCAAATCGAAACTACTTTGAGGCGGCATAGTCGGCTTCGGAGGGTTCAGGCATGGCTTCGAGCAGACGTTCGACGAGCTTCATGGAAGTCAGACCCTCGCTGTCGGCGGCGAAGTTGGTCAGGATGCGGTGGCGCAAGACCGGAATGGCCGCGCGCCGAATATCGGCGCAGCTCACATGGATGCGCCCATCGAGCACCGCGCGGGCTTTGGCGGCCAGGATTAAGAACTGACTGGCACGCGGGCCGGCGCCGGTGGACACGTAATCTTTGATGAAGTCCGGCGCACGTGTGTCTCCCGGGCGCGAAGCGCGGACCAGCCGGGTGGTGTACTTGATGACGTGTTTGGAGACGGGAATCTTGCGGACGACATCCTGGAGTTGCAGGACTTCGTCTTTGCTGAGGACCGGTCTGGGTTCGGCGAGTTGGGAAACCGTGGTGGTGCTGACAATCTGTTCCTCTTCATGCTCCAGCGGGTAATCCACCCAGATGTTGAACATGAACCGGTCAAGCTGCGCCTCCGGCAGGGGATAGGTGCCTTCCTGCTCGATCGGGTTTTGGGTCGCGAGCACGAAGAACGGTTCTTCGAGCGAGTAGGTCGTGTTACCAGATGTCACGCGGTGTTCCTGCATGGCTTCCAGCAACGCGGCCTGCGTCTTCGGGGGGGTGCGGTTGATTTCGTCGGCGAGCAGCAGATTGCAGAAGATCGGGCCTTTGATGAACCGGAACTCGCGGTCACCGGTATCGCGGTTGGTTTCCAACACTTCCGTGCCGATGATGTCGCTCGGCATCAAGTCGGGCGTGAACTGGATGCGTTTGAAATGCAGGTTCAACACGCGGGCAATGGTGCGGACCATCAAGGTTTTCGCCATGCCGGGCATGCCGACCAGCAACGCGTGTCCCCCGGCAATCATCGCCATCAAAATCTGATCGAGCACCTCGCGCTGGCCGACGATGACTTTCCCCACTTCGTTGCGGATCGCATCGGTGCGCTGCCGCATTTGTTCGACCAACTTGAGATCGGCTTCGGTCGTCTGGAGCGTGCGCCCGTCATTAAACCGGAACTGCGTCTTGCCAATCTTGACGATGTCGCCGTTTTGCAGTGGGGTGACGGTGGAGATGGCGGCGCCGTTGACGAGTGTGCCGTTGGAACTCTTGAGGTCGATAATTGTCCACGTACCGTTGTCCTGCTTCATCTCGGCGTGATGGCTGGAAACGGACACATCATCTTCGATCACGATCGAGCATTCCGGCACGCGCCCCAACAATATCACGGGCGTGGCTAATTCATACTGGCGGCCGGCTTGGTGGCCGTCGAGGCAGGTCAGCAGGGGGATTTGTTTCATGGTTGATCCGGGCCTTGCAGGTTGAGCGGGCCGAGGTCCTTCATGGCATCAATCACGCGGATGTCGCCCAGTTCCGTCCGGTAATAATGGGGCAACACCCCCTTGCGCGCGCCGGGCGCGACCTCCTGCCGCACAATCTCACGAGTGTTCACGAGTTGCCAGCCGACTATACCAACATCCTCCAACCACGCCAGCTTTATGCTCCGGATTTGGTAGCCCTTCAACTCCTCCGCCGATTGAGCGAGAATCTTTTTGGTCCGCAACTCCTGCAACACGCACCGCGCCTTGCCGTCGGCGCCGGTCGTGCCGGCGCACCGCTGAATCGCTTTCGTATCGAAGAACGGCACCGCGCGCGTGATCACCGTCGCGATCAATTCCCGGTCGCGATCCGTCAACTGATCGGCGTCGCGCGTCAACGTCAGCCCTTCGTAAAAACCATCCTCGTACAACACCACCAGATCGTACTTCCCGACCGGCAACCCGTGGAAGGTGAACGAACGTCCGTCCGCCCCGACCGCGCCCCGGTAAACCCTGGTGACATCCTGCGGCGGCAGGGCGAACACCTGCGCGAGCGGCTTATCCGGAAACTTCACCGTCGCCCGAATCCCGCCCGTCGCGTTCGGATCCGGCGGCGTGTACAACCGGGTGGATTGCACCGTTCCGCTGCGCTCGCCGGCGAGCGCGAGGCCCGGAATCAACAGCGTTAGCAGTAAGATCCTCATTTGTTTTTTTTCTTCGGCAACGGACGTCCGGCCAACAGACGATCCGCCTCACGCGCCAATTCAAGATTCGGGAAGCGCTTCTTGATGTCCACCACCAAATCGTGCAATTCGTCGTTCCGGTTCAGCTTGGCGAGGCAATGGAGTTCCATTTCCATCGCGTGCGGCAACGCCGAGGTCATGTCCACGCCTTGCCGGTACGCCCGCAGCTCACGGACGGCCTGCGGCAGCCGACCGGTCGCGATGTCGTACTCCGCCTCCGCAATCGGATAATCGCCCGCCAGCTTGCTCAGAGGGAACTCAATCTCCCATTGGGCGAGCAAATCGCGCGCTTGATAGAGAACCCCTTGGTCGATCAAGGAATGCACGGTCTCGTAAAACGACGTTTCCCGGACAGCCTCGGCGCGCCAGTCGGGCCGCGCTTTCTGGTAACGATCCTGCGCCTCACTGTACAACTTCCGGGCGTCATCGTATTGGCCCTGTAACCGCGCAATATCGCCGTAACGCACCAACAACCGCACCACGCCGTCCGGGCCGGCCGCCTGCGCCAAACCCTCCAACGATTCCGCCAGCGCCTTGGCCTGTTTCCAGTCATCGCGATCGTACAGATAGAATTCGACGGCGGTCAACTGCCAGTGAAACCGGCGGGCGTTATCCATCTCCTCCAGCGCCAGCCGATCCAACCACGGCAGCACCCGGTTCGGATCGTCGCGGCGCAGTAAATCCACAAACGCATCCTCCAAATACCGGCGATCCGCCGGCTTCAACGCGATCACGTCCGGCCGGGAACGCTCAAAAATCTCCCGCAGCAAATCCAAGCCGGCATACGGCTCGGTGACGCCGATCAGTGTGGCCCACAAATCCGGGCTCCAATCCGCGCACGGCCGGCGATCAGCCGGTATAGCCCGGCAACGCGCCAACAACGCCTGCCGGTAATCCTCCCGCTCATTGCGATAATTCACGTTCCCGCGCGGCGGCGGGGTATCGGCGTACACCGGTTTGGTGAACTTGGTGACCGCCTGGCCGGCCGCGGCGATCAGCGTGACGTCTTGGGGCGCGCTGCCCTCAATCAACCAGGAAATTTCCGGGCCTTGCAGCCGCATCCCGGTGCCCAAATCCCAGACATAAACCGTGTTGGTGGGATTACCGCTGGTGAACTGCGCGCGCAACTGAAACAGATTCACCGGCTGGCTGCCCAGCCAGAGATAACTGACGCATTCACCGGTAAACGCCGCCACCGGCGCGCCGGACTGGAGTTGGGCGTTGACGACGCGGGCATGGCCGGAATGAATGAACGCGCTGGCCGGCACGGTTTCCGGCAACGATTCGCCGGGGCTGCCGGCCTTGCGCCACACCAGATCCATTTCGTGGGTGGGGCCGACGTTGAAGTGGAAATACTGGACGCGATGGCGGCCGGCGGTCAACTCGACCGACTTGCCGTATTGTCCTTTCGCGCCGCCCCACCGGTTGTGCGTGCCGGGCCAGGAGGCGACCGGGTTGCCGTCAATGCGACATTCCGAACCGTCGTCGGAAACCGTGGCAAAATAATATGTCCCCGCCTTCTCGACCGGCAGCCAACCCGTGTAGTAGGAAATGTACTTGTCGTCCGGGCCGAAGGGATTCTCCATGTGGGCGATGTTGTTCACCAGCCCGCACCGCGCGTTTTTGCCCGGCGGGTCTTCGCGGGCGAGCCGGCGCGCGGCGTCGAGATCGGCTTCGTCCGTCTCGGTGTACAAGAGCAAACTCGGGCAGAACGGCGACGCTGTCGGCGGACTCACCCCGGCGGACGGCTTGAGATAAACCACCACGCGATCGCCATTGGCGGGCGGCAAAAACACTACGCCGAACCCTTCCTGCGGATTATGCCAGACGCATTCCGCGGGCAGCGGCGTCCCGGTTTGGTCCACCACCACCGCCGCCGGTGTCCCGCGCGGCAACAACCCGCCATCCGGCAGAAATGCCACCACCCCGGCACAATCGGCGGAAGGTTGGTCGGTGATCTTCAATTCAAATCGAATCGGCGCTTCCGGCACAATCCAGTCGGCTGCCCCGGCCGAGAACACAACGAAAGGCAAGACCAGTACGACCAAAGCGAACGAGCGTCTCATGGCGCACTGCTCAGCGACTTGTAGTAATCAGCGACGAGGTCGCGATAGTTGGCGGGCGCTTCGTCGGGAACGCCGGCTGTCTGAGGAAGTTGTTGTGTGCTGGCGGCCACGTCGAGCGCTTCGGTGCCATAGGTAGCGTCGAGATCGCCTTGCGTCTTCTTCAAGGCGGCGATGGCGCGGCGTTGGAACTCCTGCACTTGTTGAATGGGGCGACCGGCACCCACGGCTTGTTCGGCGTCCTGCATGGCGTGAACGGCTTCGTCGAGCGCGCCGGTGCGGACGTGCAACAACGAAGCGCGGGCGTATAACGCTTCGGCGTCGCGCCGCAGCATCGCCTGCAAACCGAGGATGGACGGCGGCAACGGCGCATCCCGGCGCGGGCCGACTCCCGCCATGCCTTCTTTCTCAGCGAAGCCGGAGGATTTGCCGCCGCCGGTGGCTTTCGCTTCGGCGTGGCTCTCTTCTTTCACATACCCGGCTTGGGGCGAATCCTGAGTGCGACGGGTTTCGATCTTGTCGTCGCCTTTATTGACCTTGCCGGAGCCGGCGATGGTCTCGCCGTCAGCCATGCCCTGCCGGCCGACCAACGACCGACCATCCTGCTCCTTGTGATCAGGCGTTTCATTGCCGGACTTGCCCTTGCCGGAGAAGGTGGACCACTCGCCTTCGGCCACATCCCAACCCATCGGCATATCCGGCACGGCCTGATTGGTGGCGGAATCGTCGGACTTGTCCTTGATGTCCTCCTGTTGCTTGAGCAGATCGCCGATGATGTCTTCGAGTTCTTTCGGCAGATCAATCACGGCCATCTTCGGCATCTCTTGCTGGTCGAAGTTCTCGGTGAGCCGCTTCACATTGTCGGGCTTGGCGGTCAACCACATCTCCATGTCGTCGAACCGATTTTTGATCTGTTCCATCTGCTCCAGTAGAAAATCTTCTTTTTGCAAACCAATCTCCTCCGCCGGGGTTTTGTCCGAACCGGGGACTTGTTTGGTTTCCTCGAACGTCTGGGAGATGTCCTGCACCAGTTGATTGCCGACCGGTAATTCGGGGAAGATGTGCAAATCGTCGGCCACCTTCAGCGCGGCGTCCTTGATGTTGGCCTTCAACTCCTTCAATTCATCCAGAAACTCCTGCTTCTCTTGGGCCGACAAATCCTTGCGCTGATCGGCGGCGCGCATGGACTCGACCACCTTGCCCTGCAACGCCACCAGCTTGTCGAACCGCTTGGCCGCGTCGGCCACCACCTGCTTGAGATCGGCCATGTCTTTGCGGGCTTCCTGCACGCGCCACTGATTGAGCATCGCCTGAAAATCCTTCAACGCCGCCAGCGCCCGCTCCTGGAACGGCACCGCCAGCGTCGCCGCCTTCTTTTCCAATTGATCGGCGGCCCGCAGCATGTCCGCCGCCACCGCCCGCTGTTCGCAACTATCCGCCACCTGCGTGAGGAGCTGCGCAAGCACCTTGTCGTTGTCCGCCAGCCGCTGCGCCTCGCCCCGGCAGGTCTGGACAAACTCCGACACGTTATCCGCCAGCGCGTCCTGTTTGTGCGTCAATGCCGCCGCCGGCGGCTGCGCTTGGGTGATGAACACCTTCGTGCTCACCAGCGCTTCTTGCTGCCCGGTCACCAGCGCGTCCAACAACGCCAGCACCCCGGTAATCTCCCGATGCTTCTCCACCTGCGCCAGTCCGGCCGTGGCCGTCGTCAGCGCCCGCAGAATCCGGGTCTCCAGCAACACGCCTTGCGCGGACAACGCCGGCTGCTTCAGTTTCTCCGTCTGCGGCACCCGGCCCAGCACCTCAATCACATCCCGCATCGCGCCCGCGTACACCTCCTGCATTACCGGCGTCAGCGCGCCGAGTGGTTTACGGGCGTCAGCCAATAACTGCCCGGACAGTTCCCGGATGGTTTGTTGCGCCTGCGCGGTCGCCTGCCATTGGGCCGGCGTGGAATTGGTCAGCGCCGCGTCGAGTTGCATCGTGGTTTGCAGATTGTCGCGTTGCAGGGCGACGACCCGCGCGAGCGTGGCCGCGGTCTTCGTCGCCAACGCCGCTTGATCGCCCACGATGTCCGCCTGACCGGTCGCGTCGAAAATAATCAGTGGCGACTGGTTGCGCTGGATGTGATCGCGCGCCACAATGCGGAACACGGCCGGCTTCCCGGCCAACACGAGCGCGCCGGACCAATCGCCATCGTATGATTTCTGGTCGGCCACCGGCCACTGCTGGACCACATCACCGCCCTCGGTTTCGATAACGACATTGGTGATCCCGTAATCGTCGGACACGGTCCACTGGATCCGCGGCGCCGCCCCTTCAGGCAACGTGGTCCGTCCGCGCGGCGCGATCACGCGAATCAGCGGCGGCGCGTCCGGCACGAACTCGTACTTGAACGTGGCATCCAGTTTCTCCGCGTCCTCGGCCAGCGCGCTGACCGGCAAGAGCCGGCCTGCGCCGGGTGACACCGTGGCCACCCAATTATCGCCGTGACGCACGGCTTTCTGGCCGGCCACGATCGCGCTGGTGAGCGGCCGGTTGCAGGCGAGCGTGACGATCACCTGTGCGCCTTGCGGAATGGAGATCGCATCCGCCAACGCGTCGTAGGTGCGGGCCGGCAGTTTGGTGTACGCGGGCGGCGTGACGGTCAGGCGCACCGACGAAAACGCCAGCGGCGGCATGACCGCAACGTGAAAACGTTCCGAGCGGGCGTCGCCGACGCGATACCGGTAGTCGAACGCGCTGGTGACCTTGCTCACCGGGAAGGAGAACTCCTCGATCCCGCGCCCCGCCAGCGCGGCGATCTTCGTCGAAGTGGATTTGTCGTCAGCTGGCCAGAGGTCCACCCAGACTTCCTGATCGGCTTGGCCTTCCGCCCGGCAGGTGAGCGTTACCGACGAACCGCTGATGACGGTCGCCGCGCCGGGTTTGACTTCGAGGATGGTGGCGAGCGTGGCCGGCGGGCGCGCTGAGAACGGGTTGGCGATCCGGGCCAGCGCGTTGCCCCACGTGTGGCCCATCCAGAACAACGGGACCAGCATGACGAGGACGGCGCCGGCTAAGGCGATGTTGGCGTTGCGATGGGCAACGCGGTCTTTGAGTTGCCGGAGGTCCAGGCCCGTGTATTCCGGCACGCCCCGGCGCACGTACATCGTCTTGAGCGGATTATCGGCGTCGGTATGGGAGAACTGGATGAAATTGATGAGGTGGTTGTCGAGTTGCGGGAACGCCTGCTCCAACCGGGCCGCCACGGATTCGGGATTACGCCGCCGTCGCAGCGCGGCCACGATGAATCCCGCGCCGGTCCCGGCGAGCGCGAGCAAGATCCCCCACGCCACGAATCGTCCCGGCTTGGTGAAATGCCAGAAGATATCGGCCACACCGGCCAGCCACAACCCGCCCAACACCGCCGCGCCGGTGATTACCGCGCGCCGCGCCGCCAACCAGCGGTTAAGCTGGTCGCCGACCGCCACGAGATGTTGGTGGATCGGACTCATGGTTCAGTTCAATCGCTCCAGCGAAATGTCGTCCACGTACAGATCACCTTTTACGCCTTGAATGCCGATGACGTGGACAACGAGGAACTGGATCTCATTGAACGCGTCTTGTTGTTCCTCGCCCATCTTGCCGGTGGGAAACTCCATTGAAGCCTTGTGCCATTGCGGGCCGACGCCGCCCGCCGTGCCGCCCTCGACTTTGCCGAAGTAAAGTTGGGTGAACCGGTAGCAACGGCGCAATTCGTAGATTGTCGGGTTGGGATGGGGTTGGGTATCGGGCCGCCATTTGTAACCTTCGAGCATGATCCGGCAATCCGGCCCGGTGGAACGCGCCCACGCGCTGAACCGGTATTTGCCGCCGGGTCGGATCGGAATTGGTTCGCTGTCCACTTTCACGCCGGGATTGTCCGCCAAAAACTGGGTGGCGACATTTAACCGCAACACCGTCTGACGGCCACTCTCCTGATTTAACACCGAAACCAGCGTATGGTTGTCCGCGTACCAGCTTTCGCCGGGATGATCGTACTTGTATTGCCAGTGGGAAAGTTGGTTGTCGAAACTGCCGTTGCGCACAAGGTTGTTGCCCGCGCGCGCCTGCAGCGGCAGAAGCAATAATAACCAAACCGCCAAGTTTCTCATCTTCCGCACCAACCACTCTACCGTCAGCAGCGCCACCAGACAAGCCCTGACCCCCAGGGCAATTGCATTTAGAAGTTGAGTAAGGATGCGAGGTAGGGGTGACT
>JBBISF010000080.1:0-7945 GCA_037441425.1 Verrucomicrobiia bacterium
CTTTCTTCAGAAACTTGCTCACCGCATCCAAGTCGGCCCGGTCGCAGAAGAAGCGTGCGCTCTCTTCGGCCCGTTCGACGTTCTGGGCGCCGGCTTCGATGGCAACGGTTTCGAGATCAAGTGACGCGTCGACGTGGTGAGCTTCGGCGATGCCGACGTGATCGAACATCCACGCCACGCTGCCGGGAGAGCCGAGGTGGCCGGCTTGAAAGAGCACACGGATTTCCGGGGCGGTGCGATGCCGGTTGTCGGTCAGGCACTCGACGATGACCGGCACCTTGTGCGGGGCGAAACCTTCGTAGGTGACGAGTTCGTAGTTGACCGCCTCGCCGGTCAGGCCCGCGCCTTTTTTGACGGCGCGTTCGATGGTGTCACGCGGGACGGATTGTTTCTTGGCGGCCTCAATGGCCACGAACAGTCGGGCGTTCAGGTCAGGATCAGCGCCGCCCAGTTTGGCAGCGACGATGATTTCCTTGGCGAGTTTGCCGAATAACTGGCCGCGCTTGAGCGCGCTGATTTCGCGGCCTTTCTGTTTCCATTGAGCTCCCATGACGCGGTCAGTTCTAGCAGTGATCCCGGCGGTTGCCAAGCCTGCGGCTGTCCGACTACCATTCCGCAACATGAGCGACGAACCCGTTCCAGCACCGACACCCCACCGGCGCCGGCCCCGGTACACGGGCAAGCATCCGCGGCGTTTCGAGGAGAAATACAAGGAGCGCGACCCGGCCCGTTACGCAGAGACTGTCGCGAAGGTGCTCGCTGCCGGCAAAACGCCGGCGGGGACGCACCGGCCGATCATGGTGGCAGAGATTCTCGAAGTCCTGCATCCGCAACCCGGGGACATCGCGGTGGATGGCACGCTCGGCTACGGCGGCCACGCCCGTGAGATTCTGGCGCGCATCTTACCGGGTGGACGCTTGATCGGTCTCGACGTTGATCCGCTGGAACTCCCGAAGACCGCCGACCGGCTCCGGGCCGAAGGCTTTGTTGCGCATCGCAGTAACTTTGCGGGTTTGCCGAAAGTACTCGCCGCCGAACAGCTACCCGGTGCCGACGTGATTCTGGCCGATCTCGGCGTCTCTTCGATGCAACTCGACGATCCGGCACGCGGGTTTTCGATGAAGTTTGACGGCCCGCTCGACATGCGGATGAATCCGCAACGCGGCCAGCCGGTCTCGGCGTTGCTCCAGAAGATCAATGCCGGCAAACTGGCCGCGCTGTTGCGGGAAAATGCCGACGAACCACAGGCCGAACCGCTAGCTGATTTACTGGCCGGCAAGACGTTCGCCACGACGCGTGCTCTGGCCGAAACAATTCACCGGGCCGGCATGGACGACGACGCGGTGCGCCGTGTGTTTCAGGCGTTGCGCATCGCGGTGAACGAGGAGTTCTCCGCGCTCGACACGTTTCTGCGGAATCTACCGGCCTGCCTGAAACCGGGTGGCCGCGTCGCCATCTTGACGTTCCATTCTGGTGAAGATCGGCGTGTGAAGAAGGCGTTTGCAGCCGGGTTGCAAGCCGGTCTCTATGCCGCCATTGCCGACGAAGTCGTTCGTCCGAGTCCGGCCGAACGTCACGACAATCCGCGTTCGACCCCGGCCAAACTGCGTTGGGCTAAGACGCCATTGCTTTGCCGGCAATCCACCCCGTCGTCCATGCGGCCTGAAAATTGAAGCCGCCGGTAATGCCGTCAATGTCGAGCAACTCCCCGGCAAAATGGAGTCCCGGGCAAAGCCGGCTCTCCATCGTCTTGAAATCCACTTCACTGAGCCGCACGCCGCCGCAGGTGACGAACTCCTCCTTGTTCAAGCTCTTGCCGGTGACAGAGAGTTCCGTACGGATCAACTGCTGTCCCAACCGGTGCTGATCCGCTTTCGACAGATGCGCCCACCGGGTCTCACGCTCAATTCCCGCCGCCAATACCAACTGTTCCCACAGCCGTGCCGGCAAAGATGCGAGCGGCGTGTTGACGACGAGCCGGGCCGGCTGTTCAGCGCGGATTGTGGCAAGTTGTTCCGGGCGGAAACACGGCAGCCAATTCACATACAGCGGAAATTTGTAATCCAGCTTATGTAATTCCCGCACGCCCCATGCCGAGAGTCGCAGAATCACTGGCCCACTCAAGCCGGAGTGGGTGACCAACAACGGCCCGCGTTCCCGCAGCCCCGTTGCCGACACCTCCACCGACTCGACTGTGATACCCGCCAATCTCCGCAGCCACAGCGTCTCAATGTGAAAGGTGAACAACGATGGCACCGGTGGTTCGATTGTGTGGCCGAATGACGTGGCCAGCTTGCTGCCGGCCTCGGTGCGACAGCCGCCGGTCGCAAGCAGCAGCCGGTCGCAATCCTCAGGAAAATGATCCACAGTGCGGCCGGTCACCAGTTTCACGTTAGCCGCTTTGGCTGCACTGACGAGGCAATCAATAACTGTCTGCGATGAGTCGGTGACCGGAAACACCCGGCCATCGCTCTCGGTCTTCAGCTTCACGCCCCGGGACTCAAACCACGTCACCGTGTCCTGGGCACCGAATCGGCGCAACGGACTGATTAACTCCCGCTCGCCGCGCGGGAATCTCGTCGCGAAGTCCCGGGGATCAAAGCAGGCGTGGGTGACGTTGCAGCGGCCACCACCGGAGATGCGGACTTTAGAGAGGAATTCTTTGCTCTTCTCCAACACAGTCACTTCCGCACCCGGCAGGGCTTCAGCGCAGGTAATGGCGGCAAAGAACCCGGCCGCGCCGCCGCCGACCACGATGATGCGCCGTTTGCTCACGACAGACAGATTAGCGAAAGCCGTCGCCAAAGTCTCTCCGGCATTGCGCCTGTACGAATTCCTGTTACATTGCCCACTTCTGTGACGATCACCGACGAAATCGCCAAGCGCCGCACATTTGCCATCATCTCGCACCCGGACGCCGGGAAAACGACGATGACGGAGAAGCTGTTGCTCTACGGCGGCGCGGTGCAACTGGCGGGTTCGGTCACCGCCCGCAAGCATCAGCGCGCCTCCACGTCCGACTGGATGGAATTGGAACGCCAGCGCGGCATCTCGATCAGTTCGACGGCGCTCCAGTTTGACTACAACGGCTACAAGATCAACCTGCTCGACACGCCCGGCCACAAGGATTTCTCCGAGGACACCTATCGGGTGCTCACCGCCGTGGATGCGGTCATCATGATCATTGACGCCGCGAAAGGCATCGAAAGCCAGACGCGAAAACTGTTTGAGGTTTGTCATCAGCGCGGCGTGCCGATCTTCACGTTCATGAACAAGTGCGACCGGCCCACGCGGGACCCGCTGGCGTTGATTGACGAGTTGGAAAACGTACTGCAACTCAGCGCGTTTCCGGTCACGTGGCCCATCGGCACGGGCGTGGAGTTCAAAGGCATTTTCGACCGACTGGCCCGGCAGGTCCACCTGTTCGAGCGCACCGAAGGCGGACTTTACCGGGCGCCGGTGGAGATCGGGGATCTCTCCGATCCCGTCATCCGCGACCAGATTGACGACGCCACCTACCACCGGATCACAGAAGAACTCGCCATGCTTGACCAGGCCGGCGCGATGTTCGATTCGGAAACGGTGCTGTCCGGTTACACCACCCCGGTGTTCTTTGGCAGCGCGATGAATAACTTCGGCGTACAACTTCTGCTCGACCAGTTCCTCAAACACTCCACGCCGCCCCGGCCGCGCAAAGTTGACGGCCAGACCATCGCACCCGAGCACCCGGAATTCTCGGCGTTCATCTTCAAGATTCAGGCGAACATGGACCCGCGGCACCGTGACCGGATCGCCTTCCTGCGCGTGGTCTCCGGCAAGTTCGAGCGCGACATGATCGCCACGCATTTCCGCACCGGTAAAAAAGTCCGTCTCTCCAGTTCCCACAAACTGTTTGCCAATGAACGCGAAACCGTCGACGAAGCGTTTCCCGGCGACATCATCGGGCTGGTCGGCCACGCCGAGTTTGGCATTGGCGACACATTGACGACCGACCCGGCGATCGTGTACCGGGAGATCCCGCGGTTCCCGCCGGAAAGTTTCGCTTACCTTCGCAATCCGAACACGGCGAAGTTCAAGCAATTCCGCAAAGGCCTCGACCAACTCTTGCAGGAAGGCGTCATCCAGCAACTCCGCCTCAAGGACACAGCCGCCAACGTCCCGCTCCTCGCCGCCGTCGGCCCGCTGCAATTCGAGGTCGTGCAATACCGGTTGCAGAGCGAGTACGGCGCGGAATCCCGGCTGGAACAGGCACCATGGACGGCGATCCGTTGGCTGCCCCGGGATGTGAAGGAAGATGATTGGGGACGCGGCTTGCCGACCGGCGCGAAACTCGCGTTCGATCCTGATGACCAGCCGGTTGTTCTTTTCCCGAACAGTTGGTCGATTGATTACTTCCGGGAGATCAACCCGAAAATCACGTTATCGCACCTGCCGCAACCGGCTCTCTAACTTCTGCAAGTCCCTCGGCAATGCAGCGGTCCACGTCATCCGGGTGCCGGGCCGATCTGGATGTTCCAAACGCAACACCTCCGCGTGCAATGCCTGACGCGAAAACTTGCCCCGGTCATTGGGGTTGTACGTCCGGTCGCCGACCAACGGCAAACCGGCATACGCCGCCTGCACGCGGATCTGATGTTTGCGACCGGTTTCCAATCGCAACCGCAGTTTGGTGATCCCGACAAACTCCGCCACCACTTCGTAATGCGTGATTGCTTCCTGCGCATCGTCTTTCTTTACCGGGACGACCAACTGCCGCATCTCATCAGCGCTCAACTTCAGCCAGTTCCGCCATGTGCCTTTCGCCTGCGGCGGCCGGCCTTCGACGTACGCCACATACTCGCGCTGCATTGCGTGCGTCTTCAACTGCTCGATCAAGTGTTGCCGGGCCGTTGAATTCATCGCCAGGCAGAACACGCCGCTGGTGTACTGGTCGAGCCGATGCACCGGTAACGGCTGCAACCGGCGATACGCCGGCGGAATGAAATACGGCGTGCGCAACCGGCCCGCCAAAAAGTCAGTGAGAATGCTTTGGGCCGACAGCTCCGTTTCGTCTGTCGACAGCGAAAGCAGACCCGGCCCTTTGTTCACGACGGCCAGCGCCGCATCCAAATGCAACACGGTGACGCGCGGATGAATCGCCCACCCGGCTGTTCCGCAATCCAACGTCGTCGCGTGCCGGCCCAGCAGTTCCACCACGCTTCCCTCGGGCACCGGTTCGTTGGCGCGGCGGACGACCGCGCCATCCACCGTCACGCGCCCAGCCGCAATCCATTGCTTGGCCCGTTTCTTCGGAGTGTCGGGATATTGCGCCAACAACCGATCCACCAACAGCCGGGTCTTGTTCTCGTCTGGCGTCATACGCTACCGGACGGAAACAACGCGAAACTCCTGCGCCGAGCCACGGGTTTGAAGTGTGATGCGGTCCCCCGCCCTTTTCCCGATCAACGCCTGTCCCAGCGGCGATTCCGGGGTGATGACGAGAATTTCCTGCCCGGCGACGTGGATTTCAATGCCGCCACTTTTCGGGCCGAGAAAATACAACAGGCGTTCGCCTCGGGATTCCAATTCCACCACCGCCGTCAGATCAATCGGCGTCGTCGCCGTGAACTTGCCGAGCTTCAACGTCTGATACGTGGCGAGCGCTTCTTCGGTCGCGGTGGCTTGCCGGGCTTGTGAACTCGCCAGGTACGCGGTTTCCAGTCCGCGCGTGTCGTATTTGTCTTCCGCCTTGTTCTGTTCGTCGGAAGCGTCGGTGTGCATGGCCCGCGCCGCGCCGGCCATCATCTCCAAAGAGCGGTTCAGTTTTTCAATGATCTGCCGGAGGATGCGGGTTTTGGAAATCATGATGAATACGCTGTGTGATTCGATGTCATCCGGCGCCCCCAGCCATGCGCGGCGCTTCCTCGTCCCGCTGGTCATCACCAACGAACTGGCCGCGATTGAACGGCCGGTGGGACCATCGCGCGGGCGTCTCGTCCATGCTACCCCCGTGGGCCGCGGCCTTTGAAGGTCAGTTCAGCGATGCCGCTCTTGTCGAGTTCCCCCAGGCCTTCCTTGATCATCCGGCTGTATTGCTTGAACGTGGCGGCGGCCAGCGGGAGGTTGAGGCCGGCTTCTTTGGACAGTTTCAGCGCGATGCCGGAATCTTTCGCGGCGTGCGCGGCGCTGAAGAAACAGGCGTGTTCCCGGTTCACCATGTCTTCGCCATCGGTGACCAGCACGCGGGAATTGGCGCCGGTTTGGGAGAAGACTTCCATCAACGTCTTGAGATCGAGTCCGAGCGCCGCTCCCAGACCGAGTCCTTCGGCCAAACCGGCGGTATTGATATTCATGACCATGTTGACCAACGCCTTGACCTGCGCGGCTTTGCCGGCAGGGCCGATGTAACGGAGAAGTTTGCCTTCATCGCTGAGCTTCGTGAGCAGCGGCTTGGCTCGCGCGAACGCGGATTGTTCGCCGCCGATCATCAAGTAGAGCGTGCCCTGCTTGGCTTGGGTGATACTCGCGGCCATGCAGGCTTCGAGTGATTGCGCGCCCTTCTTCTTCGCCAATTCCTCGACCCGGACATGAGACTTCGGCGTGACCGTGGCGCAGTTGATGAACAACTTGCCCCGGGCGCGCCTCAGCAACGTGTCACCGCCCGTCGCAAAAATCTTCTTCATTGAGGCGTCATCCGTGACAACCGTGATGATGACGTCCGCAAGCTCCGTGACCCGCGCCAGCGTCGGGGCGGCCTCGCAACCAAGTTCTTGGGCCAGCGTGTGGGCTGATTCCGCGCGCGCGTCGTAAACAGCGACGACCGGGTAACCAACCTCCTTCAACCGCCGCGCCATGTTCGCGCCCATGCGTCCCACTCCAACAAAACCAATCATTTCCACGGCGAATCTCCTTATGTGTAAAACGGGTTGTTCTTTTGTTCTTCGCCCACGGTGGTCAATGGACCATGGCCGGGGCAGATCACGGTGTCATCCGGCAACGTAAAAATGCTTTCGCGGTTCGTCCGCAAGGCTTCCTGATAATCCACCAGGCCGCCGCCCATCGAGCCGGCAAAGAGCGCGTCGCCGACCACCGCGAGGCGTCGGGACAAGCTGTGGACAACATAAGTAACGCCGCCGCGCGCGTGGCCGCTGGTGCGGCGGGTTTCAATTTGGAGTGCGCCGACCGTGAAGGCGTGCCCGTCGACAAATGGCTCCGCGCCGGCAATGGGTTCACGGTGGCTGACGAATGCTTGGGCCTGGGTGGTTTCTTGCAGCCGATCCAGTTCCAGAATGTGGTCGCCATGAATATGCGTTAGCAGGATCAACTTGATCTTCAAATTGTGGCCGGTCGCAAAGCTCAACATCCCACTGCAATCGGCGCCGGTATCGAAGGCCGCCGCTGCGCGCGAGCCGACATCGTACACGAGGTAGGAATTGACGGTCATGTCTTGGTACGGCGTGTTGAAGCAGACCAAGCCGTTGATGTGACCGGGATCGCGCGGGTACCAGGCTTTCCGGGCGCTGGCAACGAGCGCGTCGGCGCCGAGACGCAACGGCCCGGCCAGTTTGCGAATGACGGCCTCGTCCATCGTTCCGCCGAGCACGGCCCGCACGTCGGGTTCCGGCACGCCGGCGCGCGTGGCCAAGTCGGCATCCGTTAATTGCAGGCCGCGTTTGGCCTTGCCCAACACGTCAGCATAATTGTCTTCGAGAGGAATCTTCACGGCGACCGCGGCACCATTACGTGATTCAGCGCTCCGGGTCAAAAAGAAAAAACCGTTTGCTTTCCAGCGCGGGTTGCAGAACCACTAACTCATATTCCATGGCGACAGGAGTGCTCGCCGCCGAACCGGACGACCCCGAACTCAACTACAATGTGGCCTGCGCGTACGCGTTGTTGCGCGATCCCGACGAAGCCATCCGGCATCTCCGCCTCTGCTTCGAGAAAGACCCGAAAGGCACCTATT
>JBBISF010000081.1:0-7543 GCA_037441425.1 Verrucomicrobiia bacterium
TTGCTGGCGGGCGGTGGCCACCGCCCGCCGCTGTCCGGCCAGCGGCGCGAAGCTCAGGAGCACGTTGGCGGTGCCTTCCTGCACGTGCTCATGGTCTTGGCGAGCCGCCTGAAAAAGCCGTGGCAGGAGGAAACAAAACGATAATCAACGAGCCACAATCATGAAACCAACCACGGAAGGAGTCGCCATGACCGAACCCAAACCAAAAATCGCACCCCAACTCTCAACAGGGTTCCGCAAAATAGTTACCGGAGGTTCCCATAAATCAGAATTTCATCAGCCGGTGAGTTCGGAACTCCCTGAGAGGGGCTGTCGAACTTTCGACGGGCTTGCGTGGGGTGGTGAAAGCGGCTAAAGAATGCAGCCTCATGTGGCGACACCATACTCAATTTGCGGCGTTGCCCGCGTTGACGCTGCTGATGATTGCGCAGTTTGCGGTCGCCGCCGAGTATCACAACTTCGTGGAGAAACCGTTCGCGCAGCTTAGTGACCGGGAGTTATCGGATTGGGGGGAATATGCGCTGAAGATTGATGCCGCGAAGTGGCAGCACGGGGAGACGGCGCATTTTGTGATTCATTTCCAGCGGCAGGGGCAGAGCATCGCGAACCGGTGTGAGACGTTTTATGAGGATCTCCGCGAGTTCTTTGGGAATCGGCCGGACCGGATGCCGGGAAAGAAGTCGCAGGTGTTTGCCTTTGCGCGCGTGGAGGATTGGATGCCGTTCGCGCGGCTGACCGGGATGCGCGGGATTGCCGGAATCACACGGGATAACGAGTTTTTCTACATCACAACCAATGCGGAGGGCGCGTTTGACTCCAAGGGGCATGTGCAGGCGCACGAGATGACGCATCTGGTGTTCAACCGGTTGTTTGTGGGGCGGCCGCCGTTGTGGTTGAACGAGGGGATCGCGGAATACTTCGGCCTGTTGAAGACGGCGAATCGGCCGGATGTGCAACGGACGCTGGCCGCGGAGCCGCGGTTTCCATTGGCGGAATTATTCGCGGCGCAGGCTTACCCGGAAGCGGACGTGCCCCGACGGGCATTTTACGCGGAGGCGACGGTGGTGGTGGATTTCCTCAGTTACAATCAGGAGCGCCGGCAGTTGTTGCCGAAGTTTGTGGAGCAGATGATCGCGGCGAACGATGTGGCGGCGGCGCTGAAATTGTATGGCTATGCGGATATTGATCAGTTTAGCGAAGCATACGAGAAGTATCGGAGAGTGCGCTACCGATGAAACGGATGATGATTTTGGTGATGGGGTTGGCGTTGGTCAGTTGCCGGAAGGTGGAAACGAACCCGCCGCCCGCGCCGAAGCCGGTGCCAGCGGCGGCGGTCACGCCTCCGGACAACGGCGCGCCGACCGCTAATGAATTGGAGGTGGAGTATTTGTCCACCAATGATCTCTACGGCAAATTGCAGATCATGGAGGATTTGACGGACACGCCCCCGGCGGCGGCGCTGGATGTGATCGGGCGGTTGTTTTATTATGAGGAAGACCCGGCGGTGCGGGAGCAATTGCTGCGCACGATGATGGATGTGGATGGGCCGACAGTGGCGAAACGGAAATTGTTGGAGGAAGCCATCCAGCCGGATATACCGCTATCGGTACGGCTGGCGGCGATTGACATGCTGGACGACCTCGGTGACAAGCGCGCACGGCCGGCATTGCAGAAGTTGCGGGCCGACCCGAATCAGGAGGTCCGGGACGCCGCGGACGACGCGTTGCATGATTTGATGTAGTTACGGTGTCAGACAGTGTGGGACGACCGCCACGCCATCAATGGCGAGGCGGAACGCGCCGTGCGGCGGCGTGGGTTGAGGGGGACAACAGGGCAGCGGGTTGCCAGAACCGTCCACATACTCGCCCGCGTAGGTGGCTTCCAGCGATGCGCCGTTGAAGGCCGATTTGTCCACGATCTTGCCGAGCAGATCCCCCTCGAAATGACTGCATGAATCGCAGCTCTCGGAATCGGTGCTAAGCGGGGCGCGGTGCGTGCCGACGCCGTTGGTGCCGCGCATCTGGCCGAAAGCCACCACGTTGGTGCGGCCACCGGAGTCCAGTCGGTAGATGATGAAGTTGCCGGTGTGCGAACCGCGCCAGTCGGGGGCGCGCACGTTGGTGTCGAGGATCGCCGCGAAAAGCAGATTGGTGCCGGTAATTTCATCGCAGCCGGTGTTGGGCGTGAGGGTGCCGCTGAAACTATTCCGGCGGATGCGAATGGTGGCCGAAGCTTCATGCGGATCGTCGCAGATGCCGGCGCTGATGGCGCCAATGGAATTGGTGCTGACGTATGGTCCAAGAAACGTATTCGTGCCGGTGACATCCGCCGAGAAGCCGAGGCGCGCTTCCTTTCCGGCCACACCCGGCTCCAACCAGATTTGCACGAGTTGGCCGACGGTGTTGCTGGTGGTGGCGTCCACCAGATCCACTTGGTTCAGGTTGGTGTAGGTCAGGCCAAGCGGCGGGATGGCGAGAATCTGCGTGTTGATGCGCACGGCGGTCTGGTTGACCCAGTTGCTGCCGCCGACTTGGATTTGGGCGAACACGTCGAAATAGCTGTCGGCCGGATAGAGGTCGCCTTTGTTGTTGAGGAAGATATTGGTGGTGCTGGAGATTTGGCCGGTGCTGGCTTGGGCCAGGAAATTGGTGCCGGCACGCAGGTGCACCGTTCCGAGGACGGGGTCGGTGCCGGTTAAGTCAAGCGACGCAATCGCCGTGGCGATGACGTAGGCGCTTCCGGTGTTGGTCACGGCCACACGACTGATGGAGCAGGGACCGGTGAGCAGCACGGCGCAGTTGGTGGCGCCGCCGAGGTCAAGCGTGATTGTGGCCACGGCCGGGAATTGGTCTGTGCCTTTGGTCTTGGGGAATGTTGTCTGGCTGAACGCGTTGACCGCGCCCAGAATGGTTAAGATGATCGTGAAAATGTATTTCCGCATGTCGTCGGTCCTCCGTTTGCGAGGGCGTATTCTCAGCGAAAGCACCCGGCGGTGCAACTGAAAAACTCACAAGTTAAGCGTTGACGCCCGCCCGCTGTTCCGGTACGGTACACGCCCTTCGCAATAAACCGTAGGAATAGATTTTATGTACGCAGTCATCCAAACAGGCGGCAAACAGTACCGGGTGGCCCCCGGCGACACGGTCGAGGTCGAATTGCTCGACGGCGCGCAAGACCAGGAAATCACCCTGGCGGATGTGTTATTGGTCGCCGATGGCGACAATATTCAAGTGGGCAAACCCAAGGTGGCCGGCGCGAAAGTGACCGCGCAGGTCGTGGACCCTGACCGCAAAGGCGACAAGGTCATCGCGTTTAAATTCCGCCGCCGCAAACGGTATCATCGTAAACGCGGCGTGCGGGCGCATCACACCGTGTTGAAGATCAAAGAGATTCTCCTAAAGTAGATTTCGAGGTGACGTATGGCTCATAAAAAAGGTCAAGGCAGCAGTCGCAATAACCGGGATTCCGTCAGCAAACGGCTCGGCGTAAAAGCGTTTGGTGGCGAGTTCGTCACCGCCGGCAGCATCATCATCCGCCAGCGCGGCGCCCGCTGGGTCGCCGGCAACAACGTCGGCACCGCCCGCGATTGGTCGTTGTTCGCCCTCAGTGATGGCAAAGTCCGCTTCGACAAGAACGGCCGCCGCGTCAACATTGATGCCGCGCCGGTAACCGCTTCGGCGTCTTAAGCCTGCAGCGCCGGTCGAGCGACTTAAATGACGCCACATCCGGGCCTTCAAACCGCAGGTCCCGGTAGGCGGCGTCTTCGACGAGGTAGATCGGGTGGCCGGCAGCTTTTTCGTAGTGCCGCGCAATTGCCAAAGTCTCGCGCTTTTGCTCCAGCGACCAGGTGCCGCCGGTGGGGTTCTGAAAATACGTCACCAGGTACAACATCTTCAGCCGCGAGAGTTGCCGGCGGGATTTCAGGTTTTCGATTTTGGATTTGAGATTGGCGACGGAATCAAATCCCATCGCCCGAATGCCCATCGCTTCGATGATGCCGAGATAGACGAAGTAGGTCGGGTCTTCGACCAGCACGACGTCGCCGGGATCGCAGAGGATTTCACTGACCAGATAGAGCAACTGCTGGGAACCGTTGGTGAGGACGATGGCATCAGCGGTGATGGAAGATGGTGGATGGCCGATGGCATCTTGTCGGCACCAGCGCCGGAGCAGTTCGTGGCGCAACTGCGGCAGGCCAGCCGTTGTGCCGTATTGAAGGGCGGCCCGGGCGGTCTGGGGGCGCGCGAGGATTTCACGGGTGAGCGTCGCCACTTCTCCAACCGGCAAGGTGTCGCTGTCGGTGAAACCAACGGCCAAGGAGATCAAGCTTGGCCGTTCCAGCGCGAGCTTCATCAACCAACTGATCGGCGGATCGCTCGACCGCCGGGCCAGCGCGGAAAAATGCCGGGGCGCACGGGTCATTGTGGTGTGGTCGCCAGGCCGGTGGTGGTCGTCGGGCTTGGCGTGGTCGCGGATGGCGGTCCGCCCCGGCCACGACCGAAGCCCATGCCGTGATCCATCCTCGGGTCGGTTTCCTGAATGATTTGGCTGACGGTGGTGACGAACTGCGCTTGATCTGATTCGGTGCGATAACCGATCTGACTGGCGAGTTGCTGGAGTTGCATCTGCCGGTCCTGAGCGCGCAACTGCGACAAGGTCTGATAGGCTTCGGCAGTTTGAGGGCCGAGTTGCTGCATGGCGGCTTGTCGTTCGCCATCCGGCAGTTCGCGGGCTTGTTGCCATTGTTGACGGAGATCGTTCAGCTTGTTCACCGTGTCGGCGATTTGATTGACGAGATCCGCCTCGCCTTGGGACTGGGCGGTTTGCAGGCGTTCGTCCAACCGGGTCAGTTGATCGTGGAACATGGCTTCGACGCGTTGCCGGCGTTGTTCGCGTTCCTCTTGGATTTGTTTGTAACGTTCCGGATTCTCCGTGCGGAGCCGCTCCAACCAGGAATTGCGATTTTCACCGCGCGGCGGCGATAACGAAGCCGCGGCGGCCGCCGGCTGCAGGGACGGGTTGTCCGTCTTCTTCTTCAATTCATCATACGCCGCCGACAGTCTGGCATAAGCCGCCACGCGTTCGTCGAGCAAGCGCTGCAGTAGTTTCTCTTTGGCGGTCGCCGTGGCCATCGCCGGCGTGGTGGCCGGCGGTTGTTCCGCCGGATGGATTCGGCGCGCCAACGCATGCGCGTAATCCGCTGTCGCGACGAGCGCGCCAGTCAGGATCACGCAGCCGATGACGGCACCGATCAACAACCAACGGTAAAGGGCCGGATTGAGGTCTTTCATGATTCACCTCGATGCGTGGGGAAAATCTAACTCTTTTCCAGTTTTTATGATAGGGTTTTTCACATCATGTCCACGCTGGAGAATCTGACTGCCCAAGCGCGAGCGGGTACCGACATCGCGCGCGCCGACGTGACCCGGGCGATGGACGCGTTGCTGGATGAATCTGTGACCGACACCGCAAAAGCCGGCTTCCTGACGGCACTGGCCCGGAAGGGCGAGACCGCAGCGGAGATTGCCGGGTTCGCCGAAGAAATGCGGGCGCGCGCGGTTGACCCGCACCTTGCTCCGGGAAAGTTCGGCGGCGTGGTGTTCGACGTCGTCGGCACCGGGGCGGACCTGGCGCACACGTTCAACATTTCCACCTGCGTGATGTTTGTGGCGGCGGCGGCCGGTATCGCGGTCGCCAAACACGGCAACCGCGCCGTCACCAGCAAATGCGGCAGTGCCGACGTGCTCGCGGCGCTCGGCGCGAAGATCGAACTCGCGCCCGCAGCGGCGCGGCGCTGTCTGGAAACCGTCGGGGTCACGTTCTTTTTCGCGCCGCATTACCATCCGGCCTTCAAAAAGATCGCGCCGGTGCGCAAGCAACTGGCGGAACAGAAGCAACGCACGGTGTTCAATATCCTCGGCCCGCTCGTCAATCCGGCCCGGCCGACGCATCAATTGGTCGGCGTGTTTGACCGGGGACTCGTCGGCAAGTACGTGGAGGTCTTACGGTTAATGGGATTGAAACACGCGCTGGTCGTGCACGGCGACGGGCTGGATGAGTTGTCCACGATGGGCGTGAACACGGTGGCGGAATTGTGGGGCGGGCGGATCGAGTTGACCGCGCGCGATTACCGGGTGATGCCCTCGCAGTTCCGATTGATGACGGTGAAACCGGAGGAGTTGGCAGGCGGCGACCCAGCCACGTGTGCCGGCATCGTCCGCGACGTGCTGGCCGGCCGGGATCGGGGCGCGCGCCGCGACATTGTGCTGTTGAACGCGGCGGCGGCGTTGGTGGTCTCTGACCGGGTGAACAGTTTCGATGACGGTTGGCAGCTCGCGGCGGAGTTGCTGGACAGCGGCGCGGCCACGGCCAAGCTGGCGCGATTTGTCGAAGCGTCAAATCAGAATTAGATTCGGTCGTGCACGCCGTTGTCACCAAACCGCTGGATTGGTTTTCCATTCAGCTCGCGCGGTTGAGTGTTCGCAACGCGCGGTCACCGGATGGTCAGGCGGCGGCTGCGCAGCGGTTGCTGCACCGTCACGACTTCCTCGGTGACTTTGCCCGCGTGCCCGCTGACTTCCGGTTTACATCCCGCCGGGCGTTTCGGTTTACCTCGCCGGTCACCTCCCCGTCGGGACGCAATAATATCGTGCATGGCCGGTTGTTTCCGGTGAAGCAGGACTGGACCGCGCAGCCGACGGTGATCCTGTTGCACGGCTGGAACGCGGAGATGGGCTATCGCACCATGTTCCCGTATCTGGCGCGACGGATGAACGCCGCCGGGTTGAACGCGGCAATGTACGAGTTGCCGTATCACAGCCGGCGCAAACCGCGCGACCGGGGCGCGATCACGAATTTTCTTTCCGGCGACCTCTTGCACGTGGTGGGGGCGATGCACCAGGCATTGGCCGACGCGCGGACGTTGGTCGCGTGGTTGGAGGAACAAGGCTGCGAGCAGATTGGCGTGTGGGGCGTGTCGCTGGGCGGCTGGATTAGTGGAATGCTGGCATGCGTCGAACCCCGGATGAAGTTCGCGGTGATGCTGACGCCGGTCGTGCGAATGGACCGCGTGATTGCCGAGCTGGCGTTTTGCCGGCCGATCCGCCGCAGTCTGCGCGCCGGTGCGGTCCGGCTTGATCCGCTGAACCTTATCACCTATCAACCCCGGCTGGCGGCGGAGAACATTCTCATTGTCGCTTCGGAACACGATCTGTTTGCCCGCATCGCGACCATCGAAGAGTTGTGTCAGGCGTGGCACCAGCCGGCGCTGTGGCGCCGGCGTCACGGCCACATCAGCGCGATGATGTCGTTGCCGGTCATGGAGCGAACCGTGCGGTGGGTGACGGAGCGCGGATCAGGAATTCATCCGCAGAATGTTTGCTCTCCAATTTGAAGCGTGCCCGTGGTAACCTGGAATTGAGATTTCCACTTGCGGAACACGGACGGGGCTTGATAGTTTGCGCTCCAGTTGAACTGGGTCTGGAGAATGTGGTGAAGCTAAAAGCGAACGCGATGACATCTACTTATTGGGTTCCGAACACAC
>JBBISF010000082.1:0-945 GCA_037441425.1 Verrucomicrobiia bacterium
ACATTCCGCAACCCACAACGGGGTTCCGAAAAGCAGTTATCGGAGGTTCCCATATCGTTGCCAGTGGCGAGGTTGACCCGGCACAACTCCTCGCCAACTCCCCTCCATTCCGTCCCGATGCCCAGCCCCTCGACATCGCCACACACGAGAGCAACCGTTATGACTAGACGTTATGACTTTCCAGCAGGCAGATGAAAATATGCGTTTTTTCTTAGCAAATTGAAGATGGCGACCCCAGCGGGATTCGAACCCGCGTTACCGCCGTGAAAGGGCGATGTCCTAGGCCGGGCTAGACGATGGGGTCGGCCACAGAAAGCGCGGTGAATATAGCGTACCCGCCGGGATTGGCAACCGCGAAGTTGCGTCAAACCGCGAGAATTTCCTTCTCTTTGTGTCCGAGGACGGTGTCGATCTCTTTGATGTATTCATCCGTCTTGTTTTGGACTTCCTTCTCAGCGTGCTTCAACTCGTCTTCGGTGATCTTGCCCTCTTTTTGCAGTTTCTTGGCGTTTTCGATGCCGTGCCGGCGTTCGCTGCGGACGGCCACCCGGCCTTCTTCGGCCATGTGTTTGATCACCTTGTCGAGTTCTTTGCGGCGTTCGGCGTCCAACTCGGGAATCGGAATGCGGATGATTTTGCCGTCCACACGCGGGGTGATGCCCAACTCAGATTTCATGATGGCTTTTTCAACGGCTTGCACGACCGTCGGATCCCACGGTTGAATCACGATCAGCCGCGGCTCCGGCGTGGAGATGCCGGCCAATTCCCGCAACCGCATGTGCCCACCGTAGGCTTCGACTTGGATATTCTCCACCAACGATGGCGAAGCCTTGCCGGTGCGGACGGTGGCGAATTCGCTGTGCACGAACTCCAGCGTCTTCATCATTTTCTCTTCCATCTCGTCGAGGACTTGTTGCAAGGTCATGGCCGAAAGATTAAAAAGTC
>JBBISF010000082.1:955-6741 GCA_037441425.1 Verrucomicrobiia bacterium
ACCTCATGTCAACCACGCGCACGTTGCTGATTGATGCCGACGACACGCTTTGGGAGAACAACATTTACTTTGAGCGGGTCATTCGCGAGTTTGTGGCCGCGCTCGGCGAACGCGGCTACGGTTCCGAACACGTAAATCGGGTGTTGTGGGACACCGAACAACGCAACATCAGCGTGACCGGCTACGGCAGCCAGGCGTTCTGCCAATCGTTGCACGAAGTGGCCCGGCAATTGGACGCCCCGGAACTCGAGCCGTGGATCACCGAACGGGAGCGTTGGATCTTTCATCACTCGATTGAACTCATGCCGGGCGTCCGCGAAACCCTGCCCCCGCTATTCGCCGGCAACCGGTTGATCATGGTCACCAAAGGTCGCCCGGCAGAACAACTCGGCAAGCTGGAACGCTCCGGTCTGGCCGGCTTCTTTCATGCCACGGAGATTGTCTTCGAGAAAAGCCGCGCGACTTACCGGCAGATCGTCGGCAAACACACCCTGGATGCCGGCGCGACCTGGATGGTGGGCAACAGCCCGCGCTCCGACATCAATCCCGCCAAAGCCGCCGGCCTCGGCACCGTGTTCATTCCCTATCACACGACTTGGCAGCACGAGGTCGAAGAGATTTCGCCCAACGGGGGTGAAACGCTGGTGCTCGAAAGTTTCGCCCAATTAACCGATCATTTCGCTTAAATTCAGGAGAACAGCATGCACAACATTCCCGTCTTGCACGTCGCCGACACCGGCCTCGCCGCCGCCTATGAAAAGGCGTTGATCGCGCTCCACGAAAACGGCATCCCGTTCCGCACGCAGTACGACAAGCCGGGCGCGCCGCCGAGCCTCGATTGCACGATGGATCTCACCATTCTCGATCCGCTCGCCGAGCCGCTGATTCACAAAGCGTTCCCCGGCGGGATTGAAGACCTGCGCGAGTACGTCATGGAAGTGCAGGGCGCAAAAGATCATTGGGTGAAAAACATGGACGATCCCCAGGACACGCGCTGGGAATACACCTACCACGGACGGCTGGCCCGGTACGGCACGTGGCAGGAGTCCGGGAAACGCGTCGGCCCGTTTGGGGTGAACCAGATTCAAGCGGTCATTGAGAAGCTCGCCAAACAACCGTTCACCCGGCAGGCGCAGATGATCACGTGGATGCCGAACCTTGATCTCGACTGCTACGATCCACCGTGCCTGCAATCACTCTGGTACCGGCTGCTCGAAGAGGACGGCGTTTACTGGCTCAACTGCAACGTCCGGTTTCGCAGCAACGACGCGTGGGGCGCAAGTTTCATGAACATGTTTGGCTTCATCATGTTCAATAAAGAGGTGATCGCCGCCAGCCTTCAGGAGCGGACCGGCAAGACCGTCAAACTGGGGCGACTGAACTGGCACGCCGACTCATACCACATTTACGGCAAAGACATTGCCGACGCCAACGCGCGGCTCTTCGACCGGTTGGCCAACACCAGCTTCCAAGACCGGACTTACCGGTTCGACGATCCGATGATTCACGAGATGTACGACGAAGCTGAGCCGGCCATTCGCGCCAAGATCGCCGAGTACGACCGGACCCACTAATGCTGTTGCCCAATCCCCAAGGAAACGGGGCTGGCTGTTACCGCGCCGGACCATGGGAAGGCGGCGGGACGAGCCGCATGACGACGAGGGCGGCGGACACACACACGATGGCGTCGATGGCGATGGCGGTCGGGGCGTTCTTGAGCCGCGCCATGGTGCCGGCGATGAGACTGCCGACGGGGCTGAGGCCGATGAATGCCAGCGAGTAGATGCCCATCACCCGGCCGCGCAGTTCGTCGGGGCAACGGAGTTGGACGGCGGTGTTGGCGGTGGCGAAGAACACGATCAGAAACCAGCCGGACGCCGCCAACGCGACGAACGAAAGCCAGACAATCCGGGACAGGGCGAAGACGAACAGCATCACACTGAAGCCAATGACGCCGCCGAAGATCAATCGTCGGCGATTGGGATAATCCCCCAGCGAGGCGAGGGTGAGCGCGCCAAGAAACGCGCCGACGCCATTGGCGGCCATGAGATAACCCAAACCTTGCGCGCCGATGCCGAGCACATCGCGGGCGAACACCGGCATCAACACGGTGTAGGGCCAGCCAAACAAGCTGACGATGGCCACCAGAATCATAATGGTACGGATCGGGCGATTGCCGCGGACATAATGCAGGGCTTCCCGGGTGGCGTGCCAGAGGGACTGGTGGTTGGTTTTGGGAGTCGCCGCCGGTAATTGCATGGCCAGATACCCGGCAATCACCGCCAAAAACGAAATCCCATTCAGGAAAAAACACCCGGCCAATCCCATGACACCGATCAAAATGCCGGCCAGCGCCGGCCCGATGATGCGCGCGCCGTTGAACATGGAGGAATTCAGCGCGATGGCGTTCATCAGATCGTCTTTGCCCACCATCTCGACGACGAAGCTTTGCCGGGTGGGGATGTCGAAGGCATTGGCGATGCCGAGCAGCAAACCGAGCGCGGCGACGTGCCAGACTTGGACAACTTTGAAATAAACGAGCGCCGCCAAACCCAAGGCCAGCACCATGGACACGGTTTGCGTGGCAATCAGCACGCGCCGTTTGTCCACCCGGTCAGCCACAGCTCCCCCGACCAGTGTGAGGATGGTGATCGGGATGGTGTTCAAGAAGCGCACGAACCCCAGCAGAAAGGCGGAGTTGCTGAGCTGATACACGAGCCAGCCTTCGGCGACCATTTGCATCCACGTGCCGATCAGGGAAACGAGCTGGCCGCCGAAGAACAACCGGTAGTTGCGATGGCGAAACGCGGCGACGGTGTTGCGCCAGTGAATCCGGGAAGTGACGACGCGCCGCGGCTGCGCCAGCGTATCCGCCGGCACCGTCGCGATGGTCGGCGGCGAATCCGGTTCTTTGGCTGGTGAATGTTCCACACCGGCAATCTGGAGGAATCCGGAAAAAAGTTCGATAAGAATCTGGTGGAAGCGCTTTTCGCGCGCGATCCCCCGGTCGCGGGTACAGGCCGCCTCGTCGAATGCGGTTGATCGCCGGCGATCTTGCGGTATAGTCCGCCTCGTGAGAATCAGCCTGAGCTAATCTTGCCAGGAATCGCTATATCACGCTTGTGAGGGAGACAGACCAACCGCCGGGCAATCATCTATCGCTGGAAGGGGTGCACGGGTCCGTAGACGTGCCGCACCATCAAGCCGGATTCTGGCGGCAATGGCGGGCGTTCGTCGGGCCGGCCATTCTGGTCAGCGTCGGCTACATGGATCCCGGCAATTGGGGCACGGATTTGCAGGGCGGGGCACAGTTCAAGTACGGGTTGTTGTGGGTTGTTGGGCTAGCGAGTTTGATGGCGATCTTCATGCAGGTGATCGCCGCCCGCCTCGGGGTGGTGACCGGCAAGGACCTCGCTCAAGTTTGCCGGGACTGGTATCCACGATGGACGCGCTGGCCAAACTGGTTGTTTTGTGAATTGGCCATCGGCGCTTGCGATCTGGCGGAAGTGCTCGGCAGCGCGGTTGCGATCAACCTCTTGTTTCATATTCCCTTGTTGTGGGCGGTGGTGATTACCGGGTTGGATGTGCTGCTCCTCTTGGGGCTGCAACAGTTCGGCATGCGCACCATTGAGGCGGTGGTGCTGGTGCTGGTGGCGACGATTAGCGTGTGTTACTTCATTGAGATTTTTATCCTGCCGCAAACGCACCCTGGTTTCCTCGAAATGGGGCGGGCGCTTGTCACGCCTCATTTTCGTCAGCCGGGCATGATTTACGTGGCCATCGGCATCATCGGGGCCACGGTCATGCCCCACAACCTGTATCTCCACTCGGCCCTCGTGCAGAGCCGGAAATTGCAGCACGACGACGCCTCCGTGCGGCGAGCGATCCAATTCAATACCATTGACGCCAGCGTGGCGCTCACCATCGCCTTCTTTGTGAACGCCGCCATCATGGTACTGGCGGCGCTCGTGTTCTACGGCAAAGCCAGTCTGACCGTGGCCGGCGGGGAAGTGGTGCGCTTCACGGCGGACAGCGATTGGATTCGGATCGCGTACCTGACGCTCGCGCCGTTGTTGGGAACGGCGGTGGCCAGCACGTTGTTCGCCGTGGCGCTGTTGGCGGCGGGACAGAGCAGCACCATCACCGGGACGTTAGCGGGGCAGGTGGTGATGGAAGGGTTTATGCACTGGCGGATCAGACCGTGGTTGCGGCGGCTCATCACCCGGTCGCTGGCGATCCTGCCGGCGATCCTGATCATTGGCATCCGCGGCGACAGCAGTGTGACCGATCTGTTGACCTTGAGCCAGGTGGTGTTGGCGCTGCAACTGCCGTTCGCGATGTTTCCGCTGTTGCACTTCACCAGTTCGCGGTGGCGTATGGGGCAATGGCGGAATGGCTGGTTTTTATTGATTGCCGGCTGGACAAGTGCGATTCTGATCAGCGCCTTGGACATCTACGGCTTGCCCGACTCATTGAAGCAGGCTTGGGCGGTCATCGTCGGCCGCTGAACGAGGTATAAAGCGCCATGTATAACAAGATTCTGGTCACGCTCGACGCCACGCCCAGCGACAAAACGATCATCGAGCACGTCAAAGTGCTGGCCAAACACATGCGGAGCCGGGTGGTCTTGCTGCACGTGGCTGACGGTTGGGCGGCGCGCACCTACGGCGCCGATGCGGTCAGCCCTGAGATCGCGCAGGACAAGGCGTACCTCGAAAAGGTCGGCGCCGAATTCCGGGCTGCCGGAATCGCAACCGAAACAGAGCTGGCCTACGGCGAGCCTGCCAAGGAAATCATCACCTGGGTTGAACAGAAAGGCTGCGACCTGTTGGCGATGAGCACCCACGGTCACAAGTTCCTGGCGGATTTGTTTCTAGGAACGACCTCTCGTAAAGTCCGGCACGAGGTGGACGTGCCTGTCCTGCTGTTGCGCGCCACGCCGGAATGAGACCCACCAGCATCGCCCAAGACGATTACCTCGAACGCATCCTCGATCTGATTGACCGCAACGGTTACGCCCGCATTATGGATTTGTCCTCACCGCCATCGGCGTGGGGGCCGGCGCGGCGAGGCATGACATTGACGGCATCGAACATCACCTCAGCCCGCAAACCGTCCGGGCCTTGAAACTGGCCACGCAAAAACTCAGCGGGAGTTGATCACCGGCTGCGCCGCCACCGCCGGAACAGCCACCACCACGTCACCGCGAATCCCAACCACCCGGCCAACGCGACCCAACCGGCAATCTGGGTCTGCAGATTGGTCGCGTCCCAGCGCTGGAGGATTTGCTCCCATTCGTAATGCTTGCCGCCGATCATCGGCAACGTGTTCTGGCCGGCATCGGTGATGTACGCGGCCACGTCGAGCAGATTTTCCGAGAACCAAATCCCGCAGGTGGCGCACAGCAGCGTCTGCGAGTCCTTCCAAAAACCGATCAGCGCCAGGGCCGGCACCAATAGCTGGCAGATCACCCCGGCGTAAGGCGTCCACGGCGGATACGCCAGTTCACAAATCAGATGTCCGGCTTTGTGGATCACCTGGTTCGCGTGATCCAAACCAGGCACGAAGCCGCGGGCGAACTGGATTTCATACCAGCCGAGCGCGCCGCCGAGAACTGTGAACAGCAGGAACTGAATGGTGGGAACGACTCGCCAGCGTTCGCGCATGATGCCCCAACCGTAGCCGCGCGCGCCTGCCGTGGCAAGGCCGAAGGCGCGCCGCGCCGGTTAGTCGAATTGAATCACAATAAATGTTACCGGTGGCGGGAAAGGGGGTGCGGGGGAAAG
>JBBISF010000083.1:0-6200 GCA_037441425.1 Verrucomicrobiia bacterium
TCGGGACGTAGCTCAGCTTGGCTAGAGCACTTGCATGGGGTGCAAGGGGTCGTGGGTTCAAATCCCGCCGTCCCGACCAATTTCAGGAACATCATGGATCCATTACTCAAACTTCTCGAAGAACACGCGCTCCGCACACCGGCCGACCTCGCCAAGATGCTCAACCAGCCCCCCACCGAGGTCGAACGCCGCATCAAACAATACGAAGACGACAAAATCATCCTCGGCTACAAGGCGATCATCAACGACGACAAGGTGGACACCGACCTCGTCAAGGCCGTCATCGAAGTCAAAATCCAGCCCGAGCGCGAAGGCGGCTTCGACCGCATCGCGCAGCGCATTGCGAAGTTTGACGAAGTCACCTCGCTCTTCCTGATGTCGGGCGCGTACGACCTGCTGATTTTCGTCGAAGGTCACTCACTCCGGGCCGTCGCCCAATTCGTCGCCGAGAAACTCGCCACACTCCCGGGCGTCAACAGCACCGCCACCCACTTCATGCTCCGCACCTACAAGGAGCAAGGCGTGTTGATGGAAGGCGGCGAGGAATTCGAGCAGCTCAAGGTCAGCCCCTAACGGAGGCGCGCTTGCTTTTGATTTGCCGGATGGTACGATACGCGCCTTATGTCGAAAACACCGGCCACCACGCGCGACTTCGTCGCCGACCACGTGCGCACCATCCCGCGCTCGGGTATCCGTGATTTTTTCGACGTCGTCCAGTCCATGGACAACGTGGTGTCGCTCGGCATCGGCGAACCCGGCTTCACCACCCCGTGGCATATCCGGGAGGCGGCGATTTATGCCTTGGAACGCGGGCAAACCGGGTACACCTCCAACTTCGGCCTGCTGAAACTGCGCCGCGCGATCAGCCGGTACGTGCAGGAAAACTTCCACGTCGAATACGACCCCCATCAGGAAATCCTTGTGACGGTCGGCGTGAGCGAAGCGCTCGATATCGCCCTGCGGGCAATCGTCAATCCCGGCGACGAGATTCTTTATCATGAGCCGTGTTACGTTTCCTATCATCCCAGCGTTACCCTGACGCACGGCAAAGCGGTGGCGATCCGCACCCGCGCGGAAGACAATTTCTCACTCCGGGCCGAGGATATCGCGGCGGCAGTGACTCCGCGCACCAAAGCGATCATGCTGAATTTCCCGACCAACCCTACCGGTGCGACGCTCAGCGCCGAGGAAGTCGAGAAGATTGCGCACGTGTGCGTCGAGCACGACCTGTTGGTATTGACCGACGAAATCTACAGTGAACTGACTTTTTTCGGTAAGCATCATTCCCTCGCGGCCCAACCCGGCATGAAGGAGCGCACAATTTTCCTTCATGGATTCTCCAAGGCGTTTGCGATGACCGGTTTTCGCATTGGCTACGCCTGCGCGCCGGCGGGATTGATCGAAGCCATGCTACGCGTTCATCAATACTCCATGCTGTGCGCGTCCATCATCAGCCAACAAGCGGCGTTGGAGGCGTTGGAACACGGGAACGACGACATGCTGGCGATGCGCGAGCAATACCGGCTGCGCCGCAATTACATTGTCCGGTCGTTCAACGATTTGGGGTTGAAATGCCACCTACCGGTCGGCTCGTTCTATTCGTTCCCGGATATCCGCCAGACCGGCCTGAGTTCCCGGGAGTTCTCTGTGCGGCTGCTGGAGCAGCAACGTGTGGCCGTCGTGCCCGGCAACGCGTTCGGTCCCGGCGGCGAAGGCCACGTCCGCGCCAGTTTCTGCGCCGCGATGCTGGACTTGGAAAAAGCGGTTGAGCGCATCGGGAAGTTTTTGAAGCCGCTCTGACCGCCCAGTCGGACACTCGACAAACAGCAAACCTGTCGCTACACTTTTCGCCCTCGTGAAGGAAATCAACATAGGCTTGGTCGGGGCGGGCGTCGTCGGCGGCGGCGTGGTGAAACATCTCACCCGCAACGCCGATCTCATCGCCGAACGCCTCGGCCTCCGGCTGAACCTGAAGTGCGTATGCGACAAGGATGAGTCGCGCCTGAAAGGTTTGCCGGTTCCCACCAGCCGCGACGCCCAGAAAGTATTGGGCGATCCGGACATTCAGGTGATCGTCGAACTTGTCGGCGGCACCGGCTTTGCCAAAACCCTGATCCTCGACGCGCTGAGCCGCGGCAAAGTGGTGGTCACCGCCAACAAAGCGCTGCTGGCCCACCACGGCGAAGAAATTTTCGCGGCGGCCACCAAACATTCCGCCAACATCTTCTACGAAGCCAGTGTCTGCGGTGGCATCCCGATCATCAAGGCGCTACGCGAAGGGTTCGTCGCCAACGAGTTTCCGCTCATCTACGGCATCGTCAACGGCACCTGCAACTACATCCTCACCCGCATGACCGCCGAGGGCAAAGAGTTCGACGCCGTGCTGGCGGAAGCGCAGAAGCTCGGCTACGCCGAAGCGGATCCCGGCCTCGACATTGACGGCATTGATTCCGCCCACAAAGCGACGATCCTCGCCTCCCTCGCCCACGGGTTCTGGATCGGCTACGACAACATGTACGTCGAGGGCATCCGGCACGTCTCGCAGTTCGACATCCAGGTCGCCCGCGAACTCGGCTACACGATCAAACTGCTGGCGATCATCCGCGGCACGCACGCCGTCGAAGTCCGCGTCCATCCGACGCTTATCCCTCACGCCCACGTTCTGGCCAACGTGAACGGCGTCTTCAACGGCGTCGTCGTCCGCGGCGACGTGGTGGGCGACACCATGTTCTACGGTCGCGGGGCCGGTGCCGACGCCACCGCCAGCGCCGTCATTTCCGATCTCGCCGACGCCGCGCTCAATTACAAGTTTGGCAGCACCCAGCGTATCCCGGCGTTTGTTTCCCACCGGTTGAACGCCAAATTGCTGACTATTGACGAAGTCGAGTCCCGGTACTACCTGCGCCTGACCGTTGAAGATCGTTCGGGCGTCATCGCGAAAGTCGCGAAGGTTCTCGGCGACGCCGACATTAGCATCGCGTCCGTGCTGCAACGCGAAGCCCCTGAAACCCATACTCCCGGCCACGTCCCGCTGATCTTCATGCTGCACACCGCCAAGGATAAAGCCGTGCGCGAAGCCGTCGGCCAGATTGACCGGCTCGACGTTATCCGGGGTAAAACCGTCGTCATCCGCGTGGAGAATTTTGACTGATCATGAGTGCCTGGCGTGGTGTTATCGAGCAGTACCGGCAGTTTCTCCCCATCACCGAGAAAACCTGCATCATTTCGCTGAATGAAGGCAACACGCCCCTCGTGCGGGCCTACAACATCGAGAAACGGCTCGGGGCGCAGTTCCAAATCTGGCTGAAATACGAGGGACTCAATCCCACCGCCTCGTTCAAAGACCGCGGCATGACCATGGCCGTCACCAAGGCGGTCGAGCGCGGGGCGAAAACGGTCATCTGCGCCAGCACCGGCAACACGTCCAGTTCCGCCGCTGCCTACGCCGCGCGCGCCAACATCCAATGTGTGGTCGTCCTGCCGGCGGGCCGGATTGCCAAGGGCAAACTCGCCCAAGCGCTGATGTACGGCGCGAAGGTCGTGGCCGTTGACGGCAATTTCGACGACGCGCTGCGCATTGTCCGGGAAATCGGCGCCAAGACCGACATCCAAATCGTCAACTCAATCAACCCGGACCGTATCGAAGGTCAGAAAACCGGCTCGTTTGAGATTTGTGATGCGCTCGGACGCGCGCCGGACTACCACGTGTTGCCCGTCGGCAATGCCGGCAACATCACCGCGTACTGGAAAGGCTACCGGGAATACAATCACGGGTTGCCGAAGATGGTCGGATTTCAGGCGGAAGGCGCGGCACCCATCGTGCGCGGCAAACCGGTCGAGAAACCGGAAACGATCGCCACCGCCATCCGCATCGGGGATCCGGCCAGTTGGAAGCAGGCCGTCGCCGCGCGCGACGAATCGGGCGGACTGATTGATATGGTCAGCGACGCGGAGATTTTGGAAGCGCACCGGTTGCTGGCGAGCGCCGAAGGCGTATTCGTTGAGCCGGCCAGCGCGGCGGGCATTGCCGGTATCCGCAAGTACATTGCGAAAGGTTATTTCCAGAAAGGTTCAATCGCGGCGGTCACGTTGACCGGGCACGGGTTGAAGGACCCGGACACGGCCATTGCGAACGCGCCCTCCCCCATTTCTTGTGCAGCCAACACCGCAGCGGTGTTGAAAGCAATCGGAGCTTAAATGGCACTCATTGTTCAGAAATACGGCGGCACTTCGGTCGGGAATCCGGAACGGATCAAGAACGTCGCCGAACGTGTGTTGGAAACGCAACGGGCCGGCAATCAGGTCGTCGCGGTCGTCTCCGCGATGAGCGGGGTGACGGACAGCCTGATCAAACTCGCCAAGGAAGTCCACCCGGAACCCAACGAGCGGGAGATGGACGTGTTGCTGGCGACCGGCGAGCAGACCACCATCGCGTTGCTGGCGATGGCGCTGCATGGATTGGACGCCAAGGCAGTCTCGCTCACCGGCGCCCAAGCCGGCATTACGACGGATGGCCTTCATACCAAAGCCAAGATCGCCAATATCACACCCAAGCGCGTGCATGAATTGTTGAATGCCGGCAACATCGTGATCATTGCCGGGTTCCAAGGCGAAACGCCCGAAGGGCACATCACCACGCTCGGCCGAGGCGGCAGCGATTTAAGCGCGATCGCCATCGCGGCGGCGGTGAACGCCGATGTCTGTCAGATTTATACCGACGTGGACGGCGTTTACACGTCGGACCCGCGCATCATTCCGAACGCGAAGAAGATACCGGAAATCAGTTACGATGAGATGCTGGAGCTGGCCGCGCTCGGCTCAAAGGTCATGCAGGCCCGTTCCGTGGAGTTCGCCAAGAAGTTCAACGTCGTGTTTGAAGTCCGCAGCAGTTTCAACAACAACCCGGGGACAATCGTGAAAGCCGAAACAACCAAAATGGAAGATGTCGTCATCCGCGGCGTCGCGGTGGACAAGAAACAAGCCAAAGTCACCATCGCCGGCGTGCCCGACAAACCGGGCGTCGCCGCGAAAATTTTTAAGACCATCGCCGACGCCCACATCAATATTGATGTGATCGTTCAGAACGTCAGCGAAAAAGGCCACACCGATATTTCGTTCACTGTCGGCGACACCGAAGCCGGCAAAGCGGCGAAGGTCCTCCAACCTGTCGCCAAAGAAATTGGTGCGCGGGAGGTGATCTCGACCGGCGAGATCGCGAAGCTTTCGGTGGTCGGCATCGGGATGCGTTCCCATCCGGGGGTCGCGGCTAAGATGTTTGAGACGCTTGCCGACAATGGCATCAACATCGGCATGATCAGCACCAGCGAGATCAAGATCAGCGTCATCATCAATCTCAAAGACGCCGACAAAGCCGCTCGCACCATTCACGACGCATTCGAACTGGGAAAGTGAATCACTGTGAAATCGTTACTCATGGCCACCGCCATTGTTCTCACCACGACGGCCTGTTACGCACGGATCGGCGAGACGCAGGCGCAGATCGAAACCCGGTATGGCAAACACGTGAAGGCTGTGAGCCCGGTTAAACCGGCCACCTCCGCGTACCTCTACCGGCAAGGCGATCTGGCCTTCTTCATCGGGTTTGTTGACGGCAAAGCCGCGTATGAACTCGTCGAAGCTGTCGAGGAAGAAGACGGGGACATCGGCGAGGACGAAGTGAGTGCCAAGGACATCGCCACCGTCCTCAAAGCCGAAACGCCGGCTGGGGGCTGGACTGCACTCAACGCCGACAAGACGGGCGACCGCCATTGGAAAAGCGCGGATGGCAAATTGCTGGCTGGTTATGACGCGCAGCACTACCAACTGATGATCGAATCGGCTGAGTTTTTCCACGCCAGATCAGTCGGCACGAAGTAACAGATCCGAACCGTTACTGCTGGAAGAGGTACTTTTTCGGCGGTGGCGGTTTCTTTTGCTTCGCTTTTTGTGCCGCCTGCCATTGCTGGATCCGCTCTTTAGCAGGCAGCGGGTTGGGCTTCCGATGAAACAAGAAATCGAAGAAGCCCGCCTGCGTTTCCGTCGGCACGAGGGCCGCGGCCATCGCCAGGCACAGCACCAGCAGCATGAATTTGGAGCGCATACCGGGCTTGATTTAAGCAGCCCCAATGCCATACGAAGCTAGGGTCAATGCCGTTAATGTTTTGAACCTGGATGCTTGAAGACTTCATAGCGGAATTCGC
>JBBISF010000084.1:0-6083 GCA_037441425.1 Verrucomicrobiia bacterium
TTTCCCCCGCACCCCCTTTCCCGCCACCGGTAACATTTATTGTGATTCAATTCGTAGAGCAGTTCCATAAATCATGTAGCTTGACTTCGGCTGAATGGCCTGGCACAATCAACCGATGCGCGCCATCCCGTTGTCGTCCCGCCAACGAATCATCACGCTCTACGAGCAGGGCAAAAGCACCCGCGAGATTTCCGATTTTTTTGGTTTCTGCGTTGCGGCCGTACGCCGGGTCCGCCAGCAGCTCAAAGAGCGGGGCACCCTCCAGCCACGAACCCACTTGTGCGGACGCAAGACGTGATTGACCGCCGCACGCCAGGCCCGCCTGCAACAGTTGGTACGCGTCCAACCCGATGCCACGCTGGCTGAATTGAGCGCACGCCTCGACCGGCCTTTTCCGACTTCGACGATCGATCTGTGGCTACGGCGGTTGGGGTTGACCTATAAAAAAAACGCTGCCCGCCGCCGAACAAGGCCGACCCGACGTGGTCGCCCAACGCGTCCATTGGCATGAGCGGTTGGCCGTGGTGGGTCGGTCGCGACTGGTGTTCGTTGATGAAAGCGGGGCCAATACCACCCTGACCCGCTGGCGCGGTCGCTGCCCGGGCGGCCAGCGGCTGGTGGCGGCCGTTCCGCAAGGTCGTTACCAAACCAGCACGCTGATCGCCGCGATCCGCCGGCGAGGGCCCTGCGCCCCGTGGCTGTTTGAAGGAGCGATGAATGGCGCCATGTTTCTGGCGTGGGTCCAGCAGGGCTTGGTGCCCGTGCTCCGCCCGCACGACCTGGTGATCATGGACAACCTGGCCACACACAAGATTCGTGGCGTGAGCCAAGCCATCGCGGCGGCGGGGGCGCGGCTGCTGTACCTGCCGCCCTATTCGCCGGACTTCAACCCGATCGAAAACATGTGGAGCAAGATCAAGCAGATCTTGCGCGGGGCTGCTCCCCGCACGCAGGACCAACTCCTGGAAGCGGCCCGGGCTGCCTTCGCCGCCATTTCCGCTGCCGACTGCCGCGGCTTCTTTTTACACGCCCGCTACGCTACATGATTTATGTAAACGCTCTAGGTCAAGACACTTCTACATCAAAGGCGAGGAGGCCGGAAGCAAAAAGTGAGCTTTCAAAGAGAGTTTTTCAACGGCTTCTCAAGAGTTGACCCCTTTTATGACCACTTTTACTTTTATGGCTCGGAGGGGCGGTATTTTTCGCCGCCCCTACCAGCCGCGCGATTGGTAGCGCAAAGCCAGTTCCTGATAATGCTGTCTCGGCAACTCGGCCACGAACCGCGAGGGCCGCTGAAACCCGCCGGCATCGCCGCCGCTCATTCGAAACAGGGGATACAACATGTATAGTTCGTCCTTCGCGCGTGTCACCGCGACGTAGAACAACCGGCGTTCCTCCTCCTCGCCATCCAGACTGTCGAGTGACCGCGCCAACGGAAACATCCCGTCGCACAAGCCGATCACGAACACCGCCGCCCATTCCTGCCCTTTGGCCTGATGCACTGTGCTGAGCCGGACGTATTCCTGTTCGTTCGCGGTGATCAATGAGGCGTCGTCCGCCTCCAGATTTGTCAACAACGCCAACTGGCTCAAAAATTCTTCCACCGCCTCAAATTGCTGCCCGAACGATTCCAATTGCCGCAAATCTTCCAACCGGGTGCGCGCGTTCGGATACTTCGCCTTCAAATACCCTTCGTAGAATCCTTCAACCGCCAACTCGATCATCCGGGAGGCTTTCAACGGCGGCGTCATTCCCCGCAATTGATTCATCACCGCCGCCACATGTTTCCAATCGCCGACCGCCTTCTTCGCGACGGCCGGACTGGCTTCCGGCAGTTTGCCGCCGCCGGCCAACATCGGCTGAAACGCGCGCCACATCTTGTCCGCCGTCGCGCCGCCGACGCCCGGCAACAACCGGACAATCCGTTTGAATGACAATTCATCATTCGGGTTCACCGTCAGCTTGAGGAAACACGCCACATCCTTGACGTGCGCCTGCTCGAAGAACCGCAGCCCGCTGGTGATGACGAACGGAATGTTCCGCTTGGTCAATTCCATCTGCAATTCCATCGCGTGATAATGCGCCCGGTACAGCACAGCGATGTCGTTGAGCGCCACGCCTTCATCGCGCAACTCCAACATTCGCTGCGCGACAAACGCCGCCTGCTGGTTGGAATCCGTGCACGCGACCAGCCACGGCTTCGCGCCCCCTTCCCGGACCGGCGTCAGCGTCTTGGCAAACTGATGCACGTTGCCTTTGATCGCGTCGTTGGCCAGCGCCAACACCGCCGGCACGCTCCGGTAGTTCACCTCGATCTTGAACGTTTTCGCCTTCGGGTATCGTTCCGGAAAGCTGAGGATGTTCCGGTAATCCGCGCCCCGCCACGAGTAGATGGACTGCGCATCATCGCCCACCACCATCAAATTGCGATGCTGCATCGCCACCGCGTCAATCAAATCCGCCTGAATCCGGTTGGTGTCCTGATATTCATCCACCAACACGTGCAGGAACTGCTCCCGGTAACGCTCCCCCACCTCACCGTGTTCCCGAAAAAGCTGAAGACATTTCACCAGCAGATCATCGTAGTCCATCACGTTGCCCTTGCGTTTCCGTTCCTCGTACACGCCGCGCAACTTCTGGATCTGCTCCGCTAAATGCGCAAAGTAATCGTACTGCTCGGCCAACACCCGTTCGATCGTGCGCTCGGTGTTCACGCTGAGCGAATAGATTTCCGCCAGCACATCGCCTTTCGGGAACCGCTCCTCCCGGGTGTCAATCTTCGCCTCGGCAATGCAGCTATCGAGCAAATCTTTCTGGTCTTCCCGGTCGAGGATGGTGAAATCGTTGGCGTAGCCGATCAACTTCGCGTGCCGGCGGAGAATCCGGTTGCCAATGTGATGAAACGTCCCGCCCCAAATCGCCGAGATGTCCGTCGGCAACAAGGACTCCACGCGTCGCAACATCTCGCGGGCAGCCTTGTTTGTGAACGTAAGCAGCAGAATCCGTTCGGGCGGCACGCCGTGTTCCACCAGCCACGCCACCCGGTAGGTCAATGTCCGTGTCTTGCCGCTGCCGGCCCCGGCAATCACCAACAGCGGTCCGTCGCCGGCCGTCACCGCGGCATACTGCTGCTCATTGAGCTCCTGCCGGTAATCAATGTGCAGATCGCGCGGCGCGTGCGCCGGGTGGAGAACGTATTCCTGAGACATGCGGGAGGTCGCCCCTCAACTCTCCAACTGCCGGAGATCGATTCGCCCGTCGTACAACGCCTTGCCGATGATGACGCCCACGAGATTCTTGCCGGGTAGTTCCTGCGCCGCCTGCTGCAACCGACGCACGTCTGCCCCGCTCGCCACACCGCCGCTGGCAATCACATCGCACTTCACCGCGCCACAGACCGCCGAGAGCGCGAGGTAATTCGGCCCGTGCAACATCCCATCGGTGGAAACATCCGTGAACACGATGGTTTGCACACCGAGCCGGTCCACCTCCTGCGCGAACTCCACCGCCGTCCACGCCGTGCGTTGGGTCCAACCTTTCACCGCCACAAACCCGTCTCGGGCGTCCACGCCCACGACGATTCGCGGGCCGAATTCCGCCGCCAAATCCCCGACCAGTTCCGGTGCGTCGCACGCCCGCGTGCCAAGCACCACGCGGCTGACCCCCATCCCCAAAATCGCCTCAATCTGGTCGCGCGTCCGCAATCCGCCGCCCACCTGAAGCGGAATCCGCACCGCCTTCAAAATCGCCTGGACGCAGTTCCAGTTGCGCGGCTCGCCCTCGAACGCCCCATCCAAATCCACCACGTGCAGATAACGCGCCCCCTGATCTTCCCACCGGCGCGCCATCGCCGCCGGGTCGTCGCCGTACACCGTTTCCGCATCGGCTCGCCCCTGTTGGAGACGAACAACCCGCCCGCCCTTGAGATCAATCGCCGGAAAGATCAGAAATGATTTACTCACTTCTTCACCAGGTCCACAAAATTTGCCAACATCTGCAATCCCACCGCCTGCGATTTTTCCGGGTGGAACTGCGTCGCGAATACATTGTCCCGCCACAGCATCGAACAAAATTCGCCGCCGTAATCGGTCGTGCCGCACACCACCGCCGCGTCTGCCGGCCGGCAGTAGTAGCTGTGGACAAAATACACGTACGGTTTGTCCGCCATCCCCGCGAGCACCGGACACTGTGGCCGTTGGATGCGGAGTTGATTCCAGCCCATGTGCGGGACTTTTAACCCGTTCACCGCAAACCGGGGCACGTTACCCGGAAACAAACCCAGCCCTTTCACGCCCGGTGCCTCTTCGCTCGACTCAAACAGCGCCTGAAACCCCAGACAAATCCCCAAGAACGGTTTCCCGCTGCCGATGAATTCCCGGACGGCGTCCTCCAACTTCAACTTCCGCAAATTCGCCAGGCAATCGCCAAACGCGCCCACGCCCGGCAGCACCAACGCCTGCGCGCCGCGCATGCTCCCGGCATCACTGACGATGCGGACATCCGCCCCCACCCGCGCCAACGCCTTCTCGACGCTGCGCAAGTTCCCCATGCCGTAATCCACCAACGCAATCATGCCGCGCCACTATACGGGATTCTTCCCACGGGGCAAGCTGAACGAGGAACGGGCGGAGCGCCGCAGCACTAAGCCGGAACGATTCAGTTTGAAAGAATGAGTACCGTTTGGTGGGCTCGGTTGTATGCCTACAAAACAACTTTGCTCATCTCACGTGGAGACGTACCAAACGGTGCGCCTGAACGTTGACACCAACTGTGGCCGCTCGTCCATCCGAATCAGCTTGACCGATCAGCGGCTCACCGCCCCCGGAGGGATGATCGTCTGGAGTCATTTTCTTCATCAGCAACAGTTCCGCCGTCAACTCGATGCCGTGTTACCGGACATAATTTACAAACCACGGAACTGATCCCTTCGATGACCCCTTCGACGGGGCGCATTCGGGGACTGCCACAGTTAGTTGGCCGACCCACCGCCCAGACTCGACATTGGCCCGACTCCCGGCTATGTTGTCGCGCGGTGCGACGAAGTCAGTTCATGTTTGCCGTGGTTGCCGGCGTGCTCGGCGTGGGAGCGAACACCTTGCACGCCCAAGTTTACGCGCCGCCCGCTCCCCTGACCGTCACCAACCTGACCGTCGCACCGGCTTACACGCCGCAGATCGACCGGCCGACCGTGGCCATTCCGGAAACCACACCGATTCCCGTTCCGGCGACACCAGAAGAATTCGCGCAAACCAACGCGCTCGCCGCTTCCCAACGCCCCGCCTGGCGCCCCACTCCCGTCGTGCCGCCGCAACCGCAAAATCTGATCGCCAATCAACTCCGTCGGCCAACGCCGTTTGCGCCACCGTCACCAGCGCCATTTAACACAAGCAACATTTCCACGAACCAGCCAGCGCCCGCAGTGGCTACGCCGGCACCCGCGAGTACAAACATGCCGGCTCCAATCGGTCCGTGGCAGCAACAGAATCCACTCCTCCGCGGCCTGCGCTATCATTGGTAAGCGCGCCACCGCTTTCTGCTTTCTAACCGGAGTCCGAAAAATCCATAGACCTTTTATCCGTCTTCAGCGACCACATGGTTCTGCAACGGCAGTTACCCATCCCGGTATGGGGTTGGGCTGATGCTGGAGAAAAGATCGTCGTTACTTTTCGCGGACAAACCGTTCACGCCATTGCCGGCGCCTCGTTTCCCCACATCCGGCTCTATACCGTCCCACAAAAAGCCGCGGTCGCGCCGTTCCGCGCGCCGGCAGGGAGCTGGAGTGCATGCACACCTGAGGCGGCAGACACGTTTTCTGCGGTGGCCTACTTCTTCGGGCGCGAACTGCATCGGAAACTGGGAGTGCCCGTCGGCTTGATCAACTCTTCCTGGGGTGGCACCATGGCCGAAGCTTGGACCAGTCGCGACAGACTCGTTTCGCTGCCGCAATTCAAAGACCTGGTCGCCCGTTACGAGGCGAATTTGGCTAACCCCGAGCGGGACAAGGCCCTTTTTCAAGAGAAGCTTAGGGCCAATGCCGTTAATGTTTTGAACCTGGATGCTTGAAGACTTCATAGCGGAATTCG
>JBBISF010000085.1:0-5654 GCA_037441425.1 Verrucomicrobiia bacterium
TTTCCCCCGCACCCCCTTTCCCGCCACCGGTAACATTTATTGTGATTCAATTCGGGCATGGCGTGAGGCAAAGATTGTGGTTGCTATTCGGCGAATTCTCTGTAGCTTAAACGCGCTCGCAGATAGAAGCAGTCCACAGTGAATTTGGTAGATTGTCAGTCAGGCCTCGTTTGCTCAGTGACAGTCCGAAACCCGATGAGCGGGAACAGTCACTGAGACCTCCTACCGCGAGCAAGAGGAAAAGTACATCGAGTTATGGGTACCAAGTTATTCGTCGGCAATCTGTCGTTCAACACCAGCGAAGGTGATATTCTGGAGTTGTTCAAGCAGGCCGGCAACGTCACCAGTTGCGAATTGATCGTGGACAAGTTCACGAACAAGTCGCGCGGGTTCGCCTTCGTCCAGATGGGCACGCAGGAAGAGGCCACCAAGGCCATCTCCCAGTTCAACGGCAAGGAGTTGGACGGCCGCGCCCTGACGGTCAACGAAGCCCGTCCCCGGGAAGAACGCCCGCGGGGCGACTTCGGCGGCGGCGGCGGTGGTGGTGGTGGTCGCGGCGAATTCCGTCGCGGCGGCCGACGTTAGTCTGACGACGACAAGTTTTTGTCGTTCACACAAAAGAGCGTCCCGGTGAGGGACGCTCTTTTTATTTGGACGCGCTTGTGCCGGCCGTGATTTCGCGGTGGCAGACCACGTGGGGGCATAATAGATTCTGCATGCGGTGCAGTTCACCCTGTTTACACGTCTTGAGCCAACGAGAGGAAGGAGAAGCCATGGAACTCATCGTCGAGCGGGAAGAAGTCTGGGCCGCCGGTATCGAAGATCGGCCCGGAGCGCTGGCCAACAAATCGGCCGCCTTGGCCGAGGCGGGCGCGGATTTGGATTTCATCATCTCGCGGCAAGCCGTCTGATCCGGTCGCGCCACCGGCATTGACTAACTGGCCGGCGCAGGCGAAACTGAAGTGACTTTCGGATCAGCCGGTTACGGTATGGCGCAACGAGCACTAACGGTGTTATCGGGTTTGGCCAAAGGCAAGGTGTTCCCGTTATCGGGGGAACGCCTCCGGGTGGGGCGCGATGACTCCTGCAACATTGTGTTCGACGACAACGATGTCTCCCGCGAACACGCGCTGCTGACGTTGGCGGGGGAGGACTATCGGGTCAAGGATTTGCAGTCCCGCAACGGCACCCGGGTCAACGGCCTGAAGATTCAGGAAAAACTCCTCGCGCCGGGCGACCGCGTCCAGTTTGGGCTTGTCGAGACCCGCTACGAAGCCACCCAGCCGGCAGTGCAGAAACCAGCGCCCGCAGTGCAAGTCGTCGCTCCGCCGGTACGCATTCCGCCCGCCAAGCCGGTGGCATCACCCGCACCAAAACCCATCACACCGTCCGCCAATGAACAATCCTTGCGCGCGGATGAATTGACAAAGCAGAATCAGCAGCTCACCGCACAGGTGACCGAACTGCGCCAGCAGTTGCAGCAAGCCCAAAAGCCCCCGGCAGATTTGGCACGGTTGAATGCCGAACTGACGGCGGCCCAGCGCGAGTTGGCCACCGCGAAGGAGCAAGCTGCGGTGCAAGTGGCGGCGGTCCGGCAAGCGTCGCAGAAAGAGTTGGCGGCACTGCGGGCGGACTTGACCACCCACCAGGCGGAATTGGCAAAGGCGCGCGAGCAGGCGGGCCGGGTGGCGGAGTTATCCCGGCAGAATCAGGAGTTGAATGCGCAGTTGACCGCGGCTCAAACGAAATGGCAGGCGGAGTTGGAGGAGCGGAAGACGGATCGCGCGCGGCTAGAGGATGCGGAGCGGAAGAACCGGGAGTTGACGGGGTTGGTGGCAGGCACACAAGGTCGGGAAAAGGCGATTATCGAGCGGGCGCAAACCGAACAGAGCCGGTTGGTAAAGCAACTTGGCGATGTCAAAACGGAACTGGAGGATGTCAGGCGCCGGTTGGCGCAGAGCGAGCAACTCCAGCAGCAGAACCAGATTTTGGCGACGCAACTGGCGGCATCGCGGGTGGATCTGTCTGCCGCGCGCCAGCAATTGGCGGAGCGGCCCGTCATTACACCGCCGAGCAAGCCGGTGGTGGACAGGCCGGTTGTGGTGAAGCCGATCCCGCCACCTCCAGCCGCACCGGTACCCAACGTGATCGCGGGTGAGCGGGCGGCGGAGTATAGCCGGGTGCAATCGGCGCTGCACGACGCGCAGGCGCAACTGGGAAAAGTGGCCACCGCGGCTGGGCGGCAGGATTTGGAGGAGCGACTGGCCACGGTGCAAGCCCGCTTGGCCGAAACGGAAACGGCGGATGACAAACGGGCGTTGGGCGCGTTGCGGCGGTTACGCGAGGATTTGGCGGAAATACGGACGGTGTTGTTGGGGATGTTGGAAAACGTCCCCACTTTACCCAGCAACGCGCCGGCGGCAAGCAGACAAAAAGGCCGGTGGTGGGCCTTGCTCGGGGCGGGGGCGGTGGTGGTTGTGGCGGTCGTTCTGGTGGTCTGGCAAAGTGTGCACGGCACACCGGCCTCGCAGGTGAAGCCAACCACGGCGACAACGGCGAGCGTGACCGCGCCGCCGGTTGCCGAACCGCCGTTGGCGACGTACACGGATCCGAAGGGCCGGTTCACGTGTCAGGTGCCGCAGGGTTGGACGGTGCAGGAGATTCCGGATGAAAGCCGGTCGCGGGCGAAGTTCGTGTCCGGCAACGACGAGATTCGGGTGAATTCCTACGGCGCGGACTGGCCGCCCTTGCAGCGGGACGACCGCGATATGAAAGAAGCGGCGGAGGCGATCAGTTCGTTGCTGAAGTTGGACAATCAGGCAGCGGGGACGTATGCCGAGGTGTTGGGTGGCGGTTGGCGCGCAGTGGAGGGCGTGCCGGCATTTCAATCCGACATGACGCTGGCGGCGGACACGGCCAACTGGCGGTTGCGCGTGGTGTATTACCGGAAGCTGGGCCGCGAACACGTTATCGCGCTGTACGTCCGGTCGCTGGATGAGGAATCCTACTTGAAGTTGGTGCTGGATGAGTTTCTCGCGGGATTTCACAGCGTCGGCGCGAACAAGGCCGCAACCCAGTTGGCCACGTCGCCGTGACGACGCTCACTGGCTGGTCACCATTTCCTTGGCGGTCGGCAATTCCTTCCGGTGCGTCAGGTAGAAGACCGCGCCCACCAAACTCCAGAACAAGGACGCGATGTAGCCCAACAGCGACAGCGCGATCGCTGACGACGCGGCGACACCGACTTCGCCAAACATGACCTGATACATTCCTTCCCGGACGCCGAACCCCGAAATGCTCACCGGGATGGCGGTGACGGAGTTGATGATGGGGAGGTAGAGAAAATAATCCACAATTCCGGCGCGGGTGACAATCTGCATCCCGTGGCCGATGCAGACGATGCTGAGCATCGAGAAGCCGTGGACGCCGACGGTGATCAGGATGGTCTTGCCAAGCACGGCGGGATGGGACACGTACACCCGGCAGGCTTCCACCATCCGGCACAAACTGTCATATCGCGGCAGGCGTTGCAGCCAGCCGCGCAACCCGAAACACTTGTCGGCAAATCCGCGCCAGAGCGTCAACGCGGTTCCGCCAATGGTCGCCAACACCACGGCGAGCGTCACCACGGCAAACCACCGCAGCTTCACGTCGTCAAACACCCGGTGGTAGTAGAGTCCCATCATGATTAGCGCGATGACGAACAACACGATCAACCCAATTACCCGGTCCACCACGACCGTCGCAATGGCCTCCGCCTTTTTGTGATGCGTTTCGTGGGCGACGTACCACGCCTTGATCACGTCGCCGCCGGTCGAGCCGAGCATGAACGCGTTGAAGAACATGCCGACGAAAAAGATGGAGGTTGCGCGGCTGAATCGCAACTCCAGCCCTTGGACGCGCAGAATCCATCGCCAGCGGATGATGCCGCAGAGGCAGACCACGCCCAGGCAGGCGATCCCCAGCACAAACCACAAGAGGCTGGTTTGTTGCAACACATCCCACAAACCCCGCGGACCGACATCCCACACCAGCGTCAACCGATCCCTGAACTCCAGCTTGCTGAGATCGGCTTGGCCATCCGCGATGCATTGCGTGCGGACGAGTTCCACTTGGGCCGGGGTGAGATGCGATTTTCTGGCGAGATTGGCGGCGCTGACCGTCGGTGACGACGCAATTTGATCGGCGGTTTCCGAAACCTCTTTCAGGAAAATTCCATGAAAGAGGTAAGCTAGGATCCCCACGCTCACGAGCACCCGAAACAGGACGCTGAGTTTCTTTTTCATGCGGTGGCGGCCTTGGAGAGCAATTCGTGCACCCGCCGGCAACCCTCGACCAGTTGTTCGGCGTTCCATTGGGGATGGATTTCCCACGCGAAAATCATGTCGCGCGTCACGAATGGCGCGAGCCGGTTAAAATCAAACTCGCCCAGCCCCGGCGGGTGATGGTCGAAGACCGGGGGTCGGAAATCCTGCAAATGCATCCCGGCTGTCTGCCCGCGAAACCGCTCCAGAATCATCTCGTGTTGGAGCAGGCCGAGTTGCTCCTTCATCTGTGCATGCCCCACGTCATGCCAGTAGCTCGCCACGTCCGCGCCGCAATGGGCGATGAGTTCGGCGGTTTCGTCCTCGGTGGGAATCTCCTCGATGGCCAGCCGGGTCTCGAATCCGAGCCGCAACCCGAGTTCCCGGGCGCGCGGCACAATTTCATCGAGTGACCGGCGGACCTGATCGAAATACTTCTGGCGTTTCTTCGCGCGCACCGCGAGTGCCTTTTGCCGGAGGCGGCCGAACTTCGGCGTGTCGGTCGCGCCGGTGGCGCACAGGTGCAGCAACCGCTCCATGTAATCCCGCATCGAGACGTGACCGAGATGCAGCACAACTGCTTTCGCGCCGACGTTTTGCGCGCATTCCAGCGTCCGCAACGTATGCCGGACCGCTTGCTGCCGTTCGCGTTCCCGCGGGGAACTGGGCTGATAGCAGTCCGGGGCCGGCCCCATCACGCCGAGGGGGAGGGGACAGAAATTGTGCAGCGAACTGATCTTGATCTCGCCGGCCGCCACGGCCTGTTGCACGCCATCCAACAACGACAATCGGATGCCGTGCCCCAATTCCGCGTACTCGAACCCGAGCGCGCGGATTTCGGCCAGCATCGCCCGGCCCTCGGTGTGCCGGTGTGAATTCCAACAAGTCGAAAAGGCGAACATAAAAATCAGCAGGCCAACGGCGGCTCCGGCGCGGATCGTCCGGGCGGCACGTTGGCCTGCGATGACAATCGTTTGTTTCGTGGGGTGATTAGGCGCAAATGATGTCCCACGCGAACGGCGGTCACAGGCTCATGAACGGTCGTGGACCGCGGGCCTTGCGCCGGCGTTTTTCACTGGGCTTTTCGTAATGGCGATGGGCGCGCGCTTCCCGCAGCGTACCTTCGCGGTCGAGCTTCTTCTTCAACCGCCGCAGCGCTTTCTCCACCGGTTCACCTTTTTTCAAGCGGACTTCTGACAATCTGGACTCACACCCCTTTCGGCACGTCAAGCGTGCAAAACGAGCGGCATCCTACCGGGCCGGCGACCCCCTGTCAAAGGCTATCCGGCAGTGGTCCAGGGCAATTGCATTTAGAAGTTGAGTAAGGATGCGAGGTAGGGGTGACTCCAG
>JBBISF010000086.1:0-4688 GCA_037441425.1 Verrucomicrobiia bacterium
TCAACCGTTTTCGTCGTCCTTCGTCACTTTTTGCGAGTTACCGGAGGTGCCCATAAGCAATTAACAGATTTGGGCTGGTCTCAGTTACTGGTAGGAAATTGCTTTTCCGAGGGGCTTGGCATGGGCGCCAGCAGGGGGGTTAAGGGGGGAGACCCGAACGTCGCCTGATGACCCAAAGCGCTACTGACACTTGTGGAATTCTTCTCTGGTCGCATTGCCTTTCCTTTCGCGACCCAGCTTGGTCGAGAGCTGCTCCAGAATCAAGCAAGATCGTGTGACAACCGTGTGTTCGCGCGCGGCGAGGAGCGTGGGGACTCCGTTGCCGGTGGGAACCGGCTGACTGAGGTTGTGGTTTGCTCTACTCGGCGTAGGTGTCCGGGTCGAAGGGGAGGTCGTCGTAGAACGGTTCCCGAACGTAGCCGAGTTCGACCGGCGGTGGCGGGGCGCGAACCGTCGGTCGGGCCAGTCCTTCCCAGAGGTCGAGGTGGCGGAGGATTTTCTCGATGATTGAGTCATCCTCGATCAGGGAGATCAACCGCATCTGGCCGCCACACTTGGGACACAGGAGCGGGTCAACGTCCCAGACTTTCTTGATCAGTTCGCGCCAGGCGCGGGAGGGAATGCGGGGGCGAGGAGGAGCGGCGGCGCATTGGTCCGGGAGACCGGCGCTCGAGGGATCGTGCGCGGTCAGGAGACCGGCGCACAACGACCTCGCTTTGGTGCGCTGGCCGCGGGCTTTGTTGCTGTAGTAGCCGTAGTATTTGACGGTTTGCGCGCCTTTTGGGGGGATGTGCTGGGTGATGGCGGCAAGAAAATCGGTGGCGGTGAAGACCTCGAAATTGCGGCGGGTAGCCGGGTTCAGGCGGGAGTGATAAATCACCCGGTTGCTTTGGGCGATGTAGGTCATCTTCTCGACGGAGAAGGAATGGCGGAGGATGTATTGGGCCATTTTCTCCAGTTCGGCGCAGCAGGTGCCGGCAACGGGATCGCCCCGAAACAGATTGAACCCGCTGTGTTTCCATTGCATGAACTTGTGCACGAGCGCGGGCGAGAGCAATTTCCGCTGGACCAGCAGCCGAAAAATTTTGGCGCGAAACAGGTCGCGCAACGCCCGCAATTGGGCGTCGGGCAGCGGGGTGAACGCGCCGGTCCGGCCGAACAGGCCGTCGGTGGCAATGGCATGGATGTGGGGATGGAAATTGAGGTAGTCGCCAAAGGTGTGCAACGTCAGCACGACGCCCGGTGCGCCGTCGGTCCGATTCAGGGTGGTGCGCATCCATTCCACAAGACTCTCGTTGGCCAAGCGGCAGAGGTCTTGAAAAAGCGAGCGGTCGCGTTGGAAGAAACTGCGCACGGCCACTGGCAGGCTGAGCACGTAATGGCAATGGGGCACGGTGGCGAAAACATCCTCGACCAGCACTTGGGCGGTTTGGACGGTGCGTCGTTGCTGGCAACTGGGACAGAAGCCACGCGCCTTGCAACTGAAAGCCAGCAGGTATTCCAGACTTCAATTTGTATTGCTCGCCGTATCCCATCGTGAACTCGTCGAAATGCTCATGCACGCACTTCCAGAGCGCTGATTCGCGTGGGTTGTGTGGCCGGTAGACCGCCGCCGTTGTTGTTGGACAGAGCGCAACCATATCTTCGACGACTAGAATGCGCATGCGGGGCATTATCCGAGCGCGCCGGGGCGTTGGCAACTCTTTCAGCAATCCCAGCAGCGGAAGCCGGAGGCAAACGCGTGCCCTACGAGGTGACGCCGTGGGCGCGGGCGGCGCTCGCCAGCATGGCCGCGACCTGCTCGTCGGTCACTTGCGTGAAATCGTCGTAGAACTGCCCCACCCCATCAAACGGATACGGCACTTCCAGACACATGAGTTCATCCACACCTTGCATACGCTGGAACATCTCGACCGTTTCCAGAGGAGCGACCGGCACCGCGACGACGCGCGTCGCTGGTTGTTCCAGTCCCACCGCTTGCACGGCCGCGATCATGGTGAAACCGGTCGCCAAACCATCGTCCACAAGGATGACCACCCGGTTGGTCGCACTGACTTTCGGGCGCACCCGCCGATAACGGTCGCGCTGCCCGGTCATGGCGGCCAGCCGATCCGCGCGTTCGACCCGGAGATAATCTTCGTCAACGCCGCAGAGCCGCTGCACATCTGCGTTGAGGCAGGTCCGCCCGTCTTCGGCGATGGCGCCGAGCGCCAGCTCTGGATTGCCGGGCGCGCGGAGCTTCTTCACCAATAACACGTCGAGGTCACAGGCCAACGCCCGCGCCACTTCCGCCCCCACGACAACACCGCCACGCGGCAGCGCCAACACCAACGGACGCTGGCTCCGGTATTTTTCCAAACGCTCCGCCAACTGCCGGCCGGCTTCAGCACGATCGAGAAACATGCGCCTACTCCCCCGCTTTCCGGTACTCCAAGATACCCTCGACAATGGCTTTCGCCAGTAGATCCCGATAACCAGCGGTGAGGACTTTGCGTTCCTCCGCGGCGTTGGAAAGAAACCCGGCTTCGACCAAAATCGCCGGGCACGGCGCATCCCGCAGGACTTGAAATCGCGCGCGCCGCACACCGCGGTCGGCGGCACCGGTGAGCCGCAGCAATGATTGCTGCACGCAATGCGCCAGCCAGAGATTCGCCTCATCCTGATGATTGCCGGTATACGCCCGCCCGTCCTCCAATCCGCCGGCGGTGGACGCCGCGCCCACCGGCGTCAGGCTGTAGGTCTCGACGCCGTTCACCGACCGGATCGCCGAGTTGAAATGAATGCTGACAAACAGGTCCGCCTGTTGGCGTTGGGCAAAATCCGTCCGGTCCGCCAACTCCAACGTGCGGTCGGACGCGCGGGTCAGTTCAACGGACAAACCGGCATCGGTCAGCCGGCGTGCGACGCGTCTGGCCAGATCGAGCGTGAGCCATTTCTCGGAGCGACCGTTTCGGCCGCGGGTGCCGCGGTCGGCCCCGCCGTGGCCGGGGTCAATTACGACCAGGCGCACTGGGTTTCGTTTGCGAAACTGTCCGGGGCGCAGAACGGGGTCGAGCGTCTTGAGCACGTCCAATTGGGCGACCCAGAGTTGGCCGCGAGATGCGATGACCGGGAAACTCAACCAGTGTTGGACGCCTTCGATGGTGATGTCCCGGTGATGGTCCCGGAGAACCAACTCGTTGCCGGCCCGGTAACACCGCGCCAAGTCGCGGGCCGAGACGTAACTCCGGCCATTGATGCGACTGGCGTTCAGGTGGGCGGCGGCGATCGGCTGGCCAAAGACGATCAGCCACGCGCCGGCCACCATCCCCACGGCCGCTCGGACCATTGCCACGAGATTACATTCCTCCTCTGACCCGCCAGACTGACATGAGTTTCCTGGTAGGTTCAAGACTCAATGCGGGCGGGGCGCAGAAAAAGATGCATGAAAACTCAGATTTGTCGTTGACGCCTTGGGGCTGCCCTCATAGATTCAGTGGCGCGACGGCGCCCGAAACGGATCTTCAGTCATGGATAAACAGGCAAAACTCGAACTCGATGGTAAATCGTTTACCCTGCCGGTGGTGGTCGGATCGGAAGGCGAAATTGGCATCAACATTGCCAAACTGCGGCAGGAGACCGGCTGCATCACCTTGGACGACGGCTACGGCAACACCGGCTCGTGCGTCAGCAATATCACGTTCATTGACGGGGAGCGGGGCATCCTCCGCTACCGGGGCTACCCCATTGAAGAACTCGCGGTCAAATCCACATTCATCGAGTCGGCGTACCTGTTGATTTATGGCGAGCTCCCGAAGCGGTCGCAACTCCAACGCTTTTCGGATTTACTCACCGACAATGAGATGCTGCACGAGGACATGAAGTTCCACTTCGAGGGCTTTCCGCCCAACGCGCATCCGATGGCGATTCTATCCTCGATGATCAACGCGGCGAGTTGTTTTCACCCGCGGTTGATGGAAAACTACCAGCCGGAAATCTTCGACCTGCAAGCGGCGCGGCTGATCTCGAAAGTGCGCACCATCGCGGCGTTCGCCTACCGGAAATCACGCGGCCTGCCGATCGTGTATCCGAAGCCGACCTACAAGTACACGGCCAACTTCCTGCACATGATGTTTTCCGAGCCGTACCGGGATTACGATCTAAAACCGGAAGTCGTCCGCGCGCTCGACCTGATTTTCCTGTTGCACGCCGATCACGAACAAAACTGCTCGACCTCGACCGTCCGGATGATCGCCTCCAGCCAGGCCAATCTGTTTGCCTGCGCGGCCGGCGGCGTCTGCGCGTTGTGGGGCCCGTTGCACGGCGGCGCCAATCAAGCCGTCATCCAGATGCTGGAAAGCATCCATCAAACCGGCGACGACGGGTCGCGTTTCATCGCCGCCGCCAAGGACAAGTCCTCCGGCAAGAAGCTCATGGGCTTCGGTCACCGGGTGTACAAGAACTACGACCCGCGCGCCAAGATCATCAAGGCGCAATGCGACCAGTTGCTCAACGCGCTCCACATCAGCGATCCGTTGCTCGACATCGCCAAGAAACTCGAAGAGGCGGCGTTGCATGATCCATATTTTGTCGAACGCAAGCTGTACCCGAACGTGGATTTCTACAGCGGCATCATCATGCGCGCGATCAAGATCCCCAAGGAAATGTTCACGGTCATCTTCGCCATCGGCCGGATGCCGGGGTGGATC
>JBBISF010000087.1:0-4381 GCA_037441425.1 Verrucomicrobiia bacterium
GATGGCCAAGGTCATCCCGGCCAACATCTTGATCATTCTTCCTGTCTGCATGATTGCTCTCCCCTGTTTCTGGTTGATTTCCCGCAGAACCGCCGGACCACCAGTTGGCACGGCAGCTTGACCAGCGTCAGGCTGGTCGAAATTGTTTCACCGCAACGCCGGCGCGCCACGCATCCAACGGCTTGCCGGGAAATGTTCAACTGTTCTGCAATTTCAGCTTGTTTGACGTTGATTACCATAACACAAGCCATTTAATTTAATCGCATGGGTAATTTAAATTAACGACCGCTGGAATGGCAAGAACAAAATTCAGGAATCCTTCAGGGATGAACGGAACCGCCGCGGGCCGGCGGGCTTTAGATTCCAGAATGTGCGCGGTAGCGGCCGGGCGACACGCCAATCAGTTGTTTAAAGCTGTGCGCGAAAAACGCGGTCTCGGCGTAGCCCACGGCGGCGGCCACCGCGGCCACCGTGGCGTCGGTTTGCCGGAGCAATTCACAGGCGCGTTCCATGCGGAGCTGGCGTTGATACTGCACCGGCAACACGCCCATTGTCCGCCGAAACACGCGCCGGAATTGCGACTCGGAGAATCCGCACCGGCGCGCCAGCTCATGAATCGCGGCCGGCGCGGCCACGTCGTGCCGCAACGATTCCAAGGCCGGTAACAGCCGCCGCACGTCGCCGAATCTTGTCGCCGCCGCCGGCGGACGCAGCCAATCGCCCGACGCGTGAATCACCCGCAACAACAGCCGGACGGTGATCGCCTCCAGTTCGCGCCGGTACCCGGCCGGCCGCCGGTAAAACAGTCGGCAGGCCTCGGTCAGCGTCGCCTCAATCACGGGGTCGCCGCCCCACGCAAACACATCGGGAAAATTCAACAGCACCGGCAAAGTCAGCGACTCAAACACCGTCGCATCATAATGCAGCGCAATGAGTTCCGTTTGCTGGCTCGGAGGCACAGTGGCGCTGTGCCACACCCCCCGTCGGAAATGCGCGCCCGCGCCGCGGGGCACGATCGTGGCGCGGCCGGCCACGCGAATCGTCAGTTGGCCGCGCACGACGTATAAAAACATGTCATCGGGAATCCGCCGCTCCGGCAACGCCCACGTCGGCCGGCATTGATACCAGACGACGGTGACCCCGCGAACCGCCAGCGAATCGAGCAGACGGACGAGCCATTCTTCGTGAGATTTTGGCGAAAATGCCCCGAAATCCCGCCGGCGCACTTCCTGAGGCGGGTCGGTGGCCGGGAATGGTGGTTCAAGCATCGCGGCCGGCAGCATAGCAGGGATGACGGGAAAAGACAGCACAATGACGCTTTCCGGTCTGGCGGCCGCGACCGGGATTTTATAGGTTGCCGGCCCAATGAATTCACGCTTGTCCGACGAGCAATGGGCGCAGTACGAACGCGACGGATTTCTGAAGCTGGGCCAGGCGCTTACCGCGGCCGAGTTGGCGGGCCTGCAGGAACGGATTGACGCGATCATGCTCGGCACGGCGCCGGTGGACTACGACCGGATGGTGATGCAACTCGACAGTGCGACCGGCAAGTACGAGGATGCCGGCGCGCAAAGCAAGGGATTCAAGGGCGCCACGCGCGCCTATCGGAAGATTCAGGATTTGGAGTTTGACCCGTTGTTTCTGGCGTACATGCAGCAGCCGGTGTTTCGCGCCGTGTGCGAGCGGGTGTACGGCGCCGGCGCGCCGGTGGCCGCGTTCCGCGCGATGTTCATGAACAAACCGGCCCGCCAAGGGACGTTTTTGCCGTGGCATCAGGACCGGTGGACCGCGCTCGATCGCGATCCGTTGCTGACGATTTGGACCGCGCTGGATCCGGCCACGATGGCCAACGGGTGCGTGCAAGTCATTCCCGGCAGTCACCGGCAGGGGTTGATCAACCCGGCGCATCCGTCCGGATTTCTGACGCCGGAACAGGCCGCGCAGCACGCGCCGCCAGCGAAGGCCGTGTCTCTCGAACTCGCCGCCGGCGAATGCGCGTTGCTGCACAACTACACGCTGCACGCTTCCGACGTGAACCGCAGCGACACCGCGCGCCGGGCCTTCAGCGTGTGTTACATGGATGCGCGCACCGTCGCCAGCAACGGTGAAAAGTTTTCGGTGGTTTTCGGCGCCGGCGCGCTCACCCCCGTCGGGGTGACGCGAGAGAAACAACGAACATGAGTAAGACTCGTTACGTCGTTTGTGGATTGAGCACGCGTGGTGTTTACCATTTTGTTTTGCCGTTGCTCGGCAAGAACTGGGAGGGCGGCAACAACTTCAACGACCGGGCCGAGTTGGTCGGCATTTTGGACATCGACCGGGGCCGCGTCGAGACGTTTTGCCAGAAGGTCGGCGTCCCGATTCCATTTTACCCGGCCGAGGCGCTCGAGCGGATGCTCAAGGAAACCAAACCCGACGTGTTGATCGCGGTCGGCCCGGACGGGACGCACTGCGAACACGCGGTGGCCGGCTTGGAAGCCGGCTGCGAAGTGATCGTCGAGAAACCGATGGTCATCAATTGCGAGCAGATTCGCCGCGTGCAAGCCGCCGAGCGGAAATCCGGCCGCTTCGTGCGCGTCGCGCACAACTACCGGTACACGCCGATGCACAAGCGGTTGAAGCGGATGATCCTCGCAGGCAAACTCGGCCGGATCATCAACATCGAATTCACCTACAACCTCGATACCCGGCACGGGTCGAGTTACTTCTTCCGGTGGAATTGCGAATCCCGCGGGCTTTCCGGCGGGCTGAACATTTCCAAAGGGTGTCATCACTTCGACCTGATCAACTGGTGGCTTGGCGACGCGCCGGCGGAAGTGTTCGCCTTTGGCGGCCTCAACTACTACGGCGCGAACGGCGCGCTCCGGCCCCGCGACGCACAAGGTCGGCCGCTGTCGCCAGCGGAAGAAAAACGCCAGTGCCCGATCTTCCAGAAATATTACGCAGACAAATTCTCACCGGAGAGCAATGACATCCGCGCCTGGGAGGACTCATACGAGATGTCCTTCGACGTGCAGTACCCGCCGACCCAGCGCCGGTACATCTACGATGACGGCATTGAGATTGAAGACACCTATAACGCCGTGGTGCGCTACCAGGGCGGGGCGACGATGTCGTACGCCTGCAACTTCTGCACGCCCTGGGAAGGCTACGTGCTCGGCATCAATGGCACAGCCGGCCGCGTCGAGATGACCCATCGCTCCGATCCCGATCCGACCGGCAAGACCAATCCCGCGTCCGAGACCGGTCACATTATTTTCTACCCGTTGTTTGGCGGGAAGGAAGTGATCGAGATTCCGCCGGTGGCTGGCGGGCACGGCGGCGCGGATTTCGCGATTCAAAACGATCTGATCATCGGCCCGTCGCCGGAATCGAAGGAACTCCAGCTGGTGGCCGGTAGCGACGCCGGGGCGTATGCCGTCGCCGTCGGCGAAGCCATGGCCATCTCAATCAAAGAAAAACGCGCGATCAACATTGCCGCCTTGTTGGCCGGCAGGTAGGAGCAACCATGATGACCGAACGAATGCGTTATGTGGCCGTGCTGCGGCACGAAAAACCGGACCGGATTCCATTTCAGCCGGGCGCAGGCCGGAAATCCACGCGCACACGCTGGCACAAGGAAGGTTTGCCGGCCGGCGTCGAAGATCCGGTCGCGTACATCCGCAAGCAACTGGGCATTCCGCCGGCCACGACCCAAACGGTGTTCGGGGCGAATGTGGAATTTTTGATGATCCCAAAGTTCGAGGAGAAAGTCATCGAACACCGGCCCGCGCCGCCGGGCAGCACCGGTCCCGGCTCGTTGATCGTGCAGGATTGGAAAGGCAACGTCTGTGAAATCTCCGACGAGTTTGACGTGACCTACTTGCGCAACGCGCTTGATTTCGTGACGCGCTCGTGGCTGAAGTGCCCGGTCGAATCGCGCGCCGACTGGCCGGACATGGAACGCCGGTACGATGCGCACGACGCGCGCCGCTTCCCGGCGGATTGGGCCGAGCACTGCCGGCAACTCGCGCAGCGCGATTATCCGAGTGGGCTGATCTTTCCCGGCCCGTTCTGGCAACTGCGCGAGTGGTGCGGGTTTGAAGGGCTGTGTATGTTGCTGCTCGACGACCCGGACTTTGTGCGCGAGATGATCCGGGTCTGGCAGATTTTCGTGACGCGGATGTTGACGAAGACGCTGGCGGATTTCACGCCGGACTTCGTGTTGATCAACGAGGACATGGCGTACAAGGAAAAACCGATGATCGGGCCGGACATGTGCCGGGAGTTCTTGTTGCCGTGCTGGCGCGAATGGGGCGAGGTGTGCCGCGCCGGCAAGGTGCCGGTGTACGAAGTGGACTCGGACGGTTACGTCGGCAGTTTGATTCCGGTGTGGATCGAG
>JBBISF010000088.1:0-4281 GCA_037441425.1 Verrucomicrobiia bacterium
AGGACGGTGAGGCTGAACGGCTGATGACCGCGGCCGGGGTAGGGTAGCCCCATGTCGATGAGTTGGTCCATCTTGATGCCGACTTCTTCGCAGTAGGTTTTGAAGTATTTGCGGATGAGATCCACTTCGAACGCTTCATTGCCGGCCGGCACGGGGGTGTGGGTGGTGAAGACGGAGTTCTTGGCGACTTCCTGACAGGCTTCGGCGAAGGTCTTGCCCTGTTTGACGTGCTGCCGGATGCGCTCCAACCCGAGGAACGCGCAATGGCCTTCGTTCATGTGCCAGCAGGCCGGTTCGATGCCGAGGGCCTGTAAGGCGCGGACACCACCCATGCCGAGAATGATTTCCTGGCAGATGCGCATGTCGCGGCCGCCGACGTAGAGTTGGCCGGTGATCGGCCGGTCGGCCGGATCGTTCTTGTTGGTGTCAGTGTCGAGCAGCAGCGCCGGCACGCGGCCAACCTGGGCCAGCCACACGCGGGCATAGACGGTGCGACCGGGAAACTCGATGTCGATGTGGAGTTGCCGGCCATTGTCGCCGAGCAACGGTTGCACCGGCAACCGGGAGAAATCGTAGGTTGGGTAGAAGTGTTGTTGCCGGCCATCGGGTTCGATTTCCTGTTCGAAGTAGCCGTTTTTGTAGAGCGGGCCGACAGCGATGAACGGCAGGCCGAGGTTGCTGGCGGATTTGCAGTGGTCACCGGAGAGCACGCCGAGACCGCCGGAGTACACGCGCAAGGATTCGTGAAGACCAAACTCGGTGGAAAAATAAACGAACGGTCCGCCCTGATAGCCGGGGCGATTTATGGCGAACCAGGATTCGCCGAGCGACTTCATGTAACGGTCGAACTCCCGCAGCACAGAGCGGTACATCGTCATGAACACGTCGTCTTCGAGCAGCGGTTCCCAGTGGTGAGGTTCGATGTTGATGAGCAGTTCGACCGGGTTGCGGTAGATGGCCCACAACGCCGGGTAAATGTGCGCGAACATCCGCCGCGCTTGAGGATTCCACGTCCACCACAGGTTGTACGCGAGGTCGCGCAGGCGCGCGACTTCTTTGGGGAGTTCAATGTCGGCTTGGGGAGCGGTGCGGAATTGCATTAGTCCTTTGTCCATGACTGAGTGTGTTTCCTATTGAGGCGGCCACCGAGCACGAGCTACGACGCAGAAATCAATTCATCCACGTTAACACCCCGCAACTCGAACAGCCGGCGAATGGCATCATCAATGAGGTTGTTGGGGCAAGACGCGCCGGCGGTCACGCCGATGTACAGGTTGCCCGCGGAAAGCCAGTGATCGGTTTGCACTTCCCGCTGCTGGCGGAGGTTGAAATGTTGGATGGAATGCGCGGAGAGCATCTTGCTGGCGTTGCGAATGAAATACGTGGGCACGTGCTCCTCGCTCATTTCGGCGAGGTGCGAGGTGTTGCTCGAGTTGTAGCCGCCGACGACGATCATCATGTCGAGCGGCTCCTTCAACAAATGGATCAACGCATCCTGGCGTTCCTGCGTCGCGCCGCAGATGGTGTCGAACATGCGGAAATGTTGGTTGATGTTCTCCGCGCCGTACCGGTCGAGCATCGCCTGCCGGAGTCGGCGCTGGATTTCTTCCGTCTCGCTGCGCAACATGGTGGTTTGATTCGCCACGCCGATGGATGCCAGATCGCGATCGGGATCGAAACCGGGCGAGTACGCGCCTTTGAAACGGGCGAGAAACTCCGCCTTGCTGCCGCCCTGCCGGATGTGCGCGCACACGTAATCCGTCTCCGGGAGATTCAAGACCACCAGATGATGCCCGCCATCCGTCGCCCGTGAACTGGTCGCCAGCGTCTCTTCGTGTTTAGCCTTGCCATGGATGATCGAGGTGAACTTCTCGCGCGCATTTTGGGTGACGCGTTTCCACACGCTCATCACGTCGCCGCAGGTGGTATCCACCAGTTGGCAACCTTTGGCTTGCAGTTTGTCCATCGTGCTCAACTCCGCGCCGAAAGCCGGGATGATCACCACGTCACTCTCGTGCAGGTCGTCGAGGTTGGCGCTCTTGTTCGGTCCGGACAGGAACTTGATGTCCATGGCGATCAACTGATCGTTCACCTCGGGGTTGTGAATGATCTCGCCGAGAATGTAAATCGGTTGATCGGGAAACACCCGCCGGGCGGCGTAAGCCAGGTCAATGGCCCGCTCCACGCCGTAGCAGAAGCCGAATTCCTTGGCGAGACGCACCTTCAACCCGGCCGCCTCGAACACCCCGCCGCGCTGGCGGAGTTTCTCGACGATCTGGCTGCGATAATGCCGTTCCACCTGTTCGCGGACGGCTTCCATGATGTCGGGTCGCCGCAGATTGATGCGTGGTTTCGGTTTAACTTCTGCCGGGGCCATGCTCATGGTCGTCACTATGCGGGAAAAACCGCGGTGATTCAACTAAAACCCCGTCACCGGGGCGCGACGACCACCTCGAAGTCCGCGCCATGCACCCGGCGCAGTTCCTCGTGCAACTCGGGGATTCGCTCGTCCGGGGCCACGGAAATCGCCCAGTCCAAACCGTTGTCGGCGACAAACATGCCGTACCGCTTGAGCGCGATGAGAATGGTGCGCACATCGCGGGAGAACCCGGACACATCGAAGTCCTGCCGGAGCCGGAGCCGTTCACCCATGCGCGGCAGATCCTCATCGGTCGCGCGACTCGCGTAATGCGTGGCCGGGGCGACAAACGCCCGGCGCGTGCGATGCACCGTCACCCGCAACGCATGGTTGATCTCGCCGCGCTCCAGCTCGTCGTACCGGACCACGGCCGGGAAGATGGGCAGCCCGGCCGCGTCGGCGGAAGTCCAGCCGGTCGGGCGCAGCTTGTTCGTCTTCAAATCGAAGACCGAGGATTGCGCCGCCTGCCAGCCGGTGGCCGCGCGGCGCATGCCGTAGAATTCGTAAAGCAGCCGATTCACCGGATCGACCACAAGCGCGTGACGGTCCCCGCCTGTGTTGCGCGCGTCCCGTTGCACTTCCGCCAGTGACATGTCGCGATACTCCGCATGACGCTGATACCAAACCGGCCAGCCTTCAATGGGCAGGTTGTCCGGGACCGGGAAGGGGCCTTTGTCGGATTCGCCAGGATAACCGGTAATCTGAACGTTGACCTTCTTCTGGTCGGGCGGCACGAGGATGAACGCCATGTCCGTGTTGTAGCGCAGCGGCTTGCCGGGACCGATGGAGGCGATCAAGTTCCGGGAATTGGGATGGACCGGCCAATCCGTGACGGTTTGGTTCCACGGATTGTCAGGCGGAAACACTTGGAGTTTGGCGACAATCGCATCAGCTTCCGGCGTGTTGAACATCACCGGGTGCGTGAGGGCTGCGGCGGCCACGATGAGGAGCGCGAGGAGATTCATGTGAGTTTACAGACGGTGACCGCGACCAATTCGCGCAGGATCTGAATGCTGTTCACGCCGTTGTTCCACGCCTTGTAACGAAACCACGACCACGGACCGCTTGGCGCTTCGGCCCAGTGTTCTTGAGCCACCAACCCCGTGACGTTGGTGAAGCCCGCTTTCCGGAAACACATCAGTGCCCGCCGCATGTGGAGGTGCGATGTGACGACCACCACCGGCTCATTTTTTGCCGTCGCTCCCAACAGCATGCCCACGCTGGCCGCTTGTTGCCGGGTGTTCAACCCGCGGTACTCCAGTCGAATGTCCACCGCCGGGATGCCGCGCAGCACCAATTCATCGCGCATCTTGCCGACGTTGCTGGTTTCGGGATCGCCGTTGGTGGGCAACGCCACGACAAACGTCGTGTTTGTCATGCCCCGGCCGAATTGGGCGGCGTAATAACACCGCGTCAGGCTCGTATCGCTGGGAATGCCGCCCCCGCCCAGCACGACGATGTAGCGCGGATGCGGATTCGGGCTTGTGCCGGCGCAAGACAGCCAGTGTTCGACGAATTGGGGCGGTCCAAACACGAGCACCAACAGTTCCAGCGCCACGAGCACCACTGCCGCCCGTGAGATGAATCGGAAGAATTTGCCGCGCATACCGGGGTCATGCTAACGCGCCCCGGCAGGAATTGCAATCAGTGGCGGAAGCCGGATTTCTCCGCTGCATTCCGGCTTGCCCGGGCCAGTGGCGATTCGCTACTGTGTCGCCATCGCAAGCAAAGGAGAATCAACCCGCAACCGGTAACTGACAACCCATAACTAAATTTCGCGTAGCTTCGGCTGCTGTCCGAATCGAAACTGAGAACTTCGCAACAAAGGATGGCGTTTGAAGCATGCCCCGCAAGGGGCGTGC
>JBBISF010000089.1:0-3870 GCA_037441425.1 Verrucomicrobiia bacterium
ATTCATTAAACTATAACCAATTGTTGCTCTGGCCTTTATGAGCGGACACCCGTGCTGCGAATCAGCAAAAAGCTCTTCCGGAGGAGCGGGGAGCTACGTCGTGAGAGCACAACAGCTCCTCCGGAGGAGAAAATAACTGCTCCGGAGGAGTAAATTACTCTCTCGGACGAGCAAAACGCTCTGCCGGAGAAGCAAAAAGCTGCCGGCAGTTCACAATGCGACTGTTGCACTGCTGGTCGCTTGACAACTTCACCGAGAAGTTGCCTTGTGAGGCGCTCGACACTGACGACTCATTCCACCGGACGCGGATTGGACAACGTGGCCAGCGTCACGCCCTCGCGACGGGTGATGGTGGCTTCGACTTTGGGGACGTAGAGCTGCGTCTCGGCGGGGAGATGGACGGCAATGTCGTCGAAGTCATGGCCGTCGTACTTGGCCAGCAGGCGACGGACGATTCCTTCGCCGGCATTATAAGCGGCCACGGCCAACTCCCAGTCGTGGAATTTTCCGTGAAGGTATTTCAGGTACTTGGCGGCGGCTTGGGCGCTACGGGCGGGGTCGAGGCGCTGGTCTTGCGGTTGGAGTTTCAAGCCCAACCATTCCGCGGTTCCCGGCATCAACTGAAACAGCCCGGCGGCGCCCACGGGGCTGCGCGCTTGCGGGTCGAACCGGGATTCCACTTCCGCCAGCCAGACCAGTGCCGGCGGCACGCCTTCCGCCGCGAACACCGGCTTCAGTTTCGACGCGAGCGTTTCCGTTCCCGGCAGAGGCGTCATCCGGGTCAAGATCCGCACCCAAATCCTGCGTTCCAGTTCGGGATCGGGATTGATCGGCGCCACCGGTTTCCATTGGGGCGCGGTGGCCGGCGCCGGGACGGAGAGCCGCAACTCATCAACTGCGGTGAAATAATCGAGCCGCGCCCGCAGCCAGGCGGCATAGGGCTGGGTCTCCGCGTGCTGATCCAACCACGGCAAGAGCGCGTCGGCGGTCGAGTGCAGCGGCGCCAGATCCAGAACGTATTCGCCCTGCAATTGCCGTTGCAATTCCCGGCACGCCGTGCGGAGTTGGTCGGCGTCAATTTCGCCGAGGAACGACAAATCCAAGTCACCGGCATCCGGTAATTCAATTTGCCCGGCCGGCCGCCCCGTTTGCGCGGAGACCACCGGCAGGCAAAACACGAGCGTCGCAACACTCAACCATCGAGTCGCGCGCCACATCATCCGTCACACCTACCGGCGGCGCCGGTTCGGTCCGAAGGAATAACCGGTCGCCGTCCGCCCGCCCCGGACACTGCGGCGATTGGTGGAAAGCGATTCCTCGTGAAAGAGGGGTGTCGTAATGTAGGCGAAATTGTCGAGCTTCTGGCGGGGAATATTCTGGCCGATGAACCGCTCGATGGCGCGCAAGTCGTCGAGTTCCTCAAGCGTTACCAACGTGAACGCGTCGCCCACCTTGAGCGCACGGCCGGTGCGGCCGATGCGGTGGACATAATCCTCCGGATGCTGCGGCACGTCGTAGTTGATGACGTGGCTGATGTCGTCCACGTCAATGCCGCGCGCGGCGATGTCGGTCGCCACCATCACTTCATACTTGCCGGACTTGAACCCCTCCAGCGCCTCGACGCGTTCGCGTTGGGTGCGGTTGGAGTGCAACGCCGCGACTGAATGGTTATCCAGCTTCAACCGCCGGGCGATCTTGTCCGCGCCATGTTTTGTGCGGCAGAAAATCAACACGCTGTCGTAATTGATCCGCTGCAGCAATTCGGCCAGTAGTTGATATTTCTGCGCGCCGGCCACCGGGTAGCAGGCGTGTTTTACGGTTTCCGCTGGTGACCGGCTGACGCCGATCTGGATGCGTTCCGGGGTGCGCAAAGCCCACGCGGCCAGGCGTTCGATCTCCGGGGGAATCGTGGCGGAAAACAACAGCGTCTGCCGGGTGCGCGGACATTTCTCGATGATCCGGCGCACATCCGGCATGAACCCCATGTCGAGCATCCGGTCGGCTTCATCCAACACCAACAGGCTGATGTCGTGCAACCGAACCAGTCCCTGCCCCATCAAATCCAACAAGCGGCCGGGCGTCGCCACCACCACGTCCACGCCGTTGCGCAAATCCTCTTTCTGTTGGCCGTAGCCCACGCCGCCGAAGATGACCGCCATGCGCAAATCCGTGAAGCGTCCGTAATCTCGGAACGCCGTCTCCACCTGCGCCGCCAGTTCCCGCGTCGGCACGAGCACGAGGCACCGGCATTTGCCGTGGTGTTTGAGCAGCGTGATGATCGGCAACGCGAATGCGGCCGTCTTGCCGGTGCCCGTTTGGGCCGAGCCGATGACGTCTCGGCCGCCAATGACGAGCGGAATGGCGCGCAGTTGAATCGGCGTTGGTTCGGTGTACCCCGCCGCCTGCACGCCGCGCAGGGCTTCTTCGGACAATCCCAGTTGTTTAAATGGCATACTGCTTTGTAGGGCGCGGCGTCCGGGAGCGCAAGCTCAATACGTCAGGCTCAGCTTGTACCGCAGAATGTTGTGGCATCGCACCTGGTTGATTGTCGTCCGGCTGCGCCAGCCCTGACAAACAAGTTCGCCGGTCACGGTCTTGCGCCGTCCGGCGACCGCCTTGGCGAGTTCGTCAGTCAGATCAAAATCGCCCCGGACACACTCGTTGTTGGGACAATGAAACCGGAAGACGGATTTCGCGTTCACCAGATTGACGGTGTACTTGACCTGCCCCGTTGGGTGGACGCCGTCGGAATCGAAATATTGGAGGTCCACCCGTAGTGATTTGAGGTGGCCGAACTTTGCTGCCAGACTTGCCGAATCTTTGACCCGCTGGGCTTCTTTTTGCCGGTATTCTGCGCGGGCCCCAAAGCGTGATTGATACATGTGTTTCTCGTTTTGCGGTGAAACTAAAGGATCCCCCGCGGAATGACAAGGTTGGAGGTTGGGCGCTGCCGGTTACCGCTTGAATTTCGGGTCAAATCCTTGTATTAGGCGCGCATCGCTGAAACCAACCCCAGTTGTCAAAGGAGGACAAATGAAAGGTAATTTAGTTCGTCTGTTCGTGTGTGGTGCATTGCTGAGTCTGGCCATCGCGCCCCAGTTGGCCCGCGCGGCCGACCAGAAAAATGCGTTCCGGCAGGCCGAGAAGCATGACCTGAAGTGCGAGGGGAAAATCTCCGCCATTGACGCCACCGCCGGCACGGTGACGGTCAACAACAAGCAAAAAGGGCCGTTGGCGCTCACGGTCGCCAAGGACTGCATGCTCTTCGTCAAACACAAGAAGGGCGCGGCTTCTTTGGCCGACTTTAAAGTGGGTGAAGAAGTGAAGGCGTTGTACAGCCAGGATGCCGGGGCCTTGGTCTGCCACAGCCTGTGGCAACCGGGCTCAAACCCGGCCGAAAAAGAGCGCAAGCTCCAGAAGTAAACGAAGTCGCCCGTTTCTTTGCCGGAGGGCCGCTGTCCAACCCGGCGGCGCCGGCAGCTTCAGAACGTTGCGCCGTTCCAGCCCCAGAGATGCGGCGCAACATCGGCGAAGTTGATGAAAACGCGATCAGGAGGAATTCCGAGTTCCGACCTCATCAGTTCGCACAGGCCCCGCGACAAATCACCGGTCTGGGCTGCCGGCAAGCCAATCGCCTTCAATTCCAAGAACGCCGACGGCTGCGCCACTAACCGGGAAGCCTTCTGCAACACCGCCTACGCCCATTTCTTGCCAAGGACGTCGAGACCGGCCTTTTGCAGATCGGCCGGCGTCATGGCAATGCGGGGCTTCACGTCCGCATTGAAGACCAGAAAGAACGGCTCCGTCAGGGCCGGGATCTTCGTCGGGTCCGGCACATCGACGACGAGGATGGCGCCTCGTTTGCCGCCT
>JBBISF010000090.1:0-3866 GCA_037441425.1 Verrucomicrobiia bacterium
AGAAATTCATCCATGCGCTGCAAGGCCGAACGCGCCGCCTGCAAACCATCGAACGTGAAGTTTAACTGCTCCCGGTAATGCGCGGAGAGCAAAACAAACCGCACATCCCGCCCCGTCCAACCCTTTTCTAACAAATCGCGCAAGGTGAAGAAGTTACCGGCGCTCTTGCTCATCTTCTTGCCTTCGACCAGCAGGTGGGCGTTGTGCATCCAATACTTTACGAACGGCTTGCCGGTCGCGGCCTCGCTCTGGGCAATCTCGTCTTCGTGATGCGGGAAGATCAGGTCTTCGCCACCACAGTGGAGATCGAAGCTTTCACCGAGATGTTTCATGCTCATCACGCTACACTCAATGTGCCAGCCAGGCCGCCCCGGTCCCCACGGCGAATCCCATTTGACCGGACCGTCTTTCTCATCCCAGGCTTTCCACAACGCAAAGTCCGCCGCGTGTTCTTTGTCGTATTCGTCATGGCTGACCCGCGCCCCGACTTGCAGATCATCCAATTTCAGGTGCGCCAGCTTTCCGTATTCGGGAAACGATTTGATCGAGTAGTACACCGAGCCATCCTCGGCGACGTAGGCGTGTTTCTTCGCCACGAGCGTCTCGATCAACCGGATGATGGCCGGGATGGCTTCGGTGGCCCGCGGCGTGACGTGGGCGCGTTTGATGTTGAGCGTGTCGAGGTCGCGGAAGAACTCCTGCGTGTAGAAGCCGGTGACTTCGGCGAGCGATTTGCCGGTCTCGCAGACGGTGCGGATGATTTTGTCTTCCACGTCCGTGATGTTCATCACGTGCGCGACTTGGTAGCCCCGGTATTCCAACCACCGCCGCAGCAAATCCTCGAACATGAACGCCCGGAGGTTACCGATGTGGGCGAAGTTGTAAACGGTCGGTCCGCAGGTGTACATGCCGACCTTACCGGGTTGCAGCGGGACGAACTCCTCCTTCTGCCGGGTGAGCGTGTTGAAGAATTTCACTGTTCCACCGACGCCATCGCCACGACCACAATTCCCTCTTTGCGGCCGGTAAACCCGAGATGCTCGCTGGTGGTCGCCTTCACGCCGACCTGACCGGCGTTCACGCCCAACGCGCGGGCGAGGTTCGCCTGCATCGCCGGGATGTGCGGCGCGAGTTTCGGCGCTTGGGCGATGATCATCGCGTCCACGTTGTTGACCCGGCCACCGGCTTGGCGGACCCGGTCGGCGCATTCGCGGACGATGACCATGCTGTCCATGTCTTTGCACTGCGGGTCGCCGGGCGGATAAAACTTCCCGATGTCGCCCAACGCCAGCGCGCCGAGCAACGCATCGGCCACCGCATGCGCCAACACATCCGCGTCGCTGTGCCCCTCCAAGCCCAGTTCATACGGGATGGTTACACCGCCGATGATCAATTTCCGGTTCGGCGCGAACCGATGCACGTCAATGCCAATGCCAACACGATTCATGAGGACCGAAGATTAACTTAGCGGCACGCGCGAAGCAATGCCTCAACTACCGGCAGGTTTTCGGGAGTTGTAACCTTGAGATTCAAGAATGGCGTGTCCACCAGGTGAACCGGTTGTCCCAACAACTCCACCGCCGCCGCTTCATCGGTCACCACAATCTTCTTCTCGAACACACCCGCATACGCGCGGCGCAGCAAATCAAGCCGGACCGTCTGCGGCGTTTGCACCGCCCAAAGTTTGGTTCGATCAACGGTGCGGACGACGGTCCGGTCGGCGTTGGCTTCCTTGATGGTGTCCACGACTTTGGTGGCGGCGATGCCGGTGCCGTGTTGCCGGGCGCTCTGAATCGTCGCCTCGATCAACGCCGGCGTGACCAACGGCCGCGCGCCGTCGTGGACGGCGACAATCCCGCCGGTCGCCTTCTGCAAACCGTTCCAGACGGAGTTCTGGCGTTCGACGCCGCCGTCGGCAAAGCCGGTCACTTTTTTGAACTCACTGGCAATCTTACCGGCTTGGTCGGCACAGTCCGGTCGGCGGACGAGGATGATTTCGTCCACGGCGGCGGAGTGCTCGAACGCGGCGAGCGAGTACCAGAGCAACGGTTTGCCGAGCAGTTGGAGGAATTGCTTGTTCGGTCCGCCTCCCATTCGGGAAGAACGGCCGGCGGCGAGCACGATAGCGGTGACCATGCGCCGCAGACTATCAGAAGTCAGTTTACCGAGGCAAGGTCTAGCGTTGCCCGCGGAACCGAACTCATTAAATTCGCAAACGCCATCCGGCCGGCACCGGTTTGCAGCACGCTCTCAATGACCACTTCCACTTGTTGACCGACTTGCCGGCGGGCGCGATGCACAACGATCATGGTGCCGTCTTCCAAATAGCTCACCGCTTGGTCGGGTTCGCGGCCTTCTTTGACGAGCCGGACCGTGAGAGCCTCCCCCGGCAACAGCGCGGGGCGCAAAGCTTTGGACAGTTCATTGAAATTGAGCACCCGGACGTGCTGCAATTCGGCAATCCGGTTGAGGTTGTAATCGTTGGTGACGATTTCCGACGGCAGCATCTTCGCCAGTTTGACAAGTTTCCCGTCCACGTCCTTGACGTCCGGCACGTCGTCCTCGTGGAATTTGACTTCGACGCGGGAATTTTGCTGGAGCGCCTTCAACACCTCCAACCCGCGGCGACCGCGCGCGGCGCGCGTCTCATCGGCGGCATCGGCGATGTACTGAAGTTCGTTGAGGACAAAGTGCGGAACGACAAGCACCGCGTCCAGAAACCCGGTCGCGCACACCTGCTCAATGCGACCGTCAATGATGACGTTCGTGTCCAACAACACAAGCCGCTCGGGCTTTTCTTCCCGGCGGAATTTGACGTACGGAATGACGAGGTTGAATTCATCCTTGCCGCGCAATGAGATCACCATCGCGAGGTAGATCGTCACGACGTAGAGCGCGATTTGAGCGATCAGTTTTGTTTCCGGATCAATGAAAGAAAACAAAACGGAATTGCCGATGAAATAACTGATCAACCAGCCGACAAACAACCCGAAGGTGGCCGCCGATAGTCCGCGCAGCGAGAACCCCTTGAGCACGCGGTCCACCCAGACAACCAATAGCCCCCCGCCGAGGCCCACCATCGCGCCCAGCATCGGGTACTGCGACCACGTCTCGTGCAACTGGGAAATGGACCATCCGCCCAGCGCGCACAGAAACAGAAATACAATTCGCAAGACGGTCAGGGTCATGTTTGCCTGTCTTCCAGATGGATTAAAAGCAGCTTGGAGGCCAGACCGTTGCCCTTCCTGACCGGCGGCGGTGGCAAGGACAAAAACGCTTAATGTTCAGAGGAATCGCCGTCCGGCGCGGCACGGGCGGGCTGAAAATTGGTGCGCGGCGGGATCTCTGGCTCGTGCACAGGACGATTCCGTCTGCGATCCCGGGAAAGAATCCCGTTGCGCCGCCAATTTTGTACCAGCTGCAACACTTCGTCGTATAACGAGGGGTCAACCAGCAACCGCCCGACGGTGCCGGTTCCCTGCTGCGCCGCGACAATGAGCGCATCCAACCGCGCCGAAGCATCCGCGAGATTCTTGATGGTGGCGCGAACATCCGCCTCTTTGCTCGTGAGCAGCTCGTCACCGCGAGCGACCAAGGCATCCGCGTGTTTCGACGCGCTACTCAGATTAGCCGACGTTTCCTGAAACTGCTGCAACGTCGTGCTCAACCGTTGACGATTCTCATCCACCGCTTGCTTCAAATCTTGGACCAGCACCACGGCATTACTGCTGGCCGCATCCACGTTGACCAACACGTTCTCGGCGTGATGCAGACTGGAAGTGCTGAGCACCGTCTCGTCGAGATGCCGCAACGCGCGATCCACCCTCGCGATCACCGGAGTCACCTGATCCAACGCCGCTTTCACC
>JBBISF010000091.1:0-3676 GCA_037441425.1 Verrucomicrobiia bacterium
TTGTCAACCACGTCAACGCATATGGTGTTGCCCGCCGCACATCGGTCCAACTCACCGTCCCCACATGTAACCAGAGCGGCAACACCGCCACACCGCACACCGTGTACGACAGCGCCACGTTCACCAACGCCGCGCGCAAGGGCGACACCGGCGCCAACCGTTCCATCGTCACCCGAATGCAGATGTCGGACACCGCATAGCCCACGCACGCCAACAGGACCGCCGCCAAGGCTCGACCGGGCAGCCGACCTCCTGTCTCGTTTAACAACCACACCGCCGCGACGGCCAGCGCCACGGCGATCCACTGCGGGCCCGTGATCCGGCGCCCCAAAGCCAACCACGACAACATGGCAATGACCGCGATCTTAAACCCCAGTGTGGGAGCCACCCGCGAGGCCTCGGTATAACGCAAAGCCGTGAACAAGCACGCTTGCCCAAACAAATACATGATGCTTTCCCAGAACAACGGCGCGGCATACACACGCAACACCGGCATGTTGCCCGGCCACAGTACCGGCAGCAGCACCAGCGCCACCACGCCTTGAATGAGATGCGCCAACAACAACAGCCGCAACCGCCCGCCCGCGGCGTGGCCGACGAAATGCCGGGATTGCAGATAGGTGAACGACTGGCAGAGCGCCGCCGCCAAGCCCGCCACCATGCCGACCGGTGTGGACAACAGCCATGACGCCGCTTCGTTCATCATTATGGACCGTGAGCTTTCGCGGGTTGGACAACGGCCTAACCAGCCGGGCCTTTAATCAGTCCCGGCACCGGGCGTCACCGATTGGCCCGCCAATTCCCGCATGATCTTCACGCCGCTCGACGTGCCGAGGCGCGTCGCGCCGGCGGCCACCATGTTTTGCAGATCGGTCAGCGACCGGATGCCGCCGCTGGCTTTGACGCCGAGACCCTGGGGTTTGACGATCCGGCTCATCAGCGCAATATCCTCCACCGTCGCGCCGCCGCCGCTGAAGCCGGTTGAGGTCTTGACGAAGTCCGCGCCCGCTTGGACACAAAGTTCGCACGCCCGCGCCTTCTCCGCCGTCGTGAGCAGACACGTCTCCAAAATCACCTTGCTCAACGCGCCGGCTTCCCGGGCCGCCGCCGCGACCGCGCGAATGTCCGTCAACACAAAGGCGGCGTCGCCGCTTTTGAGAGCGCCGATGTTCAGCACCATGTCGATTTCGCGCGCGCCATCGCGCAGGGCGCAGCGCGCCTCTTGGAGTTTGATTTCCGTCAAATTGGCGCCAAACGGAAACCCGGCCACCGTCCCAACCCGCACGGGTGAGTTACGCAGACAGGCCGCGGCGCGCGTCACCCACACCGGATGGACACAAACCGACCAGAACCCATACTGCACCGCTTCGCGGCAAAGATTCTCGATGTCAGTCAGCGTCGCCTCCGGTTTCAACAATGTATGATCAATCAGGTGCGCGATTTCTGCCGGTTTGGTCATGGCTGGTGGGGGGAGATTACCGGTTGGTCCGCCTGAACGCAAATCCGTAGAAGCCGGGCCGTTTCAGGCGACGCGAAGATCGTGGGGCGATGACGGACGACCTTCCGGATCGGGGGCATTCTCGCCATGTAACTCCTGAGCCGCATCCAGCACCCAGCGGACGGTTTCCGCCAGCTTCTCAACGGTGACCGGCTTTTGGAGGAAGAGAACGTGCCGCGGGAACATGCCGTTGCGCGTTGCCAGTGGGCCGGGATACGCCGAACAAAACAGGACCCGGTAATCAGGTATGAGGGGCTGCGCCCGGTAAGCCAACTCCTTGCCGCCCATTCGTGGCATGACGAGATCGGTCAGCAACAAGTCAATCTTTTGTCGTGGGTGCTGTTGCAGCAGCCGGAGCGCTTCCTCGCCATCGCCCGCCGTGAACACCTTGTAACCGAGAAGTTCCAAGGCGGCCCGGATGTACTCCAGCATGGCGGTTTCATCTTCCGCCACCAGAATTGTTTCGTGGCCGCCGACCAGATGCGCGGTGTTTAACGCGGGGCGTGTTGTCCGGGGCGGCCCGGTCGGCGCCGCCGCGTTGCGGTTCATTAATTGACGGATTCGTCCGAGCATATTGTTGTATCAGGGGTGCGACAATGACGATTGGCTGTCCAGTCTAGCAGGCGCAATGCCCAGTTGATGTTTCATTCGGCCATGCGCAGGTGGTTTTGTGTCAGGCACTACCATCAATTCCGCCCGGTGGATTGCGACTCGTGACCACGGTCGCCGATTTGGCAAGCACTGAACCCGGCAGTTAATTGGTTGTGACTTGAGCTGGGCGCCGAGCGTCTGTTGGAACGCGCCGGTGGCGACCGCGTCTTTTGGCGCGTGAGCCTTGCGCGGCGGCTGCCGGCTCACGACGAGTGCCAAGACGAATTACCCTGGCTCCGCGGCTATGATGCCGGCGTTGCATTTGGCGACGACTTTGTGACCGGGGGGAACGACGAGGAATTCCTTGTCGTCCCACGGCGGGCCGTTGATGAGCCGCTCGATCATGGAGATATCGCCTTTGACCTTTTCGAATTTCCAGCCCCGGTCAGCGGCGGCCTGCTGGGTCTGCTTTTCGTAGCTGTCGTTGGGCTCAACGCCCATTGCGATGAAAGTGAACTGGCCGTAGTTCCGGGTATGCTGGCAAAGCTCTTCGTAGAGAAACTTGGCGTTGTCCTCGCCGTACTTCGCGACCAATTCTTCGTAGGTGCTGTCCATGCCGGACTGATGCTGGATCGAGAGTTGACTGAGTTCGCCGGTCGCGGTGCCGCGTTCGATCCAGCCGGTGGTCTTGAAATAGACGCCGGGATGGTGCTGGAAGTAATCGAGATAACGCTCTTTGCTGCCCAGAAACAGCGTGATACAGTCGTGCGCCCGCGGGACGACCAGCGGTTTGGAGCGCGCGCGCAGGCCGGCCAGGCCGTTATTGCACAAACCGTAGCCCCACAGGATGGCTTCGTAGTTTGATTCGTCCACCTTGTCGAGCACCGCCTGCAAGCGCGCCAGCATCCCGACGCACCCGATGTCGTGGAGCCCTTTGGGCAGGAATTCGAGGTCCACCTGGTTCGGTGAGCGCGCGATCACCGCGCACATCTCGCGGTGAAACACTTCGCAACTGATGAGTTTGAGACGCATACTAATTCGTCGAAGGCAGATTCAACCATCCTTGTGGCCTTGGTCAAGCCATTCCACGAGAAACGAAAACAGCATCCTATTCCTTGCGGTGGGGATGGTGACGGAACTGGCTCGGAGAAAAGCCGGTAATCTGTTTGTTGGGGAGATTTCCTTCCAAGAGCATTTCCGTGGCGCGCTCCATCAGCCGCCGGGCGCGGTACTGACCGGAGGTATCCCTGCCAACCGTCTGAAACGTAGGTAGTCCCCGAGCCGGCCAAGTCTTGCTATTCCAACCAGCCGGTCGCCTGCGCCAACAGCCGGCAATAGTCTTGGAAAGCGGCCCAAGAAACATCGGACGGCACAGCGTGATCACAGCTGGGGATGAAGCCGCCGGCGTCAATCGCCGGCTGCAAGCGCGCCAGCTCAGCACGGATCGCCGGGCCGCCTTTCGCCATCGCGCGTTTGTCCACGCCGCCCCGGTATGCCATTTGTTGGCCGAACCGCCGGGAATAGGCCGGTAGATCGTTGCCGGCGGCGACTTCCTGCGGCGAATTGCAGATGAAGCCGGCCTCGATC
>JBBISF010000092.1:0-3384 GCA_037441425.1 Verrucomicrobiia bacterium
GGTTTTCAAGACCGCCGCATTCGACCGCTCTGCCACCCCTCCGCGAAGGACTGGAGCCGGCGATCGGACTTGAACCGATAACCTGCTGATTACAAATCAGCTGCTCTGCCGATTGAGCTACGCCGGCATCCACAACCGCGACAGTTTAGCACGTCCCCGGCCAACGGCAATATCAGCGAGTGCACGATGAAATGGCGTCACCCAAACAACCAATCAGATCCGTGGCGAGCAGCGCGGTTTCTCCGTGGCGGGCCGCCGCCAAGTCCCCGGCACGACCATGCAGGAAAACGCCGGCGCGGGCGGCGGCCAGTGGCGACATCCCTTGCGCCAGCCACGCGCCGATGATGCCGGTCAGCGCGTCGCCCATGCCGCCTTTGGCCATACCGGGATTGCCGGTCGAGTTGATCCAGAGTTTGCCGGCAGAATTGGTGACGACCGTGCCGGCACCTTTGAGCACGAGGGTTACGTTGTGTTCGTTTACAAACCGGCGGGCGATGCCCCAGCGGTCGGCTTGCACTTCTTGGGCGGATTGGCCGATGAGCCGGCCCATTTCACCGGGATGCGGCGTGAGCACGCAAGCCGGCGGGAGCGGTTGCTTCAGCGGCGCCAGCGCGTTGAGCGCGTCGGCGTCGAGGACGGCCGGCACGTTCAATTTGGTCAGCCACGGGCGCATGTCGAAGCGCGCGCCCAAGCCCGGGCCGATCGCCACCGCGTCGAACCCGGCCAGGGTGGTTTCCTCCAACGGGCGCGGCATGACTTCGGGCGGGCAGTGGGCGGCCACGATCGGGTAGATGCGGCGCGGGACGGCGAGGGTGACGAGGCCGACGCCACTGCGGGCGGCGGCATGGGCCGCGATGACGGGGGCGCCGGTGTAGCCTTCGTTGCCGGCAATGATGAGCAGGTGACCAAAATCGCCTTTGTGCGCCGTGCGGCGGCGTTGGGGAAGCGCGAGGTCCATCGCGGTGATCAACTCGACATCGCTTGGAATGTCTTCCACGAATTCGCGCGGATAACCGAGATCGGCAACTTCAATGTGTCCGACGTAATCGGTCGCCGCCGATTGCAGGAGATCGATCTTGGGAAGGCCCATGGTGACGGTTACGTCCGCTCGCACACACGTGCTCGTTCCCCAACCGGAGGGCACATCCACGGCGATCACGTGGGCCGATTGCCGGTTGATGAACTGGATGGCGGCGGCGTATGGTTCGCGCACTTCGCCAGTGAGGCCGGTGCCCAACAGGCCGTCCACGACGACGGCGGCGGCCGGCGGTTCGCAGGGCCATTGAAGAATTTCGACGCCGGTCAGCGGCGCGGCGGGCCGCCCGACGAGCACGAGCGTGGTCTGGCAGCCGGCCGCGGCGAGGTGCCGGGCGGCGACGATGGCGTCACCGCCGTTGTGGCCTTTGCCGGCAAAGAGAACGACGGTGCTGGCCTCTTGTTTTTTGAGCAGGCGGGCGGTTGTGCGGGCAACGGCGTAGCCGGCCTGCTCCATCAATTGTTCGCCGGGGATGCCGGATTGGATGGCGCGTTGGTCGAGTTGGCGGATTTGGTCGGTGGTGACCACCTTCATGCCGGCAGTGTAGGCAGGCGACGGGGGAAAAGCAATCGGGTGTATTTTGGGGCTGAAACGCTGGCTCGTATTTGCACCGGGCACGGAGCGGTCTTGTTGGATGAAGCGGGGATCATGTTCCGGCTCGGAGCGATCATCGCCAGTGTCGGAGCGGCCTTGTTTAGAGACGGAGGAACCTTGGCGGGAGTCTCCGTGACGATGTGCGATGACAGAGGGATGATGTTTTGACACGGAGGACTGTTGTGGGGAGTCAGAGCGGTCTTGTTTTGGCTTTCAGGAGCCTTGTTTTTTCACGGAGGAACCCTGAAAAGACACGGAGAAATGCTGTTTAGTCACGAAAGTATGCCATTTCACAGCACTTTATGCAAAAAGCCGGCTTGACGCCCATTTCGGCTGCCCGTATAAGAGGCGCGCTTCGTTTCACGCCCCGACAATCAAGGAGGATTGTATGGCAGATGATGTAACGCCTGCCCCGGAACCGCCGGCAGGCACACCCAAACACGCTCGTGGGCTGATCAAAAAGGCCTACGAGGAAACTGTCTCCACCACCGAGAAACTCATCGTCACCGCCCGGAAAACCGTGTACGCCGGGCCGCTCGGCGAAAGTGAAATTGACGATCCGTTTCTGACGGCGCTCAGCGGGAAATGCGGTTCCGCGCGCGATCTCATGGGTCAAGCCGTGGACAAAAGCACCGACAAAACCGGGGCCACCGTGGACGAAACCCGCAACGTCCGCGTTCGAATTGTGTAGCGTCCATCGCTTGAAGCAATCATGACGTTGCCATATAAGATAAAAACTCCCTGCGAATCGTTTTCGCCCCAGTCACCGGTCACGGACAGGAACTCCACACCTTGGGATAACAAACGCAGTACGGGCTGCGTGGCTCGACAAACACCCGTCCTTCCCCGGCGCTTCTCCAAGACCTTGGCGTGAAACTGATAACATGGCCGTCCATCAGCGCCATTTCCCACTTGCACATAATCGTCGATTCGTTTGGTCGTCGTGCTGGGTTCGACGGAATTACCCATTGCCGCCAAAACTGGTAGTACAACGCCAATCAGGGCGAGTCCCATCGGCAAGGCGCCGGCATAACCAACGCGGCCTCCGACACTGGAGGCGCGGTGTGTTCGGAGGATGGGCGACATCCGGCTAAGGTTGAAAGGCAACAACACGATATTGTCCCCCCAGATAGAGTTTGCCGCTGAGATAAGCCGCGCCCTCATGGAGTGGGGTAATGGGCCGTTTGTCGGAAACCACCATGCCACTGGTGGACATTTTAACGATCACGCCCTGGCAGTTCGCTATCAGATAAACACCATCATACGCCAGTCCGTCAATCATGCTTTGGGCAAAAGCACGCCCCGCAAACTGGGAATCGTAAGTGTCGAAAATGGGGGAGGCCACAACCCCTGTATTGGAGTTGCAAGCGCTAATCGTTTGAGCCGTGTAATTGCCCCATTGACTGGGCCAGAGAACGGTTCCATCGGAGACGACGGAATCAACACCAGGCACCGGAATTGTTTGGGCAATTGAGCCGTCGGCATTGAGGCGAAAAACCCCTTCAACCGAGTTCGTCGAATTGTAATAATATCCGGCAGCCCAGATTTGTCCCCCGTGCAACGTTAGGCTGTAAATTACATTGAGCTCGGTTTGCAGCGGCGTGCCCACTAATGATCCATCATCAGGATTGATCGTGAGGATTTGCGAACCATATTTCTCGGCAGCCAGTAGATTGTGGCCGTCCAATGCCGGAGTCAGGCTGAAGTGTTCAAACGGTAAGTTAGTCGAGCACACTGCGCTTGTCATGACCAGC
>JBBISF010000093.1:0-2753 GCA_037441425.1 Verrucomicrobiia bacterium
TGACCAACGATGGCACTTTTGGCTTGCGACTGGCCCATCCCCGCTACAAGATGCCAAAGACGTATTTGGCGGAAGTGACGGGCAAGTTGACTGACGACGAAATCGCCCGGTTGCTCAAGGGGGTGGAAAGGGACGGCGAGACGTTGCGCGCCGAAAAGATTTTTGAAGTCCGCCCCGGTGAACGACAGACGTCGTTGCGGTTGGTGCTTGGGGAGGGCAAGAAGCGGCAGATTCGGCGGATGATGGAGGCCGTGGGCCACCCGGTGCGGCGATTGGTGCGGTTGGCGATTGGCTCGTTTCAGTTGGGGAACTTACGAACAGGACAATGGAGGTATCTCAGCAATGAAGAAGTCAAACAGCTTATGCATGATTAGTGTGGCACTCGCCGGCTTGCTCGCGGTCGGCGTCACCGGTACGCGCGCCGACAGCGGTGAAGCGCCGGTCGCGAAAGCGGCGGTGACCGGCGAGACCGGCACCGTTCGGGGTAATCATTGTAACGTGCGTTCGCGGCCCAGCACGACCGCCGAGGTGGTGGTGCAACTCAACAAGGGCGACACGATTGAGATCCGCGAGACGAAAAGCGTGACCGAAGCCGGCAAGCCGCGCGAATGGTTGCGGATTGGGTTGCCGGCAACCGCCAAGTGTTTCGTGATGACGAAACTCATTGCCGACGGCGCCGCCAACGCCCATGCCGTCAACGTCCACTGCGGGCCGGGCAAGAATTTCCGGGAGATCGGCAAGCTGGCCCAAGGCGACAAGGTGGAAGCGGTGGGCACGCATGGTGAGTGGACCCAGATCAAACCGACCGGGAATTGCAGTGGCTGGATTTCAGCGGACTTGGTGGCGATTGCCGCGCCGGCACCCGCCCCCGCGCCGGCGGCGACACCGGTCAGCGCGGTTGCTCCGCCGCCAGCAGTGCCAACGCCGACTCCGGCCCCGCCTGCGGCACCGGAAGTCAAGGTTGTCAGCACCGGTCCCGAGGTGATGGTTCAATACGTGATCAAAGAGGGGATTGTGGAAGCTGTGGCCAACGCCACCAACGCGCCTGCCAGTTACGAATTGCGGACGCCCGAGGAAGACCGGATGGATCACCGCATCTGCTACCTCACAACCGATAAGATCAACTTGCAGCGGTACACCGGCAAATCCGTGCGCGTGTTCGGCGACGAGACGTGGCGCAAGGACGAGCGTTATCCTGTGCTCGCGGTGGATCGCATTGATATTGCGTGGTAAACGTGTCCGTCACACCTGCGGATTGGAACCCGATGTCAGCCAACCTGATTGATGGCAAAGTCATTGCCGAAAAAATCAATACCGAGACCGCCGCCGAAGTCCGCCGGCTGAAAGACGTTCACAACCTCATGCCCGGCTTGGCGGTGATTCTGGTGGGCAACAATCCGGCCAGCGCCGCTTACGTGGGCATGAAGGACAAAATGTGCGCCTGGTTGGGATTGTACTCCGAGCGCATCAACCTGCCGGCGACCACCAGCGAAACGGAATTGCTGAAGATCGTCCGCGACCTCAAAGCCCGCGCCAACATCCACGGCATTCTTGTCCAGGCGCCGCTGCCTGACCAGATTTCGGAAGATACAGTGTTCAACACGGTGGATGCCGGCAAGGACGTGGATGGTTTCCACACCGTCAACGTCGGCAAACTGGCACTTGGTGATCCCACCGGTTTTGCGCCGTGCACTCCGGCCGGGGTTCATGAACTTCTCATCCGTAGCGGCGTGAAGATCGAAGGCGCGCACGTGGTGGTGCTGGGCCGCAGCCGGATCGTGGGCCGTCCGGTTTCTTTGATTCTCTCGCAGAAGGCGAAGAACGCCAACGCGACCGTCACCGTCTGCCATTCCCGGAGCCACGATTTGGTCGGCATTTGCCGCAGTGCGGACATTCTGATCGCCGCCATCGGCGCCGCGCGCTTCGTGAAAGCCGATATGGTGCGCGAAGGCGCCGTTGTGATTGATGTCGGCATCAACCGCGTTGAAGACAAGACCGCCGACAAAGGCTACCGGCTGGTTGGTGACGTGGACTTTGATGCGGTTGCGCCCAAAGCTTCGCGCATCACACCCGTGCCCGGTGGGGTTGGGCCGATGACCATCGCGATGCTCATGCACAACACCGTCCGCGCCGCAAAAATGCGGCACGGCATCGCATAATTGCACGTCCAAACCCATGTGATGTCCGGGTGGTGCTTGGGCAATTGCTTCAAGCTTACGCCACGAGAGCGGTTGTTCTGCATGTTGGCGGCCAGCTTGTCGGACTTGGATGGGTTGGGAATTCTCGTCAGTGAGGAAGCGTACTGGGATTACCATCACAAGCTTGTGCACAATCTGTTGGCCGGGCTCGTCTTGGCGGGGATCCTGGCGACGTTTTCGGAGAGGAAATTACAGGCCGGGATATTGTATTTCGGCTTGTTCCACCTGCATTTGGTGCTGGACTACTTGGGTTCGGGACAGGGCTGGGAGATTTATTATCTGTGGCCGTTCTCGAACTGGGCAGTGGAATACCGGCACGCCTGGCCGTTCTACTCGTGGCAGAATCTCTCTGCCGGATTCGCCCTGCTGGTCTGGACGTTGGTGATCGCGGTGCGGTGTGGCCGGACGCCGCTGGAAACGCTGATGCCGTCGCTGGACCGGCAATGGGTGGCGTGGTTGCGGAAAACTACCACGCTTGTTCGGCGGTGGTGATGGTTGCGCCGCCACGTTTGGCGGCGGGGAGATAGGCTTCGACGGCGTAGTCGCGCACCATGC